>NZ_JBDQQP010000020.1:0-145863 GCF_039888735.1 Streptomyces sp. CAU 1734
GTTACATTCCGAACCCGGAAGCTAAGCCTTTCAGCGCCGATGGTACTGCAGGGGGGACCCTGTGGGAGAGTAGGACGCCGCCGAACAATTTTTGAGAGAGGGCCCCATGCCTTAGGTGTGGGGCCCTTTCGCATGCCCGAAAACAACTGCCCCCGAGTCGCAGACACCTCGGGTGCGCTCCGCATTCTCAGGCCCCGGTTCGGCGAACCGGGGCCTGAGTGCGTTCTGGCGACGGTCTACAGCCGCCCGGCGGCCTTCAGCGCGAGGTAGGCATCCGCAACAGCCGGTGCGAGTTCTTCCGGGTTCGCGTCCACGACAATCACTCCCTGGCGTTGCAGCTGCTCCGCCATCCGCCGGCGCTCGGCCTGAGTCCGGGCGGCAGCGGCGGCACCGTAGACGGCCTGCACGCTGCCCCGTTCCGCCGACATCTGCTCGACCCGGGGGTCGGCGACAGAAGCCACCAGGACGGAATGCCGCTGAGTGAGCTGAGGAAGCACAGGCAGCAGACCCTCTTCGACGACGGCCGCGTCGAGACTGGTGAAGAGCACGACGAGAGAGCGGCGCGGAGTGTTGCCGAGAATGGCCGCGATGATGCCCCGGGCATCGGTCTCGACCAGTTCCGGTTCGAGCGCGGCGAGGGCTTCCACCATGGCGGGCAGCGCGTCACGGGCGGAGCGGCTCTGGACCCGGGCTCTGATGCGGCGATCGTAGGCCAGCAGCCCGAGACGGTCGCCGGCCCGGGTCCCGAGTGCGGTGAGCAGGAGAGCGGCGTCCATGGAGGCGTCCAGACGCGGTACATCGCCCACCCGGCCGGCCGATGTGCGGCCGGTGTCGAGTACGAGCAGGATGTGGCGATCTCGCTCCGGGCGCCAGGTGCGTACCGCGACGCTGCTGCCGCGCGCGGTGGCACGCCAGTCGATGGAGCGGGTGTCGTCCCCCGGCACATAGTCGCGCAGGCTGTCGAACTCGGTGCCCTGACCTCGGGTCAGAGCACTGGTGCGGCCGTCGAGTTCGCGCAGCCGTGCCAGTCGGGACGGCAGATGCTTGCGACTGGTGAAGGGCGGCAGAACACGGACCGACCAGGGGACACGGTGTCTGCCCTGGCGGGCGGCCAGGCCCAGGGGGCCGTAGGAGCGGACGGTGATCTGTTCCGCGTGGCGGTCGCCGCGGCGTGTGGGGTGCAGGACCGTGGTGACGCGGCGGCGTTCGCCGGCCGGGATGGTCAGGCGATGGCGTGAGGCCGGCTGTTCGGTACCGGGGGTCCAGCTGCTCGGCGGCCACGCGTCGCGGAGCTGAGCGCGCAGGGGCCGTGCGGCCGGGTTGGTGACGGTGAGCCCGACCTCGGCGGAGTCTCCGAGTCGAACTGTTGTGTCACCACTTCGAGTGAATCGGAGCGTTCGCACTGGCGCCGCGAGGGCGTAATCGCACAAGATTGCCAAGGAGAGAGGCGCGTTGACGGCGAGTATCCCCGCCCAGCTCGGAGCGAGCACCCCCACGGGGATCGAGCCGAGGGCGGCGAGGAGAGCGGTCCGTCCGGTGAGAGCCATCAGCGCCGCCTCATCGGGGTACGGGCACGTGGTTGAGGATCGCGGTGATGACGGAGTCGGTAGTGACTCCATCCATTTCCGCCTCCGGCCGAAGCTGGATCCGATGGCGGAGTGTGGGCAGGGCCAGAGCCTTCACATCGTCGGGGATCACATAGTCGCGGCCGGTGAGCCAAGCCCAGGCACGTGCGGTGGAGAGCAGGGCCGTGGCGCCTCGCGGGGAGGCGCCGAGGGTGAGTGAGGGGGAATCACGGGTGGCACGACAGATATCGACGACATAGCCGGTGATCTCGGCGGAGACCGTGGTCGTGGCGACAGCGGCTCGGGCAGCCTCCAGATCGGCCGCGTTCGCCGCGGTGCGTACTCCGGCGGCGTGGAGATCTCGCGGGTTGAAGCCCGCCGCGTGACGGGTCAGTACATCGATCTCGTCCTCGCGGGACGGCAGCGGGACCGTCAGCTTGAGCAGAAAGCGGTCCAACTGCGCTTCCGGCAAGGGGTAGGTGCCCTCGTACTCGACCGGGTTCTGCGTCGCCGCGACCAGGAAGGGCTCGGGGAGCATCCGGGGGACACCGTCGACCGTGACCTGCCGCTCCTCCATGGCCTCCAGGAGTGAGGACTGTGTCTTGGGCGGAGTCCGGTTGATCTCGTCGGCGAGCAGCAGATTGGTGAAGACCGGGCCCGGCTGGAAGGAGAACTCCGTGGTGCGCGCGTCATAGACCAGGGATCCGGTGACATCGCTCGGCATCAGGTCCGGAGTGAACTGCACCCGCTTGGTGTCCAGTTCGAGGGAGGCGGCCAGGGCGCGCACCAAGAGTGTCTTGGCCACCCCCGGCACACCCTCGAGCAGGACATGGCCGCGGCAGAGCAGTGCCACGACCAGTCCGGTGACAGCGGAGTCCTGGCCGACCACGGCCTTCGCGATCTCGGAGCGCAGGGCCTCCAGGGAGGCGCGGGCACGGTCCGAGTCCACTGCTGTCTCGGGGGTCGGGGCGCTCATGAAGTGCGTACCTCTCTTTCGAGGGCGTCGAGTTGGCCGGCGAGCAGGACGAGGTCGGCGTCCTTGGCCGGAGGCGGGCCGAAGAGGAGTGCGGCTCTGTCCCCGCTGTCCGGGCCCCCGCGGTCCGGCCGGGCCGCGAGGGCGGGGAGCAGGATCTCCGGCGAGTGGGCATCGGCGCGGGCGATGCCGAGGAGCGGGGCGATACGGGTGCGGGTGGCGGCCCGGAGGACGTCGGCCGCCCGGTCGCGGGCGTTCACCTGGTGGTAGAGGCGGGCGCGGCCCTCGGTGGACTCGGAGGCCGGGATGACGACGGGGAGGTTCTCCTCGACCAGCGGGCCGAGTCGGCGGGCGCGCCAGATCGCGGCGAGGACGGCCGCGAGGGAGAGCTGAAGAGCGCCCCAGAGCCAGCCGGAGGGAATGAGTTCGGGCAGCGTGCGCTCCGTGTCATCGCCGGAAACCGCGCCGTCGGCGAGTGAGGGGAGGTACCAGACGAGATGAGGCCGGGAGCCGAGCAGTTGGAGGGCGAGGGAGGCGTTGCCGTGGTTGTCGAGGCGGTCGTTGTACAGGAGGTCGGGGGAGCCGAGGAGGACGGTGTCGCCTCCTCGGGGGGTGTCGAGCCGCAGGAGCGTGGCCGTGCCCCCGCCGGGGTAACAGGCGTCGTGTCCGGGGGCGTCGCTGGTGTAGCGCATGCCGCCGAGGTCGGCGCTGCCCGCGCGCCGGGCGGCCGGCAGGGCGCAGTCGGGGGCCCGCTCGGAGACCGGCACGGAGGGCCGGGTGCGGACGCCGGGGACCAGTTCCCTCGTGGACGCGGGGCCGGCTCCGACGAGAACCGTGCGCCCGCCAGCGGGGGCGGTGGTGCGGCGCAGGGTCTCGCGTTGTGGGGTGGTGAGCAGATCGGGGCCGGTGACCAGCAGCGTGGTGTCGGGTCCGGCGGCGGCGCGGGCTTCGTCGAGCGTGGTCACCACACGGGTGGACACTCCGCGTTCCCCGAGGAGTTCGGCGACGGCGCGGCTGCCGAGGCGGTCGGCGGAGCGGGGGTCCAGACTGCCGTGGTGGTCACCGGAGCGCAGGGCCGCGATCGTGACTCCGGCGATGATCAGGACGGTGAGGGCGAGCAGCGGGCCGCGGGTGCGCTTCCAGACCCGGCGGCCGGTCGGGGACACCGAGATGGCGGCGGTCATCGGGGCGTCCCGTCGGCCGCTCGGGCCGGTTCGGGGCGTGTCTCCTCCAGCTCCGTGTCCAGTTGGCGCAGCCGGAGGTGTGCCTGCCGGTCTGCTGTCCGCCCGCCGTATGTGATGTCGTCGAACACTCCTGCGGCGGAGCGGAGATCAGCGGTGTGGCCGGGGAGTTGTCGTCCCGCCTCGTCCGCGGCCTCGTCGGCGGTTCGGCCCGGGCGGGGGTCGATGAGGGCCCGTTCCTCCAGTGACCGGACGATGGCCCGCATCTGTTCCTGGACCGCCTGGTTCCAGTCTTCTGCCGCGGCATGGCTCGCGGCGGCGGCGCGGTGGTCGGCCGCGGTGCGCGGCGTTCCGCCGAAGAGGGCGGCCGGCCGGGCTGTCCGGCGGGCGGGGGTGCCGAGGCGCCACCAGAGGGCGGCGAGGAGGCAGCAGGCGGCCAGTGCGATGACGAGAATGCCCAGCGGGCCGCCGGGTGCCGCTGCGGACGCGGCCAGGAGAAGGCCGTCGGCCCAGTCCAGGAAGTCCGCGATGCCGCGCTGTAGAGGATTGGGGTCGTTCTCGTGGTACATCGGCCGGGAGAGTTCGCGTTGTGCCGCCTCCCGGGCGGGGATGCGGGGTGACTCCACCGGCACGTCGTCCCGCGTGCGGATCAGTGACGGAGCCGCCCTCGCACCCCCCGGGGCGATCACCCCGTCAGCTCCCCTGCCCGCCGCCGGGCGGTTCGTTCTCGTAGCCGGGGACCCCGGCGGCGCGGGCGAGTTCGAGATCGAGGGCTTCGCGGCGGATCCGCTGGTCGATGTAGAGAAGGACATTCACTCCGGCGGAGACCGGGTAGGTCACGGCGGAGGAGACCACCGCGCCGATGCCCATGACGATCGCGAACATCCAGCCGTCGGGTGTGCGGCCGGCCATGAGGTCGGTCATGCTGCTGCCGTCCGCGAGGACGGCGATCAGGGTGAACGGCACTGCGACGATCATCGTCACGAGGATGATCAGCACCTGAGTGAGCACCACGATGCCGAACGTCCGCCACCAGGCGTCCTGGACGAGCTTGGCGGAGCGGCGCAGCGAGGCGATGATCCCCTGGCGCTCCAGCATCAGCGCGGGCGAGGCGAGAGCGAAGCGGATCATCAGCCAGACCACGACGGGCAGCGCGACGAGCGAACCGAGGGCGATCAGTCCTATGCCGCCCCGCCCGCCCACTATCACTCCGGGCAGGATCGCGACGCCCATGACGGCCATGGCGATCAGCGGCAACAGCAGGGTCAGGCCGAGGAGCTGGGGGAAGCGGGGGCGGGCCTCGCGCCATGCTTCCTTGAGCGTCACCGGGCGGCCCAGCACCGAGCGGCTGATGACCACGGTGAGGAGTGCCGTGGTGAAGAGGGTGGCGATGAGAGTGATCAGGGTCGTCGGCCCCAGCCTGAGGAAGCCGGACTGGAGCGCCTCGGTGAACTGCCGGATGGCTTCCGCCGCGTCGGCCTTCGGGTCGATCTCGACCGGTGCGGGGAGCAGGAAGCGGTCGATGAGAAGGCTGACGAGCTGAGTGACCACGGAGACGGTGAGGGTGATGCCCAATACCGTGCGCCAGTGCGTCCGCAGGGTCGACACCGCGCCGTCGAGGATTTCACCGACGCCCAGCGGCCGGAGGGGGATGACGCCCGGCTTGGCCGCCTGCGGTGGGCCCCAGCCGCTGTGGGCCCGGCCGCCGCGGCCCGGTCCGGGGGGCGGCGGAGGGCCGTACTGGCCGGAGGGCGCGGACCACTGGCTCGGCGGTGGCTGGTTGCTGGACCATTTCGTGGAGCCGCTTTTGTCGTCGGCCGGTTCGGCGGGGCGGGGCACGGCCGCGTTCGGCTCGTCGGGGCGAGCGGATCCGGGCGAAGCCCAGCCCGGAGTGTCGTTCACGGGGTCGTCCACCTCATGACTCGGTTGCGGGGCCGGCTCGGGGAGCCGGCGTGGTGTAGACGCCTTGTCCGGGTATTGGTTCGGCAGGCTGGCAGCCATCGTGCCACGGGTGGTCCGGCGGCGGACCGGTGGCCGTATCTCCCCGGTGCCTTCTTTGTCGGTGGCCGAGCGGGCAGACTGGGCGGATGGCTGATCAGTACGAGCGGAACCCGGCCCGCGTCGACTCGCGGACCCCATCGGTGTTGCGGTGGGCGGAGCCTCCAGAAGGGCCGGTCCTGGTGCTTCTCGACCAGACGCGGCTGCCCGCCGAGGAAGTCGAACTGGTCTGTGCGGATGTGCCCGCTCTGGTGCGGGCGATCAGGACACTCGCCGTGCGCGGAGCTCCTCTGCTCGGTATCGCCGGTGCCTATGGGGTGGCGCTCGCGGCGGGGCGCGGTCATGACGTGGAGGAGGCGGCGCTGCTGCTGGAGCGGTCGCGGCCCACCGCGGTGAATCTGGCGTACGGGGTACGGGTGGCGCTGGCCGCGTACCGGGCCGTGCGGGAGCAGGGGGCCGAGGAGGCGGCGCGGGCGGCGCTCGCGGCGGCCGTGGAGCTGCACCGGCAGGATGCCGAGGCGAGTGCCCGGATGGCCGGCCACGGTCTCGCGCTGCTCGACGAGCTGTTCCCGGGGGGTTCCCACCGGATCCTCACGCACTGCAATACCGGGATGCTCGTCTCGGGCGGGGAGGGCACGGCCTTCGCGGTGGCTCTCGGGGCGCACCGCGCGGGGCGGCTGCGGCGGCTGTGGGTGGACGAGACCCGGCCGCTGCTCCAGGGGGCCAGGCTGACGGCGTACGAGGCCGCCCGGCACGGGTTCGCGTACACCCTGCTCACGGACGGTGCCGCCGGCTCGCTCTTCGCGGCGGGAGAGGTGGATGCCGTACTCATCGGCGCCGACCGGATCGCCGCGGACGGCTCGGTCGCGAACAAGGTGGGCAGCTACCCGCTGGCGGTGCTGGCGAAATACCACCATGTGCCGTTCATCGTGGTGGCGCCCACCACGACGGTCGATCTCGGCACTCCGGACGGGGCGGCGATCGAGGTGGAGCAGCGGCCGGGGCACGAGGTGACGGAAATGCCCGTTCCGGGGGCTTCCGGGGCCGGGGGAGAGGGCGGGGGAGGACTTCCGACGGCGCCGGCGGGGACACAGGCGTACAACCCCGCTTTCGACGTCACACCACCGGAACTGGTGACGGCGATCGTCACCGAGGAGGGGGCGTTGTCCCCGGTCACCGGCGGGGGAATCGCCGAGCTGTGTGCCAGGTCACGCCGGGTCACGATGAGCTAATGGGATGATGTCGATTATGAAGGGACGAGTCCTTGTCGTCGACGACGACACCGCACTGGCCGAGATGCTCGGGATTGTGCTGCGTGGTGAAGGTTTCGAGCCGTCGTTCGTTGCGGACGGTGACAAGGCACTTGCCGCTTTCCGTGAGGCGAAGCCCGATCTTGTTCTGCTCGATCTCATGCTTCCCGGACGGGACGGCATCGAGGTCTGCAGGCTGATCAGGGCCGAGTCCGGTGTGCCAATCGTGATGCTCACCGCCAAGAGCGACACCGTGGATGTGGTTGTCGGGCTGGAATCCGGCGCCGATGACTACATCATCAAGCCATTCAAACCGAAGGAGCTCGTGGCCCGTATCAGGGCGCGACTGAGGAGGTCGGAGGAGCCGGCGCCGGAGCAGCTGGCGATCGGGGATCTGGTCATCGATGTGGCCGGACACTCGGTGAAGCGCGAGGGACAGTCCATCGCGCTGACGCCGCTGGAGTTCGATCTGCTGGTCGCTCTCGCCCGCAAGCCGTGGCAGGTTTTCACCCGTGAGGTGCTGTTGGAGCAGGTCTGGGGATACCGCCATGCCGCGGACACCCGGCTGGTGAATGTGCACGTTCAGCGGCTGCGTTCCAAGGTGGAGAAGGATCCGGAGCGTCCGGAGATCGTGGTTACCGTGCGCGGCGTCGGCTACAAGGCCGGACCGAGCTGATATGTCCCCCGGCGGTGTTGCTCCGGAGCCCGGGGATCCGGGAGTCCGTGGGGAGCGGGCTGCCGGGGCCGGGTCCTGGCTGTCGCGATTCGGCCGTTCGCCGCAGGGCGGACGGCCGGGCCGGGACGGCGAGCCCGGACGTCTGATGTTCCGCCTCGTCATGCGCTGGGTGCGCCGTCCGCTGCTGCCCGCCGTGCGGCTGTGGCGGCGGAACATCCAGTTGAAGATCGTTGTCACGACACTGCTCATGTCATTGGGAGTAGTGGTACTTCTCGGTTTTGTCGTCATCGGCCAGGTGCGCAACGGGCTGCTCGACGCCAAGGCCAAGGCGGCCCAGAGCCAGGCGGCCGGCGGTTTCGCCGTGGCGCGCCAGCTGGCCGGCGAGCCGGCCAATCCCGCCGGGCGGGAGAACGCGGGCGAGGACGAGGCCGCCGCGAACAGCTCCTGGCGGACCGATCTGGTGGAACAGCTGGCCAGTGGTGGCCAGGGAGCCTTCAAGGTGGTGGCGCTGAACGCCGACACCGGGGGGCTGTACCGGGGCGGCCGCAGCTCGGGCGACGTCGATGTGGCGTCCATCCCCGACGCGCTGCGGGCCGAGGTGGGCAAGGGCACCGGGACCTACGAGCGATACGTCCGGATCAGTTACTGGAACGACGAGCACGAGTCGGAGCCCGGCCTCGCGGTGGGCACCCGGCTCAATGACATCGACGGCAATCCGTACGAGCTGTACTACGTCTTCCCGCTCGCGCACGAGGAGAAGTCGCTCAATCTGGTCCGGAACACCCTGACCACCGCCGGCCTCTTCGTGGTCGTGCTGCTCGGGGCCATCGCCTGGCTGGTGGTGCGGCAGATCGTCACCCCGGTGCGGATGGCCGCGGGGATCGCCGAGCGGCTCTCCGCCGGGCGGCTCCAGGAGCGGATGAAGGTCACCGGCGAGGACGACATCGCCAGACTCGGTGAAGCGTTCAACAAAATGGCGCAGAGCCTTCAGCTCAAGATCCAGCAGCTGGAGGAGCTCTCCCGGATGCAGCGCCGCTTCGTCTCGGATGTCTCCCACGAACTGCGCACCCCGCTGACCACGGTGCGGATGGCGGCCGACGTCATTCATGAGGCCCGTGTCGACTTCGACCCGGTCACCGCTCGCTCGGCCGAGCTGCTCGGGGATCAGCTGGACCGCTTCGAGTCCCTTCTGTCGGATCTGCTGGAGATCAGCCGGTTCGACGCCGGAGCGGCGGCGCTGGAGGCCGAGCCGATAGATCTGCGCGAGGTCGTCCGCCGGGTGATCGGCGGCGCGGAGCCGCTGGCCGAGCGCAAGGGCACCCGGATACGCGTCGTCGGCGACGAGCAGCCCGTGGTGGCGGAGGCGGATGCCCGCCGGGTGGAGCGGGTGCTGCGGAATCTGGTGGTCAACGCCGTGGAACACGGCGAGGGCCGCGATGTGGTGGTGCGGATGGCGGTCGCCGGCGGGGCCGTCGCCATCGCCGTACGGGACTACGGGGTCGGGCTGAAGCCGGGCGAGGCGACCCGGGTCTTCAACCGTTTCTGGCGGGCCGATCCCGCCCGGGCGCGTACCACCGGCGGTACGGGGCTCGGGCTGTCGATCGCGGTCGAGGACGCGCGGCTGCACGGCGGCTGGCTCCAGGCATGGGGCGAGCCCGGCGGCGGCTCACAGTTCCGGCTGACTCTGCCGCGTACCGCCGACGAGCCCCTGCGGGGCTCACCGATACCCCTGGAGCCGGAGGATTCCCGGCAGAACCGGGAGCGGGCTCAGGCCGAGGCGTCCGGGCAGCTGCTGGCCTCCGTGCCCGCGCAGCCGGCGTCGGCGCGCTCGCCGCTGCCGGTGACGCCCCGCACGGCGCCCGCCGGGGTCGATCCGGCGGCCCTGCCGGGCAGCGGTGCCCGGGTGGTGGCGCGGCCGGTGGGGGACCGCCAGGACGACGACGCGGCGCGGCCGGCGCCGGACCGGGAGGACTCGACCCGTGGGCGCTGATCTTCGTCACGAGCGGGAGCGGGGTCTTCCGGGCCCCGGGGAATCCCATGGGCGCCGGGACGGACAGCGGCTCGCGGCGGTGCTGGTGAGCAGTGGTGTTCTGCTGGCCGGCTGTGCCTCGATGCCCGACCGGGGCGATGTCCGGGCCGTCAAGGCGTCCCCCCGGGGGGATTCCCAGGTCCAGGTGGAGGCGGTGCCGCCGCGGGAGGGCGCCGGGCCCGGTGAGGTGGTGGCCGGTTTCCTGGAGGCGATCACCAGCGACGACGCCAATTTCGCCACCGCCCGCACCTATCTCACACCGGAGATGTCGAAGAAGTGGCGGCCGGAGACGGGCACGACCGTGCTGTCGAAGGCTCCCGACCCCGGGCCGGCGCGGTCCGGCGGCCGGGACAATCCGGGCATTGACGTTCCGCTGCTCGGCAGGCAGATCGCCGAGGTCGACGCCCAGCGGGCCTATCAGGCCGTCGCGCCCACCGACTACCGCAGAACCATCCACCTCTCCCAGTACGAGACCGCGGGCGGCAAGGCGGAGTGGCGGATCGACAATCTGCCGCCCGGCCTGGTTCTCGGCGCCTCCGATTTCCAGCGGAGCCACCGTTCGGTGAACAAGTACTACTTCGCGGCGGGGCGGAACACCGTGGTCGCCGACCCGGTCTTCATCCGGCAGCGGATCGACCCGGTCACCCGTATGGATCCGGTCACCCAGTCCGTCAAGGCCCTGCTGGACGGCCCCACGGACTGGCTGAAACCAGTGGTCGAATCCCCCTTCCCGGAGGGCACCGCGCTGAAGAAGGGCACCACCTCGCTGCGGTTCGACGACCGGAACACGCTGAAGGTGCCGCTGAACAAGTACGCGTCGGGCGTCAGCCGTTCGCAGTGCAACAAGATGGCGGCGCAGATCCTCTTCACCCTGAAGGACCTCTCGGCCACCCGGGTCGACGAGGTCCAGCTCCAGCGGGCGAACGGCGGTCCGCTCTGCGGCCTGCGCAGCGGCCAGGAGGAGGCGTACTCCCCCGACCATTCCGCCACCCGCGCGGGCAATCAGTACTTCGTCGACAGCAAGGGCAGGCTCGCCGTGCTGCCCGATGACGCGAAGGGCGAACCGGATGTCGTCCTGGGCCCGCTCGGCACCGGGGCCGTTCCGCTGACCCTGGTGGCGGTGGCCCGCGACGAGAGCACCGCGGCGGCCGTCTCCACCGATCATCGCCAGCTGTACGTCGCCTCGATCACCTCCGATGTCGTTCAGGACCCCCCGGTGGTGCAGAGCGCGGGCAAGACCCCGGAGCAGCGGCTCTCGGCGCCCAGCTGGGACGGCCGGGGCGATCTGTGGATCGCCGACCGCAATCCGGGGGATCCGGCGCTGCTGAGGTTCGCCGGCGGGGCGGGGCCGCCCCGCCGAGTGGTGGTCGCGGGGCTCGACGGGGCGCGGATCGAGTCGCTGAGGGTCTCCTCTGACGGCACCCGGATCGCGCTGCTGCTGACCGATGGCAAGAAGACGACGCTCCAGATCGGGCGGGTGGAGCGCCGGGACGACAAGGGTGACACTCTGGTGTCCGTGGCCGACCTGCGGCCCGTCACGCCCCAGCTGGAGACCGTCACGGCGGTTTCCTGGGCCGGTCCCAGCCGTCTGGTGGTCGTCGGCAAGGAGGCCGGCGGTGTGCAGCAGGTGCGGTACATCAGAACCGACGGCTCCAGCTCGCCCGACGCGGTGCTCCAGGGCGTCAACAGTGTGAAGTCGGTCGCCGCGTCCGACGACCCGAACCGGCCGCTGGTGGCGCACTCCGAGGAGGACGGCATCGTACGGCTGCCCGCCGCCGCCAACTGGCAGACGGTGGTCACCGAGGGTTCATCGCCGGTCTACCCGGGCTGACCGGCGCGAAGGCCCCGGCGGCGCGGTCCGCCGGGAGGGTTTTCCACAGGGGTGGCGGGGTGTTCCGCGCCTTGGCACAGTGGTGGGCATGTGGTGGTGGCAGGAGCTCTCCGGACTGGTGCTGCCGGCCGCCTGCGCCGGCTGCGGTGTGGCGCGGACCCCGCTGTGCGAGGAGTGCGGGCACGAGCTGTACGGCTCGGCCCCGGGCCGGGTGCGGCCCGGCCCGGAGCCGCCGGGCCTGCCGCGGGTGTACGCGGCGGCGGTCTACGCCGACGCGGTGCGGGCCGTTCTCCTCGCCCACAAGGAGCGGGGCGCGCTGGGGCTGGCCCGGCCGCTGGGCAGAGCGCTCGCCGGGGCGGTGCGGGCCGCCGTTCCCCGGGCCGCCGGGCCGCTGCTGCTGGTGCCGGTTCCCTCGTCCCGGCGGGCGGTACGGGCCCGGGGGCACGACGCCGGGCGGCGGATCGCCCGGGCGGCGGCGGGTGAGCTGCGCCGGGGCGGTGTCGAGGCGGGAGTCCTGCCGGTGCTGCGGCTGTGCCGGGAGGTCGCCGACCAGAGCGGGCTGACGGCCGCTGAGCGGGTGGCGAACCTCGCCGGGGCCATGGTGGTCCCGCGCGGTGTCCGGAGCCTGCCGAGGGGCGCGGCAGCCGTCCTGGTGGACGATCTGATGACCACGGGAGCGTCGCTCGCCGAGGGTGTACGGGCCCTGCGCGCGGCCGGGGATTCGGGAATCCCGGGATTCGCCCGTCCGAGCGCGGCGGTCATCGCCGCACCGCCATTTTTCGGTGGCAATGAACCGGAACCGACGGGGAAGGCGGAACGTTGCAGCCAGTAAGAGACGAAAGGCTCTGAACGGAGGTAGTTGCTGGTAGCGGGTGCCGTTACCCGCCCGATCGAGCTATGTTCGGTTGTGAGGATCCACGAATGGGATGCCGTATCTCATCGAATGCACTGCCGTGTTTCAGGCCAGGGATTCGGGGCAACGGAAAACCTCGAAAGTTGGTGGGGTGGAGATCTTGTCGACTGGGGAGGAGGAGGTGAAAGTCGCCTAGTCCGGGACTCCGGCAAGCCGCCGGGGTCTGGTGCAACAGGGAGACGCTCCGCAGCCGGCGAGCGAGCGGGGCAAATCCGGGAACGGAGTTCTGCGTGGACATCGTCGTCAAGGGCCGCAAGACCGAGGTGCCCGAGCGGTTCCGCAAGCACGTGGCCGAGAAGCTGAAGCTGGACAAGATCCAGAAGCTCGACGCCAAGGTGATCAGCCTGGACGTCGAGGTGTCCAAGGAGCACAACCCGCGGCAGGCCGACCGTTCGGACCGGGTGGAGATCACCGTTCACTCACGAGGCCCGGTCATCCGGGCGGAAGCCGCGGCCGGCGACCCGTACGCAGCGCTTGACCTCGCCACGGGCAAGCTGGAGGCGCGGCTGCGCAAGCAGCACGACAAGCGCTTCACGCGCCGTGGCAATGGACGGCTCTCGGCGGCCGATGTCGCCGATGTCGTCCCCGGCGTCGCCGAGCTGGACGCCAATGGTCACCTCCCGGCGGAAGAGGTGACGGAATCCGTCCCCACCACCAGGATCGGCTCGCTCGAAGTGCAGGGCGAGGGACCGCTGGTGGTACGCGAGAAGGTGCACACCGCGGCACCGATGGCGCTCGACCAGGCCCTCTACGAGATGGAGCTGGTCGGGCACGACTTCTACCTCTTCGTCGACGCGGAGACGAAGCAGCCCAGTGTCGTCTACCGGCGACACGCCTATGACTACGGCGTCATCCACCTGGAGACCGACCCGCTGGCCGGATCCGACGCGGGCGGCGCCGGAGGCGCGCTCGGCGGCTGATCCCACCGCCGATCCGATCGAGCAGGAGAAAAGGTGCCCCCGGAGCGCTGTCCGCGCCCCCGGGGGCACCATTCCGCGAGCCGCGGAGGCACCGCTGGTGCGCCCGGGCATGAAAGCATGGCCTCCTCAGGCCAACCGGTGCCCTGTGCACTGGTGTTGGCGAACCTGACCATGCCCTTCAGGCCACTGCCTTCAGGGGGAGGAACGATGGCGGACAGCTTCGGACCCGTGCACGATCACACGGCCGGTGCGGGAGAGACAGCCGCGGAGGCCGTAACGGCCGCGAGCGGCTCCCGTGCCGAGCCGATCCGGGTTCTCGTGGTGGACGACCACGCCCTCTTCCGGCGCGGGCTGGAGATCGTCCTCGCCCAGGAGGAGGACATCCAGGTCGTGGGCGAGGCCGGTGACGGCGCGGAGGCGGTCGACAAGGCCGCCGACCTGCTGCCGGACATTGTGCTGATGGATGTGCGGATGCCCCGGCGCGGAGGTATCGAGGCATGCACCTCCATCAAGGAGGTCGCCCCCAGCGCGAAGATCATCATGCTGACGATCAGCGATGAGGAGGCCGATCTCTACGACGCGATCAAGGCCGGGGCCACCGGATATCTCCTCAAGGAGATCTCCACCGACGAGGTCGCCACGGCGATCCGCGCGGTCGCGGACGGGCAGTCGCAGATCAGCCCCTCCATGGCCTCCAAGCTGCTCACCGAGTTCAAGTCGATGATCCAGCGGACCGACGAGCGCCGGCTCGTCCCCGCGCCGAGGCTCACCGACCGGGAGCTGGAGGTGCTCAAGCTGGTCGCCACCGGGATGAACAACCGCGACATCGCGAAGCAGTTGTTCATCTCCGAGAACACCGTGAAGAACCATGTCCGCAACATCCTGGAGAAGCTGCAACTGCACTCCAGGATGGAGGCGGTGGTCTACGCGATGCGCGAGAAGATCCTGGAGATCCGCTAGCGCTTCCGGGCCGGCGGCCGGGGGACCGGGCGTTCACCGGGCCGGGGGCGCGGTCCCGGCCCCGCCCGGGCGGCCGGGCAATTGAGTGAGGGCCTGGGCCGCCCCAGGAGCCCCGGCGCCCGTGACGGGCAGGGACCGGAGCGGCGAGGCGGATGCCCGGACGGCCGGCGGGACGGGCGGCCCCGCTTCAGCCGGGTCGTTCAGGCGACCGCCGCGATCAGTGCGGCGGCCAGCTCGGGGCGGTCGACCCGCTCCACCCGGACCGAGGCGCAGCCCACCCACCCGGCCGCCTCCCGCAGTGCCCGCGCCATGGGCTCCACCGCCTTCGCGGAGTCCAGCGACACCTGCCTCGCCACCAGGGTGGTGCCCTCGCGGGCCGGGTCGACCCGGCCCAGCAGCCTGCCCCCCGAGAGCAGCGGCATCGCGAAATATCCGTGCACCCGCTTGGGCTTGGGGACATAGGCCTCCAGCCGGTGCGAGAAACCGAAGATCCGCTCCGTGCGCGACCGCTCCCAGATCAGCGAGTCGAAGGGCGAGAGCAGGGTGGTGCGGTGCCGGCCGCGGGGCACCGAGGCCAGGGCCTCGGGATCCGCCCACGCCGGCTTGGACCAGCCCTCCACGGTCACCGGCACCAGACCGGAATCGGCCGCCACCGCGTCGAACTGCTCCCCCTTGAGCCGGTGGTAGTCGGCGATATCCGCCCGGGTGCCCACCCCCAGGGACCGGCCCGCCAGCCGGACCAGCCGGCGCAGGCACTCCCGGTCGTCCAGCTCGGTCTCCAGCAGACCGGCCGGGATCGCCCGCTCCGCCAGGTCGTACACCCGCTTCCAGCCCCGCCGCTCGGTGCACACCACCTCGCCGTGCATCAGCGCCCGCTCGACGGCGACCTTGGAGGCCGACCAGTCCCACCACTCGCCGCCGTTCTTCGCGCCGCCCAGCTCGGTCGCGGTCAGCGGGCCCTCGTCGCGCAGCTGCTTGATCACCGTCTCGTAGGCGCCGTCCGGGAGGTCGTGGTGCCACTGCGGACGGGCGCGGTAGGCGCGCCGGCGGAAGGCGAAATGCGGCCACTCCTCGACCGGCAGGATGCATGCCGCATGCGACCAGTACTCGAAGCTGTGGCCCTCGGTCCAGTAGGCGTCCTCGACGGTTCTGCGGCCGACGGCGCCCAGCCGGGCGTACGGGATCAGCTCGTGCGACCGGGCGAGGACCGAGATCGTGTCCAGCTGGACGGCGCCCAGATGACGGAGCACTCCCCGCACCCCGGCCCGTCTGTCCGGCGCTCCCAGGAACCCTTGGGCGCGCAGCGCCATCCGGCGGGCCTCGTCGGCGGAGAGTTCGGCAACGGGAGGCGGCAGCGTCGTCATGGTCCGCACGATAGACGGCGGCACTGACACGCGTGGCCGTGCCCCGGGCGTTCCCGGCGGCCGGAACCGTGCCGCCCGCGGGGCCGGCGGCGGGCCGGCGGGGGAGTCAGCGGCGTACCGGCAGATAAGGGTGGGAGCCGGTGGCGCCCACGTCCGACGGGAGGAGCGAGCCCACCCAGGCGTCCCGGAGCGTGCCCTTGTTCATCAGGGCCGCGCGCAGCTCGCCCTCGACCCGGAAACCCGCCTTCTCGGCGACCGCTCGCGACCCCGCGTTGCCGACCTCGGCCCGCCACTCCAGCCGGTTCGCCCCGAGCCGGGTGAAGGACCAGTGCGCCACCGCGCCCACGGTCTCCACCATGATCCCGCGGCCCCGGAACTCGGCGGCCGTCCAGAAGCCGATCTCCCATGTGCCCGAGAAGGTACGGAGAGTGACCGCGACCGAGGCCATCAGCGGGCCGCCGGTGCGGGGCAGCACCGCGAAGGTGTACATGGTGCCGTTCCGCCAGCCCTCCGGGACGATCCGGCCGGTGAACTCGGCGGCGTCCTCCGCCGTGTAGGGCGAGGGGACCGTCGTCCAGCGCTGGATCTCCGGGTCCTGGCAGATCCGGCGGGTGGCTTCCGCGTCGTCGGGGGTGAAGGTGCGCAGCAGCAGGCGCTCGGTGGTGAGCGTGACGGGTTCCATGAGCGGATTCTGGTCGTCCATCACGACTTGTGCGAGCACTTTTGCCGCCCGCCCCGGCACCTTCCGCATGTCCCGCGCGTTCACCCTGCGGGTAATGGCAGGGCCCGGCCGACGACGGACCTCCCGACCCGGCGGGGTCCTCGCTTACGATGGCCGTTGCGGTGGGGCCCGCCTGCCGTGCCCGCGTCACTGTCCATAAACGACCCAGCCGGGCCCGATCGGCAAGGAGACCAGCCTCAGTGTCCGTCTTCAACAAGCTCATGCGTGCAGGCGAAGGCAAGATCCTGCGCAAACTGCACCGCATCGCGGACCAGGTGAAATCCATCGAAGAGGACTTCATCGGCCTCTCCGACGCCGAGTTGCGGGCGCTCACGGAGGAGTACAAGGAGCGTTACGCCGAGGGCGCGACGCTCGACGATCTTCTTCCCGAGGCGTTCGCCACCGTCCGCGAGGCCGCCAAGCGCGTTCTCGGCCAGCGCCCCTACGACGTCCAGATGATGGGCGGCGCCGCGCTGCACCTCGGCTATGTCGCCGAGATGAAGACCGGTGAGGGCAAGACCCTGGCCGGCGCGCTGCCCGCGTACCTCAACGCGATTTCCGGCAAGGGCGTCCACCTGATCACGGTCAATGACTACCTCGCCGAGCGCGACTCCGAGGTGATGGGCCGGATCCACAAATTCCTGGGCCTGACCGTCGGCTGCATCCTGGCGAACATGACGCCCGCGCAGCGCCGCGAGCAGTACGCCTGTGACATTACCTATGGCACGAACAACGAATTCGGCTTCGACTACCTGCGCGACAACATGGCGTGGTCCCAGGACGAGCTCGTCCAGCGCGGCCACAACTTCGCCGTGGTCGACGAGGTCGACTCGATCCTGGTCGACGAGGCCCGTACGCCGCTGATCATCTCCGGCCCCGCCGACCAGGCCACCAAGTGGTACGGCGACTTCGCCAAGCTGGTCATCCGCCTGACCAAGGGCGAGCCCGGCAACCAGCTCAAGGGCATCGAGGAGACCGGCGACTACGAGGTCGACGAGAAGAAGCGCACCGTCGCCATTCACGAGGCCGGTGTCGCCAAGGTCGAGGACTGGCTGGGGATCGACAACCTCTACGAGTCGGTGAACACCCCCCTCGTCGGGTACCTCAACAACGCGATCAAGGCCAAGGAGCTCTTCAAGAAGGACAAGGACTACGTCGTCATCGACGGCGAAGTCATGATCGTCGACGAGCACACCGGCCGTATCCTCGCCGGCCGCCGCTACAACGAGGGCATGCACCAGGCGATCGAGGCGAAGGAAGGGGTGGACATCAAGGACGAGAACCAGACCCTCGCCACCATCACCCTCCAGAACTTCTTCCTTCTCTACAGCAAGCTGTCCGGAATGACCGGTACCGCGATGACCGAGGCGGCGGAGTTCCACCAGATCTACAAGCTGGGCGTCGTCCCGATCCCGACCAACCGGCCGATGGTCCGCGCCGACCAGTCGGACCTGATCTACCGCACCGAGGTCGCCAAGTTCGCGGCGGTCGTCGACGACATCGTGGAGAAGCACGAGAAGGGCCAGCCGATCCTCGTCGGCACGACGTCGGTCGAGAAGTCCGAGTACCTCTCCCAGCAGCTCAGCAAGCGCGGCGTCCAGCACGAGGTGCTCAACGCCAAGCAGCACGACCGGGAGGCGATCATCGTCGCCCAGGCCGGCCGCAAGGGCGCGGTCACCGTGGCCACCAACATGGCCGGCCGCGGTACCGACATCAAGCTCGGCGGCAATCCGGACGACCTCGCCGAGGCGGAGCTGCGGCAGCGCGGGCTCGACCCGGTCGAGCACGTCGAGGAGTGGGCCGCCGCCCTCCCCGCCGCGCTGGAGAAGGCCGAGCGCGCCGTCCAGGCGGAGTTCGAGGAGGTCAAGGACCTCGGCGGGCTCTATGTCCTGGGCACCGAGCGCCATGAGTCGCGCCGTATCGACAACCAGCTGCGCGGTCGTTCCGGCCGTCAGGGCGACCCGGGCGAGTCCCGCTTCTACCTCTCGCTCGGCGACGATCTGATGCGCCTCTTCAAGGCCCAGATGGTCGAGCGCGTGATGTCGATGGCGAATGTCCCGGACGATGTCCCGATCGAGAACAAGATGGTGACGCGCGCCATCGCGTCCGCCCAGTCGCAGGTCGAGCAGCAGAACTTCGAGACCCGCAAGAACGTCCTCAAGTACGACGACGTCCTCAACCGGCAGCGCAAGGTCATCTACGGCGAGCGCCGCCGTGTCCTGGAGGGCGAGGACCTGCACGAGCAGATCCGCCACTTCATGGACGACACCATCGACGCCTACATCCAGGCGGAGACGGTCGAAGGCTTCGCGGAGGAGTGGGACCTGGACCGGCTGTGGGGCGCCTTCAAGCAGCTCTACCCGGTGAAGGCCGACATCGAGGACCTCGAGGAGGCCGCGGGCGACCGGGCCGGGATCACCGGCGAGTTCATCGCCGAGTCGATCAAGGAGGACATCCACACCCAGTACGACGAGCGCGAGAAGCAGCTCGGCTCGGACATCATGCGCGAGCTGGAGCGGCGCGTGGTTCTCTCCGTGCTCGACCGGAAGTGGCGCGAGCACCTCTACGAGATGGACTACCTCCAGGAGGGCATCGGCCTGCGCGCCATGGCGCAGAAGGACCCGCTCGTGGAGTACCAGCGCGAGGGCTTCGACATGTTCACCGCCATGATGGACGGCATCAAGGAGGAGTCCGTCGGCTATCTGTTCAACCTGGAGGTCCAGGTCGAGCAGCAGGTCGAGGAGGTTCCGGTGCAGGATGCCGGCCGTCCCTCGCTGGACAAGAAGGACTCGGTGCCCGCCGCGCGCCCGGAAATCCGCGCCAAGGGCCTGGAGGCTCCGCAGCGCCCGGACCGGCTGCACTTCTCCGCCCCCACGGTGGACGGTGAGGGCGGCATCGTCGAGGGCGACTTCGAGACCGACGCGCCCGCCCGCTCGGAGTCGGACGGCATGACGCGTGCGGAGCGCCGCAAGGCGCAGAAGACGTCGGGCCGCCGCCGCAAGAAGTAGCCCACCGCCCGGCCGGCCACCCGGCCGCCGGACCGAGTACGTACAGGGGACGGGCCGGAACACCGCACGCGCGGTGTTCCGGCCCGTCCGTTTCTCTGCCCGGGCCCCGAGGGGCCGCCGGCGGGTGGGGCAGGCCCCGGGGCCTCCGCGGGCCGCCCCCGGGCCCGTGGGGGCGTCCCGGGCGTCCCGGGCGTCCCGGGTGCCCGCAGGGGTGCCGGGGGCTATCGGCGGGCCGGAGCGGACGCGCCGACCCGCTCGCCGCCGAGTTCCACCGCCGCGCAGCGCCAGCGGAGGTCCGCGCCCTGCTCCAGGCGGAACGCCATCGCGCTCACCCGGTCGCCCGCGCCGATCCGGGCGAACGCCTCGATCACCCCCGGCCCCGGATGGAACTCCCCGCAGTGCCGTACCACCGGGGTCAGGGTCCCGGCCGGCCGCAGCGGGGCTCCCGGGGCCAGCCGGACGAGCTGGTCGTACGCCTCGCCGATGGTGTGACCGAGCATCCAGTGCACCGGCCGCCGCCCGCTGAGCACCGCGAGAAGCCGCTCGGCGAACCAGTAGTGGGGCCTGTCCTGCCGCCGCGCGCGGGCCGTCGCCGCTGCCGCGGCCGCGGCGGGCCGACGCTGATCGCTCCGTCCGGCGGGCCTTGTCCTGTTCATGCGTATCCCCCGATGCGCCGGGCCCGGCTTCGATGGATACCGGGCGGTAACTTCGTGGGGGTTCTTCTACGTCCGCCGGGGCGTCGAGCGCAATCGGGCACCGGGCCGGCCGGGGGCGGCCGAAGAATCACCCATCAGGGTGAACGGGCCCGGGCGGGGCAAGGAAACCGCAGGATCGGCGGGTCGCCGGGTGGACGCCCGGCGAGGCGCGGGCGGCACCTCGAAAGAGGGAGCTCGCACGTATCCTGAGGGCGCCCCGAGGGCGTCTCCCACTACGAAAGCGGCCTGCCATGCGCGTCTACGTCCCCCTGACCCTCTCCGGTCTCGCAGAGGTGCACAAGAGGGGTGAACTGGGCCCCGGGCCGGTGACCGCGTACGCCGTCACACCCGGACTGCGCGAGTGGTACGTCTCCGACGACGTCGAGGAGCTGGAGTACGCGGCGCTGAGCCGCGCCGCCGCCGCGTCCCTGCGGATGATCGCGGGCCGCCCCGACGCGGCCGGGCGCCGGGTCGTGGTGGCGGCCGATGTCCGGGACGGGGACGCGACCGCGGATCCCGACCGCGCGCTCGACGCGAGCTCGCTGGGCGAGGTGCGGATCGCCGGCCCGATCCCGCTGACCGGGGCCGCCGCGGTGCATGTCGACGCGGACGACGCGGTCGAGGACGTGACGGCGGCGGCGGGCGCGCTGGGGGCGGCGGACCAGGGCGACGACGACGCGCGGTTCACCGTGGACGGCGCCGAGGACCACGAACTGCTCTGGTTCGGGATCCAGGAGATCCCCAGCATCCTGCGCTGACCTGCGGGTGTCCGGTCGGTCACGGTCCGTTGTCAGACCCGGCGGGTACGGTTTTCGCATGGGGAATCATCCGGGGGTTCGAGGGAACCCCATCAGCCCGGTGCCGCCCACGAGACCGCCGCGGCCCGCCGCGCATCTGGTCTGGGACTGGAACGGCACACTGCTCGACGACGTCACGGCGGTCATCGGGGCGACCAACGCGGCCTTCGCGGAGATCGGGCTGGAGCCGATCACCCTGGAGCGCTACCGGGAGCTCTACTGCATACCGATTCCGAAGTTCTACGAGCGGCTGCTGGGGCGGCTGCCGACGGACGCGGAGTGGGAGGCCATGGATGTGATCTTCCACCGGTACTACAGCGAGCGGCGGGTCGAGTGCGGGCTGACCGAGGGGGTCGAGGAGTTGCTGAGTGAGTGGCACCGGGCCGGGCACAGCCAGTCGATCATGAGTATGTACATGCACGATGAGCTGATCCCGGTCGTGCGCGGCTATGGCATAGAGAGCCACTTCGTCCGGGTGGACGGCAGGCTGGGGCCGTCCGGGGGTTCGAAGGCGCTCCACATGGAGCGGCATCTCGCCGCCCTCGCGGGGACCGCCGCCCCGGAGCGCACCGTGGTGATCGGGGACGCGGTGGACGACGCGGTGGCGGCGGCGCATGTGGGCGCGCGGGCGGTGCTCTACACGGGCGGGTCGCACAGCAGGGCGAGCCTGGAGGCGGTGGGGGTGCCGGTGGTGGACACGCTGAAGGAAGCGGTGCGGGAAGCGATACGTCTGACGGCGTGACGGCGTGACGGCGTGACGGCGTGACGGCGTGACGGCGTTGCGGCGTGGACGGGGCGACGGGGCGAACGCGTGACGGCGTGGGCGGGGCGGCGCTTTGTGGGAGTCGGCGTGACGCGGCGGGCCGGGGAACGTTGGTGTTGCGGCTCCCGGCTCCCGGCTCCCGGCTCCCGGCTCCCGGCTCCCGGCTCCCGGCTCCCGGCTCCCGGCTCCCGGCTCCCGGCTCCCGGCTCCCGGCTCCCGGCTCCCGGCTCCCGGCTCCCGGCTCCCGTGCCGGGCCCCGGTGCCGATCCCGTCCGCCCGGGGCGCCCCGGGCGGACGGTGCTCGCGGCCGAGGGCCCGGGCGGGGCTACTTCTCCGCTCGCAGCACCTTCAGGAATTCGCGCATCCACGCCGGGTGGTCGGGCCAGGCGCGGGAGGAGACCAGGGCGCCGTCCACCACGGCCTCCGCATCCTGGAAGGTGGCCCCGGCGCTCTGCATGTCCGGCTCCAGCGCGGGGTACGCCGTGACCCGGCGGCCCTCCAGGCCGCCGACCGCGGCCGTCAGCAGCGGGCCGTGGCAGATCTGCGCCACCGGCTTGTCCGCGTCGAAGAACGCCTTGGTGATCTTCCGGAGCTCGGGGTCGTTGCGCAGATACTCCGGGGCCCGCCCGCCCGGGATGACCAGCGCCTTGTACTGCCCGGGGTCCACTTCGGAGAACGCCAGGTCGGCCGGCCAGGTGTAGCCCGGCTTCTCCGTGTAGGTGTCGAATCCCGGTTCGAAGTCGTGCACCACGAACTGAAGCTTCTTGCGGGTGGGAGCCGCGATGTCGACCTCGTAACCCTCCTCCAGCAGCCGCTGGTAGGGGTAGAGCACCTCAAGGGATTCGGCTGCGTCGCCGGTGACGATCAGAACCTTGGCTGTCATGACTGCTCCGGATGGTCGAAGGGGCGGTGAGACCGACGCGATGGACGCGATCGCCGATCCCGCGGACGCCGGGGAGGCCGGGGGAGGAGGGGCGGCCCGGCAGTCCGGTGCCGCACCCGCCCGTACCGCCCGCGCCTCGAACGGCTCCCGCAAGGTTCCCAGCGGTGTGCGAGCGGTTCAGGTACTTCGGGAAGTTCAACCACTTCAAGTGATCCGGAGGCTTCACTTGGCTCATTTCACCCACGCGGCACCGGCCGCCGGTGTGATTCCCTTCCTCCTCCCGGCCCTCGTGCCGGCGAGCGGCGGATCCCCGCGACCGCTCCCCGGCGCCCGCCGGCCCCCTGCGGTCACCGGCGGCCCGCCCCCGGAGGGGCAGCGTGCCGGGGGTCTCTTTGTCGCTGCTCGGAGCGACAGACTTTCCCGCCCGCATTTGTTCATATGAGGCTCATGACGGCTTCGGGGTGAGGGGCGATAGCCTGGAGCCGTGATCAGTGCGATATGCCGTGGGGGCAGCGAAGCCCCCGGCCCTCGCCCGGAGCGCCACCGCGCCCGGGCAATCGCCGATCCCCTTGCGCCGGCCCCGTTCCGGAAATTCTCCGAATGCGGCTCGGACAACTCTCATCGCGGCATAACGTCGACTCCGACCGGACACCCCGGGCCGTGGCGTTGCGTCGCTTCTTTCCCCTACGTCACGCAACGGCGCGCGACAGGAGCCAGAGGACATGCAGACCAAGCTGGACGAAGCCAAGGCCGAGCTGCTCGCACGGGCCGCCCGGGTAGCCGATAACGGTCCCGGCGGGAGGCACCTTCCCAGCGGGGACGAGCAGGGGCAGCGTCCGGACAAGGGCACGCTGCTCAGCTACCTCCAGCGCTACTACCTGCACACGGCCCCGGAGGATCTGGCCGACCGGGACCCGGTCGACGTCTTCGGTGCGGCGCTCTCCCACTACCGTCTGGCCGAGAACCGCCCCCAGGGCACGGCCAATGTCCGGGTTCACACCCCGACCGTCGAGGAGAACGGCTGGACATGCAGCCACTCCGTGGTCGAGGTGGTCACCGACGACATGCCCTTCCTCGTCGACTCCGTCACCAATGAGCTCTCCCGCCAGGGCCGCGGCATCCATGTCGTGATCCACCCGCAGGTCATCGTCCGCCGCGATGTCACGGGCAAGCTCATCGAGGTGCTGGCCGAGAAGCACGCCCGGGACGCCCGGCCCGCCAAGGGCGCGTCGAAGCTCCCGCACGACGCGCTGGTCGAGTCCTGGATCCATGTCGAGATCGACCGGGAGACCGACCGGGCCGACCTCAAGCAGATCACCGCCGATCTGCTCCGGGTCCTCTCCGACGTCCGCGAGGCCGTCGAGGACTGGGAGAAGATGCGCGAGGCCGCGCTGCGCATCGCCGACGAGCTCCCCAAGGAGCCGGTCGCCGCCGATCTGCCCGGCCAGGAGGTGGAGGAGGCCCGGGAGCTGCTGCGCTGGCTCGCCGCCGACCACTTCACCTTCCTCGGCTTCCGCGAGTACCAGCTCACCGAGAGCGACGCGCTCGCCGCCGTCCCCGGTACCGGCCTCGGCATCCTCCGCTCCGACCCGCACCACAGCGAGGACGAGGACCACCCGGTCAGCCCCTCCTTCAGCCGGCTCCCCGCCGACGCCCGCGCCAAGGCCCGTGAGCACAAGCTCCTCGTCCTCACCAAGGCCAACAGCCGGGCCACCGTGCACCGCCCCAGCTACCTCGACTACGTCGGCGTCAAGAAGTTCGACGACCAGGGCAATGTGATCGGCGAGCGCCGCTTCCTGGGCCTGTTCTCGTCGGCCGCGTACACCGAGTCCGTGCGCCGCGTCCCGGTCATCCGCCGCAAGGTCGCCGAGGTGCTGGACGGCGCCGGATTCTCGCCGCACAGCCACGACGGCCGCGATCTGCTCCAGATCCTGGAGACCTACCCGCGCGACGAGATCTTCCAGACCCCCGTCGACCAGCTGCGCTCCATCGCCACCAGCGTGCTCTACCTCCAGGAGCGCCGCAGGCTGCGGCTCTACCTCCGGCAGGACGAGTACGGGCGCTACTACTCCGCCCTGGTCTACCTCCCGCGCGACCGGTACACCACCGGGGTGCGGCTGCGGCTGATCGACATCCTCAAGGAGGAGCTCGGCGGCTCCAGCGTCGACTTCACCGCGTGGAACACCGAATCGATTCTCTCCCGTATCCACTTCGTCGTCCGGGTCCCCTCCGGCACCGAACTGCCGCACCTCACCGACGCCGACACGGACCGGATCGAGGCCCGCCTCGTGGAGGCCGCCCGCTCCTGGGCCGACGGCTTCTCCGACGCCCTCAACGCCGAACTCGGCGAGGAGCGCGCCGCCGAGCTGCTGCGCCGGTACGGCAACGCCTTCCCCGAGGGGTACAAGGCCGACCACTCGCCGCGCGCCGCCGTAGCCGACCTGGTCCACCTCGAAGACCTCGCCGACACCGGCCGGAACTTCGCCCTCTCGCTCTACGAGCCGGTCGGCGCCGGCCCCGGCGAGCGCCGCTTCAAGATCTACCGCACCGGCGAGCAGGTCTCCCTCTCCGCCGTACTGCCCGTGCTCCAGCGCCTGGGCTGCGAGGTCGTCGACGAGCGGCCGTACGAGCTGCGCGGCGCCGACCGCTCCCTCGCCTGGATCTACGACTTCGGGCTGCGCATGCCGCCCACCCCGGGCAATGGCGACTACCTCGGCGACGACGCCCGCGAGCGGTTCCAGGAGGCATTCGCCGCCGTCTGGACCGGCGAGGCGGAGAACGACGGCTTCAACGCCCTGGTCCTCGGCGCCGGCCTCAGCTGGCGTCAGGCCATGGTGCTGCGCGCCTACGCCAAGTACCTCCGGCAGGCCGGTGCCACCTTCAGCCAGGAGTACATGGAGGACACCCTCCGCACCAACGTCCACACCACCCGGCTGCTGATCTCCCTCTTCGAGGCCCGGATGTCCCCGGGCCGCCAGAAGGCGGGCACCGAGCTGACCGACGGCCTTCTCGAAGAGCTGGAGGGCGCGCTCGACCAGGTCGCCAGCCTCGACGAGGACCGCATCCTGCGCTCCTTCCTCACCGTCATCAAGGCGACCCTGCGCACCAACTTCTTCCAGAGCGCCACCGGCGGCGGCCACCACAGCTATGTGTCGATGAAGTTCGACCCGCAGGCCATCCCCGATCTGCCCGCGCCCCGCCCGGCGTACGAGATCTGGGTGTACTCCCCGCGGGTCGAGGGCGTCCACCTCCGCTTCGGCAAGGTCGCGCGCGGCGGTCTGCGCTGGTCCGACCGGCGCGAGGACTTCCGTACCGAGATCCTCGGCCTGGTCAAGGCGCAGATGGTCAAGAACACGGTCATCGTGCCGGTCGGCGCCAAGGGCGGCTTCGTCGCCAAGCAGCTCCCCGACCCCTCCGCCGACCGGGACGCCTGGCTCGCCGAGGGCATCGCCAGTTACAAGACCTTCATCTCCGCGCTGCTCGACATCACCGACAATCTGATCGCCGGAGAGGTCGTCCCGCCCGCCGATGTCGTACGCCACGACGAGGACGACACCTATCTCGTCGTCGCCGCGGACAAGGGCACCGCGTCCTTCTCCGACATCGCCAACGAGGTCGCCGTCGCCTACGACTTCTGGCTCGGCGACGCCTTCGCCTCCGGCGGCTCCGCCGGATACGACCACAAGGGCATGGGCATCACCGCCCGCGGCGCCTGGGAATCGGTCAAGCGCCACTTCCGCGAGCTGGGCCACGACACCCAGACCGAGGACTTCACGGTCGTCGGCGTCGGCGACATGTCCGGCGATGTCTTCGGCAACGGCATGCTGCTCAGCGAGCACATCCGGCTGGTCGCCGCCTTCGACCACCGGCACATCTTCATCGACCCGGGCCCGGACGCGGCCACCTCGTACGCCGAGCGCCGCCGGCTCTTCGAGCTGCCCCGCTCCAGCTGGGCCGATTACAACCCCGAGCTGCTCTCCGCGGGCGGCGGCATTCACCCGCGTACGGCGAAGGCGATCCCCGTCAACGCGCACATGCGCACGGCGCTCGGCATCGAGGCGGGCATCACCAAGCTCACCCCGGCCGAGCTGATGAAGGCGATCCTCCAGGCCCCCGTGGACCTGCTGTGGAACGGCGGCATCGGCACCTATGCCAAGGCGAGCACCGAGTCCAACGCCGATGTCGGCGACAAGGCCAATGACGCCATCCGGGTCGACGGCGAGCAGCTGCGCGTCAAGGTCGTCGGCGAGGGCGGCAACCTCGGGCTGACCCAGCTCGGCCGGATCGAATTCAGCCGCCTCGGCGGCCCCGACGGCACCGGCGGCCGGATCAACACCGACGCCATCGACAACAGCGCCGGTGTGGACACCTCCGACCACGAAGTGAACATCAAGATCCTGCTCAACAGCCTGGTCACCGAGGGCGATCTCACCGTCAAGCAGCGCAACACCCTGCTGGCGAAGATGACCGACGAGGTCGGCTCGCTGGTGCTGCGCAACAACTACGCGCAGAATGTCGCCCTCTCCAACGCCGTCGCCCAGTCGCCCTCCCTGCTCCACGCCCACCAGCGCTATATGCGCCGGCTCGGCCGGGACGGCGCCCTGGACCGCGCGCTGGAATTCCTCCCCACCGACCGCCAGATCCGGGATCTGCTCAACAACAACAGGGGCATGAGCCAGCCCGAGCTGGCCGTCCTCCTCGCCTACACCAAGATCACGGTGGCGGACGAGCTGATCGCAACGACCCTGCCGGACGACCCCTATCTGACCCGGCTGCTCCACGCGTACTTCCCGAAGCCGCTGCTGGAGAAGTTCCCCGAGGCCGTCGACAGCCACGCGCTGCGCCGCGAGATCGTGACGACCGTCCTGGTCAACGATACGGTGAACACCGGCGGCTCCACCTTCCTGCACCGGCTGCGGGAGGAGACCGGCGCGTCGATCGAGGAGGTCGTCCGGGCACAGACCGCCGCCCGGGAGATCTTCGGCCTCGGTGCGGTGTGGGACGCGGTCGAGGCGCTGGACAACAAGGTCGCGGCCGATGTCCAGACCCGGATCCGGCTCCACTCCCGCCGGCTGGTCGAGCGCGGCACGCGCTGGCTGCTCGGCAACCGGCCGCAGCCGCTGGAGCTGGCCGAGACCATCGAATTCTTCGCCGACCGGGTCGAGCAGGTCTGGGCCGACCTGCCGAAGCTGCTGCGCGGTGCCGATCTGGACTGGTACCGGAACATCCTCGACGAGCTGACCGAGGCCGGGGTGCCGGAGGAGCTGGCGCTGCGGGTGGCCGGGTTCTCCTCCGCCTTCCCGACGCTCGACATCGTCGCCATCGCCGACCGGGTGGACAAGGACCCGCTGGCCGTCGCCGAGGTCTACTACGACCTCGCCGACCGGCTGCGGATCACCCAGCTCATGGACCGGATCATCGAACTGCCGAGGGCCGACCGCTGGCAGTCGATGGCCCGTGCCTCGATCCGTGAGGACCTGTACGCGGCGCACGCGATGCTGACGGCGGATGTGCTGTCGGTGGGCAATGGCACCTCCACTCCCGAGGAGCGCTTCCTCACCTGGGAACAGCACAACGCCTCGATCCTGGGCCGGGCGCGCGCCACGCTGGAGGAGATCCAGGGGTCGGACACCTTCGACCTGGCGAATCTGTCGGTGGCCATGCGGACGATGCGGCAATTGCTGCGGACTCACAGCTGACCGACGCGTAAAGCGGTGACGTGGCACCGGACGGGTGGTACGGAGCGGGGAGCAACCGCCACATCCCGGGGCCGCCGGGGTGGCGGGCGCTCCCGTTCCCCGCTCCCGTTCGCCGCTCGCGTCTCTCCGCTCGCGTCTGTCCGCCGCGGGGCTGTGGCTGCGGCCGTTCCGGACCTTCGGGTCACGGGACAGTCGACAGCCACAGCCTCCGGCAGGCCAGCAGCGCGGCCAGCAGCAGCAGGCCATTGCGGAGCACCATCAGCACACAGCCGATCACGGTGCCGTCGATGACCTCGCCGTACAGCATCGGGAAGGCGAGTGCGCTGAGCGCGGCGGCGGGCACCATCAGCAGGGCCACCAGCCGCTGAGTGGTGTGCCGTGAGGTGAGACAGACCGCGGCGAGACCGAGCAGCCAGACCAGGTACTGCGGGCTGATCACCCGGCTGGTGACGGTGAAGAGCAGGACGGCGGCGAACGCGGCGTCATAGGGGGTGGCCGGATTCCAGCGCCGCGCCCGGATCCGCCAGATCACCAGCCAGCTGAGGGCGGCCAGGCTCAGCGCCAGGGAGAGCCGCGCCACACTGGAGACATAGGGGCCGGTGAATTCGAACGCCCCGTATTGGTAGGCGACCTCACCCGACCAGCCCAGTTTCCCCGCGAGGTGGAGCGCGGTCCCGCCGAGCGATTCGATCTGCACCCCCCGCGCGCCCTGGTGCCGCAGAAAGTCCAGCGGATCGCTGAATCCGATCAGCAGGACGCCGAGCAGGACGGCCGCCGAGGTGAGTGCCGAGCTCCAGACCGCCCGGGTGGTGCGGCCCGGCGGCGTACCGAGCACGGTCAGCAGCGGCCACACCTTGATCATCGCGCCGATGCCGGCGAGCACCCCGCCGAGATGGGGCCGTCCGCGCAGTGAGAGCAGGGCGAGTACGGCGATGGCGGTGACGGGGATGTCATAGCGCGCGAGCGGGACATTGAGCAGCAGTGGCACCCCGCAGACCCAGAGCCAGGCGCCCTGGATCCCGGCGCGGGCGAGTGCGATGGTCACCACCGCGTCGGCGAGCAGGATCACCGCCACGAACGCCTGGAAGTAGGTGAACCAGGGCAGGGCCGCGGGGGAGAGGAAGACCACCGCGGCGCCCGGCGGGTACTGCCAGGTGACATCCCCGGCCGGGAAGGCGCCCTGGACGAGTTGGTCGTACCAGCCCCGGTAGAGCGTGTGCACTTCCCCGGCGACTCCGGAGTCGCCGATCCGGTCGACGAGCAGCAGCACCAGCATGCCGACGCGGGTCGCCGTCCAGGCGGCGGCGAGCGCGAGGGCGTGCCGGGGGTGCCGGGTCCGCTCCCCGGGGGTGAGGGAGAGCTGGTGGGCGGCGGGCAGCGGAGCGATCCCTTGAGGCGTCATCGGCGCGTACTTTAACCCGCTTTGGTGGCTTTTCGCGCTATTTCCGGATCCGATGGTGCACCTGTTTGGCGGTGCCTTCGCCCCCGGGCCCGTACTCCTCCGGCCCGGAGGCCCGGACCCGTAACGCCGCGAGGCCGGGCCCGTACGCCGAGGGGTGAGCCGGGGCCCGTAACGCCGCGAGGCCGGGCCCGGCGCCGGAGCGCCCGCGGACCCGGCCCCGCCCCCCGATGGGCGGCGAAGAGGTGACTACTTCACCGCCCCCGCCATCACCCCCGACACGAAGTGCCGCTGGAAGGCGAAGAAGACCGCGAGCGGAATGATCATCGAGACGAACGCGCCCGGAGCCAGTACATCGATGTTGTTGCCGAACTGCCGGACCTGGCGCTGGAGCGCCACGGTTATCGGCGCGTTCTCCGAATCCGCGAAGATCAGGGCCACCAGCATGTCGTTCCAGACCCACAGGAACTGGAAGATGCCCAGCGACGCGATGGCCGGAGCGCCCAGCGGCATCACCACCCGGGTGAAGAGCCTCAGCTCACCCGCCCCGTCCAGCCGGGCCGCCTCCAGCAGCTCGCGCGGGATCTCGGCGAAGAAATTCCGCAGCAGGAAGATGGCGAACGGCAGCCCGAAGGCGACATGGAACAGGATCACGCCCAGGGTCGTCTCGAAGATCCCGATCTCGCCGAAGAGCTTCGACACCGGTACCAGGGCCACCTGCACCGGGACCACCAGCAGACCCACCACCAGCATGAACCACCAGTCGCGGCCCGGGAAGTCCATCCAGGCGAAGGCGTACCCCGCCAGCGCCCCGATCACCACCACCAGAACCGTCGCCGGAACGGTGATCATGACACTCGACCAGAGCGAGCCGGTGATCGCCTCGTTCTCCAGCAGCCGGGAGTAGTTGTCCGCCGTCAGCTGCGCGGGGGCCGTGAAGACCTTCCACCAGCCGCTCTCCGCGATGTCGGACGGCCCCCGCAGCGAGGAGACCAGCAGCCCGAAGGCAGGCATCAGCCAGAACAGACCCACCAGGATCAGGAACACCCGCATCGCGCCGCCGCCGGCCCGCGCCGCGATCCGGACCGGAAGGGACCGCTTCCCCTTCACCCCGCCATGTCCCGTGCTCATCGGCGGCTCTCCCTTCGCAGACGCCGGATGTTGAGGAACATCACCGGAATCACCAGCAACAGCAGCAGCACGGCGATCGCACTGCCCACACCCAGATGGGAATCGGTGCCGAAGGAGGACCGGTACAGCTGAAGCGCCAGCACATTGGCATCGTCCTGGGCCGACCCCGGAGCGATGATGTAGACGAGGTCGAAGATCTTCAGCACATTGATCATCAGCGTGACCAGCACCACCGCCAGCACCGGCGCCAGCAGCGGCACCGTCACCCGCCGGAAGACCTGCCACTCATTCGCGCCGTCGATCCGGGCTGCCTCCAGGAGTTCCCGCGGCACACTCGCGAGCCCGGCCGCGATCAGTACCATCGCGAAACCCGCCCACATCCAGACATAGCTGCCGATGATCGCCGGGGTGACCAGTGACGGTCCGAGCCAGTCGACACCGTTGTACGGCTCCCGGAAGTTCTCGGCGGGCAGCCGGAGCTGCGCTCCGCCGGCGGACGCGGGCAGCGAGAACCGGCCGTCGGCGCCGGCTCTGGCCGAGGCGACCACCTTTCCGTCCCGGACCGCCTCCACCTTGATGCCCTTGAGCCCCAGCTCTTCTCCGTCGATGACATTGGGCTTGCCGCCCCCGCCCCGGGTGAAATCCAGCCAGGCGGTACCGGTGATCCGGCCGTCGCCGCCCGGCTCCGCCGCCCTCGCCGGGCCGGCGCCGGACGGCATCTTCGCGGGCGCCACCCCGACCAGCGGCAGCAGCACCGGCGTACCGGCACTCACCGGCTCCCGGGTGACGAACGCGCCCCGCTCGCCCGCCTTCAGCGGATGCACCGGCAGCGGACGGGCCCGCGGGAAGGCCGCCGACTCGGCGAAGGTGTCGTGCACCCCCACCCACACCGCGTTGGCGACCCCGCGCTCCGGGTCCTGCTCGTACACCAGCCGGAAGATGATCCCCGCCGCCAGCATGGAGATGGCCATCGGCATGAAGACGATCAGCTTGAAGGCGGTGCCCCAGCGGACCCGTTCCGTCAGCACGGCGAAGATCAGCCCCAGCGCCGTCGCCACGGCCGGCGCGACCACGACCCAGACGGCGTTGTTCCAGACCGCCGTGAGGATCGTGCTGTCGGTGAAGATCTCCGCGTAATTGTCGAAACCGGCGAAGCCGCCGCCGGACTTGTCGAAGAACGAACGGTGGACCGAGTACCCGATCGGGTAGACCACGAGCGCGCCCAGCAGCACCAGCGCGGGCAGCAGAAAGCCCGCGGCCATGACCCTGCTGGTGCCGGTCACGCTCTTGCGCCGGGCGGCGGGCGGGCCCGGAGGCACCGGGTCCGCCGCCTTCCCCTCCGCTGTGTCGCTCACCGGTCAGCTCTTGTACGCCTTGGCGGCGTCCGATTCGAGCTTCTGCTGGGTCCCCGCGATGTCCCCGGGGTTCTTCAGGAAGTCCTGAAGGATCTTCCAGAAGCCCTTGCCGGGCGTGCCGCCGAAGGACTGCGGCATCTGGTCCGACATGTCGAAGCGGAAGTCGTCCCCCGACTCGATGAGCGCCTTGGCGATGTCGCGCTGGACGTCATTGGGGTACGCGGCGAGGTCCAGCGACTTGTTCGGGGAGAGGAATCCGCCCGCCCGCGCCTGGATTTCGGCCGCGTCCGGCGAGGCGAGGAAGGTCAGCAGGGCCTGCGCGCCCTTGCTGTCCTTCAGCGCGATGGCCGCGTCCCCGCCGGTGACCACGGGCGGCTGCGCGCCGACCGCCGGGAAGGGGAACACCTTCGCGTCCTTGCCGATCTCGGCATCGGTCTGCGCGATGTTCACGGTCACGAAGTCGCCCTCGAAGACCATCGCGCCGTTGGGCTGGTCGCCGCCGGTGAAGGTCTGGGTGACCGAGGCGGGGAATTCCGTCTGGAGAGCGCCGTCGGCACCGCCCGCGATCAGGTTCGGCTTGCCGAAGAGCTGGGCGAGCGAGGTGAGCGCGTCCTTCACGGAGGCGTCGGTCCACTTGATCCGGTGCTGGGCGAGCTGGTCGTACTTCTCGGGACCCGCCTGGGAGAGATAGATGTTCTCGAACCAGTCGGTGAGCGTCCAGCCGTCCGCGCCGGCGACGGAGACCGGGACGACACCGGAGGCGGAGATCGTCTCGGCGGTGGCGAGGAAGTCCTTCCAGGTCTTGGGGACCTGGGCGCCCGCGTTCTCGAAAACGGTGTTGTTGTACCAGATCAGCGACTTGTTGGCGACCTTGTAGTACACGCCGTACTGCTCGCCGTCGATCTGGCCGATGGACTGCCAGCCGGCCGAGTAGTTCTCGGCGAGTTCGGCCTTGGCCTCGGCGCCCACCGGCTTGGCCCACTTGCGCTCCACGGCCTGCCGGACCGCGCCGGGCTGGGGCAGCATCGCCACATCGGGCGGGCTGCCGCCGGCGATCTTCGTACCGAGGAAGTTGACGATCGGGTCCTGGGCGGGAACGAAGGTGACCTCGGCGCCGGTCCGTTTCTCGAACTCGTCCAGCACCTTGACGAAGTTCTCCTGCTCCGGGCCGCTCCACACGGCGGCCACCTCGATCTTCTCGCCGTCCAGCTTCGGGAGCCGGACGCCGGACGCGGCGGACTCCTTGCCGCCGGTCCCTTCCGGGCCCGTACCGCCGCCACTGTCCCCGTCGCCGCCGCACCCGGTGAGGGCGAGGGCGGCGACGGCGGCGAACACCACCGCGGCCTTGCCTGTGCGAAGAGTTGTGCGCATTCCTGCCCCGTCTCTCCCTGAACGCTGTCCCGTTGTCGGTCAGGTGTACGCCCGGGGCCGGGGGCCCGCAATACCGGCGCGGAGTCCCGGGAGCCTTTCGTGATGCCTCCGCGGCGCGCTCACCACTCAATGTGCCCAAGGAGTAAGAGAGTTGTGCGTGTGTTGTGTGAGGCTCGGGTGACCTCGATGCCGGATGCGCGCCTGCGTGTCGCGTCCGGGGCGGGGGTGACGCGTACGCGGGAGGCACACCGGGCCACCGCGCGGTGCCGCCGTTCCCTGTGTGCGAAAGCGACGCCCGTGGTACGGAGCGGGCGGAAGGCGCGGGTGTGGCGTCGGCCGGGGCGCGGGCGTTGGCGGTTACGGGGCCGTGAGGTACGGGCGCGGGCATGGGCGGTTACGGGGCCGTGCGGTACGGGCGCGGGCATGGGCGGTACGGGGGCGGCGCCGGCCGGCTTGCCGCCGGCGCCACGCCCGCCTCGCTCGCGGTCCTCGGGTGCGTCCCCCGCTCAGGACTGGACGGGGGAGAGGGGCGCCACCGGAATCGCGTCCACCAGGCTGGCCGCCCGCTCCAGCGCACTGGCCAGCAGTGCCAGATCCGTCGGCCCATTGCCCAGCTCGCGCACCGGCCGGCGGGTCGGCGGATCGCCCATCCGCTCCCACTCCAGCGGCACCACCGTCGGACGGAGCGTCGCGGTGCGCGGGATACGGCCCGTCACCCGGCCGCCCTGGAAGGGAGTCACCCGGCCGTCCGGGTGGCCCAGCCTGCCGCGACCCGGAAGCGGATCGTCCGGGCCGGCCGACGCGGGCGGCGGATCCAGCACCACCCGCAGCCGTGCGCCATGGGCCAGCTCGGTGTCGGCGGTGCGGTCGGGCCGGGCCGAGGTGGCGATCAGATGGACCCCCAGCCGCTCGCCGTCGCGGGCGACGGCCTCCAGCGCCCGGACGACCGAACCGGCGGCCGGCCGGCCCGTGCTGCCGAGCGCCGGGGCGACCAGTGCGTCGAAGTCGTCGGCCAGCACCACGAGCCGGGGCAGCGGACGGTCGGTCGTCGCCGCGGAGGTTCTCGTCCGGGCGCCGGGACGGAGCCGGAGGGTGCCGCTCGGCGGAGACTCCAGATCGCCGGCCGACGACGGATCGGCGAGCGAGCGCGGGTCGGCGTGCGAGCGCGGATCCGTGAGCGAGCGCGGGTCGGCGTGCGAGCGCGGGTCGCTGCCCGCGGGCGGGCGCGGGCCGGTGAGCCGGCCGGACCGGCGGCGGGAGTGCCAGTCGGCGAAGGGGATCCCGCCCAGCAATTCGGCGCGGCGCTTCAGCTCCGCGCCCAGGGCCTGGGCGAAGACCCGCATCCGCACCGGGTCGGCGGCCACCAGGTGCTCGGCGACATGGGGCAGTTCGGTGCAGGCCGCGAGCCCTTCGCCGCGCTCCCCGCCCGCGCCGTCGATGAGCAGCAGCCCGACCCGGTCGGGCCGGGCACCGGCGGAGAGGGAGGCGGCGACGGCGCGCAGCAGCTCGGTGCGGCCGCTGCCGGGCGGGCCCTCGATCAGCAGATGGGGGCCCTCGGCGAGGAGATCCACGGCGAGCGGGCCGCCGGGGCCGGTGCCGAGCACCATGACCGTCTCGGACGGTCCGGAGCCGTCACCGGCGGAAGCCCAGCGGGCCATCAGCGAGGCGGGGGTGGCCCGGGCGAGACCGAGTTCGTCCAGCAGCCGCGCGGTTCTGGGAAGCGCGGTCGCCGGGCGGGTGCCGGCGCCGGACCCCTCGACGCGCAGCGGGGCGAGCGCCCGGCCGAACCGCTCGGCCCAGGCCGCCGACACCGCGTCCACCGCGGCGGGGGTGCCATGACCCGCGGGCAGCCCGCCCGCGGTGCGCAGCACCCGCAGCGCGGTGGCCACATCGCCGCTGAGGATTCCGACGGCCCCGCACTCCCGGAAGGGGAGCGCGGTCTCGCAGGCCGCCTCATAGGTGGCGGCGACCGGGGAGAGCGGGGAGGCGGCGGGGGTCTCCGCGAGGGCTATGAGATGGATTCCGGCCGCCCTGCCATTGGCCGCCAGCCGGGCGGTGGTCTCGCGCAGCGCCGACGAGCCGGGGTCGCCGTCCACGACGACGACGGTGCGCGGGCCGTCGTACCGGTCGGCGGCCTCGGCGACCGCCGTGCGGTCGGCGCTCGCCCAGCCGGGACCGAGCGGTCCGTCGTCCAGCCGCCGGGTCAGCTCGGCGGCGCGGGCGGCGGCCTGGTCGCGGTCGTACGCCAGCAGCAGCCGGCAGTCCTGGCCGCGGGCGGGCCGCAGATGGGGCAGCCAGCCGAGCCAGGCCCACTCGGCCCGGCGCTCCTCCAGGGCGCGGTTCCGGTCGGCGCTGATCAGGACGAGCTCCAGATCGCCGGGGGAGTGCAGCGCGGCGAGCTGGGCCACGGCGGACCGGGCCAGCCCGGCGAGCCGGCCCCGGGGCCCGGCGAGCCCCAGTGATCCGGCCTCCCGCAGCCCCACGGTCACGGGGACGGATGTGAGCCCGTCGCGGTCGGCGGTGCCGAGCCGCAGCACCAGCGATTCGGGATGCCGGGGCCCGCGCTCCCAGAGCCGGGGCCCCGGTCCGAGCGCGGTGAGCAGAATCGCGGCGGGGTCGGGCCAGCACTCGGAGACCGGCGCGGCGACCGCCGGCGGCTCGGCCGTCTCCGGCTCCGCCGAGGCCGGCTCCTCGCGGGCCCCGGTCAGCCGCCGCGCCCATGCCCCTATGCCCCGCTTGCGCGGTGCCCGGCCCCCGGGGTGTGCCCCGCCGGACTCCTCCGGCGCCGGACCTGCTGCCTCCGCCCCGCCGTACGGTGCGGTGTCCTGTGCGGGTGCGTACTGCGCGGGCACCCGGGCGGCCCCGGACCCCGTCGCCGTGTCCCGCTCCCGAGCCTCCCCGGGCCCGCCGCTGTCCACGGCCCGGCCGCCCGCGGCGCCACCGGGCGAGTGCGCGGCACCGTGTGATGAGCCGCCGGGGCCCGGACGGTCGCCGGGCTGCCCGCTGTCCGCTCCCCGGCGGTGCTCGCGGGCCGTGTCGCCTCCGCCCGGCCGCTCGCGGCGGGGGGTGTCACCGGCTCCCGGACGGTCGCCGTGCGATGTGCCCGCGCCATGAGTCCGGTCGTCGCGATACGCGGACCCGGCTCCCGGATCGCCGGCGCCCGCCCCCGGACGGCCGCCCTCCGCAGGGCCGCTCTCCCGGATGTACCCGCCGCCCGGGGCGGTGCCCTCCGCACGGGCGCCGCCCGCGCCCGAAGCGGAGTGCGCCGTACCCGTACTGCCGGTGGGCACCGATCCTTCGCCGCGAGCCCGGGAGGTGCGCCGGCCGCCCGCTTCCGGATCCTCCGGATGGCTCTCATACGGTCCGTGCGCTGCCCCGGAACGGGACTCGCGGTGTCCGCCGGCCCCCGCACCGGAGTCCGCGTGGAAACCGGACGCGGTCACGGCACCGGGTGTCCGGTGCCCGCCGCCCTGCGCGCCGCGCGGTCCGGGCACGGCCCCCGCGCCCTGCCCGTACGGTGTGGAACGGCCCTGCTCACCCGCCCGCCCCTGCCCGCCGGAACCGTCCGCGCGCGCGCCGGGGGCATCCGCGCCGCCCATGCCGCTCGGGCCGGCCGTACCCGCGCCGGCCCGAGCCGCCTCCCGGCCCGCCGCATCCGCACCGGCCCCGGATCCGTCGCCCGCATGCCCCGCGTCCTCCGGCGCCCCGGGGGCCACCGCCTCCGCCCCCGGCACGCGCAGAAAACCCTCCCCGTCCGGCACCGTCGCCACCCGGGCCGCCGCCCGGCCCCCGGCCGTCAGCCGGAGGGTCGACTCGCCCAGCCGCAGCAGCGCACCCGGCGGCAGCGCCACCGGGTGCTCGCCCACCGGCCGTCCGTCCAGATGTGTGCCGTTCGTCGAGCCGAGGTCGGCGACCGTGATCAGGCCGTCGTCCCCCACGGTGACCTCGCAGTGCAGCCGGGAGACATCGGGGTCGTCCAGCGGCACATCGGCACCCGCGGACCGCCCGACGCTGATCCGCCCGCCGTGCAGCAGATGCACCCCGCCCGCGTCGGGCCCCGCGACGACATGGAGCTGCGCCGAGGTGTCGGCGCCCGGCGGTTCCGCGGCGCCGGGAAAGGGGAAGTGGAGCGAGAGCACCGCACCGTCCACCAGCGGCGGCTCCCCCAGCACCCGGCGCTGGGCGTCCAGCCGCTCCTCGCCCGCGTAGAGCACCACGGCGCCGGTGACATCGGGGCCGGCCACGGCGGTCGCCAGCCCGGAGGCGACGGCCGCGAGCGCCGTGCCCGCGGGGGCGGTGATGAGGACGTCACAGGCCCGCGACCCGGAACCCGCGCGCCCGCGCGCGCCCGAGGGGGCGCCGCGGCCGGCTCCGGACCCGGCCCGCACACCGGTCCCGGCGCTCGGGCCGGACGCTGGTCCCGCCGCCGCGGACGGGCCGCCCCGCGGCGCGAGAACGGTCAGCCGGATCTGCATCGCCGTCAGCAATCCCTTCTGCGCGGGGTGCCCGGCGGGGGAGCCGCCTCGAATCGCCCCCACCCGGCAGTTCTGGCACGGATCACAGGGCTCCCCCACCCCATGGATTCCGCGCTGGGGGCATCCTCGCACCTGACACTGACAACACGCCCGGGTACCGCCAATAAGTGATCTTGATTGATCCGGTCCGGACGGAAAAGTGCCTGGCTGGATTGGGAAAAGCCGGCCGGGTGTGGTGTCCGGCACGACGGCCCGGCACATCCGGACGGCAACCTTCCGGCCCCTTTCCGCGTCCTCACACCGGACACCGCCGGGCGCCACCGGCCCGGCGCCGGACACCCCGGCGGCGCGCGAACCGCGATCACCGCCTGTGGACAACCGGCCGGTGTCCGTTCGGCGGCACTAAAGTGGGTCGGACACCCGGGCGTGTTCCACCGTGGGCCCGGGCCACGCAAGGACCACGATCAGCAGGGAGCGCATGACGTGCGGCCTGTAGGCAGCAAGTACCTCCTGGAGCAGCCGCTCGGACGCGGTGCCACCGGCACCGTCTGGCGCGCCCGGCAGCGGGAGACGGCGGGCGCCGAGGCGGCCGTGGCAGGACAGCCGGGCGAGACCGTCGCGATCAAGGTCCTCAGGGAGGAGCTGGCGAACGACGCGGATGTCGTGATGCGCTTTCTGCGCGAGCGCTCCGTACTCCTCCGCCTGACCCACCCCAATATCGTGCGGACCCGGGATCTGGTCGTGGAGGGCGATCTCCTCGCCCTCGTCATGGATCTGATCGACGGCCCCGATCTGCACCGCTATCTCCGCGAGAGCGGCCGGTTCACCCCGGTCGCCGCCGCCCTGCTGACCGCCCAGGTCGCGGACGCGCTCGCCGCCAGCCATGCCGACGGCGTCGTCCACCGCGATCTGAAGCCCGCGAATGTCCTGCTGAAGACCGACGCCGACGGCCAGATGCACCCGATGCTGACCGACTTCGGCATCGCCCGCCTCGCGGATTCGCCGGGCCTGACCCGCGCCCATGAGTTCGTCGGCACCCCGGCCTACATCGCCCCGGAGTCCGCCGAGGGCCGCCCGCAGACCTCCGCCGTCGATGTCTACGGCGCCGGCATCCTGCTGTACGAGCTGGTCACCGGCCGGCCTCCGTTCGACGGCGGCACCGCGCTCGAAGTCCTCCAGCGCCATCTGATGGAGGAGCCGCGCCGCCCCACCACCGTCCCCGAACCGCTGTGGACGGTCATAGAGCGCTGCCTGCGCAAGGAGCCCGACGAGCGCCCGAGCGCGGTCAGTCTCGCCCGTGCGCTGCGCACCGTCGCGGCCGGGATCGGCGTCCACTCCAGCTCCGCCCAGGTCGCCGCGGCCGACGGAGTCGCCGCCCTGCTCGCCCCCGACCCGGCTCCCGCCCAGGTCCCCCCGGGCCAGGATGCCGCCGCCCTCACCCAGGTGCTGCCGAACAACGCCGCACTCGGCGCGCACGACCCCAACGCCGCCACCAGCGTGATGCGGACGGGCGGGCCCGCGGGCGCCGCCGATCCGACCAGCGTGCTGCCGCGCGGCGGCGCCCCCGACCCGACCGCGGTCCTGCCGCCCGTGCCGCCGCGCCCGGACGGCGCACCGGGCCAGGGCCCGCAGCAGGGATCCCAGCCGGGCGACCCGCACCCCTGGCAGTCCCAGCTCCAGGCCGCCCGCGACCGGAACGACCAGACCCAGATCCAGTATCTGGACCCGAGCGAGGACCCGCTCCGGCGGCGCCCGCAGCGGCAGCCGCAGCAGCCGCCCCACCAGGCACCGCACCAGCCGCCCCACCAGCCTCCTCAGCAGCAGTACGCGCAGCCGCAGCAGCAGCCCCGCCCCCAGCCGAGGCAGCAGCCGCGCCGTCAGCCGCAGCAGCCTCCCCAGCAGCAGTACGCCCCTCAGCAGCAGCAGTACAACCCCCAGCCGTACGCTCCGCAGTCTCCCCAGCCCCAGCAGCCGCAGGCGCCCGCGCCGCGTCCGCCCCGGGAGCCGCGCCGTCGCAGCGCCAACCCGGTGCGCATCCCCGGCCTCGGCTGCCTCAAGGGCTGTCTGGTCATGGTCGTGATGATGTTCGTCGCCGGCTGGCTGGTCTGGGAGCTCACCCCGCTCCAGAGCTGGGTGGCCGAGGGCAAGGGGTACTGGCAGGCGATCGGCGACGGGATCTCCAGCGTCACCGACTGGATCTCCGAGCTCGGCGCCTCCGAGGTACCCGCCGAACCCGGCACCGGCAATGGCACCGGCGGCGGAGCCCAATAGCGGCCACTGAATGGATTTATCGACTTCTCCGGGCGAATTTCGCCCGGAGAAGTCAAGGTTGGCGCCGTCCCGGGGCACACAGCCCCCGGAACCTTGCGTACGTTAAGGGCATCGCCAGCCGCTGAGGGAGCAGTCTTGGCACGGAATATCGGCAGCCGGTACACAGCCCACCAGATCCTCGGACGGGGCAGCGCGGGCACCGTCTGGGCGGGCGAGGGTCCCGAAGGGCCCGTCGCCATCAAGATCCTGCGCGAGGATCTCGCCTCCGATCAGGAACTGGTCGGGCGCTTCGTCCAGGAACGCACCGCGCTGCTCGGGCTCGACCACCCCCGCATCGTCGGCGTCCGCGACCTCGTCGTGGACGGAAACGATCTCGCCCTGGTCATGGACCTGATCCGGGGCACCGATCTGCGCACCCGGCTCGACCGGGAACGCAGACTCGCCCCCGAGGCCGCGGTCGCGATCATCGCGGATGTCGCCGACGCCCTCGCCGCGGCCCACCGCGCCGGAGTCGTCCACCGCGACGTCAAGCCGGAGAACATCCTGCTCGACATGGAGGGCCCGCTCGGCCCGGGCGCCGCGCACCCCGCCCTCCTCACCGACTTCGGCGTCGCCAAACTCATCGACACCCCCCGCCGCACCAAGTCGACCCGGATCATCGGCACACCCGACTATCTGGCCCCCGAGATCGTGGAGGGCCTGCCGCCGCGCGCCGCGGTCGACATCTACGCCCTCGCGACGGTGCTGTACGAACTCCTCGCGGGCTTCACCCCCTTCGGCGGCGGCCACCCCGGAGCCGTACTGCGCCGCCATGTCACCGAGACCGTGGTCCCGCTCCCCGGCATCCCCGACGAGCTGTGGCAGCTCGTCGTCCAGTGCCTGGCCAAGGCCCCCGCCTCCCGGCTCCGCGCCTCCGAGCTGGGCACCCGGCTGCGCGAGCTGCTCCCGGCGCTGGCGGGCATGCCTCCGCTGGACGTGGACGAACCCGGCTCCGAACCCCCGCCGGAACCGTACGAGGAGCCCGACCCCGAGCCCGCCGGCGAGGTACGCCGCCGGGGAGCCGTCCCGCTGGTCCCCGGCGCGGCCCCCGCCGACTCCAACCGCGACACCCACACCTCGATGCGCGTCCCGGCCCCCGACGAGCTCGCCGGCGGCGCCCACGGCACGGCCCGCGCCCCCCGCTCCCCGGGGCAGCCCCGCCCCGGTTCGGCCCGCAACAAGTCCGGCACCCTCTCCCCGGCGGTCCGCAAGCGGCGCATCGCCCTCGGCGCCACGGGCCTTCTCCTCGCCGCCGCGCTGGGCGTCGGCGGCTGGCTGGCCACCGCGGACTCGGCCGAGCGGGAGCGCCCGCCGCGCGACACCGAACAGTCCTCCCCGAGCGAGCCGTAACCCCAGCTCACAAGGGGTACGGAAGCCGCTCACGGGCACCCTCGGGGAGGCCCCGGCCGTACGGGGGCGGGCCGCAAGGGCCGGCCGTGCGCGAGTGGCCGTGCACCCCCTCCCATCCGCCTCCGACCGTTTTCCGGGACCCCGCGACGGCTTCCGCCCACCCGTGGGGCCCGGGCTCCGGCGCTCAGCCGTTACGCTGGACCCGTGGCAGTCGTCGATGTATCCGAAGAGCTGAAGTCCCTCTCCTCGACCATGGGGTCGATCGAGGCCGTCCTGGACCTCGACAGGATGAGGGCCGACATCGCCGTGCTCGAGGAGCAGGCAGCGGCCCCGTCGCTGTGGGATGACCCGGATGCGGCCCAGAAGATCACCAGCAAGCTCTCCCACCTCCAGGCAGAGCTGCGCAAGACCGAGGCGCTCCGCGGCCGGATCGATGATCTCTCCGTGCTCTTCGAGCTCGCGGAGGCCGAGGACGACGCCGACACGCTCGCCGAGGCCGAGTCCGAGCTGACCGAGGTCCGCAAGGCGCTCGACGAGATGGAGGTGCGCACCCTTCTCTCCGGCGAGTACGACGAGCGCGAGGCCCTGGTCAACATCCGCGCCGAGGCCGGCGGCGTCGACGCCTCCGACTTCGCCGAGCGGCTTCAGCGCATGTATCTGCGCTGGGCCGAGCGCCACGGCTATGCCGCGGAGATCTACGAGACCTCCTACGCGGAGGAGGCCGGCATCAAGTCGACCACCTTCGTGGTGAAGGCCCCGTACGCCTACGGCACCCTCTCCGTGGAGCAGGGCACCCACCGCCTGGTCCGCATCTCCCCCTTCGACAACCAGGGCCGCCGCCAGACGTCCTTCGCGGGCGTCGAGGTGCTCCCGGTCGTGGAGCAGAGCGACCATGTGGAGATCGACGAGTCCGAGCTGCGGGTGGATGTCTACCGCGCCTCCGGCCCCGGCGGCCAGGGCGTCAACACCACCGACTCGGCGGTGCGCATCACCCACCTCCCCACCGGCATCGTGGTCTCCTGCCAGAACGAGCGCTCCCAGATCCAGAACAAGGCGAGCGCGATGAACGTCCTCCAGGCGAAGCTGCTGGAGCGCCGCCGTCAGGAGGAGCAGGCCCTCATGGACTCCCTCAAGGGCGACGGCGGCAACTCCTGGGGCAACCAGATGCGCTCGTACGTCCTGCACCCGTACCAGATGGTCAAGGACCTGCGCACGGAGTTCGAGGTCGGCAACCCGCAGGCGGTCCTCGACGGCGAGATCGACGGCTTCCTGGAGGCCGGCATCCGCTGGCGCAAGAGCCAGGAGCGATAGCACCTCGGGCCCTTGGCCCTCATGTTTGTGAAGAGAAGGCGCCCGACCCCGACAGGGTCGGGCGCCTTCTCGGTTGAAGAATGCGGGGATGAGTGTGGATCTCATGAACATTCTGCGCCGGCTGGACGATCCTGCTGGGCTGGAATTCCCGGACGGCTACAGCCGTGCCGAAGCCGACGCGTCCTTCGACCGCCTGATCGAACAGATCGAGTCCCGCTTCTCGGTGAACTGTGAAATCGACCGGGACATTCAAGATTCCGCCCAGTACGGGAGAATCGATGTGCCTGAAGAGGCCACGGTCCGCGGGATGCGGATTGTCTTCCTGGTGAGTAAGTTCAAGCCGCTTGCCATGATCGCCGCGGACAACCCCGGTGCTTTCCTCGGTACGGACGAAGCGCGCGCCGAGGGCGCTCTCGACCTCGCTGACCTTGGGAAAGCGGAGCAGGCCCTCGTCGAATCGGGGTACGTCGTGATCCCGGAAGAGCTTCTGACGACCCGTTATGACGGGGTTGCCCGTCTGGTTTTCCACGGTTCCGGGGAGCCTGATTGGTGGGATCGATTCTTCGGTTCGTTCTGAGGGTTCGCTGCGGGATTTCCACCGCGCCGCAATCCCGTTGACCCATGCGGGAGCCCGGCCGAGAGCTCAACGCGGGCGTTCGGCGGGGTGGGGCATCGGCTCTGCCGGTCTCTCTTCGCATGACTCGATTTGTCGATAAGACGGCCTGATGTAAAGCCGGTTGGTGAGGCCCTTCGTCACAGTTGCGCACCCCACGTCCGGCAACTTCCCTCATATCGGGCACCGCGTACTCATCCGCCTTGACGCGTCCGCGAAAAGTGGGAAGGGTTGCGCGCGGCATGCGTGATTTCCGGGGCGTGGGTGAGCGGGGGAGAGTACAAGCCCTCCGCGGTCACCGTCCTGGACCCTGCCTTACCTGACGATGAGCTACTGGGGGTAGCAGCTAAATGACGAAGAAGACGCGGATCCGTGTGGCACGGGTCGCCGCCGGCGCGGTGATCGCCGCCGGGGCGTCGCTGACGGCCGCGGGTGTGGCCTCGGCGATCGGTACGGAGACCCTGTCCGTCCAGGCCGGTACCGGTGTGGACAGTGGCACCGGCACCTTCAGTACCACCGGAACGACCGGTGCCGGCGGTGCGACCGGTGTGGACCCGGGGCAGCAGTCGGGTGCTGCGGCTTCGACCGGCGACCCGACGTCCGGCAACCCGACCACCGGTGACCCGACTTCGGGTAACCCGACGTCCGGTAACCCGACTTCGGGCAACCCCACGTCGGGTAACCCGACCTCGGGCAATCCCACCTCGGGCAACCCGACCTCCGGTAACCCCACCTCGGGCAACCCGACGTCGGGCAACCCCACGTCGGGTAACCCCACCTCGGGCAATCCCACCTCGGGCAATCCCACGTCCGGTAACCCCACCTCGGGCAACCCGACGTCCGGTAACCCCACCTCGGGCAACCCGACGTCCGGTAACCCCACCTCGGGTAACCCCACCTCCGGTAACCCCACCTCGGGCAACCCGACGTCCGGTGGCCCCTCGACCGGTGGCAACGGCGGCGACTCCGGTGGCTCCGGTGACGACTCCGGCGGCAACAGCACGTCCGGTGCGAGCACCAGCACCACCTCCGGTGGAAACACCGGTGGCACCACCGGCGGCTCCACCGGCGGTGGCGAGTGCACCGTGAATTCCGAGGGTGTCGAGTGCACCGACAACACCGACACCAACAACGCCGGCTCCAAGCCGGTCCAGCAGGGCCAGGCCAAGGAAGAGCTGGCCGAGACCGGTGCGCTGGAGACCGGGTACCTGGTCATCGGGGCCGCGACCATGATCGTCGGTGGTATCGGCTTCCGGTTCCTGCCCCGGCTCGTCGGCGGCAACCGCACCGCCGCCTGACCGCGGAGCGCCTGACCGCAGAATGCCGGACAGTGAACAACCGGCACGGAGAGTGACAGTGTCGCTCCCGGTGCCGTAGCGGTACGCGTGAGTACGGAGAAGGGTCCGGGGTGTGGCACAGCACCCCGGACCCTTCTTCATGCTTCAGAGGCGCCGATCGGCGCCGCTACGCCGTCCGTGCCGCCAGTACGGCCAGTGCTCCCACCAGCAGCACCAGCAGGGCCAGCAGCATCGCCGGATTCATCCCGCCGAACGGGCCCTCGCCCTGCTCCTCCAGGCGCCGGCGGCTGGCACGGCAGACCGAGCAGCGACCCTCCGTGACCGGGGCCGCGCAGTTGGCGCACACCAATCGGTCATAGGTCATGCGCTCTCCTCCTCTCGCGCCCCGGACCCGCCGGACGCGGATACGCCGGACGCGGATACGCGCGGACCGTGAAAATCAGGCTCTCCGGACTCGGGCTCTCTGCGGAACAACGATTCCCGGGGTGCGGCTGTTCCCCTACCACTGTGCCAGCTCCCACGCCTTTCGGCGCGCCCCTCTCCAGGCGGGCACCTGAGGGGGAGTGCCCGGAGCCCCCCGGCCCGGGGGACAAAACGTGCATCCCAGGCCGCGGACTGCGCCCGCGAGCCCCCGTCGCGTAGTGTCACGCACACCTACACTCCCGGACGACCATGGTGCACCCGTGATCCGATTCGACAATGTCTCCAAGAGCTACCCCAAGCAGAGCAAGCCGGCCCTGCACGATGTCTCGCTCGACATCCAGAAGGGGGAGTTCGTCTTCCTCGTCGGCTCGTCCGGTTCCGGAAAGTCGACCTTTCTGCGGCTGATCCTCCGCGAGGAGCGCGCCAGCCAGGGACTCGTCCATGTGCTCGGCAAGGATCTGGCCCGGCTGTCGAACTGGAAAGTGCCGCACATGCGCCGCCAGCTCGGCACCGTTTTCCAGGACTTCCGGCTGCTCCCGAACAAGACCGTCGCGGAGAATGTGGCCTTCGCCCAGGAGGTCATCGGAAAGCCGCGCGGTGAGATCCGCAAGGCCGTTCCCCAGGTCCTCGATCTGGTCGGCCTCGGCGGCAAGGAGGACCGGATGCCCGGCGAGCTCTCCGGCGGTGAGCAGCAGCGGGTGGCCATCGCGCGCGCGTTCGTCAACCGGCCGATGCTCCTGATCGCCGACGAGCCGACCGGCAACCTCGACCCGCAGACCTCCGTCGGCATCATGAAACTGCTCGACCGGATCAACCGCACCGGTACGACCGTGGTGATGGCCACCCACGACCAGAACATCGTCGACCAGATGCGCAAGCGCGTGATCGAGCTGGAATCCGGCCGTCTCGTCCGTGACCAGGCTCGCGGCGTCTACGGCTACCAGAACTGACCAGCGCCCCCGGCAGGGCTCGCGCCCGGACCGCACGAAGAGCGCGATCTCGCGCAATCAACAAGAGCGCAGGAAAGTCAGAGCGCAAGAAAGGCTGAACGCACGCGATGCGCGCCCAGTTCGTACTGTCGGAGATCGGCGTGGGTCTCCGCCGCAATCTCACCATGACCTTCGCCGTCATCGTCTCCGTGGCCCTCTCGCTCGCTCTCTTCGGCGGTGCGCTGCTGATGAGCCAGCAGGTCAATACGATGAAGGACTTCTGGTACGACAAGGTCAACGTCTCGATCTTCCTCTGCAACAAGAACGACGCCACGATCACCGCCCGCTCCTGCGGGAAGGGCGCGGTGACCGATCAGCAGCGGCACCAGATCAAGGCCGACCTCGAAAAGATGAATGTCGTCGACAAGGTCCATCACGAGACCGCCGAGCAGGCGTACAAGCTCTACAAGGAGCAGTACGGCGACACGGAGATCGCGGCCACCATCACCCCGGACCAGATGCAGGAGTCCTTCCGGGTCAAGCTGAAGGACCCGGAGAAGTACCAGGTCGTCGCCTCCGCCTTCGCCGACCGGGACGGTGTGCAGTCGGTCCGTGATCAGCGCGACATTCTGGAGAACCTCTTCTCCCTGATGAACGGCATGCGGATCGCGGCGCTCTGTGTCATGGGCCTGATGCTGGTGATCGCGATGATGCTGATCGTCAACACGGTGCGTGTCTCGGCCTTCAGCCGCAGGCGTGAGACCGGAATCATGCGACTGGTCGGCGCGTCCAGTTTCTACATCCAGATGCCGTTCATCATGGAAGCCGCTTTCGCGGGACTCCTCGGCGGCGCGGTCGCCTGTGGATTCCTGCTCCTCGGGCGCTATTTCCTGATCGACAACGGCCTGGCGCTCGCGGACAAGATGCAGTTGGTCGATTTCATCGGCTGGGACGCGGTCTTCACCAAACTGCCGCTGGTCCTCGCGATCGGTCTGCTGATGCCCGCCTTTGCCGCCGCCATCGCTCTGCGCAAGTACCTCAAGGTGTGACATGCGCCCCGGGCGCCGTACGGACAACAACCGTACGGCGCCTTTCGCTTCCCCTAGACTCGTCGCCATGCCGGGCCCGGATCTCCGTCTCCCCCGACCCCGCCGCATTCGCCGCGGGGCGGCCCTGACATTGGTTTTCGCGGCTGTTCTCGCCACCGGCGCGGCCACCAATACGCTGCCGCGCGACGAGGACGCCGAGCCCCGCCCCCTCGCCGTCCGCCCGGCCGGGTCCACCGTCGACCGGGAGGATCTGGCCCGTGCCGCCGCCGAGGCGGTGGCGGACGGGAAGTCGGGTACGGAGGCGGCCGAGGAGTTCGTCAGCCGCAGCGGGGACCGCTGGGGCTCGGTCTATGACGAGCGGGAGTACGAATCGTTCCGCCAGGCCCTCGACGGCCGTTACACCGGCGTCGGGCTCTGGGCGCGCCGTTCGGGGGACGGCCGGGTCGAGGTCGCCCGGGTCCAAGACGGCGGTCCGGCCGACCGGGCGGGCATCCGTGCCGGTGACCGGCTCCGCGCGATCGACGGGGAGGCCGTCGACCGGCGCCCCGTGACCGAGGTGGTGGCGCTGCTGCGCGGCCGGGAGCGCACGAGTGTGGCGCTCGGCCTGGAGCGGGCCGGCCGGAGCTGGACCCGCTCGCTCACCCGGGCCACCGTCGCCACCGAGTCGGTGACCGTCGAGCATCTGCACGGCGGGGCGGTGATGATCAAGATCGCCGCCTTCACCAAGGGATCCGGCGCCCGGGTGCGCGAGGCGGTCCGGGGCGCCCCGCACGGCGCCGGTGTCCTGCTCGATCTCCGGGGCAACCCGGGCGGGCTGGTCACGGAGGCCGTCACCGCCGCCTCTGCCTTCCTGGACGGCGGTCTGGTCGCCACGTACGACCTGCGGGGCGAGCAGCAGGCGCTGTACGCGGAGCCGGGCGGCGACACCGAGCGGCCCCTGGTCGCCCTGGTCGACGGCGGCACCATGAGCGCGGCCGAGCTGGTCACCGGGGCACTCCAGGACCGGGGCCGGGCGGTCACGGTCGGTTCCCGCACCTTCGGCAAGGGATCCGTCCAGATGCCCAGCGAGCTCCCCGGCGGCTCGGTGGCCGAGCTCACCGTCGGGCACTACCGCACCCCCGCCGGCCACAGTGTCGACGGCGCCGGCATCACCCCCGATCTCCCGGCCGACGAGGGCGCGGAGGAACAGGCGCGCACAGTATTGGGTGGCCTCGGCACGGGGTCGTAGTGCGAAAATGGGCGCACTATGGCTAAGGAAAAGGTTCAAGGGCGCAAGCTGATCGCGCAGAACAAGAAGGCGCGGCACGACTACCTCATCGTCACCACCTATGAGTGCGGTCTGGTGCTGACCGGCACCGAGGTGAAGTCGCTGCGCATGGGGCGGGCCTCGCTGACGGACGGCTTCGTCCAGATCGACGGCCATGAGGCATGGCTGCACAACGTGCACATTCCCGAGTACTCCCAGGGCACCTGGACCAACCACTCCGTGCGCCGGAAGCGGAAGCTGCTGCTGCACCGGGAGGAGATCGACAAGCTGGAGGCGAAGTCCCAGGAGACGGGCCACACGATCATCCCGCTGGCCCTGTACTTCACCAAGGGCCGGGCGAAGATCGAGATCGCGCTGGCGAAGGGCAAGCGGGAGTACGACAAGCGGCAGACCCTCCGGGAGCGCCAGGACCACCGCGAGGCGGAGAAGGTCATGTCGGCGGTGCGCCGGAGGCAGCGGGCGTGACGCCCGCCGGGCTGCTCCCGGCCCGGTGGTACGGGGGTGCCGCACCGCCGTGAGCAGGCCGGGGAGCCCGCCGGGCGGAATATGCTGGCACCTGTCGCCGTTGGTCGCGTACGATGGCGTCAGCTCCTCACCGCAGGGGCGAGCATTGAAAAATCAACATGGGGATGATCGGTTTCGACAGCGGATGTCGAGGCAGGAGAAGCGAGCCGAGGAAGCGGCAATGATCTCGTAAACCATATGTCGCAAAAAATAATCGCCAATTCCAAGCGCGATAACTCCGAAGCCTTCGCCCTCGCTGCCTGATTTCAGGTAGCCAAAGCGAACCTTCACTAATGGAGCGTCAGCCCGGGGCTGTTCCCGACCCGGTTCCTGGCGTCAACTAGGGAACTAAACCTCTGGGCCCGGTCACGGGGTCCGGAGGGAAATCAAACAGTGACTGAGCCCGTCGGAGACTTGTCCGTGTGATCTCCGGGGCCGAGAAAATCGCAGCGGACTGCGCTCGGAGAAGTCCTGGTTCTGCACCGTTGGACGCGGGTTCGATTCCCGCCATCTCCACCAACACCCCATGTGGGCCGAGGCCCGGCTGTTCCGACAGCCGGGCCTCTGTCGTGTTCCGGGGCCGGAGCGATCGAAGCGACCGTCCCCGCTCCGCTCCCCGGGTCAACTCCGGCGGCAGACGGAGGAGTTCGTTCCGCCGGACGGAACCCCGGCGCCCTTTTCCCGTTCATACGGGGTAGCCGTGTCCGCACTCGTGGGCGCGGTCATCTCGCGAAACGGAGAAGGACACCGATGGTCTCAGGCATGGTGGGCAGAGGCACGGCACTCGGAGCCGCACTGCTCTCGCTCCTGGTCGTACCGGCACACGCCGCGAGCGGCCCGGACACGGACCGGGGCGGCAAGGGGGCGGGGACCGCCTCGGCACGGAACACCTCGGCCGCGCCCGCGCCCGACACGGCGGCGCTGCGGGCCGCGCTCCGGACGGCGCTCGCCAACGGAGCACCCGGCGCGATGGCCCGGATCGACGATCACGGCACGGTGCACAAGATCGCGGAGGGGATCGCGGACCGGGGCGACGGGCGGGCCATCACCGCCGACGACCGCTTCCGGATCGGAAGCGTCTCCAAGACCTTCTCCGCGGTCGTCCTCCTCCAGCTCGTCGACGAGGGCAGGCTGTCGCTGGACGCCCCGGTCAACACCTATCTGCCCGGACTGATCGACAGCCGCATCACCGTGCGCCATCTGCTCAGCCACCGGAGCGGCCTGTACGACTACACCAACGACCTCTTCGCCCGTACGGTTCCCGGCTTCGAGGCCGTCCGCAACCGGGTCTTCACCTACCGTGAGCTGGTGGACCTCTCCCTGGCCAAGCCGCTCCAGGTCACGCCGGGCACCTCCTACTCGTACTCCAACACCAACTTCGCCGTCGCCGGAATGCTGATCGAGAAGATCACCGGCGACACGGTCGGCGAGGAGTTCCGGGACCGGATCATCGAGCCGCTGAAGCTCCGTGACACCTTCTACGTCCACCCCGCCACCGCCATCCCCGGCCGGCACGCCAAGGGCTACCTCCGCCCCGACGAGGCCGGCGGCGCGCTGGTGGACTCCACCCGCCAGACGGTCTCCTGGGGCCAGAGCGCGGGCGCGGTGATCTCCGGGACCCGGGATCTGAACACCTTCCTCTCCGCCCTGCTCCGCGGTGAGCTGCTCTCCTCCGCGCGCCTCGCCGACATGCGCACCTGGACACCGGTCAACGCCACCCAGGGGTACGGTCTCGGCCTCCGCCGCCGCGATCTCTCCTGCGGAGTCTCGGTCTACGGGCACACCGGCACCGTGCAGGGGTACTACACCTTCGCCTTCACCTCCGCCGACGGGAAGCGCTCGGTCACCTCGGTCGCCAACGTCTCCAACACCGGAGCCGTGCTGAACACCCTGCCCCGCACCCTGGAGGCCACCTTCTGCGGCACGCCCCCGGCCGCCGCCGCGCGCTCCGCCGCGCCGCGGCAGACCGCCCCGGAGCGGGAGGACATCGCCCCGGACGTCGTGCGCGACTGACACCGATCCCGGACGGACGGCCGGACCCCGATGGCGGGAGGGGTTCCGGCCGTCCGTTCGGACAGGCACTCTGGGGGACATGCCCCACGGCGCCCGCCGGCTGTTCCGTACGCCCCCCGCGCGCCCGGGGCGCTCCCCGCACCACCACCCCCGTACGACCCCCGCACCACCCCCCCCCGGTGAGACCCCCGCACCACGACCCCGGCAGTGACCCTGAGGCAGTGACCTTGAGGCGGTGACAGGCGCATGGCGGACGATGCGACCCGTACGGCTCCGTACGAGTGGCGGCACGACTCGGGCCGGATGTGCCTGGATCTGATGGCCACCGCGGAATCCCGTGACGACGGTGCGGAGGAGGGCGGGGGCGAGCCACTGGCCGCGCCGGGCGGGCTCGTCCGCTGGCTGCTCGGGGCCGGCCTGCTGCCGCCCGGAACCGCGCTCGGCGCCTTCGCCGACGCGTGGGCCGGGCGCTTCGCCGAACTGCGCGGCTGGACGGACGAACTGGTGCGGGCCCAGATCGACGGCCGGTGCGCGGAGCCCGCGCTGGAGCGGGTGAACGCGGTCGCCGCCGGACCGCCGCCGGTGATCAGGGCCGTGCCGGACGCGGACGGCACCCTGGTGCGCGCCCTCGGCACCGCCCCGGAGTGCGGGGCGCTGCTCGCGGCCGTCGCCCGGGACGTCCTGGAGCTGCTGACCGACCCGGTCGCGCGGGCCCGGCTGCGGGAGTGCCAGGGGGAGCGGTGCCACCGGGTCTATCTGGACACCTCGCGCGGGCGCAGACGGCGCTGGTGCTCCAGTGAGGTCTGCGGCAACCGTGAGCGGGTGGCCCGGCACCGGCGCCGGGCCGCCGCCGTGACCCGGGTCTGACACCCCGCGCCGGGGCGGGGAGCGAGGAGCGGCCGTGCGCACCCGGCGGGCGGCGGCCCGAGCGCGGCCTCCTCGCCGTATCCAGGACCGGCGAAGGGGAGATCATGACATCCTGGACCGTCCCCACATGGGGATATGGCATTCCGGACAGCCCGAACGAGACCGCGAGGAATCCGCTCCGCGTCCGCGGCGGTGCGGCCATGGACCGACGGGACATCGATCGTTTCGAGGTCCGTGCGTTCGACGGCCGCGAGCCCGCGGAGGCTGAAGCCTGACAGAATCGCCCCCTTCGCGTACGGTTGACGGTCGCCCAGTGCACGTCAGAAGGGGGCCTTCGGTGGCCGCGCAGGAAGCCGCTGTCGACGCTGTCGACCCGGTCAGAGACGGTTCCGTCACAGCTGGCTCCGCCCGGGGGGCCGCCCCGGAACCGGGGCGGGGTTCCGGCGCGGAATCCGCCCCGGAGAAGCGCCGGGGAGCCGCGGGGGAGCCGCCCCCGGGCGCCGCCCCGCGGCCGTACCCGGAGACGGCCCGGGACCCGGAAGCGGACCCGGATCCCGGAGCGGCCCGGGACCCGCGAGCGACCCCGGATCCCGGAGCGGCCCCGGATCCGGGGCCCGCCGCCTCCGTACCCCCCGCCGGAACGGACGGCGAGAGCGTGATCCGTGACGACGCGCCCCGCGACGACTCCGTCCGCGACCGCGAGATCGCCGTCGAGCAGACCCACCTCGACCGCGTCTACCGCCGGCTGGAGGAGAAGATCGGCGAGGCGGAATTCCTGCTCCGCGACGCCGCCCAGCTCGGCCAGGTCGGCACCCCCGGCGCGCTCGCCGAACGCGACGCCCAGGTCTTCCGGGCCGGTGTCCACCTCAACCGGCTCAACAACGAATTCGAGGACTTCCTCTTCGGCCGGATCGACCTGCTCTCCGGCAAGGACGGCGTCAAGGGCCCGGACGGCGCCCACACCTCCGTGGAGCCCGCCGACGACGCCGTGCGCCCCGACGGCACCGCCGACATCGCCGAGACCCTGCACATCGGCCGGATGGGGGTCCTCGACACCGAGTACGCCCCCCTGGTGATCGACTGGCGGGCCCCCGCCGCCGCGCCCTTCTACCGCTCCACCCCGGTCGAACCGGGACGGGTGGTGCGCCGCCGGGTCATCCGCTCCAAGGGCCGCCGGGTGCTGGGCGTCGAGGACGACCTGATGCGCCCCGAGCTGACCGCCAGCCTCGGCGGCACCCCGCTCGCCGTCATCGGCGACGGCGCCCTGATGGCCGCCCTGGGCCAGGCCCGCAGCCACACCATGCGCGACATCGTCTCCTCCATCCAGGCCGAACAGGACCTGGTCATCCGCGCCCCCGCCGCCTCCGTCACCCATGTGGAGGGCGGCCCCGGCACCGGCAAGACCGCGGTCGCGCTGCACCGGGCCGCCTATCTGATCTACCAGGACCGGCGGCGGTACGCGGGCGGCATCCTGATCGTCTCCCCGACCCCGCTCCTCGTCGCCTACACCGAGGGAGTGCTGCCCTCCCTGGGCGAGGAGGGCCAGGTCGCCATCCGCGCGGTCGGCAGCCTGGTCGACGGAGCGGAGGCCACCGTCTACGACGCGCCGGCCGTCGCCCGGATCAAGGGCTCCGCCCGCATGCTCAAGGTGCTCCGCAAGGCCGCCAGAGGCGCCCTGGAGCGCTCCGCGCCGACCGTGACCGTACGGGACGGCCGGCTCACCCTGGACGACGACGGCGCCCCGGCCACGCCGGACCGGCTGCGGGTGGTCGCCTTCGGCCGCCGGCTGGAGCTGTCCGCCGACGACCTCCAGCGGATCCGCAACAACGTCCTCGGCGGCACCGCCCCCGTCAATCTGCTGCGCCCGCGCGCCCGCCGGCTGCTGCTGGACGCGCTCTGGTCCCGTTCCGGGTCCGCCGGGCGGCACACCGATCCGGAGCTCGCCGCCGAACTGCGCTCCTCCTTCGACGAGGACGTCACGGGCGAGGACAGCTTCATCTCCTTCCTGGACGAATGGTGGCCGGAGCTGACCCCGCGCGGGGTGCTCGCCGCCATGGCCGAGGAGCGCCGGCTCGGCCGCTGGGCCCGCCGGATCCTCAACCCGGGCGAGGTGCGCCGGCTCGCCCGCTCCCTCAAGCGCGTCGGCGAGGACGGCACCGGGCCGCTCTCCGTCCACGACGTGGCGCTGCTGGACGAGCTCCAGACCCTGCTCGGCGCCCCGCCCCGGCCCCGCAAGCGGCGTGAGCTGGATCCGCTGGACCAGCTCACCGGCCTGGAGGAGCTGATGCCCCAGCGCGAGGAGAGCCAGCGCGAGCGGGCCGAACGGCTGGCGGCCGAGCGCACCGAGTACGCCCATGTCATCGTCGACGAGGCCCAGGACCTGACGCCCATGCAGTGGCGGATGGTCGGCCGCCGGGGACGGCATGCCACCTGGACGGTCGTCGGGGACCCGGCGCAGTCCTCCTGGCCCGACCCGGAGGAGGCCGCCGAGGCCCGCGAGGAAGCCCTCGGCAGCCGGCCGCGCCGCCGGTTCCGGCTCACCGTCAACTACCGCAATCCGGCCGAGATCGCCGAACTCGCCGCCCGGGTGCTGGCCCGTGCCATGCCCGGGATGGAGTCGCCGTCGGCGGTCCGCTCGACCGGAGTCGTCCCGCGCTTCGCCGTCGTCGGCGGCGGCGATTCCGCGGCCGGCCGGGGCGGGGAGCTCGGCCGGGTGGTCCGGGCCGAGGCCGAACGCCTGCTCGACCGGGTCGACGGCACCGTCGGCGTCGTGGTGGCCATGAACCGCCGCGAGGAGGCCGCCCGCTGGCTCGCCGGGCTCGGCGACCGGGTGGTGGCACTCGGCTCGCTGGAGGCGAAGGGGCTGGAGTACGACGCCACCGTGGTCGTCTCCCCGGCGGACATCTCCGAGGGCACGGCGGTCGGACTGCGGGTGCTGTACGTGGCCCTCACCCGGGCCACCCAGGAGCTGACGGTCGTCTCCGACCGGCGCGACGACCCCGACGCGGACGGGGTGCCCGAACTGCTCCGGGAGGTACCCGCACAGGGCTGATGGAGAGTCAACCGGTGAGGGGGGAATCACTTATCGGTGCTCTTTGTTAGCCTGGTTGTGACACCGGCCCGATCCAAGCCCCCGGGCCCAACCTTCGTCGCCACGAGCGACCACTTGCCGCGAGGCGAGCATGGCGGGCCGGTGTCGCTCAGCTTCGGAGAACCCTCCCCCCCCGGGGAGGGTTTTCTCGTGCCGGGCGGGCCCCCGCGCGTGAGGTTCCCGTCACACTCCAGCGTGTACGCGGGCCCGGTCCGCCCCCGCCGCGCGCCCCCGCCGGGCCTTTCCGGGCCCGGTCCGGCGGCTCCCGGCCGGGCCGGGCATATCTCACACCGTGGAATGTGTTTTCCGGAAACAAAACGACCATTATTACCGGCTACTGGCTGGTAGGTGCGAACATCGGCATACCGCCCGCCGGGTCACCACCCGCCGGACGGATAGCAATGAAGCTAGGGAAAGCAGAGGAACCCGGTCATGGCAACGGCGCCCAGCGTCTCGTACTCGATGACGGTCCGGCTGGAGGTGCCCGCGAGCGGAACCGCGGTCTCCCAGCTCACCACGGCCGTGGAGTCCTCCGGCGGCTCCGTGACCGGCCTGGATGTGACCGCGTCCGGCCACGAGAAGCTGCGGATCGATGTCACCATCGCCGCCTCCTCGACCGCGCACGCCGACGAGATCGTCGAAGGTCTGCGGGACATCGAGGGTGTCGTCCTCGGCAAGGTCTCCGACCGGACCTTCCTGATGCACCTCGGCGGCAAGATCGAGATGCAGTCCAAGCACCCGATCCGCAACCGTGACGACCTCTCCATGATCTACACCCCGGGCGTCGCCCGGGTCTGCATGGCCATCGCGGAGAACCCCGAGGACGCGCGCCGCCTCACCATCAAGCGGAACTCCGTCGCCGTGGTCACCGACGGCTCGGCCGTGCTCGGCCTCGGCAACATCGGCCCCATGGCCGCGCTGCCGGTCATGGAGGGCAAGGCCGCCCTGTTCAAGCGGTTCGCGGGCATCGACGCCTGGCCGATCTGCCTGGACACCCAGGACACCGACGAGATCGTCGCGATCGTCAAGGCCATCGCCCCCGGCTTCGCCGGCATCAACCTGGAGGACATCTCCGCGCCCCGCTGCTTCGAGATCGAGGCGCGGCTCCGCGAGGCCCTGGACATCCCGGTCTTCCACGATGACCAGCACGGCACCGCGATCGTCGTGCTCGCCGCGCTGACCAATGCGCTGCGGGTCGTCGGCAAGAACATCGGGGATGTCCGGGTCGTCATGTCCGGCGCCGGCGCGGCCGGTACCGCCATCCTGAAACTGCTGATCGCGGCGGGTGTGAAGCACGCCGTCGTGGCCGACATCCATGGTGTGGTGCACGCCGGGCGCGAGGATCTGGTGGCCGCCGCCGCCGATTCGCCGCTGCGCTGGATCGCCGACAACACCAACCCGGAGGGCGTCACCGGCACCCTCCGGCAGGCCGTGGCCGGTGCCGATGTCTTCATCGGTGTCTCGGCCCCGAATCTGCTCGGCGCGGAGGATGTCGCCGCCATGGCCGAGGACTCGATTGTGTTCGCACTCGCGAATCCCGACCCCGAGGTCGACCCGGCGATCGCCCGCCGGACGGCCGCGGTGGTCGCCACCGGGCGCTCCGACTTCCCCAACCAGATCAACAATGTCCTGGTCTTCCCGGGTGTCTTCCGCGGCCTGCTGGACGCCCAGTCCCGTACCGTCAACACCGAGATGATGCTCGCCGCCGCGAGTGCCCTCGCCGGGGTCGTCACCGAGGACGAGCTCAACCCGAACTACATCATCCCGTCCGTCTTCAACGACAAGGTCGCGGGTGCGGTCGCGGGCGCCGTCCGCACCGCCGCGAAGGCCGCGGGGGCGACTGTGACCGGGCACACAGGCGTCTGACCGGCCGCTCCACGGCGCGTCGCGGAGCGCCGGGCCCCCGCCGCCGATCTAGGGTGACGGACCATGGCCCCGGCGGCTCCGCGGAGCCCACACCTGGTGAACGCAGCGTCACCGCGACGTTGCATTGGCGCTTTTCGTGTGACTCGGGTGGGTGCCGGATTGGCGTTCCCGCCGTTGGTGGGGGCAGGATGCGTAATCGGGCGAGAGGGTCTGATGCAGACCCTGGTCCGGGGACTGTCAGAGGGCCCTGGCAGCATCGGCTTCGATCTCACGCCTCACAGGCAAGTAGAAACACGGGAGTAAGAACATGAACCGCAGTGAGCTGGTGGCCGCGCTGGCCGACCGCGCCGAGGTGACCCGCAAGGACGCCGACGCCGTGCTGGCCGCCCTTGCCGAGACCGTCGGTGAGGTTGTCGCCAAGGGCGACGAGAAGGTCACCATCCCCGGCTTCCTGACGTTCGAGCGCACGCACCGTGCGGCTCGTACGGCGCGCAACCCGCAGACCGGCGACCCGATCCAGATTCCGGCCGGCTACAGCGTGAAGGTTTCGGCGGGCTCGAAGCTGAAGGAAGCGGCGAAGGGCAAGTGAGCCCGCTGGGCTCGTCTGCGTGACGCTGCGAGGGGCGGTCATCCCGGTTCGCCGGGGTGGCCGCCCTTCCGCATGCCCGGGGGCGGTGGGGGGCCGAGCGGGGCTCCGCCCCGGCCCCCGCGCCTCAATCGCCGTCGGGGCTGGTTGTGCCCGCGCCTCAATCGCCGTCGGGGCCGGGTTCGCCGGCGGGGCCGGATGTGCCCGTGCCGCACACGAACAGGGCCGGCTCCGGAAGCGATCCGGGGCCGGCCCTGTCGTGTGCGGTGCCGGGTGTGCGGGGTGGGTCAGGCGGTACGGGAGGTGCTCGGCGGGAGTTCGACCTTGGCGCCGAGCTCCCGGAGCTTGTCCATGAAGTTCTCGTAACCGCGGTTGATCAGGTCGATGCCGTGGACCCGGGAGGTGCCCTGCGCCGCCAGAGCCGCGATCAGATACGAGAAGCCGCCGCGCAGGTCGGGGATGACCAGATCGGCGCCCTGGAGCTTCGTGGGGCCGGAGACCACCGCCGAATGGAGGAAATTCCGCTGGCCGAAGCGGCAGTCCGAGCCGCCCAGGCACTCCGGGTAGAGCTGGATGTGCGCGCCCATCTGGTTCAGCGCGGAGGTGAAGCCCAGCCGGGACTCGTAGACCGTCTCGTGGACGATGGACAGGCCCGCGGCCTGGGTGAGCGCCACCACCAGCGGCTGCTGCCAGTCGGTCTGGAAACCGGGGTGCACATCGGTCTCCAGGGCGATGGCGTTGAGGGAGCCGCCGGGGTGCCAGAAGCGGATTCCCTCGTCGTCTATCTCGAACGCGCCGCCGACCTTGCGGAAGGTGTTGAGGAAGGTCATCATCGAGCGCTGCTGGGCTCCGCGCACATAGATGTTGCCCTCCGTGGCCAGCGCCGCCGAAGCCCAGGAGGCGGCCTCCAGGCGGTCGGAGAGGGCACGGTGGGCGTAACCGCCGAGGCGGTCGACGCCAGTGATGCGGATGGTGCGGTCGGTGTCCATCGAGATGATCGCGCCCATTTTCTGGAGTACGCAGATCAGGTCCTCGATCTCGGGCTCCACGGCCGCGTTCGAGAGCTCGGTGATGCCCTCCGCGAGCACCGCCGTCAGCAGGACCTGCTCGGTCGAGCCGACGGAGGGGTAGGGCAGCCGGATCTTGCAGCCGCGCAGCCGCTGCGGGGCCTCCAGATACTGGCCGTCGTCGCGCTTCTCGATCTTCGCGCCGAACTGCCGCAGCACGTCGAAGTGGAAGTCGATCGGCCGGCCGCCGATGTCGCAGCCGCCGAGGCCGGGGATGAAGGCGTGGCCCAGCCGGTGCAGCAGCGGGCCGCAGAAGAGGATCGGGATGCGCGAGGAGCCGGCGTGGGCGTCGATGTCGGCGACATTGGCGCTCTCGACGTACGTCGGGTCGAGCACCAGCTCACCCGGCTCGTCGCCCGGCCGGACCGTCACACCGTGCAGCTGGAGCAGTCCGCGCACCACCCGCACGTCGCGGATGTCGGGCACATTGCGCAGTCTGCTCGGTTCACTTCCGAGCAGCGCGGCGACCATCGCCTTCGGCACCAGGTTCTTGGCGCCGCGGACGCGGATCTCGCCCTCCAGCGGGGTCCCGCCGTGGACAAGCAGTACATCGTCTGTGCCGGTCATGAATCTCGCGTTCCGGAGTGGTCGGGCAGAGGGTCAGAGAAAAGGGTAAGGGGCTGCACCCCCTGTGCCGTAAGGGCAGGGACGCTCCGCGGCGTAATGACTTCGGTACAGCACTCTCGGTTCCGCCGCCCTTGCGGAGGGTCACCTTCCGGATGCTCGGGGCGGCCTTCTCCGTATCCCGTCTGAGCTGCGCCGGTACCCGGTCCGCCCGCTACGGCCCCGCGCGGGGCCGGGATGCGGGATCATGTGTCGCATGACCGAGGTGTCCTCGCTCACAGGGCGGCTGCTCGTCGCCACGCCCGCCCTGGCCGACCCCAATTTCGACCGGGCGGTCGTTCTGCTGCTCGACCACGACGACGAGGGTTCCCTCGGGGTGGTCCTCAACCGGCCGACGCCCGTCGGGGTCGCCGACATCCTGGCGCCCTGGGCGCTGTTCGCCGGCGAGCCGGGGGTGGTCTTCCAGGGCGGGCCGGTCGCGCTCGACTCCGCGCTCGGGGTCGCCGTGATCCCCGGCGACGAGGGCCCGGTGGGCTGGCGCCGGGTGCACGGCGCCATCGGCCTGGTCGATCTGGAGACCCCGCCCGAGCTCCTCGGCCCGGCCATCGGGGCGCTCCGCATCTTCGCCGGATACGCCGGATGGGGGCCGGGCCAGCTGGAGAGCGAGCTGGGCGACGGCGCCTGGTACGTGGTCGAGTCCGAGCCCGGCGACGTCTCCTCGCCGAAGCCGGAGACGCTCTGGCGGGCGGTGCTGCGCAGACAGCGCAGCGAGCTGGCGATGTTCGCCACCTATCCGGACGATCCCTCCATGAACTGACCCCGGCCGGGCGCCTCGGCGGGGCTCCGCGAGACAGGCCGAAGAAGTCCCGGGTGGGCGGGCTACGGGCCGTTCCGGCACGGGTACCCTTGGAGTTCATGAGCACTCTTGAGCCCGATCGCGGGACAGGGACGGGAACCCTTGTAGAGCCGACACCCCAGGTGTCGCACGGCGACGGCGATCACGAGCGCTTCGCCCACTATGTCCAGAAGGACAAGATCATGGCGAGCGCGCTCGACGGCACTCCCGTGGTGGCGCTGTGCGGGAAGGTCTGGGTGCCGGGGCGCGACCCCAAGAAGTATCCGGTCTGCCCGATGTGCAAGGAGATCTACGAGTCCATGGGCCCCGGTGGCGACAAGGACAAGGGCGGCAAGGACAAGTGACCCGCCGCGGCCGGTTCCGGTGAACCGGCCGGCCGGTCCCGCCGCCGGCGGCGGATTCGCCGGCGGCCGGTTACGGCGGACAGCCGGAAAAGTACGGCCCCGGGGGCGCGCGAAGTCGAGCGCGCCCCCGGGGCCGTTTGCGTGCCCGCCCGCTCACCGGGCGTTCCGGTCTCCCCGCCCCGGGCCTCCCGCGTTGCACAGAATGCGTCACCCGGTCACAGAGTGGTTGAGACCTCTTGTCCCCGGTGTGCCGCCGCTCTAGCCTCCTCGGTGTTGTGCAGAACGAAACGTGCGTTGCAGATGCTGCAATGACTACTCGTAGGGGACCGCCGATGAAGCTCAGTACCCGTATCACTGCCCCCGCCGCGGCCCTGGTGCTGGCGGGTCTCACCGCCACCGCCTGTGCCCCGCAGACCTCCGACAACAGCGCGAAGAAGGACGAGAAGTCCGGCACCCTCCGCGTCTGGCTCTTCCAGGAGGTCAACAACGACCCCAAGAAGAAGGTCGTCGACGAGGCCATCGCCGCCTTCACCGGGAAGAACGCCAAGACCAAGGTCGAGGTCGAGTACATCCCCGTCGAGACCCGCGCCCAGCGCATCAAGGCGGCCTTCAACGACCCCGAGAGCGCCCCCGACGTCATCGAGTACGGCAACACCGACACGGCCGGTTACGTCAAGGACGGCGGACTCGCGGACGTCACCAAGGAATTCATGGCCTGGGACGAGGCCAAGGCCGTCGACCCGACCGCCACCGAGTCGGTCACCGTCGGCGGCAAGGTCTACGGCGCCCCCTTCTTCGTCGGCGTGCGCGCGCTGTACTACCGCACGGACGTCTTCGAGGAGCTCGGCCTCAAGCCGCCCACCACCCAGGCCGAGCTGATCTCCACCGCGAAGAAGATCCGCAAGGAGAAGCCCGACCTCTACGGCATAGCCGTCGGCGGCGCGTACACCTACGGCGCGATGCCGTTCATCTGGGCCAACGGCGGCGAGATCGCCGAGGACAGCGGCACCTCCTTCAAGGCGGCCATCAACAGCCCGGAGGCCCAGCAGGGCATCAAGGCGTACACCTCGCTCTTCGGCGACGACAACTGCCCGGCCGCCAAGTGCGCCTCCATGGGCGGCAACGCCACCGTCACCGCCTTCGCCTCCGGCAAGGCCGGCATGGCCATCGGCGGCGACTTCAGCCACCAGGCCGTCGAGGCGGGCAGCGTCAAGGGCAAGTACGCGGTCGTCCCCCTGCCGGGCATCAAGAACGGCGAGATCGCGCCGGCCTTCGCGGGCGGCAACAACATCGGCGTGCTCAAGAGCAGCTCCCACCGCACCCTCGCGGTGGACCTGATGAAGCAGCTCTCCGCCAAGGACACCCAGCGCAAGCTCTTCGACGCCATGGGCTTCCTGCCGACCTACACCGATGTACGCGGCGAGGTCGCGCAGAAGGAGCCGTTCGTCGAGCCCTTCGTGAAGACCCTCGGCGCGGAGACCAAGTTCGTGCCCGCCTCCCCGGGCTGGGGCCAGATCGACGCCTCGCTCGTGCTGCCGACGATGTTCCAGGAGATCGTCAGCGGCAAGAAGGACGTGGCCGCCGCCTCCGGCGACGCGGCGAAGAAGATGGACGCGGCCTTCTCGGCCGCCGGCTGAGCGCGAGCGGCTGACCGATATGACGCACCAACCGACAGCCGCAGGGCCGGAGGCGGTCACCCGGACCGCTCCGGCCCCCGGCCGCAGCCCCAAGACCCCGGGCGCCGGGAGCGGGAGGCCGAAGCGCCGGGGACCGGGCTCGAACCGCCACGGCAGCCGCTGGACACCCTGGCTCTATCTGATCCCCGCCCTCGTGGTCCTCGCCGGGCTGCTGGTCTACCCGATCTACCAGCTCGGCCTGATCTCCTTCCTGGAATACACCCAGGCACAGGTCAGCGGCGGTGAACCCACCACCTTCAAGGGCTTCGGCAACTACCGGGAACTCTTCGCCGACGAGCAGTTCTGGCAGGTGCTCGGCGCGACCGTGCTCTTCGCCGCCTCCTGTGTGGTGGCCACCCTCGCGGTCGGCTGCGCCCTCGCCGTCCTGCTCACCCGGATCCGGGCACTGCCCCGGCTCCTGCTGATGCTGGCCGCGCTCGGCGCCTGGGCCACCCCCGCCATCACCGGCTCCACCGTCTGGGTCTTTCTCTTCGACCCCGATTACGGCCCGGTCAACCGGCTTCTCGGACTCGGGGACTTCTCCTGGACCTATGGGCGCTACAGCGCTTTCGCACTGGTCCTCTTCGAAGTCGTCTGGTGTTCGTTCCCGTTTGTGATGGTGACCGTGTACGCGGGCATCAAGGCCATTCCCACCGAAGTGCTGGAGGCGGCCTCCCTGGACGGCGCATCCCAGTGGCGGATCTGGCGCTCGATCACCGCACCCATGCTCCGCCCCATTCTGGTTGTCGTCACCATCCAGTCGATCATCTGGGACTTCAAGGTCTTCACCCAGATTTATGTGATGACGAATGGCGGAGGTATCGCGGGCCAGAATCTCGTGCTCAATGTGTATGCGTATCAGAAAGCCTTCGCTTCCTCGCAGTACAGCCTGGGATCGGCGATCGGCGTGGTCATGCTGCTGATTCTGCTCGCCGTCACCCTCGTGTATCTGCGCCTGATCCGACGGCAGGGAGAAGAACTGTGAGCCTGCCCCGTATCCGCCGTCCCTGGCGACTGGCCGCCGAGGCATCCGCGCTCGTCATCGCGGTCGTGGTGGCCTTCCCGCTGTACTGGATGGTCCTCTCCGCCTTCAAGCCGGCGGGCGAGATCCAGTCCACCGAGGCACGCCCCTGGACGCTCTCCCCGTCGCTCGACTCCTTCCGCCGCGTCTTCGAGCAGCAGGAATTCGGGCGCTATTTCCTCAACAGCCTCTTCGTGGCGACGGTGGTGGTGCTGGTCTCGGCCCTCATCGCCTTCCTCGCCGCGACGGCGGTCACCCGATTCCGGTTCAAATTCCGCACCACCCTCCTGATCATGTTCCTGGTGGCGCAGATGGTGCCGATCGAGGCGCTCGCCATCCCGCTCTTCTTCCTCATGCGGGACACCGGCCAGCTCAATACCCTCTGGTCGCTCATTCTCCCGCACATCGCCTTCTCGCTGCCCTTCGCCATCTGGATGCTGCGGGGATTCGTGAAGGCGGTGCCGGAGGCGCTGGAGGAAGCGGCCTACATCGACGGCGCGAGCCGCACCCGATTCCTCTGGCAGATTCTCTTCCCGCTCGTCTTCCCCGGCCTGGTGGCGACGAGTGTCTTCTCCTTCATCTCCACCTGGAACGACTTCCTCTTCGCCAAGTCCTTCATCATCAGCGACACCTCGCAGTCGACTCTGCCGATGGCACTGCTCGTCTTCTTCAAACCCGATGAAAACGACTGGGGCGGCATCATGGCGGGATCCACCATCATGACCGTTCCCGTGCTGATCTTCTTCGTACTCGTCCAGCGCCGGCTCGTCTCCGGACTGGGCGGCGCGGTCAAGGACTGAGCCGGACCGAGCCGGGCCGGCGCGGGCCGGAACACACCGACGCGGCCCGGCTCCGGCCGGCGCGGACCGAGACCGACCGAGACGTACCGAGAACTCCGGACGACAGGAAAGGACAGAACCCGAAATGACCGCAGAGGTCGCCCCCGATCTGATTCCCGCACCGAATTCCGTCACGGATTCACCCGATGTGACCGCGCCCGGCGCCGAATTCGTCCTCGACACGGAAACCGCCCTCTACGCGGGACCGGGCACCGGGACCGCCGAGCGCTGGCTGCGCGCCGGCGTCGGAGCCGCCATCGGCCTGCCGCTCGCCCCCGGCGGGCCCGGCGGCGCCAACACCATCACCCTGACCGTGGACGAGGCGCTGGCGCCGGAGGCGTACCGGCTGACCGTCACCCCCGACGGGGTGGAGATCCTGGGCGGCAGCGGGGCGGGCGTCTTCTGGGGCGCGCAGACCCTGCGGCAGCTCCTCGGGCCGGAGGCGTTCCGCCGGGCGCCGGTCGGCGCCGCGGCCCGCCGCGGAATTCCCGTCCAGCGCATCGAGGACGGACCGCGCTTCGCCTGGCGCGGTCTGATGCTCGATGTGTCGCGCCACTTCACCCAGAAGACCGACATTCTGCGGTATCTCGATCTGCTCGCCGCGCACAAACTGAATGTCTTCCACTTCCATCTCACCGACGACCAGGGCTGGCGCATCGAGATCAAGCGCCATCCCCGGCTCACCGAGATCGGTTCCTGGCGCTCCCGCACCAAATGGGGCCACCGGGCATCGGAACTCTGGGACGAGAAGCCGTACGGCGGCTACTACACCCAGGACGACATCCGGGAAATCGTCGCCTACGCCGCCGAGCGGCATATCCGGATCGTCCCCGAAATCGACATCCCCGGACACTCCCAGGCCGCCATCTCCGCATATCCGGAGCTGGGCAACACCGATGTCGTCGACACCGCGTCGCTCACCCCCTGGGACAACTGGGGAGTGAGCCCCAATGTCCTCGCGCCCACCGAGCACACCCTGCGCTTCTACGAGGGCGTCCTGGAGGAGATCCTCGAACTCTTCCCGGCCGAGTCCTCGCCCTTCATCCACATCGGCGGCGACGAGTGCCCCAAGGAGCAGTGGAAGCAGTCGCCCACCGCCCAGGCCCGGATCCGCGAACTCGGCGTCGGTGACGAGGACGGACTCCAGTCCTGGCTGATCCGCCACTTCGACACCTGGCTGACCGCGCGCGGGCGCCGGCTCATCGGCTGGGACGAGATCCTGGAGGGCGGGCTCGCGCCCGGCGCCGCCGTCTCCTCCTGGCGGGGGTACGCCGGCGGCATCGAGGCCGCCGAGGCGGGACACGATGTGGTGATGTGCCCCGAACAGCAGGTCTATCTCGACCACCGGCAGGACGGCGGCCCCGACGAGCCGATGCCGATCGGCTATGTGCGCACCCTGGAGGACGTCTACCGGTTCGACCCGGTGCCGCCCGGGCTCTCCCCGGAGGCCGCCGCGCACATCATCGGCACCCAGGCCAATGTCTGGACCGAGGTCATGCAGGACCGTTCCCGTATCGACTACCAGGTCTTCCCGCGCCTCGCCGCCTTCGCCGAGGTCGCCTGGTCCGCGCTGCCGGAATCCGCCGACCGCGACTACGCGGGGTTCGAGCGCCGGATGGCCACCCATTACCGCAGGCTCGACGCCCTGGGCGTCGACTACCGTCCGCCCGGCGGCCCGCTGCCGTGGCAGAAGCGTCCCGGTGTGGCCGGATTCCCGAGGGAGGGCGCGCCTCCGAACGTGTGAGGCTTTCCCGGAGCGGGCCCGGCGCCGCCCCGACTCTGCGACCGTGGAGCGGTCATGCGGAGTCTGCCGGGACAACTCGCTTGAGAATGGCCGAAAAGTGTCAATCCGGGCAAGGTTCGGAAGGTGCTTCAGAATGGGGCACCATCGTGCGAAGGGCGCATCCGTGATGGATGCGTCCTTCGTGGACCCTCTCGCCGGTCGGCTCCGAGAATGTGCCAGAGTTGCCACGTCCGGCCTGTGAGCACGTACGGTACGGCAACACAGGCGGGATCGCCGGACACCGGGAAGGGGCAGCTGGGTGACCACGCACGCACCGCAGACATCGCGGTCGGTGACGCTGCCGACCTCGCTCGACGAGGCCGTGGCAGCCCTGACCGACATGCCCGCCGCCGTGCCGGTGGCCGGCGGCACCGACCTCATGTCGGCCGTCAACAAGGGACAGCTGCGCCCGTCGGGGCTGGTCGGCCTCGGCCGTATCAGTGAGATCCGCGGCTGGCGCTACCAGGACGGCCACGCCCTCCTCGGCGCCGGCCTCACCCACGCCCGGATGGGCCGGCCCGACTTCGCCGCGCTCATCCCCGCGCTCGCCGCCTCCGCGCGCGCCGCCGGACCGCCGCAGATCCGCAACGCGGGCACCCTCGGCGGCAATATCGCCACCGCCGCCCCGACCGGTGACGCGCTGCCCGTGCTCGCCGCGCTGGAAGCCGATCTGATCATCGCCGGGCCCGGCGGCAGCCGCCGCGAGATCCCGGTCTCCCATCTGCTCGCCGGCCGCGAGATGCTCGCCCCGGCCGAACTCATCGGCCATGTCCGGGTGCCGCTGCTCCACGCCCCCCAGGTCTTCCTCAAGGCGACCGGCCGCACCGGCCCCGGCCGCGCCACCGCCTCCGTCGCGGTCGTCCTCGACCCGATGCGGCGCGGGGTGCGCTGCGCGGTCGGCGCCATCGCGCCGATGCCGCTGCGCCCGCTGGACGCCGAGCGCTGGATCGCCTCGCTCATCGACTGGGACGGCGAACGCGGCCTCGCGGCGGAGGCGCTGGCCGCCTTCGGCGAGTACGTGGCCGCCGCCTGCATCCCGGACCCGCCCCCCGCCCCCCAGGGCGAGGAACAGCCGGTCCACCCGCCCGCCGTACTGCATCTGCGGCGCACCGTCGCCGCGCTGGCCCGACGTGCACTGGGGAGGGCGCTGTCGTGAGCACCGAAGAGAACCCGCACGAACAACCGCACGGCGGCCGTCCGCCCGTACGCGCGCAGCACGCGCCGCACGGCGGCTGGCAGCCGATGCCGCACGGCGAGTACGACCACGACGCCACCGCCTTCGTGCAGCTGCCCACCGAGGAGGACCTGGGCGGCGCGCCGCTGGAGGCACCGGGGCACGGTTATGTGCCGCCGATGATCCGGCCGCTGACGCCCGCCGCCGACCCGCAGGTGCCGGGGGAGTGGCGGATCCCGCACGCCCAGGACCACGTGACGGAACACGTGCAGGAGCATGTGCAGGAACACGGCCCGGAGCCCGTGCGGGAGCACGCCCGGGAGCACGGCCGGTCGCAACAGCAGCCGCCCGCGCAGAGCTGGCCCGAGGCGGGCACCGGACAGCCGGGACGCCCCGCCCACTCGGGCCACTCCGGTGTGGAACACCTCGGCGTCGACCACCACGACGTGGACCACCGGCACGGCGGCCGCGGCGCGGACGACCCCCAAGCCACCGAGCAGTGGGTCTTCCACGACACCGGGCGCGCCGAGCCCGGACCGGGCGCGGGCCCGCCCGCCGACGGCACGGGCGAGTGGACGATCCCGGCCGCCCGGGGCGATCTCTCCGACGAGACCGGCGAATTCACCACCGCCATGCTCCGGGACCAGTGGAACTCCGCCCCCGCGACCCTGCCCGGCGGCGCCACCGCCCCCTGGGCGACCGAACCGCCCGCCACGCTGCCCGGCGGCGCGCCCGCTCCCTGGGCCCCCGCCGAGCACGCCCCGGCGGACCACGCGCCCGCCGACCATCACGCGCCGGCGGACGACGCCCCGGCCGGCCACGTGCCGGTGGAGCATGCACCCGTCGAGCAGGCGTTCGTGGAATCGCCGCACGCACCCGTGGCGGAGCCGCCCGCCCCGGAGGCCGAGGCCCCGGCGCCCGGGCCGGCGGCGGAAGCCCCCGTACCGCAGACCCCTGTCCGGGAACAGGAGCAGGAACAGGCACAGGAGCGGGAAGCCGAGCCGGAGCCGGAAGCCGAGTCCGGCACCGAACCGGACCCGGACACCGAGGCCGAGTTCGAGCCCGAGCCCGAGGCCGCGACCGGCCCCGAGGCCGACGCCGAGGCCGAAACGGACCCCGAGGGCGAGGCCGGCGAAGCCGACCTCGATCCGGTCTTCCACACCCCCGCCGACGAGCACCCGCTCACCTCCTACGTCCTGAGCGTCAACGGCACCGACTGCTCCGTCGCCGACGCCTGGATCGGCGAATCGCTGCTCTATGTGCTGCGCGAGCGCCTCGGCCTGGCCGGCGCCAAGGACGGCTGCTCCCAGGGCGAGTGCGGCGCCTGCAATGTCCAGGTCGACGGCCGGCTCGTCGCCTCCTGCATGGTCCCCGCCGCCACCACCGCCGGATCCGAGGTCCGCACCGTCGAAGGGCTCGCCACCGACGGCGAACCCTCCGACGTCCAGCGCGCCCTGGCCGCCTGCGGAGCCGTCCAGTGCGGCTTCTGCATCCCCGGCATGGCCATGACCGTGCACGACCTCCTCGAAGGCAACCACCACCCCACCGAGCTGGAGACCCGCCAGGCGCTCTGCGGCAACCTCTGCCGCTGCACCGGCTACCGAGGCGTCCTGGACGCCGTGCGGGACGTGGTCGCCGGACGCGAGGCCGCGGCCGGCGCCGCCGCGGAGGCCGCAGAGGCCACATCTGTCACAGGTGCGACGGAAGCCCGCATTCCGCACCAGGCGCCCCCCGGCGCCGGTAGTGTGCAGCCCCACCCGCATGACGGAGGCATGGCGTGACCAACGACGCGGCCGGCACCGCGACGCACCGGCCGGCTCCCGCCCCCCGGCCGGAACAGCCCGCCCACGGCCTGGGAGCCTCGCTCCCCCCGGCCGACACCCGCGCCAAGACCGAGGGCACCTTCCCGTACGCCGCCGATCTCTGGGCCGAGGGGCTGCTCTGGGCCGCCATCCTGCGCTCCCCGCACCCGCACGCCCGGATCACCGCCATCGACACCTCCGGCGCGCTGGAGATGCGCGGCGTGCGCGCGGTCGTCACCCACCAGGACATCCCCGGCGACTCCGCCTACGGCCGCCGCGTCGTCGACCGGCCCGTCTTCGCCTCCGACATCGTCCGCCACCACGGCGAGGCCATCGCCGCCGTGGCCGCCGACCACCCCGACACCGCCCGGCTCGCCGCCGCCGCGATCACCGTCGAGTACGAGGTCCTGGAGCCGGTCACCGACCCCGAGCAGGCGTTCGTCGCCGAACCGCTCCATCCCGACGGCAATCTGATCCGCCACATCCCGCTCCAGTACGGCGACCCCGACATCACCGGAGAGGTCGTCGTGGAGGGCCTCTACCGCATCGGCCGCCAGGACCCCGCCCCCATCGGCGCCGAGGCCGGCCTCGCCGTGCCCCGCCCCGACGGCGGCGTCGAGCTCTATGTCGCCTCCACCGACCCGCACACCGACCGCGATCTCGCCGCCGCCTGCTTCGGCCTTGAGCCCGACCGGGTGAAAATCGTCGTCACCGGAGTCCCGGGCGCGACCGGCGACCGCGAGGACCCCGGCTTCCAGCTCCCGCTCGGTCTGCTGGCCCTGAAGACCGGCTGCCCGGTCAAGCTCACCGCCACCCGCGAGGAGTCGTTTCTCGGCCACGCCCACCGCCACCCCACCCTCCTGCGCTACCGCCACCACGCGGACGCCGAGGGCCGGCTGGTCAAGGTCGAGGCCCAGTTGCTGCTGGACGCGGGCGCGTACGCCGACTCCTCCGCCGAATCCCTCGCCGCCGCCGTCGCCTTCGCCTGCGGCCCCTATGTCGTCCCCCACGCCTTCATCGAGGGCTGGGCGGTCCGCACCAACAACCCCCCCTCCGGCCATGTGCGCGGCGAGGGCGCGATGCAGGTGTGCGCCGCCTACGAGGCGCAGATGGACAAGCTCGCCGCCCGGATCGGTCTCGACCCGACCGACATCCGGCTGCGCAATGCCCTCGCCACCGGCGACATTCTTCCCACCGGCCAGACCGTGACCTGCCCCGCCCCGGTCGCCGAACTCCTCGAAGCCGTACGCGACTATCCGCTCCCCTCCCTCCCCAAGGACTCGCCCGAGGACGACTGGCTCCTCCCCGGCGGCCCCGAGGGCGCGGGCGAACCGGGCGCGGTGCGGCGCGGCGTCGGCTATGCCCTCGGCATGGTCCACATGCTGGGCGCGGAGGGCACCGACGAGGTCTCCACCGCCACCGTCAAGGTCCACGACGGCATGGCCACCGTCATCTGCGCCGCCGTCGACCCCGGTTCCGGCTTCGCCACCCTGGCCCGCCAGATCGTCCAGGAGACCCTGGGCATCGAGGACGTCCAGGTCGCCGCCATCGACACCGACCAGCCCCCGGCCGGCCCGTCCGCCCACGGCCGCCACACCTGGGTCTCCGGCGGCGCGGTCGAGCGCGCGGCGAAGATGGTCCGCACCCAGCTGCTCCAGCCGCTCGCGCACAAGTTCGGCATGTCGACCGAGCTGCTCCAGATCACCGACGGCAAGATCACCTCGTACGACGGAGTCCTCTCCACCACCGTGATGGAGGCGCTGGACGGCAAGGAGCTGTGGGCCACCGCGCAGTGCCGCCCGCACCCCACCGAACCACTGGACGAATTCGGCCAGGGCGACGCCTTCGTCGGCATGGCCTTCTGCGCGGTGCGCGCCGTGGTCGATGTCGACATCGAGGTGGGCTCCATCCGGGTGGTCGAGATGGCGGTCGCCCAGGATGTCGGCCGGGTCCTCAACCCGGCCCAGCTCGCCAGCCGGATCGAGGCCGGGGTCACCCTCGGCGTCGGCACCGCCCTGACGGAGAACCTCCGCACGGCACGCGGCCTGATCCGCCGCCCCGACCTGACCGGTTACGCCCTGCCGACCGCCCTCGACGCGCCGGACATCCGGATCGTCAAGCTGATCGAGGAACGCGATGTGATCGCTCCCTTCGGCGCGAAGGCGGCGAGCGCGGTCCCGGTGGTCACCTCCCCGGCCGCCGTCGCGGGCGCGGTGCGGGCGGCCACCGGCCGCCCGGTGAACCGCCTCCCGATCCGCCCCCAGGCGGCCGTGGTGACGTCCTCGGGGTCGTGAGCTCACCCCCGGGCGGCTGCTTCTGCGGGGCTGTCGCGGCGGAGTGCGGTGCGCAGCGTACGCATATGGCGGGCCACGCCGCCGGGATCCGGCACGCCGGGCGGTGTGTTGGTTCCGGCGGCGGGTGATGTGTCGCACCTTCCACAGGCCGTCGCCCCGCGGGGCAGTGGCTCCCGGCACCGCCCGCACTCGGCGGGCGGCGCGGCGGGTGCGACGGGGTCGCGTACGGGACGCACCGGCGGGAGCTTGCGGACGAGCCGGTTGGCCAGCAGCGACTTCGCGGAGTGGACGACCGGTGGCAGCCCGCCGGTGAGCAGATTCCGCATCTGGAGATCGGACAGCCCGCGCTCAACCCAGGGCGCGGCGAGGGGCGCCAACTCCACGACCTCGGCGGCCCCGAGAGCGAGCTTCGGCTCCACGACCCCGATCCGCGCGAGCAGCGCGACGGCGCGGGCCGGTGCCTCCGTTTTTCCGCCGGTGCCGGGGCAGGGGGTGGGAGGTTTTTTTCCCTGGTTCTTTTTCCCCTTGGGGAACGCTCCCGCCCGCCCGGCGGTCGCGCCACCGGTTCCCGGCGGTACGGGAAGCGGTAAGCCATCCGCGTTGTCGGGTTGGTCGCGGACGCTGGTCTCGGTACGGATCCGTCCACTGTCCCGGTCCCGTACGGTCCGGCGTACGTAATACCCCAGCGCGATCAACTCATCGAGCGCCCGCGCGATTCCGAGCCGCCCGACGCCGGGATGCCGGTCCGCGAGGGTCCGCACGTCCTCGCGTGCCCCGTCGGGGAGGGAGAGCAGATAGGCGAGGAGCCCACGGGCGGTGAAACTGAGCCTGCGGTCCTGGAGCACATCATTGCCCAGCACCGTGAACGCGCGCGTGCGCGCGCTAAGGTGAACACGCATCGAAGACCTTCGTCTCTTCGCTGTCGGACCCCGGGGTGTTGGTAGCACCGCCGGGGTCACACATTTTTGTGCGACTGTCGGAGCGTGAGCGTAGCCTGACAGTGTGTGAAGTTGTCAATCGGAGTCGGGCGGGCCGTCGGCGCGCGGGTTATCCGGCCGCGAAGACCGGAACCGCCCCGCGTCGGGGATGTCGGCCTGCTCGCCTGCCGCCGGTCAGGTGGTTGCTGGATCGGCGGCGAAGGCGAGGAAGGCGTGCCAGGCGCCGGTGGGGATGGCCAGGGCGGGCCCCTGCTTGTCCTTGGAGTCGCGGATGCCCACCCGGGGGGTCAGGTCCGCGATCTCGACGCAGGCGTTGCCCTCGGCCCCGCTGTAGGAGGATTTGAACCAAGCACTCTCGGGTGCCACATCGGTGGACTTCGGCTGAGTGGTGATGGCTAGGACTCCCGTTCTAGAGACTTCAGTATTTTCGGCGTCTCGGAGGGATCGAGCGCCGCTGCCCGCAGTGCATCGAACCTGCGCGAGAATCGGCCGACATCGGGCTTCTTGTCGGTAACCCATGCCTGGCCATTGACGTGATCCGCCTGCACCATCCGCGACAGCGGCTCTTCCAGATCGAGCATGATGAAATTCTGGCTGGCCCGATATCCAGCGGATGCAGACGGGACGATCTGCACGGTGACGTGATCGAGCGCGGCGAGCCGGCCGATCTCCTCGTACTGTTCGCTCATGACCTCCGGCCCGCCGATGGTGCTGCGCAGAGCCCCCTCGGCCATGATGATCCAGATGGAGCGGGGCTCGTCCTCGATCAGGAGCTGCTTCCGGCTCATGCGCAGATCGACATTGGCGTCTATGAACTCGGTCGTGATCTCATCGACCGCTTTTGCGCTCTCCAGTAGTGCCCGGGTGTAGTTCTCGGTCTGCAAGAGGCCGAAGACCAGATTCGGCTGCCAGGCGCTGATGGCGCGGGCATCGGCCTCCAGGCCGACGTACTCCCGCATGCCCTTCTGCAGATGAGGGTTGTACGGGACCCACCAGCCCTGGCTCAGCGACTCGCGGTGGATCTTGAGCAGACTTTCGACGTCTTCCTCGTCGGTCACTCCGTAATGCTCCATGAGCGCTCGGAGGTCGTCCGTGTTCGGCAGGCTGGTGCGGCCCTTCTCGAACCGCCACATCTTCTCCTTGGAGAAGTTGAGCACCCCCGACACCTCGGCGATGGACAGTCCTTGATCCGTACGCAGCTTCTCGAAGACCTTGCCGAGATATACACGTCGGCTCGTCGGCCCTTTGGGTGCTGCCACTGTGTGGGTCCTCCCCATCCGTCCCCAAGTCGGGCTCAATCGCGCCCGAGTCCTGTGGAGCTGACTCTCTGCCTGTGCCGACGAGTGCCGAGTCCTGAGTGTGCCACCCGTGGTTCGCCTCGCACAGGGGAGAGTCCGCCTCGCTGTATATGCCAGTTTCCGCGAAAATTGCATGCCGTCTTGCATGTGAAGTTCGCAGTGCAAGACAGTAGTTGAGTCAGCGCCAAGCCGGACACCGATGCGCATATCCGGACCTCGCGACCATGGGGTCCAGCCGCAGCTTGTCCGAAAACCCCCACTGGAGGACCGGGCTATGCCAATCGCTGTCTCCGCACCCCACGCCGGCACCATCTGCCACTCCGGGCGCCTGGTGTCCGGATGTCCGGACACCGTGGAGGGCTTCGCCGCCAGCCTCCACAGGTCGCGCCCACCGGGCGATCCGCTCACGGAACGGGAGCTGTCGTGGCCGTGCCGGATGCGGCGGCTGGCGCGTACCCAACTGCTCTGGTGGGATGTGGAGGAGCTGACCGAGACGGTCGACGTGCTGGTCTCCGAATTGGTAACGAACGCCGTCCAGCACGGTCACGGGACCACGGTCACCACCCGGCTCTCGCGGACCGCGACGTACCTGTGCGTCGAGGTCGTCACCGGGGCAGGTGGTCCGGGCCGGCCGTGCCCTCGGATCGCGGGCCCGGAGGACGAAGGCGGGCGTGGGCTCTTCCTCGTCAACGCGCTCTCCGACACCTGGGGTGTGAGCAGCGACGGGACCCTTACCTGGTGCGTTCTCGCCACGTCCGCCGGTGATGGCCGGTGAACCGCCCGTACACCGGCCTTCTGTTACTTCTGCTGCTGACGCTCATGGCGCAGTGGCTCCGGCGCCCGGTGGCGCCAGGCGCGGACTGTGTGCTGATGGACCGGCTCGCGATATGCGATGAGCGGCGATTCACGGACCTCTGCCGGCTGTTTGCCGCCCGTGCCGAGCTGTCGTGAGTGGACGCATCGCCGCGCCCTGCTCGGTGTTGTGTCCCGGCGGCCCGGGTGACATGCCCACACCCCCGCAGGCGCGGGGACCACCATTCGTGACCTGCGGGTCCAGGAGCGTGGGTCACCAACGAACCACAGACTGCGGCGCGGGGCCGGGGACGACAGTGTCTGACCGGGTGGGATCGGTGTTCATCTGATGGGCGTGTGCGTCTCGCCGGACAGGCCGAGGTGGACTCGGAGCGCGCGGCGACCGGTCTCGGTGAGAGCGACGGCGCGGCTGGTGCCGATCCGGGTGATCCAGCCGGAGTCGAAGGCGTGACGGCACAGGGAGGCACCGACGGCACCGGCCAGGTGAGGGCGGCGTTCGGTCCAGTCCAGGCACGAGCGGACGGGCGGACGCCGCGTAGCGGCCGATAGCACGATGCCGAGTTCGGCCAGCCAGTCGGTCCCGTTGCCGGTGAGCGTGAGCCCCTGCTCCCAGTCCAGCAGCCCCCGGTCGGTCATCGCCTCGGTGATCGCGACCCCGAGGGCGCCCGCGAGGTGGTCATAGCACGTGCGGGCGCGGGCCAACGCCCGGCTCCGGTTGACAGCGGGCAGTGAGCGGGGCGGATCGCCGCGTCGAGGCGCCATGGAGGCAAGGGTCTCGATCAGCTGGGCCGTCTCGGGATCGGCGAGACGGACGTAGCGATGACGGCCCTGACGCTCCTGCGCGAGCAGTCCTCCGCCGACCAGGAGGTTCAGGTGCTCGGTGGCCGTCGAGGCGGCCACCCCGGCATGGCGCGCCAACTCGGTCGCGGTCCATGCCCGACCGTCCAGAAGGCCAGGCAGAAGCTCGCGCGGGTGCCGTCCGCCAGAAGTCCGGCCAGAGCGGCCAGGTCCGGGCCCTCCAGGTTCGCGTCATGGTTTCTCATCGCCGTCCATCATCCACCAGCGATCCTTCGGCGGGGACCGAAGAGTCTTCACCCTACGGTCGACTCCCATGGACACCGCGACACCCAGCACCACACCCGACAACACGTCGGCCGCCCATGCGGCCATCGAGCCGAGCATCCTGTACTTCGGGACGCCGGTCGTACTGCTCTCGACGGAGAACGAGAACGGCTCCTTCAATCTGGCGCCGATGTCCTCGGCCTGGGCACTGGGCCACGTCATCGTCCTCGGTCTGGGGCCCGGGGGACAGACCGCGCACAATCTCCGCAGCCGCCCCGATCTCGTGGTCAACCTCCCCGCGCCCGCCCAGTGGCCGGCGGTGGAGCGGCTGGCGCCGCTGACCGGACGCACCCCGATACCCGCGGACAAGCGCGGCACCTTCCGTTTCGAGCCGGACAAGTTCGCCGCTGCCGGCCTGCGACCCGAACCCTCCGAGCTGGTTCGGCCCCCCAGGGCCGCCGAATGTCCTGTCCAGCTGGAGGCCCGCGCCGCCCGGGTCCAACCCGATGCCTCCGGAGCGTTCCTCATCGTCGAGGCCCAGGTGCTCAAGGTCCATGCCGATCCGCGCATCGTCGTCCCCGGCTCCCAGCACATCGACCCGGCCGTGTGGAGCCCACTGATCTACAACTTCCGTCACTACTTCGGGCTGGGCCCCGAACTCGGCCGCAGCTTCCGCTCCCAGACACCCCGGCAGAGCCACTGACCGACCTCGAAGCCGGTAAGCGCACGGGACCGCAGTGATGAACTTCATGAACCAGTTCATATGCGGGGCCATCCCCGCACACGCGGGGACCACGCCGGGGCGCTCCTGGGCATCGGCATCGGCACCGGCACGGGAACACCCCCGCCGTATCGAGCCGTTCGGCTCGGAGCGCTGCCCGCCGCGCGCGAGCTCACCGCCGTATGCGGTGCACCCGCCGGCCCGTCCGCCCCGCCAGGGAAAATCGCCTCGCGGGCGGCCGCCCGCCATGGCTACCGTCCCCGTATGACCGAGCTCCCGACGGCCGGACTGCCGGCCTCCTCCGTCGTCCTCATCACCGGCATCATGGCGGCCGGTAAATCCACCGTGGCCCAGGCCCTGGCCGAACGCCTGCCCAGAGCCGTGCACATCCGGGGGGACGGCTTCCGGCGGATGATCGTCTCCGGGCGGGTGGAGATGGGGGACGAGGACGAGCGCGAGGCCCTCGCACAGCTCCGGCTGCGGCACCGGCTCTCCGCGCAGGCGGCGGACACCTGTGCGCAGGCGGGGTGGACGGCGGTGGTGCAGGACATCGTCATCGGGCCCGACCTCGCCGCGTACGCCGCGATGGTCCGGACCCGTCCATTCCATGTCGTCGTGCTGGCCCCGTCCCCCGCGACGGTTCAGGCGCGGGAGGCGGCGCGGCCGAAGACGGGGTACGGGCCCGGTGGCTGGACGCCCGAGGTCATGGACCGGATTCTGCGGGAGGGGACGCCGAGGACAGGGCTCTGGCTGGAGACCACGGGGCAGTCCCCGGCGGAGACCGTCGACACGGTGCTGTCCCGGCTGGGAGAGGCACGGGTGGCGGGGTGATCCGGCTCACCCCGGGCTTCCCGGGGCCGCCTCGCCCACATCGTGCGCGGAGGCGGTGACCGGTCCGCGCACGATGGGCGCGGGCCGGCGTACATGGAGGCCGTGACCGGAATCGAACCGGCGTAACTCGCTTTGCAGGCGAGTCCCTCAACCACTCGGGCACACGGCCGTGTGCTGTGCTACTGCATCGACCGTAGGGCGCCCGGTTCCGCCCGATCAAGGAATCCCGGGATCCCGCAACGCGACCGCCACACGCCGTTCACAGTCGTACGACCAAGGGACCAGCCCCGGCCCCGCCCAAAGACAGGGTTCAATCTTGACTACGCCCCTTACTCTGGGTCAATGACCGCCCTCGAACCCCGTGACACCGACGTCACCTCGCCGATACCCCGGACCCATGACGAATTCGCTGATCAGAACCCGCAGAGCGGAGTCCTAGGGCGGACATATCGAGCGCTCAGCATCGGGATCATCGCCGTTGTCGTACTGATCGCCTTCGAAGCGACCGCCGTCAACACGGCCATGCCCGTGGCGGCCCGTGAGCTGAACGGCGTCGCGCAGTACGCCTTCGCCTCCTCCGCGTACTTCACCACCAGTCTCTTCGCGATGGTCCTCGCCGGGCAGTGGGCCGACCGGGACGGGCCGCTGCGGCCGCTCGCCTCCGGGATCGCCGCCTTCGGGGCCGGGCTGGTGCTCTCCGGTGTCGCGGGCAACATGTGGACCTTCATCCTGGGGCGGGCCGTCCAGGGGCTCGGCGGCGGCATGGTGATCGTCGCGCTGTACGTGGTCATCGGGCGCGCCTACCCGGAGCGGCTGCGGCCCTCGATCCTGGCCGCCTTCGCCGCGAGCTGGATGATTCCCTCGGTGGTGGGGCCGCTCGGTGCCGGTACCGTCACCGAGCACCTGGGCTGGCGCTGGGTCTTCGTCGGCATCCCCGTCCTCGTCGTCTTCCCGCTCGTCCTCGCGCTCCCCGCGATCCGGCGGATGGCCGCCGGGCCCGCCGACCCGTCCGCTCCCCGGCAGGCGTTCGACGCGCGCCGGATCCGGCTGGCGCTCGGCATCTCGGCCGGTGCGGTGCTGCTCCAGTACGCGGCCCAGGACCGGAACTGGCTCGCCCTCCTCCCGGCGGCGGCCGGCGCGGCGCTGCTGGTGCCCGCCGTGCTCGGACTGCTGCCGAGGGGCACCTACCGGGCCGCGCGCGGGCTGCCGTCCGTCGTCCTGCTGCGAGGGCTCGCCGCCGGTTCCTTCATCGCCGCGGAGTTCTTCATCCCGCTGATGCTGGTCACCCAGCGCGGTCTCTCCCCGACGATGGCCGGGCTCACCCTCGCCGTCGGCGGCGCGACCTGGGCGCTCGGCTCGTTCATCCAGTCCCGGCCGCGCATGGAGCCCTATCGGGAGCGCCTGATGGTCTTCGGGATGCTGCTGGCCGGCGGGGCGATCGCCTTCGCCCCCGCCGTACTGATCGAGTCGGTGCCGGTGTGGACGCTCGGCGTCGCGTGGGGCCTCGGCTGCCTCGGGATGGGCATGGTGATCGCCTCCACCAGTGTGATGCTGCTGAAGCTCTCCGCGCCGGAGGAGGCGGGCGCCAACTCCGCCGCCCTCCAGATCTCGGACGGCCTCTCCAACACCATGCTGCTGACCATGGGCGGCGCGCTCTTCGCGGCCCTGGGGGGCGGCTCGATCGCCGGTCACGGGGTCATGGGTGCCGGGGAGTCCAATCCGGCCGCCTTCGTGGCGTTCTTCCTGCCGATGGCCGTGGTGGCGCTGGTGGGCGCGTGGGTGGTCACCCGGCTGAGGGTGCCCGACGCCCGCTGAGCCCCGACGGCCGCTGAGCCCCGGCACCCGCCGGGGTACGGGGACGGCCGGGATCCGGGGCCCGTTCAGGCTCCGGAGCCTGGTTCCGGGCCCACCCGCGACCGCCCTCCCCGGGTCGGTGTCACCGACCGGAGGGGGCGTTCCACCCCACCGTGACGGCGGGTTGTGAGGCCCGTCTCACCGTGCCCCGGAGTCGCTCCGTCCGGCCCGGGTCGGCGCCGTCGCCCCGGTAGGGTGGCCCGGTTGTCGTACCCGGGCGAGAGTCCGGCGTACCCGAGCGAAAGCCGAGACCGAGCCCGAGCCCCCGCCCCGTCCCACGGACGAGTGTCGAACCGGAGACCGTGACTACTACCGCCTCCCACTCCCACCATCTCTCCCCCGCCTTCCCCGGCCGTGCCCCCTGGGGCACCGCAGGCAAGCTGCGCGCCTGGCAGCAGGGGGCCATGGAGAGATACCTCCAGGAGCAGCCGCGCGACTTCCTCGCCGTCGCCACACCCGGCGCCGGAAAGACGACCTTCGCGCTCACCCTCGCCTCCTGGCTGCTGCACCACCATGTCGTCCAGCAGGTGACCGTCGTCGCACCGACCGAGCATCTGAAGAAGCAGTGGGCCGCCGCCGCCGCGCGGATAGGCATCAAGCTGGATCCCGACTACAGCGCGGGACCGCTCAGCAAGGAGTACCACGGCGTCGCCGTGACCTACGCCGGTGTCGGTGTCCGGCCCATGCTGCACCGCAACCGCTGTGAGCAGCGCAAGACCCTGGTCATCCTGGACGAGATCCACCACGCCGGTGACTCCAAGTCCTGGGGCGAGGCATGCCTCGAGGCCTTCGACCCCGCGACCCGGCGGCTGGCCCTCACCGGTACGCCCTTCCGCTCCGACACCAACCCCATTCCCTTCGTCACCTACGCGGAGGGCAATGACGGCATCCGCCGCTCCTCCGCCGACTACACCTACGGCTACGGCAACGCCCTCGGCGACGGGGTCGTCCGGCCGGTGATCTTCCTCAGCTACAGCGGCAACATGCGTTGGCGCACCAAGGCCGGGGACGAGATCGAGGCCAAGCTCGGCGAGCCGATGACCAAGGACGCGATCTCGCAGGCCTGGCGCACCGCGCTCGACCCGCGCGGCGAGTGGATGCCCAATGTGCTGCGCGCCGCCGACCAGCGCCTGCTCGAAGTGCGGAAGTCGATTCCGGACGCCGGCGGGCTGGTCATCGCCACCGATCAGGACTCCGCCCGCGCGTACGCCAAGCTGCTGCGCGAGATCACCGGCTGCAAGGCGACGGTGGTCCTCTCCGACGACACCGGCGCGTCGAAGCGCATCGACGAGTTCAGCGAGGGCGACGACCGGTGGATGGTCGCGGTCCGCATGGTGTCCGAGGGGGTGGACGTGCCCCGGCTCGCGGTCGGGGTGTACGCCACCACCATCTCGACACCGCTCTTCTTCGCGCAGGCCGTCGGCCGTTTCGTGCGGTCGCGGCGGCGCGGTGAGACCGCCTCCGTCTTCCTGCCCACCATCCCCAACCTCCTCGGCTTCGCCAATGAGATGGAGGTCGAGCGCGATCATGTGCTCGACCGGCCGAAGAAGGAAGGGGAGGAGGACCCCTACGCCGAGTCCGAGAAGGAGATGGACGAGGCGAACAAGGAGCAGGACGAGGACACCGGCGATCAGGACATGCTGCCGTTCGAGGCGCTGGAGTCCGACGCGGTCTTCGACCGGGTCATGTACAACGGCGCCGAATTCGGTATGCAGGCACATCCCGGCAGCGCGGAGGAGCAGGACTATCTGGGCATTCCGGGCCTGCTCGAACCCGACCAGGTGCAGATGCTCCTCCAGAAGCGGCAGGCCCGGCAGATCGCGCACAGCCGCAAGAGGCCGGACGCCGAGGCCGATCTGCTGGAGCTGCCCGCCGAGCGGCGGCCCGTCGTCTCCCACAAGGAACTCCTCGAACTGCGCAAGCAGTTGAACACCATGGTCTCCGCCTACACCCACCAGAGCGGCAAGCCCCACGGGGTGATCCACACCGAGCTGCGCCGGGTGTGCGGCGGCCCGCCGAGCGCGGAGGCGACGGCCGGCCAGATCCGTGAGCGGATCAAGAAGGTCCAGGAGTGGGCGACCCGGATGCGCTGACCCGTCCGGTCGGGTCCGGGTCGTTCGGTACGCCGGTCACGGGGCCGTCGGGGGAAGCCCCGGCGGCCCCGTTCGCGTACGCGGCACTCCTCATCACCCCACCGCCGCGTGATATCGGCACGCCTCCGCCGGCCGCACCGCGCCGATGTGCGGGACGTACACCCCGAACAGGGGCCAAGCGGTGCTCCGACGCGCTGTCACGCCCGGATTCTGGACGAGGTCTTCCGCTGAGCGGACCGGATCGCTACTGTCCCCGCCATGCGAAAGCCCCGTGGCAGCCCGCCGCGGGGCCCAGCCGGTGCGCCATGGCCTGCCGGCGGGCCTCTGGGTGCGGTGCCGATGGGACCGGTGCCGCGGAAGTCAGCCGCGAGGATCCGCCATCACTCACTTTTGAATGAGAGGGCGTCGTGACAGCGGAAACCTCCCAGACGCTCGACCGGGGACTGCGGGTCCTCAAACTGCTCGCCGACACCGACCACGGTCTGACCGTGACCGAGCTGTCCAACAAACTCGGCGTCAACCGAACCGTCGTCTACCGTCTCCTCGCCACCCTCGAACAGCATGCCCTTGTCCGCCGCGATCTCGGCGGCCGGGCCAGGGTCGGCCTCGGGGTGCTGCGGCTCGGACGCCAGGTCCACCCCCTGGTGCGGGAGGCCGCGATGCCCGCGCTGCGGGCACTCGCCGAGGACATAGGAGCCACGGCCCATCTCACCCTGGTGGACGGGGCGGAGGCGCTCGCCGTCGCCGTCGTGGAACCCACCTGGACCGACTACCACGTCGCCTACCGGGCCGGCTTCCGCCATCCCCTGGACCGGGGTGCCGCGGGCAAGGCGATCCTGGCCGCGCGCCAGGGCCATGCCGACCACCCCGGCTACACGCTCACCCACGGTGAGCTGGAGGCGGGCGCGAGCGGCGCCGCCGCCGCGCTGGTGGGGGTCACCGGGATAGAGGGCAGTGTGGGCGTGGTCATGCTCACCGACTCGGTACCCGAACGGGTGGGCCCCCGGGTGGTCGACGCCGCGCGCGAGGTGGCCGACGCCCTGCGGTGACCGGGGGCGGGGAGCAGTAAACGGGAACGGGGAGCGGGAACGGGGAACGGGGGCCGCACGGGCCGGGGAGGGGCGGTTCGGTCCGCCCCTTCGCCGGGCCGGGCCGGCGATCGGACCGTGCCCTCGGAGCGGGTCGGCCCTCCCCGTACCGCCGCCGTCCGTGCCCCCGCTCGCCCCCGCCCCGGATAGATTGACACCGTGCTCTCCCGTCTCACGCGCCCCCGCGCGCTCGCCCTCTGCGCGCTCCCCGTCGCCGCCCTTCTCGCCACCGCGGCCTTCGCGCCGCTGCCGTATGTGATCGCACAGCCCGGCGACACCGCCGATGTGCTCGGGGAGCACCGGGGCACCCCGGTCATCACCATCACCGGGGCGCCCGTCCGCGAGACGGACGGGGCGCTGCGGATGACCACCATCGTCGCGACGGGCCCGGACGCCGACATCGGCCTCGGCGAGGTGTACGACAGCTGGTTCCGCACCGACCGCTCCGTACTGCCGCGCGACAGCGTCTATCCGTCCGGCAAGTCCACCGAGCAGGTCAAGAAGCGCAATATCGCCGACATGGAGAAGTCGCAGAGCGAGGCGACCCGGGCCGCGCTCGGCTATCTCGGCGAGGACCCGGCGAAGGTGAAGGTCGAGCTGACCCTCGCCGACATCGGCGGCCCGAGCGCCGGACTGCTCTTCGCCCTCGGGATCGTCGACAAGATCGGCGGCAACGGCTCCGGCGGCGATCTCACCGGCGGCCGGGACATCGCCGGTACGGGGACGATCACCGCCGACGGCAAGGTCGGCGCCGTCGGCGGCGTCGGGCTGAAGACCCAGGCCGCCGGGCGGGACGGGGCGACCGTCTTCCTGGTGCCCGAGGGGGAGTGCTCGGACGCGAAGTCCACCGCGCCCAAGGGGATGCGGCTGATCCCGGTCACGACCCTTCAGGGGGCCGTGAACTCCCTGAAGGCACTCGACTCCGGCCGGAAGGTGCCGTCCTGCTGACCCCGGCCGTCCCGGCCGGGGGTGCGTTCATGCCGCGCCAGGACGGCAGCAGCGGGGTGAGCGTCGCCAGCAGATAGAGCCCGCCCAGGGTCAGCAGCGCCGCCGGCAGGCCCGTCCGCTCGATCAGGAAGCCCGCGGCCAGAGCGCCCAGCGGGGTGGTGAGCAGCGCTCCCGCCAGGGTCACCCCCATCACCCGGCTGCGCAGCTCGTCCGGTACGCGCTCATAGGTCACGGTCGTCAGGATCGGGTTGAGCATGCCCGCTCCGAGGCCACCCGCGATCATGGTGAGCGCCAGCGGAGCCGTGCCGTCCGTCAGAGCCGCCACCACGAACCTCGGCGCGCCGGCGACCAGGAAGGCGGCCAGGAAGACCACGCGGCGCGGGAAGCGCTCGCCGAACGCCCCGTACAGCACGGCCCCCAGCAGAGCGGACCCGGCGAAGAGCGCCACCAGGAAGCCCAGTTGGCCCGCGCCGCCCAGATTGTCCTTGGCGTGGACCGGCAGGAGTACCGCGCTCCAGCCCTGGTCGAGGCCGTTGGTGAGCATCACCATCAGGGTGAGCCCGAGGAGCAGCCCGCTGTGCCGGAGGAAGGAGTACCCCTCGCGCAGCTCGTTCCGGTAGGCGGCGAGGGTGATCGGTGCCGCGTCCCGGCGGGGTTCGGCGGAGCGCACGCCCCGTATCCCCAGGAAGACCAGCACCGCCGAGACGGCGAAGGTCACTCCGTCCAGCAGCAGCACCACATCGGCGCCGGTCAGCGCGATCAGTACGCCCGCGAGCGCCGCGCCGGCCATCCGCGCGCCGCGCGAGACCGCGTCGAAGGCGCCGGCGGCGCGGGGGAGCGGAGTGCCCGCCATACGGGCCAGTTCGGGCAGGAGCACATAGCGCGCGGTCTCGCCGGGTGCGTGGAACAGCCCGGTGACCGCCATCAGCGCGCAGAGCATCCAGAAATCCAGCAGCCGCGCGTGGTGCAGCAGCGGAATCGCGGCGACGGCGACGGCGCAGACGGCGTCGGAGGCGATACTGACCCGGCGGCGGCCGAGCCGGTCTATCACCGGTCCGCCGAAGACCGCCGAGACCACGACCGGGAGGGTGGCGCAGAAGGCGACCAGTCCGGCCTTGGCGGCGCTGCCCGTGGTCTCCAGCGCGAACCAGGGGACGCCGACCAGGGTCAGCGAATTCCCGGTGATGGATACGGCGTTGGCCGCCAGCAGGCTCGCGAGGGGGCCGCGCCGGGGCGGCGGTCCGTGGCCGGGACCGGATTCCGGCTCCGTCTCCTCCCGGGGCTCCGGGACCTCCGGATGCCCCGTGCTCTCCGGGCTCTGCGGGGCTCCCGGCTCTCCGGGGCCCTCCGGGTGTTTCGGGTGCTCCGTCGAATCCATGCCGGGCTCCTCTCGGTCAGCCGGCCGTGCGCGGGAAGGCGTGCAGCTGTATCCGGACCTGCGCGGCGTCCGCCGTCCCCGGCGCGGGCTCGTGGTCCCGGTAGCTCTCGATCAGGGCGTGGACGCGCTCGTTCAGCTCGTACGCCCGGTCCGGTGTGAGCCGGAGGGTGAAGTCGCTGAGGTCCGAGGCGCGCCGCCAGCTCTCCGGCCACTCGGGCATGGCGGCGAGCCAGCGCGCGGTCTCCTCGGCATGCTGGGCCGCCACCTCCTGAAGGAAGAGGCCGGCCGCTCCGCGCACGGCGGGATCGGCGTCGGTGAAGAGGGTGTGATCCGCGCTGTTGCCCTCGGCGGACGCCTTCCACCAGCGCTCCCGGCCCTTGCCCCGGCCGGGGTCGTCCGCCACGAAGCCATGGGCGGCGAGCTGGCGCAGATGGTAGCTGGTGGCACCGCTGGACTCGCCGAACCGCTCGGCCAGCTGCGACGCGGTGGCGGGGCCGTCGTGCCGCAGCGCGGAGAGCAGCCGCATCCGCAGGGGATGGGCCAGCCCGCGCAGGGTGCGCGGATCGAGTGGCCGGTACCGGGATTCCCGCTCGGGCTCTTCCGTCATGATGACTCCGTCATGATGCAAAGATATCTTTGCAGAGAAAGCTTTGCAACGAATCCCCGGGTGATGCGGCGCCGGCCGGCGGGCTCACCCCGCCCGGTCCGCCGCCGCCTGTTCCACCAGGGGGATGATCCGCAGCGGCACCGGGTTCTCCATCACGATCGTCGTGGCGGCCCGGACGATGCCCTCGAAGCCGACCACCCGGTCGATCACCCGCTGGAGATCGGCGTTCGAGCGGGCCACCAGCCGGCAGAGCATGTCCCCGTGGCCCGTCGTGGTGTGCAGTTCCAGCACCTCCGGCACGGAGGCCAGATGGGCCCGCACGTCCGGGCCCTGGCCCTGCTTGATCTCCAGGGTCGCGAAGGCCGTGACCGGGTAGCCCAGCGCCGCCGGGTCCACGTCCGGGCCGAAGCCCCGGATCACCCCCTGGGACTGGAGCCGGTCCAGCCGCGCCTGGACGGTGCCGCGTGCCACGCCCAGCCTGCGGGACGCCTCCAGAACGCCGATTCTCGGCTCCCGCGCCAGCAGCACGATCAGACGGCCGTCCAGATGATCGATCGCCATGGCGTCTCCCCAATGGTCATCTTGTACAGAAGGCATGACCATGGTGGGGCAGGGGTGGGCATATTGCCCAGGGGAATGGCGAACTATTGCGCACCTTGTGGAACGAGAGGAGTCTGCGGCTATGACTGAGACCATCGATCACCACCCCACCACCGCGCGCGAGGCCGACCCCTTCCCGGTGAAGGGAATGGATGCGGTCGTCTTCGCCGTCGGCAATGCCAAGCAGGCCGCGCACTACTACTCGACCGCCTTCGGCATGCGGCTCGTGGCGTACTCCGGACCGGAGAACGGCAGCCGCGAGACGGCGAGTTATGTTCTGGAGAACGGCTCCGCCCGATTCGTCTTCACCTCCGTCATCAGGCAGTCCACCGAGCGGGGCGCCTTCCTCGCGGGGCATGTCGCCGAGCACGGCGACGGCGTGGTCGACCTGGCCATCCAGGTGCCGGACGCCCGCGCCGCCTATGAGTACGCCGTCGCCCACGGCGCCCGGGGCATCACCGAGCCGTACGAGCTCACGGACGAGCACGGCACCGTCGTCCTGGCCGCGATAGCCACCTATGGGCAGACCCGGCACACCCTGGTCGACCGCTCCCGTTACACCGGCCCCTACCTGCCCGGATTCAGCTCCGCCGAGCCCCTGGTGGCGCCCCCGGCGAAGCGGACCTTCCAGGCCATCGACCACTGCGTCGGCAATGTCGAGCTCGGCCGGATGAATGAATGGGTCGCCTTCTACAACAAGGTCATGGGCTTCACCAATATGAAGGAGTTCGTGGGCGACGACATCGCCACCGAGTACTCCGCCCTGATGTCGAAGGTGGTCGCGGACGGCACCCTCAAGGTGAAGTTCCCGATCAATGAGCCCGCCATCGCCAAGAAGAAGTCCCAGATCGACGAATATCTGGAGTTCTACGGCGGCGCCGGTGTGCAGCACATCGCGCTGGCGACCAATGACATCGTCGCCACCGTGCGCTCGATGCGGGCGGCCGGGGTCAGCTTCCTGGACACCCCGGACTCGTACTACGACACCCTCGGCGAGTGGGCCGGCGAGACCCGGGTGCCGGTCGAGACCCTGCGCGAGCTGAAGATCCTGGTGGACCGCGACGAGGACGGCTATCTGCTCCAGATCTTCACCAAGCCGGTGCAGGACCGGCCGACCGTCTTCTTCGAGATGATCGAACGCCATGGCTCGATGGGCTTCGGCAAGGGCAACTTCAAGGCCCTCTTCGAGGCGATCGAGCGCGAGCAGGAGAAGCGCGGCAACCTCTGAGCCGGCGCACTCGTGAGCCGTGACTCGCGCGGCGGCTCCGCCCCCTGACGGGCGGGGTACGGAGGACATCCCGCCCGATTTCCCCCGTACCCCGCCTTTTTGTCGCCCATCTCCGCCCCTTCCGTCCCACCCGCCTACGATCGAGCGTGTGTGCGCACATGTGATGATCGCCGAGGACGACGAGAAGCAGGCCGAGCTGGTCCGCCGCTATCTCGAACGGGAGGGCCACTCCGTCACGCTGGTGACGGACGGCCGCGCGGCCATCGAGACCGTCCGCCGCAGGCCACCCGATCTGCTGGTGCTCGATGTGATGATGCCGAGGGCCGACGGCCTCGATGTGCTGCGCATCCTCCGGGCCGAGGCGTACGAGCTGCCGGTGCTGATGCTCACCGCCCGCTCCACCGAGGACGATCTGCTGCTCGGGCTCGACCTCGGGGCCGACGACTACATGACCAAGCCCTACAGCCCGCGCGAGCTGATGGCCCGGGTGCGGACCCTGCTCCGCCGGGCCCGCGCGGCGGGGGCGGCACCGGCGGCCGAGCCCGATCCCGTACTCGCGGTGGGGACCCTCCTCGTCGACCCCGAGCGGCACGAGGTCACCGCGGACGGCGTCCGGATCGAGTGCACCCCCGGCGAATTCCGGATCCTGGCCGCGATGGCCGCCGAACCGGGCCGGGTCTTCACCCGGCAGCGGCTCCTGGAGGAACTCCACGGCTTCGCCCGCTACATAGGCGACCGGACCGTCGACGTCCACATCATGAATCTGCGGAAGAAGATCGAGCCCGCGCCCCGGCGGCCGGTCCGGCTGGTCACCGTCTTCGGGGTCGGCTACAAACTCGCCGACCCCGCCCGCGCGGAGGCGGAAAGCGGCTCCGGTGCCGGGACGAGAGGCCGCCGTGGGCGCGCGTGAGCGGCGCGCCGGGGACCGCAACCCCGGCCGCGTACCGCTGCGCAAGAGCCTGCTCGGCCGGATGCTCTCCGTCTCCGCGCTGGTGGCCGCCTGTTCCGTGGCGGCCACCGCCTGGCTCGCCGTGCAGACCACCTCCGGCGCGATCAGGGAGGAGCAGCGGCAGACCCTCGACACCGACGCCCAGATCTACAACGAGCTGCGCGAATACGCCGCCACCCACCCGCGCTGGGAGGGTGTCGGGAAGACCGTGCGCAAGCTCTCCGCGCAGTACGGCCTCCGGATCGCCCTCACCACCGCGGACCGTGCCCTCATCGCGGACTCGGCCGCCGCCGGCACCGGTCCGGCGGAGAGGACCGCGCTCCCCGGGAACCACTCGGCGATCGTCGACCCGCTCCGTATGAGCAGCGCCCCGCTCAGGACCGGGACGCGGAGCGGCGGACGGACGACGGAGACGACGGACGAGATAGACCCGCTCGCGGTCGGTCCCTTCAAGCTGACCGCCGCCGAGGCCCGCACGGTCGCCGCGAGCGCGAAGCGCAGCGTGTCCTGTCTCAAGGAGATCGGTATCGCCGCCAATGTGGTGACAGCCCACAGCGGGCGCTCCCTGGTGCAGTTCGTCCGCCCGGCCCAGGAGATCGAGGGCACGGGCCGCTGCGGTCTCGGCGAGCTCGCCCGGCCCACGAAGACCGAGAGCAGGGCCCTCGCCGCCCTCAACAAGCTCTCCGACGCCTGTCTGAAGCGCAAGGGCCGCGACGGCGCCCGGCTGACCCTGGACCTCTCCTGGGAACAGCGGGGCACCGGCGGCGGGCCCGGTGCCCCGGTCCCCGCCGAGAAGCCGCGGCGGGTGCTCCTGGACAAGGCGGAGGTGCTGCCGGCGCCCGGCCCGCCGTCGGGCGACATCTTCCCCGTCACCCCGGACAGCGGCGAGGACCGCGCCATCGCCGACTGTGTGGCGGCATCCCGCGGGGAACAACTCGCCCCCCATGTCTCCCCGAAGGCGCTGCTGTTCATCGGGGAGTCGGAGAAGGCGACCGTGCCGCTGCTCGATCTCTCGCCGAGGAGCACCGCCCGGATCGCCGGGGTCGCCGCCCTCGTACTGGCGCTCACGGTCGGCGCGTCGCTGCTGGCCGCCACCCGGCTGGTGCGCCCGCTGCGGGCGCTGACCGGTGCCGCGCAGCGGATGAGGGACGGCGAGAGCGCCGAGCCGGTCCCGGTGATCGCGGACAACGAGGTCGGGCGGCTGGCCGCGGCGTTCAACGACATGGCCGCGCACCGGGACCGGCTGGAGGCCCAGCGGCGGGCGATGGTCAGCGATGTGGCCCATGAGCTCCGCACCCCGCTGAGCAATATCCGGGGCTGGCTGGAGGGCGCCGAGGACGGGATCGCCGAGCCCGACGAGGCGTTCATCTCCTCGCTCCTGGAGGAGGCGGTGCTGCTCCAGCACATCATCGACGACCTCCAGGATCTGGCGGAGGCGGACGCGGGAGCGCTGCGGCTGCACCCGGAGCCCGTCCGGATCGGGGAGCTGCTGGCCCAGGTCCGCGCCGCGCACCTGGCGCGCGCCGAGGCCGCGTTCGTCCGGCTGCGCATCGGCATCGGCATCGGCATCGGTATCGGCGCGGCCGGCGCCGGGCCGGACGACCCGGAGCTCTTCGCGGACCCGGTCCGGCTGCGCCAGGCGGTCGGCAATCTGGTCGCCAACGCGGTACGCCACACTCCGCCCGGCGGCTCGGTCACCCTGCGCGCCCGGCCGTCCGGCGCGATGCTGCTGGTGGAGGTCGAGGACACCGGGGAGGGCATCGCGGCGGAGAATCTGCCGAATGTCTTCGACCGGTTCTGGCGGGCGGAGAAGTCCCGCAGCCGGCGCACCGGGGGCAGCGGTCTGGGGCTGGCGATCGTGCGCAAACTGACGGAGGCGCACGGCGGTTCGGTGTCGGTGTCGAGCGAGACGGGGAAGGGGTCGGTCTTCACCCTGCGGCTGCCGGCCGGCGCCGCCGCGCCGGCCGGGAGCGGGGGGAGTGCGGCCCCGGCCGCCCCGGACCGGGCGGGCTGAGCGGACCGGCGGGATCCGAGAGGGGCCCCGGCTCGCCCCGGGGACACGGAAAGCCCTGGTTGCTCACGCTCCGGATCGACCTGACGGGAGCGGCGCCGGGGCAGTGGGATCTGTCGTTCGTCCCGCGCAAGGGCACGGCGATTCCGCACGGCCGGTTCACCGTGCAGCCGACCCAGCCCGCCCCGTACGCCACCCAGGCCCCGTCCATCCTCGGCCTGCCGGAGCTGGGCGGGACCCTCGCCGCCGACCCGGGCCGCTGGTCCCTCCAGCCGACCTCGTACGCCTATCAGTGGGAGAGCGGCGGCCGGCCGATCCCCGGTGCGACCGGGCCCACCCTCGCGGTCTCCGACGAGCTGGGTGGCCACACGGTCGTGGTGCGGGTGACCGCAAAGCTGGACGGCCATCACAACGGATCGGCCAGGAGCAACCCGGTCTCCATCCCCTGGGGCCCCACCCTCCTGCCCAAGGTCGGTCCGAAGATCATCGGGACGGTGCGGGTGGGGGAGAAGCTCACCGCCGACCCGGGTGTCTGGACGCCGGCGGCGGCGTCGTACGGCTATCTCTGGCAGATCGACCACACGGAGATCGTCGGTGAGGGACCGACCCTCACCCTGCCCGCCGGCTACGCGGGCCGGAACCTGACCCTGACGGTCACCGCGAGCCGTCCGGGCCATGTCTTCGGCCAGGCGGGCACCGGGACCGTCGCCGTCGGCCAGGGCGCGGCGCCCAGGGCCGGCACCGATCCGAAGATCACCGGATCGGTGAAGGCGGGCGGGAAGGTCGCCGCCGTACCGGGTGCGTGGACACCGGCGGCCACGTCGTACACCTACCAGTGGAAGGCGAACGGCACGGCCATCTCCGGCGCCACCGCCGCCACATACACGATCGCCGGCGCGCACGCGGGCAAGAAGCTCACGGTGACGGTCACCGCCAGACGCGCGGGCCACGCCAACGGCACCGCCACCACCACACCCGTCACCGTGGCCAAGGGCGCCGCCCCCAAAGCGACCAAGGCGCCCGCCATCTCGGGCACGGCGAAGGTGAACCGCGAGCTCACCGTCGCCCGGGGCACCTGGACACCGGTGCCGAGCTCGTACACGTATCAGTGGTACGCCAACGGCGTGGCCATCGCCCGTGCCACCGGCACCAGCCTGACCCTCAAGTCCGCGCAGGCCGGCAAGAAGATCACCGTGAAGGTGACGGCCAAGCTCACCGGACACGCCCATGGTTCGGCGGTGAGCAGGGCGACCGCGCGCGTGGTGCGCTGACCGGGCGCCGGCCGCTTCCGGCTGACCCCTTCAGACGGATCCCTTCAGACAGATCCCTTCCGGCCGGACGCCGGTTCCCGAGGCCCCTCAGCGGCCCCGGGGACCGGCGTCCGGCGTCCGCGCCCCGACCCTGATCCGGGTACAACAGCGCCCTGACAGGTTCTTCACAACTTCACGCCAGCCTGGGTGCCATGCCGGGAGCGTCGTCCCCGACGGGCCCGGCACGACCCGGATCACCGCTGGAATGGAGCCGTCCTGATGTCTTCCCGACTTTCCCTGCGCGCCCTCGCTGTCGCCGGTGCCGCGATCAGCGCGGTACTGGCCCCGGCCGGTGTCGCGTTCGCGGACTCCACCACCCCCGCGTCGCCCTCCCCGGCCGTCAAGTCCAAGAGCGAGAAGCCGGCGCCCGCGCCCGCCCGTGACGCGAAGGTGGTGAAGCTGCCGCGCGGCGGTGTGGCCGCGGGGGACAAGCCCTCGCCGGCCGTTCAGGAGAAGCGCAAGGCCGGCGAGCGCCAGATCTTCGACCTGAGCCGCGACGCGAAGGTGGTGAAGCTGCCGCGCGGCGGTGTCGCCGCGGGGGACAAGCCCTCGCCCGCCGTCAAGGAGAAGCGCGGCGCCGGTGACACCCGTGTCATCGATCTGAGCCGCGACGGCAAGGCGACCACCCCGCGCGGCGGTGTCGCCGCCGGTGAGCAGCCCGCCGCCGCGGGCGGCAGCGGCAACACCGCCGTCATCGTCGGCTCGGTCGCCGGCTTCGCCCTGCTCGCGGGCGCGAGCACCCTCGTGATCCGCCGCCGGGGCGCCGCCCCGGCCGGCGCCAACGGCTGACCCGTCCCGCAAGCCCGGACCCGCGGCGGCCCCCCCCCGTGCCGCCGCGGGCTCCGCACCTCCCGTCCTGGAGCCCCGATGACTCTGACGCACCACCCGCGCACCCGGCGGCGGAGCGCCGCACTGCCCGCACTCGCCGCACTCCTCCTCGCCGCGGCGCTCGCGGGCTGCTCGACGGAGACCGGCACCGGCACCGCCGCCGCCGAGCCGGCGGGCGCCCCGGCGGCGGAGAAGAGCGCCCCCGCGAAGGAGGAATCCGCCCCCGCGACGGAGCAGGGTTCCCCCGCGACGGGGAAGAGCGCGCCCGTGGAGGTGTCCATCCCCTCCATCAAGGTGGCGTCCGAGCTGATGGAACTCGGGCTGAACGACGACGGCACCGTCGAGGTCCCGCCGCCCGGCAAGGACATGACGGCGGGCTGGTACACCGGCGGTGCGGTCCCCGGCGAGCCCGGCGCCGCGGTGATCATCGGCCACAACGAGACCAAGTCCGGGCCGGCCGTCTTCAAGGACCTGAGGAAGATCGGCAAGGGCGCCGAGATCACCGTCCGCAACTCCGCCGGGAAGACCGCCCGCTTCACGGTGACCCGCACGGAGGCGGTCAGGAAGAACGCCTTCCCGACCCGCAAGGTGTACGGGGAGACCAACGGCAGGCGCGAGCTCCGCCTGATCACCTGCGACGGCATGTACGACGCGCAGGGCCACACGGTCGACAACCTGATCGTGTACGCCACCCTCACCTAGGCCGTTTCTTGCGGATCAGGCCGGGCCGGCCCGCCCCGGTGGCGCCCCCGAGCCGTCGCCGGGCGCCGATGAACCTCATCCGTTCCTCCGCCGTGCGCACCCCGGCACCCCTACCGCCCGCCCGCCGCGCCCGCCGCGGTCCGTCCCGGCGCCGCCCCCGCCGTACCCCCCGCACCCGTACTCCCCGTCCCCGCCCCGCGCCTCGGTGCGAGCCGGGGCTTCAACAGCCCCTCCCGCCCCGTCACCTTCCGCGGCCCGCCCGGCGGCGGCTCGCCCAGCGCCTCCAGCGCGTCCCGCGCCCCGGACACCAGCAGCGGCGAGAAGTACGGGTTGATCCGCAGCGCCTGCCCGATGAAGCGGCGCGCGGGCCCGTACCGTCCCAGCGCCCGCTCGATCTCGCCCCGGTGGTAGAAGAAGAGCGGCGACCGCATCCCCTCCTCCGTCGCCTTCCTCGCGTACGGCAGCGCCTCCTTCGCCCGCCCCGAACGGAACAGCGCCCACGCCAGCGCGTCCGCCACCTCGATCGAGCGCCGGCCGCCGTCCCACTCGGCGCGCAGCAGCTCCGCCGCCTCCGCCGGATCGCCGTGGTCCGCCTCCCAGCGGCCGATCACCAGCTCCTGGTTGCCGCCGTGCTCCGCCGCCCGCGCCGCGGCCGTCCGCACCTTCTCGTACTGCGACTCCGCGTCCCCGCCGAGCCCCAGCGACTGGTAGAGCTCCCCGGCCTCCAGGGCATGCTCGGGCCGCGGACTCCCCGCCAGCGCGGCCTGGTAGTCGCGCAGCGCCTCCTCCGTGCGCTCCAGCGCGGCCAGCGCCCGGCCCCGGGCGGCCAGTGTGTCGCGCGCGCCGGGGGCCAGCCGCAGCGACAGGTCGTAGGCGGTCAGCGCCTCCGCCGGCTCCCCGCGCTCCCAGGCCAGATCCCCCAGCCGCAGCAGCGCCGCGCCCTTCTCCGCCGGGCCGTCGGCGCCCGCGGCGGAGTCGTACGCGGTCGACGCCGCGTCCTCCCGCCAGCCGCGCACCCGGTACAGCCGCGCCGCCACGCCGCGCGCCTGCGGGCCCTCGTACAGCTTCTGCATGGCCTCCAGCGCGCTCCCGGCCTTCTTGTAGGCGCCGAGCCCGGTGTACGCCTCGATCAGTGCCGGATACACCGTCCACCGTCTGGGGCGCTGCTTCCGCGCCTGTTCGGCGTAGCCCCTGGCGGCGGTGAAGTCCTGGCGGGCGTTGGCCAGCACGGCGAGCCCGGTCAGCGCCTCGGTGTTGCCCTCCGCGGCCGGCAGCACGTCCAGTGAACGCCCCAGCGCGCGCTCGGCCCGGCCCAGCGCGGCCCAGTCGGCCTGCCGGGCGCCGCGTTCGGCGTACGCCGTCCCCAGTTCGGCCCATGACTCGCCGTCCTCCGGGTGCTCCGCCAGCCATCGCTCCCGGTCGGCGATCAGCGCGTTCAGATCCGCCGGGGCGGCCGGGGCGCCCAGCGCCACCGCCGCGCGGGCCCGTCCGGCGGGCCCCGGCGCCGGCCGCGCGCCGCCGCCCGGGTCGCCGACGGCGGCCACCGCGATCACCCCGCCGATCAGCGTCGCGGCGACGAGTGCGCCGACGGCGGCGTTCTTCACATGTTCGCTGCTCATGGCGCTCACTGTGCGTCATTAGTCAGTCCATACGAAGAATGTGACCTGCGTCGTGAACCGGTTCGCGGACGGGTTCACACAGATGGCCCCGGGTGCGACGCTGGGATCATGGACGATCTCCTCGAACGGCTCCGGGCCGGTCTCCCCGCCGAAGCGCTCATCACCGACCCCGAGGTGACGGTGTCGTACGGGCGCGACATGGCGAGCTTCTGCGACGCGGGCACCCCGGCCGTCGTCGTGCTGCCGCGCACGGTGGAGCAGGTCCGGCACGTGATGCGCACGGCGACCGCGCTGCGTGTGCCGGTCGTCCCACAGGGCGCCCGTACGGGACTCTCCGGCGCGGCCAACGCCTCCGACGGCTGGATCGTGCTCTCGCTCACCAAGATGGACCGGATCCTGGAGATCAGCCCGGTCGACCGGATCGCGGTCGTCGAACCGGGCGTGATCAACGCCGTGCTCTCGCGCGCCGTGGAGGAGCACGGTCTCTGCTATCCGCCCGACCCCTCCAGCTGGGAGGAGTGCACCATCGGCGGGAACATCGGCACGGCGTCCGGCGGGCTGTGCTGTGTGAAGTACGGGGTGACCGCGGAGTACGTCCTCGGCCTCGAGGTCGTCCTCGCCGACGGCCGGCTGCTGACCACCGGGCGCCGCACCGCCAAGGGGGTCGCCGGATACGACCTCACCCGGCTCTTCGTCGGCTCGGAGGGCAGCCTCGGCATCGTGGTGAAGGCCGTGCTCGGGCTGCGGCCCAAGCCCCCCGCGCAACTGGTCCTGGGCGCCGAGTTCCCGTCCGCCGCGGCGGCCTGTGCGGCGGTCTGCTCGATCATGGAGCGCGGCCACACCCCCTCCCTCCTGGAGCTGATGGACCGCACCACGGTCCGGGCCGTCAACACCCTGGGGAACATGGGCCTGCCGGACACCACCGAGGCCCTGCTGCTGGCCGCCTTCGACACCGCGGACCCGGCCGCCGATCTCGCCGCGGTCGGCGAGCTCTGCCTGGCGGCCGGTGCCACCGAGGTCGTCCCCGCCGACTCGGCGGCCGAGTCCGAACTCCTCCTCCAGGCCCGCCGGATGGCCCTGCCCGCCCTGGAGAGCCTCGGCACCGCGACGATGATCGACGATGTCTGCGTACCCCGCTCGCGGCTCGGCGCGATGCTCGACGGCACGGCCGCGATCGCCGAGAAGCACGGTCTGACGATCGGCGTCTGCGCCCACGCGGGCGACGGCAACACCCACCCCGTCGTCTGCTTCGACCAGCACGACCCGGACGAGTCCCGGCGCGCCCGGGAGTCCTTCGACGAGATCATGGCGCTCGGCCTCGAACTGGGCGGCACCATCACCGGCGAACACGGCGTGGGAACCCTGAAGAAGGAGTGGCTGGCACGCGAGCTCGGCCCGGTGGGGCTGGAGTTGCAGCGCGGTATCAAGGAGACCTTTGATCCGCTGGGCATTCTCAACCCCGGAAAGCTGTTCTGAGCCGATTGGCCGGATCGACTCTCGGTCCCCCGATGTAAGGCCAAATCCCGATGGCCCGGGGCCGGTTGGCCCTCCTACGGTGAGAACACACCGAGCACCGCCGCAGAAGGGGGTCCCGCCATGCCCGCCCGACTCGACCACACCATCATCCACAGCAGTGACCGCTTCGCCGGAGCCCGCTTCCTCACCGAACTGATCGGGGAGCCGGACCCCACGCCGTTCGGCCCGTTCGCGAGCGTGCCCCTGGACGGCGGGGTCACCCTCGACTACGTCGACTGGGACCAGGAGATCGTCTCCCAGCACCTCGCCTTCCTCGTCTCCGACGAGGAGTTCGACACCATCTTCGCCCGCATCACCGACCGGGAGATCCCCTACTGGGCCGACCCGATGCACAACGAACCGCAGGAGATCAACCACCACCACGGTGGCCGGGGGGTCTATCTCGACGACCCCGACGGCCACTCGGTGGAGTTCATCACCCGCACGTACGTTCTGGACGACCCGGCTCCGTACTCCTAGGGAGTGTCTTCACCGTGGCGTCGTCCGCCCGGAGGGCGGGTCCGGCGGGTCTGGTGCGTGCGATCGCGAGGCGGAGGAAGGAGCCGATGCGGAGCACGGGCGACTGACGACAACGCGGCGAGCGCGCGTGCCAGGGCACGACGGACGGACGAAACCGCGGAGACACGGCCCAGGCCCGTCGCGAGGTGTCCGGCTCTTCCCGATCCCGCCCGGCCCGGGGCTACTGCGCTTCCCCCTCCGGAGGTTCCTCGGCGGCCCCGGGGCTCTCCTTCCCGCGTGCGGGGAAGTGCCCCCGGGCCCAGGCGCCGCCCGCCTCCCGGGGGGAGAGCAGTGCGTTCAGCCCGTCCTCGAAATCCAGCATTCCGCTCTCCGCGCCCGGCGGGATCACCCGCAGCGTCCGCTCCAGCCACGCCGACACCGCCACGGACGGCGCCTCCAGCAGCGCGTCACCGTCCGGCGAGCTGAGCGCCAGCAGCACCACGCTTCTGCCGTCCACCTTGGTCGGCCAGATCCGCACATCGCCGTGCCCGCAGGGCCGGAACACCCCTTCCACCAGCAACTCCCGCGCGAAGGTCCAGCGGACGGGGTTCTCGGAGCCGATGTGGAAGGTCATGTGCACCGCGTACGGGTCGTCCGTGCGGTAGGTGAACCGCGCCGGCACGGACACCCCGCGCTCGGGGGACAGCACCAGCTTCAGCTCCAGCTCGCGTTCGACCACTGAGTGCATGAGCTCTCTCCTTCTCTGTCGCGCCGGTCCGAAACAGGTGTGCACGGTGTGCGCACGGGATCGTGCCGACGTCCGGTGCGTGCCCGTGACCGGGCCCGCACTGGAGAGAGCAGTACCGCCCGCGACTATGACGCGACTTTCGGGAAAAACTTTTCGTGATCACTCCGCCGGGTGCGGCCGGCCGGTCCGCGGCCGCCGGCGCCCGGTCCGCGCGACCGCCGCACCACCCGGAATGTGCCCCCGGAGGCACGGCCGTCGCTCGAATTCCGCTGGGGGCGCGCCGGTGGCCCGGATGAGCCGGCCGGGACCGGCCCGCCGCACCGGCCGGCCCGGGAGAAGGACGTACGGTACCCGTGCCGACGCCGTCAGTGACCATGAGGAGCCTTCCGTGGCCGACACCGTGATCGACCGCCCCGGGTACGAGGAGGTCCACCGCGGGCTGCTCGCCGCCGCCGCCCGCCTCGAAACCCTGCGCCGCCCGGCGGGCGCGCCCGGTGTCGAACCCCACGCGACCGCCGCCGGGCACGCGGTCGCGTTCGCCGCCGTGATGCTGCGCCGTCTTCTGTCCGGTGCCGCCGCGGCGCCCCCGCCCGGCGAGAGCGAACGCCTCCTCGTCCTCGCCGCGAAGTGGCGCGAGGCGGCCCTGGGAATCGGCGACTTCGCCCCGGCTCCCGAGCCCCGGCCCTCGGATCCCCGCGCCGCGAAGCCCCCTGCCGCGAAGCCACGGGCCCCCGCGCCCCAGTCCTCCGCGCCCCGGCCCCCCGAGCCCCGGGCCCTCCGGGCGGGCGGCGACGGCCCCGTGCGCACCGCAGTCCCGGAACCCCGGCTTCCGCCCGGCTCCGGCGCGGACTGAGCCGCGCCCGCCCGGCGCGCGGGGCCCGGTCTCCTTCGGGTGACACGGCCGCCGGACACCGCGCCCCGCGCGCCGCGGACGGCCGCGCCCGCCCCTCCACGGGGGTATCCGGCCCCCGGACCCGCCCGTGCGTTCCGCCGCGCGGGTGGCCCGGGACCCATGGGAGCGGTGGTGTCGGGAACGTACCGGAAAGGGGTTGTTACCGTCGGAGCGGCCCGGCGAAACGCGGGTGTCTGGTAGATGTGGAGCCTTGCATAGAGGCTCTCTAGGAGATACGGGTCCACGGTGATGAGCGCCCCAACCCCGGCCGCCGGTGACGACACTCCGGTCGCAGGTTTCTATCCGGATCCTTCCATCCCGGGATATGTCCGTTACTGGAACGGCGCGTCCTGGGTTCCCGGTACGAGCAGGCCCGCGCCCAGGGCGGAGACGGCTCCGGCGCCGGCCGACCCCGCGCCCACCCGGGTGGTGGAGGAGACCGGACCGGTCTTCCTCGACGAGGAGCCCTCCGATCAGCCCTCCCGGCCCGAACCGGCGACGGCCTGGGCGGCCGACACCGCCCGCCAGTCCGGATTCGGCGGCGAGCGCGACCACCGGGTGAACTGGGGCGGCGGCGGACGCGAACCCCTGGGCGCCGAACCCCGGGGCGCCGAGCCCGATCCGCGCGCCGCGGCCGAGACCCGGCTCCCCGCGCAGGCCGCCGCCGCGCCCGCCGAGCAGACCGCCGCGCCGGATGCCGACCCGGCCGCGGGCGCGGTGCCCGGCGCCCGGCCGGCCGGCGGCGGGGAACGCCCGGCGGCGACCGAGAGCACCCTGACCATCCGCGCGCTGCGGGCCAGGATCGCCGAGACCGGAACACCGGGTGCGCGGGGTGTGCCCGAGGGGCTCGCCGTCGGGTCCGTGACGCCCGGAGCCGCTCCCGCCGAACGGCCGCAGCCCCCGCAGCCGAGGTCCGCACAGCCCCGGGCGGCCGCACCGGCACCGGCACCGGTCGCCGAAGGACCGGGCGGCGGTGCCGCCTCCTGGGCCCAGCAGGTGCACCGGCTGGCGCGCACGGGGGAGGCCGAGCCGCAGCCCGTGACGCCCTGGAAGCCGCCGGCCGACGACCCCTTCCTGCGGATGGCGCGGGCGCAGGCCGCCGCGCGGCCGGCCGGGCTCGGCCGGCGGGTGGCCGCCCGGCTGATCGACACCCTGGTCCTGGGCGGGCTCGTCGGCGCGGTCGCCGTGCCCGTGGTCTCCCGGGCCGTCGCCCATGTCGACGCCAAGATCGAGGCGGCCAGACACTCCGGGCAGACCGTCACCGTCTGGCTCATCGACTCCACCACCGGCGTCCATCTCGCGATCGTCCTCGCCGCCCTGCTGATCCTCGGGACCCTGTACGAGGCGCTGCCGGTCGCCCGCTGGGGACGCACCCTCGGCAAGAAGCTCTGCGGACTCAAGGTGGTCGACATCGAGTCCCACGAGCCCCCGCCCTTCGGGGCCGCGCTGCGGCGCTGGCTGGTGTACGGAGGGCTCGGGCTGATCGCCGTCGGGGCGGTCAATGTCCTCTGGGCGCTGATCGACCGGCCGTGGCGGCAGTGCTGGCACGACAAGGCCGCGCACACCTTCGTCACCGCCGCCTGACCCCGCCGCCCCCGCCGCGCCGGCCGCCGGCTCCGGCCCCGGCTGATCCGCTGTCAGCGGCACTGCGCCGAACCGCTGGAAGAAGTCCCCCGAACGCGCGCCAGCCTTTGCGGGTCCCGCCCGCTCGGGGTGCACTGCCCTCATGAGCAACGATCAGCCACCGCCCCCCGGCCCCGGAGGCCCCGACGACGATCCCTTCCGCAAGCGGCCCCAGAACCCCGCCGGCGGGGACGGCACCGGCCAGGGCTGGGGCGACGGCGGCCGGCCGGGCCCCCCGCCCCCCGGCTCCCCCTACGGCGGCGGTGCCCCGCCACCTCCCGGCTCCCCCTACGGGGGCGGCGGCGGAATGCCCCCGTACGATCCCAACGCCTACGGCGGCCCCTACGGCGGCGGCCCCGACCCGCTCGCCGGAATGCCCCCGCTCGCCGATTTCGGCAAACGGCTCGCCGCCCGGATCATCGACACCCTGATCGTCTTCGTCCCGCTCTTCCTTCTCTCGCTCATCTTCGGCGGCTGGGGCGTCAACGCCGATGGCGGGGACAGCTGGGACGACATCGCCAATGAGGTGAACACCGGCCGTCAGTGGGTCTGGTCGGCGATCTCCCTGGTGGCGTACATCGGCTACGACACCTGGATGGTGAAGAAGAACGGCCAGACCGTGGGCAAGCGGCTGCTCAAACTCCGGGTCGCCATGCTCAACGACGGCAGCACCCCCGACACCCGCTCCTCGCTGATCCGGGCCGCGGTGCTCTGGGCGCCCGCGCTGATCTGCTGCTTCTGCCTCTGGTGGCTGGTGCTCATCGTCACGATCCTGACCGACAAGCCCTACAAACAGGGGCTGCACGACAAGGCGGGCCGTACCGTCGTGGTGACGGTCCCGCAATGAGGGACGCGCTCGCGCGGCGCGGGCTCAGCCGCGGCGCGAACCCTCGCCCACCCCCGCGGGCTCCGGGCGGGCGGCCGAACGGCCGTCGCGCGCACTCCGGGAGGCCCGCGCCGGCGCCGCGGCCCGGGCCGGCGGCAGGGAGGTCGCCACCAGCAGCCCGAGCGCCAGCGAGGCGACGCCGATGGCGACGACCCCCGCGGTGGCGGTGGTGCCGGTGAGCAGCAGCAGGGCGAGTGTGGAGAACACGACGGTGGCCGAACCGTAGGCGAGCTGTGCGGTATTCGGACGCGGCATGGCGGTATCCGTCCTGACGGGCTGTCGGGAGATGTTCGGGGGTTCTCTCTCAACGCGTTCGCACTGCCCAATGACTTTACGGGGCCCCACGCCATCACGGAACCCGGGGTAAGCGTGACCTAACCCACGGTGCCGGTGCATAGGGGGCGCACGGAGTCATATGGACAGACCGGCGGTTCCTCTTGTGCGCCCTTCACCGATTTGCCGGATCGGCCGAAAGATTGTCCGGATAGCGGAACTGCTCTCCTGCATAGTGCAGTTGGAATGTCCGAGTCAAGGGTTGTTTTTTCCTCACCGACTACGGTCGAATGCCGTCACTTGTGACGCGCCGATCCGCCGGGACAGCCCCACCCATGGTCCCTGCGAGGCGCGGGGGAGGACACCAATCAAGTGACCACTAGGAGACGGACGACCAGAGCGTCCGCCGTACTCGTCGCACTCGCCGTGAGCACCGCGGCTGTTTCGGCGCTCAGCACCGCGCGGGCAGGGGATCAGGGGTCCCCGGCACGCGCCGCCGCGCCGGCCGCCGACAGCCACGGACACGGCCACAGCGACGACCCGGCACCGCAGAAGGGCCATGTCGACCACGACCTCGACGGCCCCTTCAGCAAGAAGCAGGCACAGCAGCGCGAGACCGCGCTGGAGAAGGTGATAGCCGGGGACGCGACCGTGCAGCAGCGCGGTGCGTCCAAGGTCGTGAAGCTCGACGACCGCAAGTATGTCGAGCTGGGCCGGGAGAAGACCGACAAGATCTTCACCATCCTGGTCGAGTTCGGCGACAAGGTCGACAACGAGACCCTGTACGACCCGGACGGCGACGGGCCCCAGCCGTCCGTCGTCAAGTACGGCGGCACCCCCGGCCCGCTGCACAACCGGATCGCCAAGCCGGACCGGGCCCGCGACAACTCCACGATCTGGCAGGCGGACTACAACCGCGCCCACTTCCAGGAGCTCTACTTCGGCAGTGGCACGGACGCCTCCGGGAAGAAGAAGGAGTCGCTGAAGACCTACTACGAGAAGGTCTCCTCCGGCCGCTACTCGGTCGCGGGCGCCGTCTCGGACTGGGTGAAGGTCGACTGGAACGAGGCCCGCTACGGCTCGAACTACTGCGGCGAGTCCACCTGCAACAACGCCTGGGACGCGGTCCGCGACGGCGTCAACGCCTGGGTCGCCGGCCAGAAGGCGCAGGGGCAGTCGGACGCGCAGATCAAGGCGGCCCTCGCCGAGTACGACGTCTGGGACCGGTACGACTTCGACACCGACGGCAACTTCAACGAGCCCGACGGCTACATCGACCACTTCCAGTTCGTGCACGCCGGCGAGGACGAGTCGGCCGGCGGCGGTGCCCAGGGCGCCAACGCCCTCTGGGCGCACCGCTGGTACGCGTACGGCACCGCGGTCGGCCAGGCCGGCCCGGCGAACAACAAGGCCGGCGGCACCCAGATCGGCGACACCGGCATCTGGGTCGCCGACTACACCGTGCAGCCCGAGAACGGCGGACTCGGCGTCTTCGCCCATGAGTACGCCCATGACCTCGGCCTGCCCGACCACTACGACATCTCCGGCCGCGGTGAGAACTCCACCGGCTACTGGAGCCTGATGTCCGTCGGCTCCTGGCTCGGCATGGGTGACGGCAGCATCGGCGAGCTGCCCGGCGACATGACCGCCTGGGACAAGCTCCAGCTCGGCTGGCTCAACTACGAGAAGGCCAAGGCGGCGACCAAGTCGCGGCACACCCTCGGGGTCTCCGCGTACAACACCAAGCTCCCGCAGGCGCTCGTCGTCGAGCTGCCCAAGAAGCCGGGCACCACCCCCGTCGTGCCGCCCGCCGAGGGCAGCCGGCAGTGGTGGAGCGACATGGGTGACAACCTCTCCAACACCCTGACCCGCTCGGTCGACCTCACCGGCAAGTCCGCCGCCTCCCTGGACCTCTCCGGCTGGTGGCAGATCGAGAACGGCTACGACTACCTCTACACCGAGGTGTCCACCAACGGCGGAAGCAGCTGGACCGCGCTCGACGGCACCGCCGACGGCCGGCCGATCACCCGCGACGCGAGCGACCGGCCCGCACTCACCGGCAGGTCGGGCGCGTACAAGAAGCTGGCCTACCCGCTGAACGCCTACGCGGGCGGCAAGATCGACCTCCGCTTCAACTACCGCACCGACAACGCCACCGCCGAGAAGGGCTTCGCCGCCGACGCGATCACCGTCACGGCGGACGGCGCCCCGGTCTTCAGCGACGGCGCCGAGACCGCCGACGCGGCCTGGACCAGCAAGGGCTTCTCCCGTATCGGGGGCTCCTTCACCAAGGACTACGAGCAGTACTACATCGCCGAGAACCGGCAGTACGTCTCGTACGACAAGACCCTCCAGGTCGGCCCGTACAACTACGGCTTCACCGCGCCGCAGAACAAGTGGGTCGAGCACTACCCGTACCAGAACGGCCTGCTCATCTGGGTGTGGGACACCTTCCGCACCACCAACAACACCAGCTCCCACCCGGGTGAGGGCCGGATCCTTCCGGTCGACGCCAACCCGGAGCCGCTGAAGTGGGCGGACGGCACGCTGATCCGGAACCGGATCCAGTCCTTCGACTCGACCTTCTCGACGAAGCCGTACGACGGCTTCACGCTGCACAAGGGGAATGTCCCGACGCAGCTCAAGGCGAAGAAGGGCAATGCGGTCTTCGACGACCGCAAGGGTACGTACTGGTACGCCGAGAACCCCACCGGTGGGGTGCGTGTAACTGACACCAACACCAAGATCACCGTGGTGAAGGAGTCGGCGAGCGGCGACAAGATCACTGTGAGGGTGGACCCCTCCGTCAAGTAGTCAGCATCGCCGCAGGTCAGACCATGATCGGCCGTTGCCCCCTGGCGGGCAGCGGCCGATCGTGTTTAGGTGCGTGGAGACCAACCCTTATTGACACATCAGCTGACGGGGGAGTGTTCCACCATGCCCGGCGGAGGTTTCAGCAAGCTGCCGAACGGCAGCGTGGTCGTCGCGCTCAGTCTGCCCAGCCCGCTGGGCGACGGCCGTCCGGCCCGCTTCCTCGTCCACGCCGCCAACCGTGCGCGCGCCCTGACCAGACTGCGCAATCTGGGGCTGCGGGCGGTCTATCTGCGGGGGAACGCGGAGCCGCCGACACCGGACGAGATCACGGCCGTACTGCACCACCCGGACGGCCTGCTCTGGCGCACCCAGCCGGGGAGCGCCGGGGGCGAGCTCTGGCATCCGGCCCGGGTCCTGCTGCGGGAACGGGCCCGCGCGGGGGAGTGACGAAGGCGTCCGCCCGGGGTACGGGGCCCGCGCGGGGAAGCGACCGGGGGTGCGCCGGCCCTTCCCGTGCCCGCCGGCCTCGGTGCCCGCCCGGCCTCGTGCCCGCCGGCCGGCGGCGCTCGTGCCCGCCCGGCCGGGTCAGGCCGCCGGCTCGCCGGTCAGCGTCACACCCGCCTCGCGCAGCTCCACCAGCACCCGCTCCGTCCGCTCCTTCGACACCGCGGCCGTCAGTTCCAGCAGCACCCGGGTGGTGAAGCCCTCCCGGGCCGCGTCCAGGGCCGTCGCGCGGACACAGTGGTCGGTGGCGATACCCACCACGTCCACCTCCGTGACCTCGTGCGCCCGCAGCCAGCCGGCCAGCGTCTCGCCGTTCTCGTTCGACCCCTCGAAGCCGCTGTAGGCCGCGGCGTACGCGCCCTTGTCGAAGACGGCGTCCACGGCGCCGGACGCCACGGCGGGGGCGAAGTTCGGGTGGAAGCCGACCCCCTCCGTGCCCGCGACGCAGTGCCGCGGCCAGCTGTCGACATAGTCCGGGGTGTCGGAGAAGTGGTCACCGGGATCGATGTGGTGGTCACGGGTGGCGACCACATGGCGGTAGCCCGCCGGAGCGGCCTGCCCGATGAGATCGGTGATGGCGGCGGCGACCTCGGCCCCGCCGGAGACCGCGAGGCTGCCGCCCTCGCAGAAGTCGTTCTGTACATCGACAACGATCAAGGCGCGGTGCATGGCGGCTGTCCTCACGGAGATGCGGTGGTTACGCGGATATGGAGCCGGGGCGCGGCTGCCCTCTGGGTGCCATTGAGCCTAGAGACTCCACCGGGCATATGGGAGGGGCGCCACCGGAGCCCGGTGCGCGGCCCGTGACGCGTCTTCTCTGCATCTCCCGCGGGTTCCCCGTGAATACCCGGCGCATTCCCGGGGCGCACCGCCTACAGATACTCGGTCGCCAGCACCGGCTCGCCCCGGGAGAGCTGGATGGCCGACATCGGCAGCCCGGCACGGGCCGCGATGTGCCGGTCGCGGGCCGTGTCCAGCGGCTCCCTGGCGACCGTCTCGCCGCCCCTGACCAGCTCCACCAGCAGCTGCCGGTCCTCCAGGCCGGGCGGCACCGGGCCGACACCGACCACCTCGGCCTCCGCGAACCCCTCGGCGTCCCGCCGCCGCGCGGCCCACTTGCGCCCGCCGACCGACGCCTTGCCGCCCAGCGACTTCTTGGCCACCGGCTCCAGCGGCGCGCTCGGGTCCGCGGACTTCGCGCGGGCCACGAGCTTGTAGACCATCGAGCAGGTGGGGTGACCGCTGCCGGTGACGAGCTGGGTGCCGACCCCGTACGCGTCCACCGGCGCGGCGGCCAGCGACGCGATGGCGTACTCGTCCAGATCCGATGTGACGGTGATCTTCGTGTCCCGGGCGCCGAGCTCGTCGAGCTGCTGGCGGACCCGGTGGGCGACGAGGAGCAGATCGCCGGAGTCGATACGGACCGCGCCGAGCCCCGGACCGGCGATCTCCACGGCCGTGCGGACCGCCTCGGCCACGTCGTACGTGTCCACCAGCAGCGTCGTCCCCCGCCCGAGCGAGTCGACCTGGGCCCGGAAGGCGTCCCGCTCGCTGTCGTGCAGCAGCGTGAAGGCGTGGGCGCTGGTGCCGACCGTCGGGATGCCGTAACGGAACCCCGCCGCCAGATCGGAGGTCGAGTCGAAGCCGCCGACATACGCCGCGCGGGCCGAGGCCACGGCGGAGAGTTCATGCGTACGGCGGGCCCCCATCTCGATCAGCCGGCGGCCCCCGGCGGCGGCGGACATCCGCGAGGCGGCGGCGGCGATCGCCGAGTCGTGGTTGAGGATGGAGAGGATCACCGTCTCCAGCAGCACACACTCCGCGAAGGAGCCCTCGACGCGCAGGATCGGCGAGCCGGGGAAGTACACCTCGCCCTCGGGATAGCCCAGGATGTCGCCCCGGAAGCGATATCCGGCCAACCACTCCAGCGTCGGCTCGTCCACGATCCGCTGCTCGCGCAGAAAGCCGAGGATGTCCGCGTCGAAGCGGAAGTTCTCCACCGCGTCCAGCACCCGGCCGGTCCCGGCGACCACGCCGTATCTGCGGCCCTCGGGGAGCCTGCGGGTGAAGACCTCGAAGACCGAGTGCCGGTCGGCGGTACCGGACCGCAGCGCCGCCTGCACCATCGTGAACTCGTACTGGTCGGTGAAGAGGGCGGTCGACGGGACATCCACCGGCAGGCCCAGGTCCGCAGTGTTCACGACACTCACCCTCGCGCTCTCGTATCGGCGGCCCCCATGCCGGGCCGGCCACTCAATGGCCGGATGCTACCCCACATTTCGTCAGAGTGACGAGATGGGAGCCGTTTATGCGCTGAGCCCCCGTGAGTGGCAGCATGGACCGGGTGAGTGTTGCTCCCACAGAGATCGAACGCCCCGAGTCGGCGGAAGAGACCTTCATCGTCCCCGAGCCGGATGTGCCGTGGGTGACGCTCGTCCACAACGACCCGGTGAATCTGATGAGCTACGTCACCTATGTCTTCCAGGCGTACTTCGGATACTCCAAGGACAAGGCGCGCAAACTGATGCTCGACGTGCACAACAAGGGCCGCGCGGTCGTCTCCAGCGGCAGCCGCGAGGAGATGGAACGCGATGTGCAGGCCATGCACGGTTACGGGCTGTGGGCGACCCTCACCCAGGACCGCAACTGATGCCCGGGCACTTCGAGGCCATTCCCGGCGGCGGTGCGGCCATCGCCCTGGACGAGGTCGAGATCTCCATCCTCCGCTCGCTGGCGGTGCAGCTCCTTGAGCTGATCGGCCCCGGCGACGAGCCCGTCGAGGGCGCGGACCCGCTCGCCGCGCTCTTCGCGGAGGGCCCGAGCGAGGCGCCCTCGGACCCGGCGCTGGCCCGGCTCTTCCCGGACGCGTACGAGGACCCCGCCGCGACCGCCCCGCAGGACGACGACGGCCGGGCCTCGTCGGCCGAATTCCGCCGCTTCACGGAGAACGACCTGCGCGCGGGCAAGCGCGAGGACGCGGTGGCGATCGTCCGGGCGCTGGACACCCTGAGCGTGACGGGCGAGGACGAGGCGGTCCTGAAGCTCACCCCCGACGTGAGCGTGCGGTGGCTGCGGGCGCTGAATGATCTCCGGCTGACGATCGGTACGCGTCTTGAGGTCACGGACGACGATGAGGGGGCGGGGCTGTACCGCCTCCCGGACGACGATCCGCGCAAGCCGATGGTGATGGCGTATCTGTGGCTGGGCGTCCTCCAGGAGACCCTGGTCGAAACCCTGACGGCCTAACCGGCGGGGCTCTTGTGTGTGCGGGGTGCCCGTATGCCCGGGCTGGGGTGCTTGTTGGTGCGGGTTGGGTGCCGCTCCGGTTCGGTACTGGGGCTGCATGATTTACGGCGCGCGCACCCGGTCTTGTATTGATTACTCCGGTTTGCGCCACAAATCACGCTTGATGCCCCAGTACCGCTCCTGCGCGTCCCCCTCTTCCGCGAGTGACCCCAGTGCGTGATGACGGTGCTCTGTCTGTCCGTGCGTTCCGAGTCGGTTTCACAAGGCGGGGAACCCCGGTCCGGAAGGTCACCCGGGGGTCGGATCGTGATGGGCGTCAGAGTGGGCGGGTGCTTCTGGGCGGGCGCTCCCGCACCGGAAACAAGCGGCTTGGGGCGGGGGGCCGCTTATTGGCCCGCACCCCGGACAACCCGAACGACGACGCGACACCGCCCCCACGCCAACTCGCACCCGCGAAAGAGGGCAAGCAAATTCAGCCTCGCTGGGGGTACCTCCCAGGCGAAGCTCTGGGGGAGATTGAGGCGCGGGGCGCGGGGCGGAGCCCCGCAAAAGGACCCGCACCACGGGGAAGGGCGCACAAGACTCCGCCCCGCCGGAGGCAGCCGTACCCCGCCTACCCACCGGTACCCCCACGCTCAGCGGACACTCAAATCCGGATAACGATCACGTCACCGCCCCCACCCCCTTCACCCCGCCGATACCTATTTGCCCGCATTTATTGGTGATGTGAGTCATATTCGATGTACTTGATCTCCGTTTCAACCGTGATAAATCTGCACGACCGCCAGGGCCGCCACCCATGTCCCTGGAGGCGCTTGGACCGGCGGACCGCCGGTGGCACTCCATCCATATCCGGGGGGATCAGGACCTGATCCGCAGACGCACGCGCCAGTCGCGGCGGACGCGGATCAGCATGGAGAAAGGGCGCATCACCATGACCTCAGTGCAGGTCGGCAAGGATGACGGGCACGACGGCGAGGCCGTCACCGCGGGCGCGACCACGGTCGGCGCGGCGGCACCCGAGGAGCAGGGGTATCACCGGGCGCTCGGGGCCCGTCAGATACAGATGATCGCGATTGGCGGGGCGATCGGCACCGGGCTCTTCCTCGGTGCGGGCAAGGGCATCTCGAAGGCCGGGCCCAGCCTGATCCTGGCGTACGCCGTCGCGGGCGTCGTGATCTTCTTCATCATGCGCGCCCTCGGCGAGCTGCTGATGTACCGCCCGGTCGCGGGCTCGTTCTCCGACTACGCGCGCGAGTTCATCGGGCCCTTCGCGGGCTTCGCCACCGGCTGGACCTACTGGCTCTTCTGGGTCGTCACCGGAATGACCGAGGTCACCGCCGCCGCGGCCTATATGACGTACTGGTTCGACGCGCCCCAGTGGATCTCCGCGCTCGCCTTCACGATCATTCTGTACGCCGCGAACCTGATCTCGGTGAAGCTCTTCGGAGAGCTGGAGTTCTGGTTCTCGATGGTGAAGGTCACCGCGATCGTCGGCATGATCCTCATCTGTGCCGGCATCCTCACCATCGGCTTCTCCGACGCCGGCGACACCGCCTCGGTCTCCCTGCTGTGGAGCGACGGCGGCTTCTTCCCCAAGGGCATCGGCGGCACCCTGATGACCCTCCAGATCGTGATGTTCGCCTTCCTCGCGGTCGAGCTGGTCGGTGTCACGGCCGGTGAGTCCAAGGACCCGGAGAAGAACCTTCCCAAGGCGATCAACACCGTGCCGATCCGGATCGCCGTCTTCTACATCGGCGCGCTGATCATGATCCTGTCGGTAGTCTCCTGGACCAACTTCCAGCCCGGTGTCTCCCCCTTCGTCGCCGCCTTCGACGAGATGGGCCTCCAGGTCGGCGCGGCCATCGTGAACTTCGTCGTGCTCACCGCCGCGCTGTCGTCCTGCAACTCCGGCATGTACTCCACCGGCCGGATGCTGCGCGACCTCGCGCTCAACAGCCAGGGCCCGAAGATCTTCACCCGGCTGACCCGCAACGGCACCCCGCTGATCGGCACCACCTTCTCGGCAGGGCTGATGCTGATCGGTGTCTGGATCAACTACCAGTGGCCCGGCGACGCCTTCAACAAGATCGTCTCCTTCGCCACCATCTCCGGCATGTGGGCCTGGATCATGATCCTGGCCAGTCACATCCGCTACCGGGCCAAGGCCGACCGCGGCGAGGTGGCGCAGTCCTCCTTCAAGGCCCCCGGAGCCCCCTGGACGAGCTGGTTCGCGCTCGCCTTCATCGGCATGGTGATCGTGCTCATGGGGATCGACAAGGACGCGCGGATCTCGCTCTACTGCGCCCCCGTCTGGGCGCTGGGGCTGGCCGTCGCCTACCTCGTACTGAAGAAGAAGGACCCGCAGGGCGCGGCGTTCAGCAAGGCCGGCGCGGGCAGGGGCTGACCCTCGCGCGGACGGACGGCCCGGGGCACCGCCCCGGGCCGCCCGCGGCGGGCTGCTTATCCTGATCGGCATGCTGACGCTGACCCAGGCTCTCTTCGACCAGATCGTGGCGCACTCCCGCGCGGACCACCCGGATGAGGCATGCGGCGTGGTCGCGGGCCCGGCGGGCACCGACCGGCCCGAGCGGTTCATCCCCATGCTGAACGCCGCCCGCTCGCCCACGTTCTACGAGTTCGACTCGGCGGATCTCCTCAAGCTCTACCGGGAGATGGACGACAACGACGAAGAGCCGGTGATCATCTACCACTCGCACACCGCGACCGAGGCGTACCCGTCCCGTACGGACATCTCGTACGCGAATGAACCCGGCGCCCACTACGTCCTGGTCTCCACCGCCGACAACGACGACGCGGGCCCCTTCCAGTTCCGCTCCTTCCGGATCGTCGCCGGTGAGGTGAGCGAGGAAGAGGTCAAGATCGTGGCTGCATACTGATCCCGTCGGAAGATCCGACAAGTGGGCGGCTGGACCCAGGAAGCCGGTGCGAATCCGGCGCGGTCCCGCCACTGTGACCGAGCGCTCCCGTCCGCGGGGCGCTCGCCAGCCAGGAACTGACCTGCCGCCTTCTCCCAGCACCAAGGGGACGTGGAAATCCCCGGAGGAGGCCGTACCCCGTCATGTCCAGGCGCCGTTCCGCCCTGATGTCCGCCGCGCTGCTGCTCCCGCTCGCCCTCACCGGCTGCGGTGGTGAGACCGAGAAGAAGACCGATGCCGCGAAGCCGGCCCCCGGATTCCCGTACACCGTCGACAACTGCGGTGTGAAGACCACCTACCAGGCGCCCCCGAAGCGGGCCGTGACCATGAACCAGCACGTCACCGAGGTCATGCTGGAGCTCGGTCTGGAGAAGTCCCTGGTCGGCACCGCCTATCTCGACGACCAGGTGCTGCCGGAGTACGCGAAGGCGTACGCCGCGATACCCGTACTCGCCAAGGAGTACCCCTCCAAGGAGAAGCTGCTCGCCGCCAACCCCGACTTCGTCTACGGCGGCTACGCGAGCGCCTTCGAGGCCAAGGACGGCCGGACCCGCCAGGAGCTGAAGAAGTCCGGCATCGACAGCCGCCTCAATCTGGAGTACTGCACCAAGTCGAAGACCACCCTGGACGATGTGTACCGGGAGGTCGACGAGGTCGGCCGCACCTTCGGCGCCGGTGACCGGGCGAAGAAGTGGATCGAGGCGTCACGGGCCTCCGTCGCCGCGACCGGCGAGAAGCTGAAGGGGCGGAAGGCCGTCTCCGTCTTCGTGTACGACAGCGGCGACAAGACCGCCTTCACGGCCGGCGGCAAGGGCATCGGCAATGAGCTGATCACCCGCGCGGGCGGCCGGAATGTCTTCGCCGACCTCGACAAGACCTTCGGCGACGCCACCTGGGAGCAGGTGGTGGCCCGCAAGCCCGAGATCGTCGTGATCTACGACTACGGCAAGACCAGCGTCGAGCAGAAGAAGCAGCGGCTGCTGGAGGACCCGGCGCTCCGCGATGTCCCGGCGATCAAGAACAAGCGGTTCGCCGTGCTGCCGCTCTCCGACGCGGTCGTCGGGGTCCGGATGCCCGACGCCATCACCAAGCTGGCCGCGCAGCTCGCGCCGGAGACCGCGCGGTGACCTCCGACGTCTCCTCCCGGCCGCCGCTCGTGAAGGAGGGGCGGCCGGGGGCGGCGCCCCGGGCGGGTGCCGCCGCCCGGCTGCGGTACCCGGCCGTGGTCACCGGCCTGCTGGCCGCCCTCGCGGCGGCCGTCGTGGCCGGTCTGGCCGCCGGCTCCGTCTCCATCCCGCCCGGACAGGTGATCGAGGCCCTGCTGCCGGGGGCGGCGCCGAGCCCCTTCCGGACGATCGTCGTCGATGTACGGCTGCCCCGGGTGCTGCTCGGCGCGGCCGTCGGCGCCGGGCTCGCCGTGGTCGGCACGGTCCTCCAGGCGCTGGTACGGAACCGGCTCGCCGACCCGTTTCTGCTCGGGATCTCCTCCGGGGCGTCCACCGGCGCGGTCGTGGTGCTCACCCTCGGGGTCGGGGCCACCACCGCCGTCGCGATGCCCGCCGGGGCGTTCGCCGGGGCGCTGGTCGCGCTGGCCCTCGTCTACGGACTGGCCCGCGGCGGCGGCACGATGAGCGGCACCCGGCTGGTGCTGGCCGGTGTGACCGTCTCGTACATCCTCTCCGCCGTCACCACCCTCGTACTGGTCGCCTCCGCGCGGCCCGAGCACTTCCGCGAGGCGCTCTACTGGTCGCTGGGCGGGCTCGGCAGCGCCCGCTGGGACACCCTCTGGGCGCCCGGCATCGTGGTCTGCCTGGGGCTGCCGCTGCTGCTCTCACTCGCCCGGCCGCTGGATCTGCTGCTGGTGGGGGAGGAGGGGGCGACCGTGCTCGGCCTCGATGTCGCCCGCTTCCGGGCCGCCGTCTTCGTCCTGGTCTCGCTGATCACCGCGGTACTCGTCTCGGCGAGCGGCGCGGTCGGCTTCATCGGCCTGATGGTCCCCCACGCGGCCCGGCTGCTGGTCGGCGCCACCCACCGGGCGCTGCTCCCGGTGGCCGCGCTGGCCGGCGCCGTCGCGCTGATCGTCGCCGATCTGGGCGCGCGTACCCTCTTCGCCCCACAGGACATTCCGGTCGGGGTGCTGACCGCGCTCATCGGCGGACCGCTCTTCCTCTGGCTGATGCGCAGCCGTACCGCACAGGGAGCCGCGCTGTGAAGGTCATTCCTCCCCCGCCCGGCAGCGCGGCGCTCACCCTCGACGGGGTCGGGTACGCCACCGGCGGCCGCACCCTGCTGCGCGGTGTCGGTCTCGACGTCCGTCCCGGTGAGACGGCCGGCCTGGTCGGCCCCAACGGCAGCGGCAAGACCACACTGCTCCGCTGTGTGTACGGCACCCTCCGCCCCACCGCGGGAACGATCCGGCTCGACGACACCGATCTGCTCGCCCTCGGTGCCCGCGCCCGCGCCCAGCGGGTCGCGGGGGTGCCGCAGGAGAGCCCCGCCGAATTCGAGCTGACCGTCCGCGAGATCGTCGCGATGGGCCGCTCCCCGCACAAGCGGTTCTGGGAGCCCTCGGACTCCGGGGACACCGCCCTGGTGGACGAGGCGCTCGCCCGGCTCGGCGTCGCGGAACTGGCCGACCGGCTCTTCCCCTCCCTCTCCGGCGGGGAGCGCCAGCGGGCCCTGGTGGCACGCGCGCTGGTCCAGCGGCCCGAACTGCTCATCCTGGACGAGCCCACCAACCATCTCGACATCCGATACCAGCTGGAGATCCTCGGCCTCATCCGCACCCTGGGCTGTACCAGCCTGCTGGCCCTGCACGACCTCAACCTCGCCGCCTATCACTGCGACCGGATCCATGTGCTGAAGGACGGCGGGATCGTCGCCTCCGGCACCCCGGCGGAGGTTCTGACCTCAGAACTTCTCGCCGATGTCTACGGCGTGGACGCCGATGTCTCGGTCCACCCGGTGACCGGAGCGCCCGCCATCACCTATCTGCCACCGGGTCTGCGGTCCGTATCGTGAGCGATCCCCGTCCGGGATGCGAGATCACATTCCGGATCCCGGACCGGGAATCGATACGATGACCGCATGGTTCTCCACGACATGCGCGACAAGACGCCGAGCGGTTCCGTCCTGCTCGTGGCGCGGCTGCATGTCGACCTGTGCCGACTCGCCAGCGCGATGTGTACCTGAGCACGGAGCTCGTCCTCCGCACCACCCCGCGCGGGGGCCGAGCCGCGCCCCTGCCGCACGCGAGTTCCGAAGAGTTCCCGAGACGCACCGAGCCTCCGGGATTCCCCCTCCGAGTTCCTCTCCCACGACTGGAGTCCACGCCATGGCCATCGAGGTCCGCATTCCGACCATCCTCCGCACCTACACCGGCGGCGCCAAGGCCGTGGAGGGCAGCGGGGACACGCTCGCCGAGCTCTTCGCCGACCTCGAAACCCGCCACAGCGGCATCCGGGAGCGCATTGTCGACGGCGGTGAGCTGCGCCGCTTCGTCAATGTCTACCTCAACGACGAGGACGTCCGCTTCCTCTCCGGCATCGCCACCGAACTCTCCGACGGCGACAGCGTGACAATCCTTCCCGCCGTCGCCGGCGGCATGTACTGATGCGCTACGACTCCCCGCTCGCGGCGGTCGGCAACACCCCGCTGGTCCGGCTGCCCCGGCTCTCCCCCTCCGACGACGTCCGCATCTGGGCCAAGCTGGAGGACCGCAACCCCACCGGCTCGATCAAGGACCGCCCCGCGCTCCACATGATCGAGCAGGCCGAGAAGGAGGGCCGGCTCACCCCGGGATGCACCATCCTGGAGCCGACCTCGGGCAACACCGGCATCTCGCTGGCGATGGCCGCGCGGCTCAAGGGTTACCGGATCGTCTGTGTGATGCCGGAGAACACGAGCGAGGAGCGCCGGCAGCTGCTCGCCATGTGGGGCGCCGAGATCATCCCCTCGCCCGCGGCGGGCGGCTCCAACACCGCCGTCCGCCTGGCGAAGGAGCTCTCCGCCGAGAACCCGTCCTGGGTGATGCTCTACCAGTACGGCAACCCGGCCAACGCGGGCGCCCACTACGCGACCACCGGCCCGGAGATCCTGGCCGACCTCCCCTCGATCACCCACTTCGTGGCCGGCCTCGGCACCACCGGCACACTGATGGGCGTCGGCCGCTATCTGCGCGAGCACGTCCCCGGCGTCAGCATCGTGGCGGCGGAGCCGCGCTACGACGACCTGGTGTACGGGCTGCGCAATCTCGACGAGGGCTTTGTGCCGGAGCTGTACGACGCGTCCGTCCTCACCACGCGCTTCTCGGTCGGCTCGGCGGACGCGGTGACCCGTACACGGGAACTCCTCCAGCAGGAGGGGATCTTCGCGGGGGTCTCGACGGGGGCGGCGCTGCACGCCGCGATCGGGGTCGGCCGCAAGGCGGTGAAGGCGGGGGAGTCCGCGGACATCGTCTTCGTCGTGGCCGACGGGGGCTGGAAGTATCTGTCGACGGGTGTGTACACCGCGGAGACGACGGAGGCGGCGATCGAGGCTCTCCAGGGCCAGCTCTGGGCCTGACCCCTCCGGGTGGCTCCGCCCCGGGCCCCGGGGGCGAGCCGCTCCTCCCCGGGGACGCCTCCGGGTGACCCCCGCCGGGGCCGTTTCCCCTCCCCGTCCCTTCCCGTAACCGGGGCTCCGCCCCGGACCCCGCCCCCCCGCGCCTCAAACGCCGGAGGGGCTGATGTCGGGCGCGGCGGAATCAGCCCCGCCGGCGTTTGAGGCGCGGGGTACGGGGCGGAGCCCCGTCGGGAGCCCGCGCGCCGCGGGGGGCGCACAGGGGCACCGAGCCGGGGCGGAATCCGGCGGAAGGGGTGCCCCGGAGCGCGGCCCCACCCCCGAGATGGCCCTCCCGCGCCGTCCGAATCAGTGACAGCGCAGGTGAGTTCCTTCACAACCCCCCTCCCCGGAGGCGCGAGCCCTCCTTTTGCGCTTTACGCTCAACGGACCGCATGGCCCAGACCCACCCCCAGCCCTCCCCGTCAACGGAGGTTCAAGCTCCATGAAGCTCACCGTCGTCGGCTGCTCGGGGTCGTTCCCGTCCGCGGAATCGGCCTGTTCGAGCTACCTCGTAGAGGCCGACGGCTTCCGGCTGCTCCTCGACATGGGCAATGGCGCCCTCGGCGAGCTACAGCGCCATATCGGTCTCTACGACCTCGACGCCGTTTTCCTCAGCCATCTGCATGCCGATCACTGCATCGACATGTGCGCGTACTTCGTGGCCCGGTACTACCGCCACGAGGGCGGGCGCTGCGACGCCATACCCGTCCACGGGCCCGAGGGCACCGAGCAGCGGCTGATCACCGCGTACGCGGATGTCCCGACCCCCACCGCGATGAGCGAGGTCTTCGACTTCCGCACCCTGAAGTCCGGCACCTTCGACATCGGGCCGTTCGCCGTGCGGACCGAGCGGGTCGCCCATCCCGTGGAGGCGTACGGGATCCGGCTGGAGCACGGCGGGCGGACACTGGCGTACTCCGGTGACACGGGGATGTGCGAGCCGCTGCACGAGCTGGCGGAGGGGGCCGATCTCTTTCTCTGCGAGGCATCGTTCACCCATGGCAAAGAGGACATTCCAGATCTCCACCTGAACGGCCGGGAGGCCGGGGTTCAGGCGCGGGACGCCGGGGTGGGGCGGCTGGTGCTGACCCATATCCCGCCGTGGACGGACGGCGAGCGGAATCTCGCGGACGCCCGCGCGGTCTTCCCCGGGCCGGTCGACCTCGCCGCCGCGGGCGCGGTCTACGAGGTGTGACGGGCGCGGTCCCGGCGCATGGCTCCCGGCACACCGGTGCGCCCGGCCCCGTACGCGATGTACGGGACCGGGCGCACCGGTGTGTCAGGGTCGGGGCGCGGCTACTTGCCCTCGGCCTTGAGCAGCTCCGCCAGTTCCTCGTCCGACTCCCGGCCGGGGGTCGGCAGATTGAACTTGGTGATCGCGAAGCGGAAGACCACGTAGTAGATCGCCGCGAAACAGAGGCCGACCAGTGCCAGGCCCCATGGGTTGGTGGCGATGCCGAGGTTCAGCAGGAAGTCGATCGCGCCGGCCGAGAAGCCGAAGCCGTCCTTCATACCGAGGCCCCAGGTCAGGGCCATGGACACACCGGTGAGCACCGCGTGGACGGCGTACAGCACCGGCGCGATGAACATGAAGGTGAATTCGATCGGCTCGGTGACACCGGTCACGAAGGAGGTGAGCGCGAGCGAGAGCATCATGCCCGCGACGACCTTGCGGCGCTCGGGGCGGGCGCAGTGCACGATGGCGAGACAGGCGGCCGGGAGGGCGAACATCATGATCGGGAAGAAGCCGGTCATGAACTGTCCGGCGGTCGGGTCGCCGGCGAGGAAGCGGGCGATGTCGCCGCTCTTGCCCTCGTAGGAGCCGGCCTGGAGCCAGGGGAACGAGTTCAGCAGGTGGTGCATGCCGACGGGGATCAGCGCACGGTTGGCGAGACCGAAGATGCCCGCGCCGACGGCGCCGGAGCCGACCAGCCACTCGCCGAAGTTGTGCAGCACCGAGCCGAGAACCGGCCAGATGAGGCCGAAGAGGATGCCGATCAGCAGGCCGGCGAAGGCCGAGAGGATCGGGACGAGACGGCGCCCGCCGAAGAAGCCGGCCCAGTCGGGCAGCTTGGTGCGGTAGAAGCGCTGGTAGAGCAGGGCGACCACGATGCCCATCACCACACCGCCGAGCACCTTGGCGTCGACCGGTGCCTCGGTCATGACTATCTTGCCGTCGACGACCTTGGCGACCTCGGGCAGGTTCTTGTCGGTGAAGGTGCCGAGGACGGCCTTGAAGACCAGATAGCCGGTGACGGCGGCGAGCGCGGTGGAGCCGTCCGACTTCTTCGCGAAGCCGATCGCGATGCCGACGGCGAAGAGCAGCGGCATGTTGTCGAGCAGCGTGTTGCCGCCCGCGTGCATATAGCCGGCGATCTTCTGGATGATCGTCGGGAAGGACTCGCGGCCGAGCATGTCGCTGTTGCCGAGTCGCACCAGGATGGCTGCGGCGGGCAGCACGGCCACCGGCAGCATCAGGCTGCGGCCGATGCGCTGCATGACAGCCATCGCACCCGCGCCCTTCTTCTTCGGTGCCGCGGGTGCGGCGCTTGCCGTGGACATCAGGATCCTCCAGGGGAGCAAGGCGCCGCCCGTGGGGAGTGAAAGGGGATGAGGCGGCGACTCAGGGGGAGCGCGGCAGGCAGCCGCGTGGTCTAAACCACTGAGTGGTGTAGACCTTTGTAGCACGCCGGAGATAGATAAGGAACCTGCGAATAGGTCTCGATATCGCGGCTGTTGGGGATTTCCCTGACATCGGACATAAGGGACTATTTGCCGGAAGTCTCGACCCGTTCGGAGAGGGGGCGAGATCGGAATACGGCGTGGTCCGCCCCTGAATTCGGATGCCGCCGGGATATCCCGGGCCGGTGCCGGACGAGTGCCGGAGGAGAGCCGGCCGAGTGCCGGCCGCGCGCCGCCGCCGGGCCCGGGCCGGCCCCGGGACCGCGCCCCGGGCGGTCCGGCGCCGGTTCCGGACCGTGTCCCGGACCGGCCCCGGACAGGCCCGGGCGGCCTGCGGCGTCTACGGCATACGGCGTGCGGCACGCAGGAACAGGGCCGGGCGGGCCCGTCTCCGGACCCGCCCGGCCCTGTCCGCCCTCGCCGGGCGGCGGCCTACTTCACGTTGTCGCGCTCCAGCTGATCGCCGACCTCGTCCGGCTCCCGCCCCGGTGTCTGGATGTTGAATTTAATGATCGCGAATCGGAAGATCGCGTAATAGACGGCCGCGAAACAGAGCCCGATCGGAATGATCAGCCACGGTTTTGTCGCCAGGCTCCAGTTGATGACGTAGTCGATCAGACCGGCCGAGAAGCTGAATCCGTCCTTGACGCCCAGCGCCCAGCTCACCGCCATCGACACACCGGTGAGCACCGTGTGGACCGCGTACAGCGCCGGGGCGACGAAGAGGAAGGAGTACTCGATCGGCTCGGTGATCCCGGTGACGAAGGAGGTCAGCGCCACCGAGAGCATCAGGCCGCCGACCTCCTTGCGCCGGTGCGGCTTGGCGCAGTGCGTCATGGCCAGACAGGCGGCCGGGAGGGCGAACATCATGATCGGGAAGAAGCCGGTGGTGAACTGCCCCGCGTTCGGGTCGCCCGCCAGGAACATCGAGATGTCACCGTGCACCACCGTGCCGTCCGGCTTGGTGTAGCTGCCCAGCTGGAACCAGATCGGCACATTGAGGAACTGGTGCAGGCCGATGACGAGCAGCGCCCGGTTGGCGATGCCGAAGATCCCGGAGCCCCAGGCCCCCAGATTGACCAGCCAGTCGCTGAAGCTCTCCAGGCCGTCGCCGATCGGCGGCCAGACCCACAGGCTCAGCGCGGCCACCGCGATGGCGACGAACGACATGATGATCGGGACGAGCCGGCGGCCGTTGAAGAAGCCCAGCCAGTCGACCAGCTTGGTGCGGTGGTAGCGCTGCCAGAAGTATGCCGCCAGCAGACCCATCACGATGCCGCCGAAGACACCGGGGTTCTGATACGTGAAGGAGGCGACCGAGCCGTCCGGTGCCTGGCACCCGGTGGCCGCCGCCTTCGCGCCCTCCGCGCAGGTCTCGGGGAACTGGCGCAGCACGTTGTAGTAGACGAGGAAGCCCGCGACCGCCGCCAGCGCGGTGGAGCCGTCCGACTTCTTGGCCATGCCGATGGCGACACCGATGCAGAACAGCAGCGGCAGTCCGATGTTGGAGTCGAGCAGCGCGCCGCCCGCTCCCGCCATCACCTTCGCGACATCGTTCCAGCCCAGCCCGTCCGCGCCGAAGACATCGGGCTGGCCCAGGCGGTTCAGAATGCCGGCCGCGGGCAGGACTGCGATGGGGAGCTGAAGGCTGCGGCCCATCTTCTGGAGCCCCTGGAACAGTTTGTTCCAGACCGAGGGCTGCCGTGCGGCGGCGCTCTCTGAACTCATCGGCTTCCTCCGGGAGCGGCCAGGTTTGGCGGGTGTCGCAGACTGGTGTAGACCAGTTGCGGTACGATTCCGGGCCCCGCCCGGGCGTGATGGCCCGGAACGGACGACCGGTGATCTTCATCATTCGGTAGAGAACGGTTACTCGCCCGCGAAGATGGGCCAACCGTGCGTTACCGTGACAAAGCGGACCCGGGTGGGCCGACGCAGCGCTGAGCGCCCCGCGTGGGCGTCCTGGACACACAGGGAGAGAACATGGCCAGCAAGGCTGAGAAGATCGTCGCCGGGCTCGGTGGGATCGACAACATCGAGGAGATCGAGGGCTGCATCACCCGTCTCCGTACCGAGGTCACCAACCCGGACCTGGTGGACGAGGCCGCGCTCAAGGCCGCGGGCGCGCACGGCGTCGTGAAGATGGGTACCGCGATCCAGGTCGTCATCGGCACCGACGCCGACCCGATCGCCGCCGACATCGAGGACATGATGTGAGCCGGCGGCACTGACGCCGACCTGTCGCGAAGGGCCCTGTCCGGTGCACGGACGGGCCCTTCCGCACACCGGACAGGGCCCTTCCGCACAGCCGATAGGCTCATGGCCATGTCTCGAATCGACGGCCGTACCGCCGAACAGCTCCGCCCGGTCACCATCGAGCGCGGATGGAGCAAGCACGCCGAGGGTTCCGTCCTCATCTCCTTCGGCGACACCAAGGTCTTCTGCACGGCCTCGGTCACCGAGGGCGTGCCGCGCTGGCGCAAGGGGAGCGGCGAGGGGTGGGTCACCGCCGAGTACTCGATGCTGCCGCGCGCCACCAACACCCGCGGCGACCGCGAGTCCGTCCGGGGCAAGATCGGCGGACGGACCCATGAGATCAGCCGGCTGATCGGCCGCTCGCTCCGCGCCGTCATCGACTACAAGGCGCTCGGCGAGAACACCGTCGTCCTCGACTGCGATGTGCTCCAGGCCGACGGCGGCACCCGCACCGCCGCGATCACCGGCGCCTATGTCGCCCTCGCCGACGCGGTCGCCTGGGCCAAGACCAAGAAGCTGGTCAAGGCCGGGCGCGAGCCGCTCACCGGAACCGTCGCCGCCGTCTCCGTCGGCATCGTGGACGGCACCCCGCTCCTCGACCTCCGGTACGAGGAGGATGTGCGCGCCGACACCGACATGAACGTCGTCTGCACCGGCGACGGCCGCTTCGTCGAGGTCCAGGGCACCGCCGAGGCCGAGCCCTTCGACCGCGCGGAGCTCAACGCCCTGCTCGACCTCGCCGCCGGCGGCTGCGCGGATCTGACGGCGCTCCAGACCGAGGCCCTCGCCCGCACCGCGTCCTGAGGGACCGTCCGAGCCGCCCCCCGCCGGCGGCCCGGTCCATCCGATGCGTTCCCGGTACGTCTTCGGTACAGACTCGGCACCTGCCATGATCAGAATCGAATCGGCGAGTAAAGACTCAGCCGGTAAAACAGAGTAAAGAAGCAACCAAGTACGCCCCCAGGGGCGTCGTTAGTGGCACGGGCTCACGGGCCGAACCGTGCGCCCGGCCACATTCCGGGAGGGACCGTTCCATGGCCGCGCGCCGCCGTATCGCACTCACACTCGCCACCGCCGCTCTGATCGTGCCGGTCACCGTCGGCTGCAGCACCGTCGAGGACGCCGTCAACAAGGCGGTTGACTGCGTCGAGACGGTCGAAGCCATCGGGACCAGCGTGACCAAGCTCGGCGAGGCCGCCGGCTCCGCCGCCGAGGACCCGACCAAGGCGCTCGAAGCCCTCGACTCCATAGACAAGGAGCTCACCTCGCTCGGCGACAAGACCGACAACGCCGACCTGGACAAGGCCGCCGCGGACCTCAACGCTAGTGTCGACAGCGTCCGCAAGTCGATCGAGAGCGGCGCCGCGCCCGACATCCAGCCGGTGAAGGACGCCGCCGCCGAGATGGGCAAGATCTGCTCCCCCTGATCGCCGCGGCGCGCCCGGGCGGGCCTCCCGCCCGGGCGACCGCCGGGCCCCGGTCGGCCGCGGCACGCGCCGCCCGGATAATCGGCCCATGAACCGTCTCATCCTCGCCACCCGCAACGCCGGCAAGATCACCGAACTCCGGGCCATCCTCGCCGCAGCGGATCTGCCGTTCGAACTCGTCGGCGCGGACTCCTACCCCGAGATCCCCGACGTCAAGGAAACCGGCGTCACCTTCGCCGAGAACGCCCTGCTCAAGGCGCATGCCCTCGCCCGGGCCACCGGTCTGCCCGCCATCGCCGACGACTCCGGCCTCTGTGTCGACGTCCTCGGCGGCGCGCCCGGCATCTTCTCCGCCCGCTGGGCCGGCACCCATGGCGATGACGCCGCCAATCTGCGGCTGCTGCTCGCCCAGCTCTCCGACATCGCCCCCGAGCACCGGGCCGCGCACTTCTTCTGCGCCGCCGCGCTGGCGCTCCCCGACGGGACCGAGCGCGTGGTGGAGGGCCGGATGACCGGCACCCTGCGTCATGTCCCGGCCGGCTCGCACGGCTTCGGCTACGACCCGGTCCTCCAGCCGGACGGCGAGACCCGCACCGCCGCCGAGCTGAGCCCGGCGGAGAAGAACGCGATCAGCCACCGGGGGAAGGCATTCCGCGCGCTGGTGCCGGTCATCCGCGAGCTGCTCGGCTGACCCTCCGCGAGCGCGGGCCCGAGCGCGGGCCCGGGGCGCGGCCTCCGCGGAATCCCTCGCCCGCCCCGTTGTACTCCCGCGATGCCCGACGGGCGCGGCACTCACCGAGTGCCGCGCCCTTCGCGTGTTCAGTGCGGCCGGAGGGACTCGAACCCTCACGGGTGTTAACCCACTGGGACCTAAACCCAGCGTGACTGCCAATTCCACCACGGCCGCGCGTGCGTCCATCGTAGTGGCCGCACTCCGGACGGCCGAAGCCGGCCGGAGTGCCCGACACCGGCTGTTCATCACCGCTTCCCCCGGGCGCGCCGGGCCCCGCGAGGCCGGTGTGCCCGGGGAAGCGGGGCGTCAGATGCCCAGATCCTTGATGATCTTGGCGACATGCCCGGTCGCCTTCACGTTGTAGAAGGCCCGCTCGACCTTGCCCTCCTCGTCCACCACGATGGTGGAACGGATCACTCCGGTGACCGTCTTGCCGTAGAGCTTCTTCTCGCCGAAGGCGCCGTACGCCGTCAGCGTCTCCTTCGACGGGTCGCCGACCAGCGTGACCTTCAGGCTCTCCTTGTCCCGGAACTTCGCCAGCTTCTCCGGCTTGTCCGGCGAGACCCCGATGACGTCGTACCCCGCCTCCGCCAGCAGCTCCAGATTGTCCGTGAAGTCGCAGGCCTGCTTGGTGCAGCCCGGGGTGAGCGCGGCCGGGTAGAAGTACACGATGACCTTGCGGCCCTTGTGGGAGGCGAGGGAGACATCGTTGCCGTCCGCGTCGGGCAGGGTGAAGTCGGGGGCGGTGTCGCCGGTGTCGAGTCGCGCGCTCATGGTTCTCCTCTTCGGGCCGGTTCACGGCCGGTCGAGCCGTGCGGGTGTACGCCGCCGAGCGTAGTAGGGGTGCCGCCGGGTGCGTACGCGGACGAACTGACAGACTGGCCGGGACGAACCACCCGAGACGACCATGGAGGCAGCGCGGTGTCGGACGCGAGGACCCCAGCGCAGATCGAGGCGGACATCGTCCGCCGACGCGACCAGCTGGCGGAGACGCTCGACGAGATCGGGGTGCGGGTGCACCCGAAGACGATCATCGGCGACGCCCGGGCCAAGGTCGCCGAGACGGTGGACCGCACGGCGGGCCGGGCCTGTGCCGCCGTGAACCGCACGACGTCCGGTGTCCGCTCCCGGTTCGTCTCCGAGGACGGCGCCCCCAGGCTGGAGCGGGTCGTCCCGGTCGCCCTGGTGGCCGTCGCGGTGCTGGGCCTGCTCGCGATGTCGTCCTCCCGCAGGCAGCGCGGGGCGTGACACCCGCCGGCCGGGGCGGGCGGGACACCCGCCGGACCGGGCGGGACCGGCCGGCCCCGGGCGGCGGATGCAGGCCGATCGCGTACGGAAAGCCGTGGTGCGGGTAAGTTCGACGCGTGAGCGCCAACAGCCGTGAGACCGGCCCCCAGCACGACAAGCTGCCCATCCGGATGCTGCACGACCGCGTACTGGTGCGGACCGACATCCCGGAGGGCGAGCGGCGTTCCAGCGGCGGCATCGTCATCCCCGCCACGGCCGCCGTCGGCCGCCGGCTCTCCTGGGCCGAGGTGGTCGCCGTCGGGCAGAGCGTGCGGACGGTGGAGCCGGGGGACCGGGTGCTGTACGACCCCGAGGACCGTGCCGAGGTCGAGGTGCGCGGCGTCGCCTACGTCCTGATGCGGGAGCGCGATCTGCATGCGGTGGCCGCCGACCGCTTCCAGGGCTCCGAGGATTCCACCGGCCTCTATCTGTAGGACGCGGGCGGGCACCTCCCCTCATCCCTGCCCCCCCGGCGGTTCCGCCCCGGCCCCCGGTTCGGGAATCCCGGTGTCCGTCCGGCGCCCGCCCGCGGGGGCGTCCGGCCCCGGACCCGTCCCGCCGGATCCGCCCGGTCCGCTGCCGAAACCGCCCGGTCCGGTGCCCGCGCCGGGACCCGTCCCCGTACCCGCGCCCGTCCCGCCGTCGATCCCGGCGGTCAGCCCGCCGACCGGGAAACCGTCGGGAAAACCGTCCGGGAATCCGCCGGGGAAGCTGCCGTCCGGATAGCCCTCGTCCGGGTATCCGCCGTCCGCCGCGCCCGTGCCGCCGTCGGACGGACCGCCGGACTCGCTCGGCCCGCCGTCCGGCGGCGGGCTCGGCGAATCCGACGGCGACGGCGGACCGGACACCGACTCGGACGGGCTCTCCGAGACCGGCGGCGGCTGCTCGGGCACCGCGCCCGGCTCCGTCCGCAGATCGAACTCCACGATCTCGCTGCCCTCCAGCGCCGTGCCGGTGAACTGCCCCCAGACCCGCGCCGGGGCACCGCCGCCATTGACCCGGGGCAGTCCCATCGCCCCGTACAGCGGCTTCTGCGCCCCCGAGTCCGGGTCCTGCCCCATCACCGCCACCACGGTGGCCAGTTCGGGGGTGTATCCGGCGAACCACGCGGCCTTGTCCTGCTCGGCGGTTCCGGTCTTGCCGGCGGCGGGGCGGCCCGCCGACCGGGCGGCGGTGCCGGTGCCGCCCTCGACCACGCTCTGGAGCACCGCCGTGGTGGTGTCGGCGGCCTCCCGGCTGACGGCCTGCCGGTCCTCCCTCTCCGGCAGCGCCACCTCCTGCCCGTCCTTGGTGACCCGGTCGACCACGGTGTAGGTGCCGTGTCTGCCGTGGTTGGCGAGGGTGGCGTACGCCTCGGCCATGTCGAGCACACTCGCGGTGGCGGGACCGAGCGCGATGGAGGGCGAGGCGGTGAGATCCGGAGTGCTCGCGGGGAGACCGAGGGCGAGCGCGGTCCGCCGGACCCGCTCCGGGCCCACATCCACCGCCATCTGGGCGTAGACCGAGTTCACCGAACGGTCGGTGGCCTCGGTGACGGTGATCGTCCCGTACGAGACGCCGTCCTCGTTCTCGGGAGCGTACGGCGCCCCGCCCCAGCCCCGCACCGGCCGCCGGTCGGTGCCGTCGTAGAGGGTGTACGGGGTGATCAGCCGGCCGTCCCGGGTCCGTGAGCCGTGCTCGACGGCGGAGGTGAAGACGAACGGCTTGAAGGTGGAGCCGACCTGGTAGTCGCGCCGGGTCGCGTTGTTGACGTACTGCCGGGTGTAGTCGATCCCGCCGTACATCGCCACCACCCGCCCGCTGCCCGGGTCGATGGACGCCCCGCCGACCCGCACATTCCGGTCGGCTCTGCGGTCCTCGCTCAATTTCGCGGTCACCTGGTCCCGCACGGCCCGGACGAAGGCGTCCTGCTTCGCCCGCTCCAGGGTGGTGGTGATCCGGAAACCGCCCGCGGCCAGGGTGTTCTCATCGATGATGTCGTGGCCAGTCAAATACTCCTCGACGGCCTGGACGACATAGCCGCGCTGCCCGGAGAGCCCGATGGCGGGCTTGGCCCGCTGCGGCACCGGGAAGGTCATCGCCGCCCGCTCGGCCGGATCCAGCCAGCCCTCCTTCACCATGCCGCCGAGGGTGTAGCTCCAGCGGGCGAGCGCCGCGGACTTGTACTCGGGGTGGGTGGTGACGTCGTACGCGCTCGGCGCGTTCAGCAGCGAGGCCAGATACGCGCCCTCGGCGGTGTCGATCTCCTCGATGTCCTTGGCGTAGTACGCCTGCGCCGCCGCCTGGATCCCATAGGCGTTCCGGCCGAAGTAACTGGTGTTGAGGTACCCCTGCAGGATCTCGCTCTTGCTCTGCTCCCGGCTGAGCTTCACGGAGATGAAGAATTCCTTCCACTTCCGCGAGATGGTCTGCTCCTGGCCGAGGTAGTAGTTCTTGACGTACTGCTGGGTGATGGTGGAGCCGGACTGCTTGCCCTTGCCGGTGAGGGTGTTCCAGGCGGCGCGGACCATGGCCTTGGGGTCCACCGCCCGTTCGGAGTAGAAGTTGCGGTCCTCGGCGGCCAGCACCGCCCGCTGCACCGTCAGGGGGACCTGGTGGAGCCGGACGTTCTCCCGGTTGATCTCGCCGTCGCGGGCGATCTGGGTGCCGTCCTCGTAGAGATAGACATTGGACTGGGCGGTCGCCGTCGCATTGGCGGGCGGGATGTCCACCAGGGCGTAACCGGCCAGAAAGCCGCCGATGAGCAGCAGGGCGATGAGCAGGAAGGTGCCGAGGACCGTCCGCCAGGTGGGCAGGAACCGCCGCCGGCGCCGCCCGCCGCCTTTCGCGCCGTCCCCGCGTCTGTCTCCCCGGCGGTTCCCTCCGCCGTTCGCCCGGCCGTTCCCTCCGCCGTTCCCTCCGCCGTCCCATCCGCCGTCCCCGAAGGATTCCGTTTCCGGCGTTCCCGGCCGGGACGCGGTCGCGTCCCTGGGGGACCAGCCCTGCCCCTGCGGCTCCGTGCTCATGTGCCCATAGTGCACTTTTCAGATCGATATCCCCCGTACCTTCACCCATAAATACCTCGCGGGGGTCCCACCGCCCGGACTAGGCTCGTGCGCTTTGGTGCCGGGCCGGGGAAGGGCGGGGACGTGCGGCTGTACGGACTGGTGGCGGCCGGGGGATTCCGGCGCTTCGCGACCTATCGACTGGCGACCGCGGCGGGGGTGTTCACCAATACGGTCTTCGGTTTCATTGTGGCGTACACCTATATCGCGCTCTGGGACGAACGGCCCCAACTGGGCGGCTACGACGTCTCGCAGGCGGTCACCTATGTGTGGATCGGCCAGGGGCTCCTGATGACCTGCGCCCTGATGGGCGGCGGCTTCGAGGACGAGCTGGTGGAGCGCATCCGCACCGGCGACATCGCCGTCGACCTCTACCGGCCCGCCGACCTCCAGCTGTGGTGGCTCGCCGCCGACCTGGGCCGGGCCGCCTTCCATCTCCTGGCGCGCGGGGCCGCCCCGCTGGCCGCCGGCGCGCTCGCCTTCGATCTCGCGCTGCCGGGCTCGGTCCTGACCTGGCTCGCCTTCCTGGTCGCCGTGGCGCTCGGGGTGGTGGTGAGCTTCGCGGTCCGCTTCGTGATGGCGCTCTCCGCGTTCTGGCTGATGGACGGCGCGGGGGTGCTCCAGATCAGCTGGCTGGCGGCGCTGTTCTTCTCCGGGATGCTGCTGCCGCTCAATGTCTTTCCCGGGGCGCTGGGCGAGGTGGCCCGGATGCTGCCCTGGTCGTCCCTGCTCCAGGTGCCGGCCGATGTACTGCTCGGCGAGGTCACCGGCTGGGGCCTGGCGCGGGCGTACGCCTTCCAGGCCGGCTGGGCCGCGGTGCTGCTCTGCGCGGGACGGATGCTCCAGACGGTCGCGACACGGAGGGTGGTGGTCCAGGGTGGCTGAGACCGAACAGCTCGGCGGCGCGCTGTACGAGGAGAGGAAGACCGCTCCGTACGGCCCGGCCCTGCCGCGCCCCGCCGCCGGGAACCTGACGAGCGGGGTGCGCGCCTACGGCCTCATCGTGGCGATGTGGATCCGCTCCACCATGACCTACCGCGCGTCCTTCGTGCTGACCACCCTCGCCGCCCTGGTCGCCAGCGCCTTCGACTTCCTGGCGATCCTGCTGATGTTCTCCCATGTGGACTCCCTCGGCGGCTACTCGCTCCCCGAGATCGCCCTGCTGTACGGCACGGTCGGCACCGCCTTCGGTCTCACCGATCTCGCGGTGGGCTCGGTGGAACGCGTGGGCCGCCGGGTCCGCGACGGCACCCTGGACACCCTGCTCGTGCGCCCGGTCCCGGTCCTCGCCCAGATCGCCGCCGACCGGTTCGCGCTGCGCAGGATCGGCCGGGTCGCGCAGGGCGCCGCCGTGCTCGGCTGGGGGCTGGCGACCGCGGACGTCGAGTGGACCGCCGTGAAGATCCTCATGGTGCCGATGACGGTGCTCTGCGGCTCGGCGATCTTCGCGGCGGTCTTCCTGGCGGGCGCCGCGTTCCAGATCGTGGCGCAGGACGCGGCGCAGGTGCAGAACTCCTTCACCTACGGCGGGAGCACACTGCTCCAGTACCCGCCCACGGTCTTCGCCAAAGAACTGGTGCGCGGGGTGACCTTCGCCGTACCGCTGGCCTTTGTCAACTGGCTGCCCGTGCTGTACGTACTGGAGCGGCCCTATCCCATCGACGTGCCGCAGTGGTTCGCCTTCCTGCCACCGGTGGTCGCGGCCGTGTGCTGCGCTCTGGCCGGTCTGGCGTGGCGGGCGGGACTGCGTTCCTACCGGAGTACCGGGAACTGACGACCGGGCCCGCCCGGGAAGGAGCAGGACGACATGGTGGACATCATCGAGGTGGACGGGGTCGAGAAGGTCTTCGACGTACGCCGCCGGGCCGGTCTGCTGCGCCGCGAGAAGCACCGGGTGCGGGCGGTGGACGGGATCGGATTCCGGGTCCGGCGCGGTGAGATGGTCGGCTACATCGGCCCCAACGGAGCCGGGAAGTCCACCACGATCAAGATGCTGACCGGCATCCTCACCCCGAGCGCGGGCCGGTTGCGGGTCGCGGGCATCGACCCGGCGCGCGAGCGCACCCGGCTGGCCCGGCGGATCGGGGTGGTGTTCGGGCAGCGCACCACCCTGTGGTGGGATCTGCCGCTGAAGGACTCCTACCGGCTGATGCACCGGATGTACCGGATCCCCGACGGGCGCTTCCGGGAGAATCTGGACCGCTGTGTCGACCTCCTGGACCTGGGCGAACTCCTGGACGTACCCGTCCGCCAGCTCTCGCTCGGCCAGCGGATGCGCGGCGACATCGCGGCGGCGCTGCTGCACGATCCCGAGGTGCTCTATCTGGACGAGCTGACGATCGGGCTCGATGTGGTCTCCAAGGCGAAGGTGCGCGGATTCCTGCGGGACCTCAACACCCAACAGGGCACCACGATCCTGCTGACCACGCACGACCTGACCGATATCGAACAGCTCTGCCGCCGGGTGATGGTCATCGACCACGGACGGCTGATGTACGACGGGGCGCTCGCGGGCCTGCACGAGGCGGGCGGCAGCGAGCGGATGCTGGTGGTCGACCTGGAGCGGGAACTCCCGCCGGTGGAGACGGAACTCGCCCGCACGGTGAAGGTGGAGGGACCGCGCCAATGGCTGGCCTTTCCGGCGAACCAGTCGGCGGCGCCACTGGTGGCGGCGGTGGCCGAGCGCTATCCGGTGGCGGATCTCTCGGTGCGCGAGCCCGACATCGAGGCGGTGATCGCGAAGATGTACGCGGAGCGCGGCGGCGGGTGACGGACGGGCCCGGGGCACCCGCGCACCCGCTGACTATCCTGGAGACATGAGCGAACTCCCTGAGATGCGGGCCTCCGACAGTGAGCGCGAGCGGGTTGCCGAGCGGCTGCGGGACGCGGTCGCCGAGGGCAGGCTGACGATGGAGGAGTTCGAGGAGCGGCTGGACGCCACCTATCAGGCCCGCACCCACGGTGAGTTGGTCCCCCTGGTCAGGGACCTCCCGGCACCCGGCGGCGGCACCGCCGCGCCCGCACCGCTGTCGTCCGGCCGCTGGGCGGACCGGATCGGCGGTACGGCGACCTCGCGGATGGGGTTCTCCTTCTGGAGCGGCTTCCGGCGCAGGGGCGCCTGGACGGTGCCGAGGGTGTTCAGCGCGTACACGGTGATGGGCGGCGGGGAACTGGATCTGCGCGAGGCCCGGTTCGAGGACGGGGACGTCGTGATCCGCTGCTTCGCGCTCATGGGCGGAATCGAGGTCATCCTGCCTCCGGAGCTGAATGCCCAGGTCACGGGCTTCGCCTTCATGGGCGGCTTCGACGAGAGCGGCGAGGACGAGGAGCCCGACCCGGCGGCGCCCCGGGTGCGGGTCACCGGCTTCGCGCTGATGGCCGGGGTGGATGTGGTGCGCAAGCGCACCAAGGCGGAGAAGCAGCGGCTGAAGGCGGAGCGGGAGCGGGCGAGGCTGGAGCGGGGCAAGGGCGGCGAGACGGCCTGACCCCTGGCGGGCCCTTCTCTCCTCCTCCCGGTGTGTCCCCGCGCTCCCCGGCTCCCGTCCGGCGCATCCCCCCTCCCCTCCCCTCCCCCCATCCCATCCCTGACTTTCCCCTGATGACGGCGGCGGACGGGAACTTACGGGTGCACTCTGGGAGTACCTGAGTCAGGGACAATGCGCAGAGGACGCGCGCGGGCGAGTGGAGCGGATGAATCGCATGACAAGGGATGAGCCGGGCGGCCCGGGGGGTGCCGCTCCCCGGGGGCGCAGGAGCGGGCTTCCCTCCTTCGCGTACACCGAGGCGGACGCGGAGAAGATGCGCGGCGTGCGCCAGATGAAGCTGATCGCGGCCGGGCTGCTGGTGCTCGTCGCGGTGATCTTCGCGCTGGCGACCTGGGCGGAGAAGGCGGGCGCGGGCCCCTGGGCCGGATATGTGGCGGCGGCGGCCGAGGCGGGCATGGTGGGCGCGCTCGCCGACTGGTTCGCCGTCACCGCGCTCTTCCGCCATCCGCTGGGCGTCCCCATCCCCCACACGGCGATCATCCCCAACAAGAAGGACCAGCTCGGTGCCTCCCTCGGCTCCTTCGTCGGGGAGAATTTCCTCTCCGAGGACGTGATCCGGGCCCGGCTGCGGGCCCTGGGCATCGGCGGCCGGCTGGGCGTCTGGCTGGCCGAGCCCGCCCACGCGGACCGGGTCACCTCGGAGCTCTCCACGGCGCTGCGCGGCGCTCTGACCGTGCTGCGGGACTCCGATGTGCAGGCGGTGGTCGGCGAGGCCATCACCCGGCGCGCGGACAGCGCGGAGATCGCCCCGGGGGTCGGCAAGACCCTGGAGAAGGTGGTCGCGGACGGAGCCCACCACCGCGCGGTGGATCTGATCTGCACCCGGGCCCATGACTGGCTGGTCACCCACTCCGTCTCCGTGATGGACGCGGTGGAGGGCGGCGCGCCCGGCTGGACCCCCAGATTCGTGGACCGCAAGGTCGGCGAGCGGGTCTACCGGGAGCTGCTGCGCTTCGTGACCGAGATGCGGGACATGCCGGAGCACCCGGCGCGCGGGGCGATCGACCGCTTCCTCACCGACTTCGCCTCTGACCTCCAGTCGGACACCGAGACCCGGGCCCGTGTGGAGCGGCTGAAGTCGGAGCTGCTGGCCCGTTCGGAGGTACAGGATGTGATCGCCTCCGCCTGGTCCTCCGTCCGCGCCATGATCATCTCGGCGGCCGAGGACGACCGCAGCGAGCTGCGGCTGCGGGCCCGCGCCTCACTGCTGGCCCTGGGCGCCCGGCTGGCGACCGACGGCCGGCTCCAGTCCAAGGTGAACGGCTGGGTGGAGGACGCGGCGGTCTATGTGATGACCACCTACCGCGCCGAGATCACCTCGCTGATCTCGGACACCGTCGCGAGCTGGGACGCCGAGCACACCTCCCGCAAGATCGAGGCGCACATCGGCCGGGACCTCCAGTTCATCCGGATCAACGGCACGGTGGTGGGCGCGCTGGCGGGCCTGCTCATCCACACGGTGGCGCAGGCACTCGGCGGCTGAGCGAGCCCGGCGGGCCGCCGGCCCATCACCGGGCGATGTGCCTTCCCCGCACCCGCGCCCGTCCGGGACCATGCACCATGAACACGGACGGCTGGCACCTCACCGAGGACATCGACGGCTTCCTCACCGCGGCAGGCGCCTTTCTGCGCTCGCGCCCCGCACGGCACATCATGGCGCTGACGATGACCGCGAGGCTGCGCGGCCCCGGGGCGGACAGATACGGCCCCGGGGCCACCGTCTTCGGCCGGCTGGAGCGGGCGGGCGCGGTCGAGGCCGCTTTCTACCGCCTCCCCGCCGGCAGCCTGGGCCTCACCCCGCTCACCCCCGCCCGTGCCGACACCCTCGCCGCCCGGCTGGCCGCCCTCGGCCACTCCCTCCCCCAGGTCAGCGCCGACCACGCCACGGCCACCGCCTTCGCCACCGCCTGGCACCGGCACACCGGCGCGACCCCGACCCTCACCAAGAGCCTCCGCCTCCGCCGCCTGTCCACCCTCACCCCACCAACCCCCTCCCCGCCGGGCCGCCCCCGCGTCGCCGGCGACCAGGACCGGGACCAGGTCATCCGCTGGTGCCAGGGCTTCGCCGACGATGTCGGCGAAGCCGTCTCCATGGACGCCGCCTCGTGGCCCGGCACGCGCTTCGCCGACAAGCGCTACACCTTCTGGGAAACCCCGGACGGCACCCCCGTCTCGATGGCCGGCGCCAACCCGATGATCGACGGCATGGTCCAGGTGGACCCCGTCTACACCCCCTCCCCACTGCGCGGCCGGGGTTACGCCGCCGCGGTGACGGCGGCGGTGACCACGGCCGCCCTGCGCGCGGGCGCGACGGACACCGTCCTCTTCACGGACGCGGCCAACCCGACGAGCAACGCCCTCTACGAGCGCATCGGCTACCGGGTGCTCACCGACTGGTCGGTGTACGCCTTCGAGTACCCGGGAGCGGGCGCCGCCCCGGAAGGCGGCTGAGAGAGCGGGGGTGTGCGCCCTCGCCGAGTACGGGGATGGCTGCCGGCGGCGTACAGAGAGCGCGGTCCGGCCGCGGAACCCGCCTCGGAGACTCAGGTCGAGATTGTCGATTCTGCCCTCAGCGAGATCTGATCGGCAGCTGCTCCGATCATTGCGGTCGACCACATTCCCGGTAACCGCCGCTTCATCGCCCGCTGCGGTCGGTGACCGGGAATGCGCCCCGGTCACCGGGGCTCTCGCCCTCCAGTGTGGGGCAATTGACTAGCTCAGCTTGCCGCAGCCGATCGCGGCAACGAAGTCTGTCCATGCTGGTTCGGCGAGGGTGAGGTGAGGGCCGTGGGGCTTTTTGCTGTCCCGAACTGCGGTACTCAACCCTATGCTGGCGGCCTCCACACATTCAGTGCCGCTGCCTCCGCTGTATGAGGACTTGACCCACTTGATGTCGAATTGACTCATCAAAGCTCCCTGAAAGCTCGGTGGATGTGCGCGATCGATGATTCGATGTCCAGCGCTTGGGCGCGCAAGTACTCGAACGCCACTCGGTAGCGTTCGAGTTCCTGCGGCTTCTCCATGAACAAGCCACCGCCGATGATGTCCACATACACCACGTCGAGCTCTGGGGTCGGACCACCCAGGACCACAAAGCTACCCACTGCCGCCGCGTGTGCTCCGCTGGTGAACGGCAAGATCTGAATCGTGATGTTGGGTGAGTCTGCCAGTGAGGCTAGATGCGCCAACTGCTCCCGCATGACCGAACGCCCACCGACTAGACGATTGGTTACAGCCTCGTCAACCACCGCCCAGATGTGTGGCGGTTGCTGGCGGGTCAGAAGCTCTTGACGCCGCATGCGAATGTCGACCATATGGGCGATCTCTGCATCACTGCACCTTATTTCGCTTGCCCGGTGCACAGCTTCCGCATAGCCATGGGTTTGTAGCAGGCCAGGGACATACATGGCAGCGTAGTGATCCTCACGAACGACCTCATCCTCAAGTGTCAGCATCAGGTTCATCGACTCCGGGATAGGGTCGGCAAGCGACCTCCACCACCCCTGAGTTTTCGCATCCTTGGCAAGCTCGACCAGGGCTTTGCGCTCCTGCTCGGTGGCGCCGTACTCACGGCAGAGTGCCTCCACCACGGGCCACTTGACGCTTCCCTCCTTCGTTTCGTAGCGGCTGAGTGTCGCCTTCGATACTCCGACGCGGGCTCCGGCTTCCTCAAGGGTGAGCTCGTTGCGCTCGCGCAACCTACGAAGGTCGGCACCCAGCTGTCGCCTACGTGTGGTCGGTCCAACTGCCATCTGTCCATGTCTCCCAACTGGTCGCGACGAGCCTGCCACGTACTCGGGTAGAGGATGCAGGGCAGCGTGCGCCAGGGGCGCACGTGGCAACAGTGCGCTCCCTCGAAGCGGTGACGAGAGTTCCATTTTGAGAGTTCCAATGTCACGCTCTGGAGGACACGGAACTGCGTGAAGCAGCTGTCACTGAGGGCCGGAAGGCTTAATCGCATGGACGTTTGCCGAAGTGTGTTGCCCAGGAAGGCATGGGAGTTGGCCTTCCTCGCGGAGCCCAGCGAAGTTGCTGCCCTACGCCGGTTGCTGCGACTGAACCTGATGCGGTGGGGGCTTCCCGTCGTTGTCGACGCAGCCCAACTCTGCGCCTCCGAACTGGTAGCCAATGTGATTGACCATGTTGGACCCGGAACGCCAGCCATCCTTGCAGTCTCATTGCAGGAGACGTATCTCCGCCTTGAGGTGCGTGACCCGGACACTCGATGCCTGCCGGCTCTGCAAACGGCGCAAGACTCTGATGAGGGAGGCCGAGGGATGGCTCTCGTGGATGCGATCGCCGCTGGTCGATGGGGCGTTTCGCTACATGATGGCTTCAAAACGACATGGTGCGAGTTGACTACCGGCCTTACCTCGCCAGACGGCCATGTCAACAGCCCTGGTGTCGCGCGAGCTGAGGCGCTACTTGCTCTCTATGGGGCGGTGCACCCAGTGAGCGCACCGCCCCAGGAAGCCGTCGTGGCGCTAGCCATAGAAGAGTCAGCAGTTGAAGTAATGTCCGACCTTCTTCAGTGGCTTTGCACGCATAGTTGCAATGTTGGTGAAGTGATGGACCGGGCTCAAGTGCGCTGTGACGCCGAACTCGCTTCCGTTACCTTCTAAAAGACATTAGCCCTGCAATCTTGTCCTGATCGGTAAGCTAGCTCACGGCTGTAGCGGCTGAGTATGTCCAAACGTCAGCCGGAATTTCGTGGACCAGTTCCCATGTGATAGCCATCGGTTTGCTTCTCTCATGCCCGATGTACTTGGCCGGCCCAAGAAGCATCCAAGGGTGAGGTCCACCAATATCCGTTGATTTATAGCGACGCACAAAGAGGAAGACATGAGTTCCTTCCTCTTTGTGGTTTTGATACCGAAGCCCCGTGGGTGACGTGCTCGAAGTCTGACGCTGTGATTCCCAATGGAATCTGAACGAGCCCTCCGCGTAATCCTTGTATCGAGTAGTGGGAGAGAAGTCTTTCTCTTCCTTTTCTAGCGTGATGAACAAAGCATCGACGCGGGCGCTCTTGCACCATCGAGCACCTTCGCGAAAATTGTCCGGCATGAACCCGCCGATGAAAGATTCGCCTAGAGCAGCGAGGATTTCCTCCCGATTGTACGAGGCGTGTACGGTGAGTGGCAGATCTGAAAGTTCTCCCGTGAGAGAGATAGGCAAGTGGTCGGCTTTTTCCAGAGTGCGCGCCAATACTGCACGGGCTTCATCTCGAAATGCCTTCTGAGGAAGAAGGTAATCCAAGCCTTCCTGGTATGTCGCGAATTTGCCTTTCGGCCACAAAGTGAAGTAGAGCATTCGCGCGTACGCCTGGCTTTGTTCACTGAGAGTGGTGTAGTTCAGGCCTTCGTCTGAGAGGAAGCTTGCGTAAGCTTTTGCCCGAGCGGGGTCATCCACATACAGGAAGGAGGTCATCCGCTTGAGGAGTTCCCATTCTCCTTCCGGGGCTTTCTGTGGCAAGAGTCTGGCTCTTCTTAGCAGGCGAGTCCAAGAATTTTCACTTCCGCGGTAGAGCTCTTTTAGTTCACGCCCACTTTCTTTCAAATAGCCGGCGAGATTGATGCTTCCGTACCGCTTGACCTCTTCCGTAAGGTGCCTGACATCAACTCTTATTTGGCTGCGAATGTTCTCAATGATCGCTTCCTTGGCTTTTTTCTCAAGGATGATATGGCAGCCTTGCGGAAGGGATGGGAAATCTCGTTCCATGTTGGCAAGGAGGCGTCCGCGGCTGAGGTTAGTGAGCACACGAAATTGCTCTTCAAATCTAAATTCTTTACGGTGCTGCCCGATGAAATCCAGAATCGTCAGTACTGCCTTTGTCTCACTTCGTCGCAGCCCTCGCCCGATCTGCTGAAGAAAAACTGTGGCACTGGACGTTGGGCGCAGTAGAAGAAGAGTATCGACATCAGGAACGTCGAGACCCTCGTTGAACAGGTCGACCGAGAATACAACTTGAATCTCGCCGGATTTAAGGCTATCGAGTGCTGCTTCCCGTGTATGCTGTTTAGTCTCTCCGGAAAGTGCGACGGCTTTGAAGCCTTTACTTCGGAAGAAATCTGCCATGAACTCGGCATGTGCTACTGAAACGCAGAACCCCAAGGCGCGCATGGCAGTTGGTGCGCTTACCTTTTCTTGTACTGCATCGACCACGTGTTGAGCGCGATCGATGTTTCCTGTCAGTGCGTCACTCAACTCTGATGCATCATAGGCGCCTCTTTTCCAGGTGACGGATTTAAGGTCAGTTCCGTCAGAGATCCCGAAATAATGAAATGGGCTCAAGAGCTCATTGTTCAGGGCTTCCCACAAGCGCATTTCTGCTGCAATGCGGCCTTCGAAGAATTCGTCTTGAACATTTTTTCCATCCATTCGCTCCGGTGTTGCCGTCAGGCCGAGGAGCTCCATGGGGGTGAAGTAGTCAATTACTCTTCGATATGTTGGTGAAACGCTGTGGTGGAACTCGTCGATGACGATGACATCAAACTGGTCTGGAGAGAGTTTCTCCAGTTCGCCTTCCTTGAGCGACTGAATGCTTGCGAAAACATTTTTCCATTCTTCGGGGCGCTTTCCGCTATAGAATTCCTCGCCGAATTGTACGTCCCCCAAAATGTCTCGGTACTTGCGCATCGACTGCTGAAGAATCTCCTGCCGATGGGCGATGAAGAGGAGTCGGAGGTTTCTTCCATGTCGCTTTTTTAGCTGCTTGAAGTCAAGCGCAGCCATTACTGTCTTGCCGGTACCCGTTGCGGCAACTAGGAGGTTTCTGTGGCGGTCGTGAACCGTGCGTTCTACTTCAAGCCTTTCGAGCATATCGCGCTGGAAAGGGTAGGGGTGGACGTCCAGTCCAGACAAAGCGATGCGATCTCCTTCGGTGTTGCTTGCGCCATTCCCGGAAATTTGCAGTGCACGGTCCAGGCGGGCGGCATCTCGAATCGGGTCGTAAGACTCAAAAGCTGGATCTCGCCAATAAGAGTCGAAAGTGGTTTCAAATTTCTTCAGTATGGCAGGTGTGGCAACTGATGAAAGTCGAACGTTCCATTCCAAGCCATCTAGGAGGGCAGACCTGGAGAGATTGGAACTTCCGATGTAAGCGGTGTCGTATCCGCTATTCCGGCGAAAGAGCCATGCTTTGGCGTGGAGGCGAGTAGATCGGATTTCGTAGTTGATTTTCACTTGGGCATTGAACCTTTGAACCAATCTGTCCAATGCTCTGCGCTCGGTGGCGCCGATATATGTTGTGGTGATTACGCGAATGGGCACTTGGCGGTCATGGGCGACTTCCAAGGATTTCTCGATTACCCGGAGGCCGTGCCATTTTACGAAGGCGCAGAGTAGGTCGACCCGGTCGGTGGTTTCCAGCTCCGCCCTCAGTTCGAAACCGAGGCTGGGATCTTCGGGTGCGTTGGTGATAAGTCCTGTATCGGAAAGGGGTGTTACTGGACGAATCGCATAAACTCCCTCGGCTTGCTGCTCTGCCACTGCAAGTAGCTGTCTGGGGCCTTCGGCGACCAGATCTATCAATTCTTCGGCGTTGGGTAGCGAACTCATAGAGTTCAGCATGTGGTTGGCTGCTTGAACGCGTTCCTCAGGAGGAAGCGCCTCCAGGACTTGCCTTGCCGTGTTGGCGACATGGCGAGCGAGGATCTGTGCGGACGAGTCAGACCCCACCTCTCCATCGATGGCGTGCAAGATTCCATCCGAACTGAGACTCTTCAACTGGTTCTCTACGCGCAAGGTGATGAGTTGCTCGTAGAGTCCAGCCACTGGTGAGTTCGAATCCGCAACGTCCGTCACTGTGGTTCCCCCTTTGATGCACCTCAGCCGCAGGGTGAGCCGCCGAGGCTTGAGATCTGTCCTACCACGCGGTCCTCAGAGTTGAGCGAATCCGTGACAGTCCCGGTACGCAGGCCGAGGCTCAAGTAGCTTGCGTCGGCCTGCGCGCCGTTGCTGTCGCCTCAGACATTGCGTGCAGGGACACATGCGCTCGCGGCATTCCCGGCACGGGTACGTGGACCCGATAGCGCAGGCCGCCCGCGTGGAGGAGTCTGCGGACGTCCATCTCGCACTTGGTGTCCTGCGACGACTGACGTCGCATGCGCTCGGAGACCCCGGCCGAGGACGGGATCATCGGGGGAATCGCGGCGCTCATCCCGGGATCGGGCCCCCGTGGCAGTCCCGGTACACCGCCCCCGACCCGCACCAGCACGCCGCGCCCCGGGCCGGGGGCCAGGTGGTGGCGCGGCCGCGGGCCGCCAGGGTGGTGGCGTACTGGGGGAGGAGGTCGGCGTTGGCGGGGGAGGACTGCTCGGAGGCGGCGAAGGCCTCGTACGAGGGGACCGTCGCCGTGACGACGCCCAGATTCCCGGTGCCGGTGGAGGACAGATCGCGCAGGGACGCCTCCAGGTCGGTCAGATGGGCCGCGTGGGTCGGGTACTCCGACTCCAGCTCGGGGTAGGCGGCCAGCAGCTCGGTCAGTTCGGGCTCGGGCCAGTGGAGGACCGCCACCGGGAAGGGGCGGGAGAGGGCTGAGCGGTAGGAGCCCAGTTCGGAGCGGAGGCGGGCGATCTCGGCGCGGAGTTCGGCCGGGTTGTCGGAGCCCAGGGCCCACAGGCGGTTCGGGTCGTGGAGTTCGTCCAGGGAGATCGGCGAGCGCGCGGTGTGGCCCTTGTCCGCGAGGGCGTCCCAGTTGTCGTGCGGGCGGCCCAGCAGACGGCGGAGGCGGTGGCGGCCGGTGAGGAGGGACTGGATCTCGTAGGTGATCTCGTCGTCGCCGGAGGGCAGCAGCAGGTTGAGCGCGGTGGTGAAGCAGTCGTGGGACGCCTCCAGCTCGTCGTGCGACTCCAGCGTCTCCGCGATGATCTCCCACGGCGCCGGATCCGCCGGGGCCGCCGCGCGGATGCCGTTGATCAGCGCGCGGGCCTCCGCCTCATGGCCGTACTCCCACAGATTCGCCGCCTGGAACGCCTTCACCAGCAGCGGATGCTCCGGGTCCGACGCCAGCAGACGGTCGTAGAGCGTGGAGGCGCGTTCGCGGTCGCCGGCCAGTTCGAGGTGGGCCGCGGACTGCAACAGCAGCGGCTCGTTGTCCTCGGGGTACTGGGCGGCGGTACGCAGCAAACGCTCGGCTTCGGCGATGTGGTCGGCAGGCGTGTCGGGGCGCATGGTGGACACCGTACTGCCGTCACCCCACCTGCCGGGATGGGCCGGTGAGCTTCCTTGGAACGCGGGGATCCGGCGGCCCGCCTCCGGGGCGGGAGCGTGCTCCCCGGGGGGATGTCGCACACTCCTGCTATAAAAGTGAGCAGGTTCGTTGTCAGTGGACGGTGAGGGGGGACGCATGGAGCTCCGGTCGCTGCGGCCCGCCGCCCTCGCCCTGCTGATCGTGTTCGAGCTGCTGCTCCTCGACGGCAACAGCCTCACCGCCGCCGTCGCGCTCGCCGCCGCGGCCACCGCCGCCGCCGGTTCCGCGCTCGTCGTCTGCGCCGTCATCAGCGCGCGCTGTGCCCCCGCCGTACCGCGCACCCGGGTCCGCACCGCCATCCGCGACCGCGAGAAACGCACCGCCTTCCTGCCCCAGCGCGATCCCGACGCCCGCGGCCGCACCCGGCCCAGGGCGCCCGGCGCCGTCCTTCCGACGGCCGCTTAGGGGTACCGGAACACACTCACGCCGTACCCCTCGCGGGTCGTCATGCCGACATCGCTTCATCTCCCGGCACGACGAGACCCCCGGAGGGCTCACCCATGTCCGTTTTCGCCACACTGGTCGAGCGGTTGGCCGATCTGCTCCAGCCGTTCTTCGCGACCTCCGCCACGGCCGCCGCGATCATCGCCTTCACCGCGCTGGTGCGCCTCGCCATCCATCCGCTCTCCCGCGCCGCCGCCCGCGGCCAGAAGGCCGGCGCCCGGCTCGCGCCCCAGGTCGCGGCCGTCCGCGAGAAGCACGCCAAGAACCCTGAGCGGATGCGGAAGGCGCTGATGGAGCTGTACGCCAGGGAGAAGACGTCCCCCTTCTCCGGCTGCCTCCCGAGCCTGTTCCAGCTGCCCGCCTTCTTCCTGATGTATCACCTCTTCTCCAGCTCCGGCATCGGCGGCGAGCCCAATGAGCTGCTCGCCCACACCCTGTTCGCCGCCCCGCTCGGCGGGCGCTGGACCGACGTCCTGGGCGACGGAGGGGTGTTCGGCGGGGCCGGGCAGGTCTATCTCGTACTCTTCGCGATCGTCACCGCCGTCGCCGTCTTCACCTACCGGATGACCCGGAGCCGGCTCGCCGCCAACCCGCTGCCCGCCGCCGGCCCGCCCGGGATGGCGGCGATGACCAAGTTCCTGCCGCTGCTCTCCTTCGGCACCCTGATCACCGTGGCCGTGGTGCCGCTCGCCGCCGCGCTCTACATCGTCACCAGCACCGCCTGGTCGGCCGCCGAACGTTTTTTCCTCTACCGCGACATGCCCGCGGCCGGGGCGCTCGCCAACCCGCTCTGACCCGGAGCGGCCTTGCGCGGTGATCGCCGTCTGCTGGAGCATCGGACCGGCCGCCCGGCGTCCCGGAGTCGCGGGAGAGGGAGGGCCGGACGGCCGGATGCGATCAGGGAGACCGATCATGAAGCTGCTGCGCGTCGGACCGGTGGGCCGGGAGCGTCCCGTCCTGCTCGACCGGGACGGGACGACCCTGCGCGATCTCTCCGGACTGATCGCGGACATCGACGGGAAGCTCCTCGCCGACGCCACCGCGCTGCGCCGGATCCGTACCGCCGCCGCGGCCGGTGACCTGCCCGTGCTCTCCGCCGACGGGGTACGGGTGGGGCCGCCCGTGGCCCGGATCGGGAAGATCGTCTGCATCGGGCTGAACTACCACGACCACGCCGCCGAGACGGGTGCCGCCCCGCCCGCCGAGCCGGTGGTCTTCCTCAAGGCCGCCGACACGGTGGTCGGCCCCTATGACACCGTCCTGGTGCCGAGAGGCAGCCGGAAGACCGACTGGGAGGTCGAGCTGGCCGTGGTCGTCGGACGCACCGCCCGCTATCTCACCGACGACGAGGACCCGCTGGAGTATGTCGCGGGGTACGCGGTCTCGCACGATGTCTCCGAGCGCGAATTCCAGCTCGAACGCGGCGGCACCTGGGACAAGGGCAAGAACTGCGAGACCTTCAACCCGCTCGGGCCCTGGCTGGTCACCGCGGACGAGATCCCCGACCCGCAGGCGCTCCGGCTCACCCTGCGGGTCAACGGAGAGCTGAAGCAGGACGGCACCACCGCCGGCCAGATCTTCCCGGTGCGCGAGATCGTCCGGTACGTCAGCCGCTTCATGACGCTCCACCCGGGCGATGTCATCAACACCGGCACCCCGGCGGGCGTCGCCCTCGGCCGGCCCGATCCCCAGCCGTTTCTGCGCGCCGGGGACGTGGTGGAACTCTCCGTCACCGGGCTGGGACGCCAGCGGCAGGAGCTCAGAGACGCCTGAGAGCGGTACGGGGGCGAGGGGTCAGGCCGGCGCGACCGTGACGCCCTCGCGGGCCGAGCGGCGCGCCGCCTCCAGGACGTCCAGCGCCCGGGCCGCCTCCTCCGCCGTGACCGGCGGGGGAGAGCCGTCGCGCAGGGACCGGGCCACCGCCGCGTAGTACGCCGGATAGTCCCCCGGCACCGTCTCGACCGGCCGCCCGCCGCCCGTCAGCGGTGACTCCCCGGAGCCGAGCCGGCCCCAGAAGGACTCCTCCTCCACCCCCCACTCCACCTCCGGATCCCCCGGGCGGCGGCCCTCCCGCAGCGCCGCCTCCTGCGGATCCAGCCCGTACTTCACATATCCGGCGCTGCTGCCGAGCACCCGGAACCGGGGGCCGAGCTGGGCCGCCGCTGAGCTCATGGAGAGATGGGAGCGGACACTGTTCGCATGCGTCAGCGCGATGAAGGTGTCGTCGTCGGCCTCCGCGCCCGGACGGCGCACATCCGCCTCCGCGTACACCCGGGTCACCGGGCCGAAGAGGGTCAGCGCCTGGTCCACCAGATGGCTGCCGAGGTCGTACAGCAGCCCGCCGATCTCCTGCGGGTCGCCGGATTCCCGCCAGCCGCCCTTCAGCTGGGGCCGCCACCGCTCGAACCGCGACTCGAAGCGCTGGATCCGGCCCAGCTCGCCCTCGGCGATCACCCGGGTGAGGGTGCGGAAGTCACTGTCCCAGCGGCGGTTCTGGAAGACCGAGAGAAAGAGCCCGCGGTCATCGGCGAACGCGCCCAGGGACCTGGCCTCGGCGGCCGTCGCCGCGAGCGGCTTGTCCACGACCACCGCGCGGCCGGCCCGCAGCGCGGCCATGGCGAGCGGGACATGGGTCTTGTTCGGGGAGGCGATCACCACCAGATCGATACCGGCCGGGTGGTCCCACAGCTCCGCCGGATCGGCGGCGAACCGGGCCCCCGGGAATTCGGCCGCGGCCCGCTCCCGGCGCTCCGGGTTCGCCGTGACGACGGTGTCGAGCACGAGCCCCTCGGTGGCGGCGATCAGCGGGGCGTGGAAGACGGAGCCCGCGACGCCGTACCCGATCAGTCCCACCCGCAGGGGGGTCTGTCCGCCCGGGCCCGCTTCCCTGTCAGCGCTCATGTCCGCCATGGTCTCGCACCGCCCGGGGGAGCGCGGCCCGGAAGCCCCGGCGGGCACGGCACGGAACCGTCCCGGCGAGCGCGGTGCGGAATCGTCCCGGCGAGCGCGGTGCGGAATCGTCCCGGCGGGTACGGCCCGGAAGCCCCGGCGGGTACGGCCCGGAACCGTCCCGGGGAACGCGGCCCGGAGGCACCGGCACGCGGTGGCCGCCGTCCGCACCCCGGCCGGGCCGGAAATACGCTGATGGGGCGGGATTGCGCGGCTGTTCGGGGCCCGCCCGGCGCGGCGCCGGGACGACGGGCCCCGGCGGGGAAGGGTCATCACACCGGTTGTCCCGCACGAGCAGCAAAGGCCACCCCCTCCATGCGACTGCGCAATGCCCTCGCCACCGGCGTCATCGCAGCCACCGCCGCCCTTCTCCCGCTGCCCGCCCTCGCCGCCGACGACAGCCGGCAGCCCCGCTGCGGCACTCTCTCCGGCAAGGATTTCCCCATCGACACCCGGATCCTCGGCGTCCCCTCCGTCCACCGTCCGGGCGCCGGTTTCGCCGAGTGGTCGGTGGAGCTCACCAACACCACGGACCGCGTCTGCCGCAATATCCACCCCGTGATCGTCTTCGCGCCCCGGGACAGCGGTCTGACCCCCGCGAACCTCGCGGTGGAGTTCCACGACGGCACCGCCGCCCGCTGGCGGCCCACCGAACCGGAGACCACCAGCGAGGACGAGGTGGTGGTGGTTCTGGACGATGTGCGCGAGCGGGGGACGAGCGGTGTCACCGTACGGGGCCGGGCGACCGTGACCGTACGGGTGCGGGTCGCGCTCGCCGAGGGGACCCCGGCGAACGAGGTGACCGTCAACGCCGCGATCGTCCAGCGGCGCGGCGGCGACGGCGACTGGGTCGGCGCATCCGGCGAACACCGCTTCACCGTCCCCGGAGACGGGGGCGGCGGGGCGGACGGCGGCACCGGGACGCCGGACGGCCGGGACGAACTCGCCACCACCGGCACCGCCTCACTGCCCCGGCTCGGCGCCGCCCTCGGCACCGTACTGCTCGGTGCCGGCGCCCTCTTCCTGGTCTCCCGGAGGCTGCGTCCGCCCGGCCGCTGAACCGCCGCCGTCTCCTCGGAGGCGAACCGAACACCGCACCACAAACGGTGCAGGCGATACGCCATTAGGCTATTGGTGTCGGGGTGACACAGAGCCGTGCCTCCGGCGTCCAGCTCACCGCGTCCCGCACGCCGCCGCATGGCAGGAGTCCCCTTGATGGCAGAGCGCAAGCCGATCGAATCCTGGCTCACCGATATGGACGGTGTCCTCATCCATGAAGGTGTGCCGATCCCGGGTGCCGATGCCTTCCTCAGCAGGCTCCGGGAGACCGGCAAGCCCTTCCTCGTGCTGACCAACAACTCCATCTACACCGCCCGCGACCTGCATGCACGGCTCGACCGCATGGGTCTGCACGTGCCGGTGGAGAACATCTGGACCTCCGCGCTCGCCACCGCGCAGTTCCTGGACGACCAGCGGCCCGGCGGCACGGCGTATGTCATCGGCGAGGCCGGTCTCACCACCGCCCTGCACGACATCGGCTATGTCCTCACCGACCACTCGCCCGACTATGTGGTGCTCGGCGAGACCCGTACCTACAGCTTCGAGGCGCTGACCAAGGCGATCCGGCTGATCAACGGCGGCGCGCGGTTCATCTGCACCAACCCCGACGAGACCGGTCCCTCCACGGAGGGGCCGCTGCCCGCCGCCGGTTCGGTCGCCGCGCTCATCACCAAGGCCACCGGCAAGGACCCGTACTTCGCGGGCAAGCCGAACCCGCTGATGATGCGCACCGGGCTGAACGCCATCGGCGCGCACTCCGAGACCAGCGCCATGATCGGCGACCGGATGGACACGGATGTACTGGCCGGTCTGGAGGCGGGGATGGAGACCTTCCTCGTACTGACCGGGGTGACCACCTCCACCGACATGGACCGCTATCCGTTCCGGCCGTCCAGCGTCGTCGACTCCATCGCCGATCTCGTCGAGCGGATCTGACCTCCGCCGGGCTCCGGCCGGCCCCCGTCCCCGTCACTCCGACGGCTGTGGAAACACGCCGACGGGAGCGGAAGGGCGGGGGCCGGCCCGTTCTGCGGATGCGGGAAGGCGCCCCGCGCGTGAACCTTTCGGTATCAGGAGGTTCACCATGCGTCCAAGGCCGATCGCTCTCCGTACCGCCCGAATGGCGACCCTGCTCGCCACCGCCACCGCGCCCGCCGTGCTGGTCCTCGCACCGGCGGCCGGTGCGGTGCCGGCCCATGACTCCGTGACCGTCACCGCCTATCCGGCCGACGCCCGCCCCGGCGACGAGGCCGAGGTCCGGGTGCAGGGGTGTGCCGGCGGCAGGGGTACGGCGAGATCCAAGGCGTTCGACGCGGACGCGGACCTGGCCGGGCAGGGCGGCCGGGAGCGCGCGGACGGCTCGGCGGATGAACGTTCCGGCTCCGGACGTGACGGACGAGACGGCCGTGACGCCGGCGGCGACAGCGGCGACCGGGTGCTCATCGGCACCACCACCCTGAAATCGCGGGTCGGCCCCGGCACCTACGACATCACCGTCCGCTGCGACGGCCACGACCACCGCGCCTCCGGCACCATCCGGATCGCCAAGGACCAGCCCGCCCGCCGGGACGGCGGCGAACCGACCCCCGTCGCCCCCGTACGGGCCGGCGGCGGCGGTACGGCGCCCCTGGCCCACGCGCCGGCCGGCCGGCCGCAATCCGACGCCCACTCCGATTCCGGCGACGGCCGGAGCGCGGAGAGCGCCGGTCCCGGCACCCCGCACACCGTCATCGGCCTGGTGCTGGCCGGGGTCGCCGCCGTCGCCGTCGCCGTGCGCAGCTCACGCCGCCGCCGGCCCGGCTCCGACTGAGATGTCCGGCACCGACCACCCGCCGGCCGGAGACGCGGGACGCGCGGAGGAAGCGGGAAGCACCGGGGAAACCCGAGCGGCCGGAGAGACAGGGCGGAGCACCCGGCCCCCCGGCGGCGGACGGCTCCTCACCGGGGTCGCCTGGGCCGTACTCCTGCTCGGGCTCTGGGTCTGGGGGCGTGAGGTCGCGGGCGGTCCCGGCGGCAGCTCCGCCCCCACCACCGGCGATGTCGCCGCCGTCGGCCGCCCGCTCGGAGTGCCGCTGCCGCCCGCCCACCACCCCGTCGCCCCCTCCCGGCCGCACCGGATCGAGGTCCCGTCCATAGGCGTCGCCGCGCCCGTCGTCCCGCGCGGGCTGGACGCCACCGGGGCGGTCGACCCGCCGCCGTACGCCTCCCCGGGCACGGTCGGCTGGTACGGCGGCGGTACGCGGCCGGGCGCGGCCGGCCCGTCCCTGCTGGTCGGCCATGTGGACACGGAGACCGACCGCGCCGTCTTCTACGGACTGAGCGCGGCCCGCCCCGGCGCCGAGATCCGGGTGACCCGGGCCGACGGCTCGGTCGCCGAGTTCACCATCGACGACGTCCGGGTCTTCACCCGGGAGCGGTTCGACCCGCGCGAGGTCTACGGGCCGCGCCGCGCCGGGCGGGCCGAGCTGCGGCTGATCACCTGTGGCGGCACCTTCGACCGGGCGACCGGCAGTTACAGCGCCAATGTGGTCGTCTCCGCGTATCTGACCGGGCACCAGGCGGCGAGGGGTTCCTAGGCCGTCTCTTTCGGATCTTGCTGGGCTCGCGTGCCCTGGCACCGCGCCTCGCCGCGTTGTCGTCAATCACCAATGGCCCCCTATGCCCTGCGGGCATGGGTGGGGGTCCCTCCGGCGAAGCCAGGGGGCGTGCCCCCACCGCAGTGGCTCAATCCTCCGCCTTGCGATCCACGGCACCAGACCCTCCCCCTACGCCCGAAGGGCGTGGGAGGTGCCCCCACTCCCTGATCCAGCCTGATCCGAAAGAAACTACCTAGCTGTATTGACCACGAGCGTTGTTGACGCTGGTTGGGTCTTGATCATGACGAAGACCTCCGGTGTGGTGAAGGTGTCTAAGCTGCACTGCACACGGAGGTCTTCGTGTCCCACCGTAATGCCCGT
>NZ_JBDQQP010000021.1:0-137340 GCF_039888735.1 Streptomyces sp. CAU 1734
GATGCGAGCATCCTGCGGTGGGCGGCCAACTCGGCACGGGCCGTGACTTCCTGATCTTCAGCCAAGGGAACTCCATGTGTGAGGAGACTTGAAGAGACTACGTGCTTTCTCAATGTTCAGCCTGCTCTCCACCGGTGTCGACATGCAGACCTCGCTCGCGCTCTTCCAGCGCATCTTCGAGTATCTGGATCTGCCCGTGGACATCACCGAGCCCGAGCAGCCGGTCCGGCTGGAGACGATCCGGGGCGAGGTCCGCTTCGAGAAGGTCGTCTTCTCCTACGAGCCCGGTCAGGAGCGCCGGACGCTGGACGATGTGGAGGTGACCGTCCCGGCCGGCGGCAGCCTCGCGGTCGTCGGTCCCACCGGATCCGGCAAGTCCACCCTCAGCCATCTGGTGCCCCGGCTCTACGACGTCACCGGCGGCAGGGTCACCCTCGACGGCGTGGATGTGCGCGAGCTGGACTTCGACACCCTGGCCCGGGCGGTGGGAGTCGTCTCCCAGGAGACCTATCTCTTCCACGCCTCGGTCGCCGACAACCTCCGCTTCGCCAAGCCGGACGCCACCGGCGCGGAGATCGAGGCGGCGGCCCGCGCCGCACAGATCCACGACCACATCGCGGCACTCCCGGACGGCTACGACACCCTGGTGGGGGAGCGCGGGCACCGGTTCTCCGGCGGCGAGAAGCAGCGGCTGGCCATCGCCCGCACCATTCTGCGCGACCCGCCGGTACTGATCCTGGACGAGGCGACCAGCGCGCTCGACACCCGTACCGAGCGGGCGGTGCAGCAGGCCATCGACGCGCTCTCCGCGGGCCGCACCACCATCACCATCGCGCACCGGCTCTCCACCGTGCGGGGCGCCGACTCCATCGTCGTGCTCGACGCGGGCCGCATCGCCGAGCAGGGCACCCATCAGCAGCTGCTCGATCTGGACGGCCGCTATGCGGCACTGGTGCGCAGCGACGCGCGGGCGTCCCTTCCGGTCGCCTCCTGAGCGGGCCGTTCCGGGCTCACCCCGCCGGCGCGGGCTCGCGCTCCAGCAGCCGCCCGATCTCGCGGACCGCCGCCCGCCCGGCCCGGTTGGCGCCGATGGTGGAGGCGGAGGGCCCGTACCCGACCAGATGGACCCGGGGATCCCGGACGGCACGGGTGCCGTCCATCCGGATCCCGCCGCCCGGCTCGCGCAGCCGCAGCGGGGCGAGATGGCCGGTCGCCGGCCGGAAGCCGGTCGCCCACAGGATCACATCGGCGGAGACCGGGCCGGTGGCGCCGTCGTCCCAGGCCACCCCGGAGGCGGTGATCCGGTCGAACATCGGCAGCCGGTCCAGCACCCCCTCCTCCCGGGCCCGCCGGACGGCGTCATTGAGCGGCAGCCCGGTCACCGAGACGACACTGAGCGGCGGCAGCCCCAGCCGTACCCGCTCCTCCACCCGCGCCACCGCCGCCCGGCCCGCCTCCTGGTCGAAGGTGCCCTCCACGAAGACGGGCGGCCGGCGGGTCACCCAGGTGGTCTCCGCCGCGTACGGCGCGATCTCCATCAGATGCTGGGTCCCCGACGCGCCCCCGCCCACCACGATCACCCGCTGCCCGGCGAACTCCCCGGGACCCCGGTATCCGGCGGTGTGCAGCTGCCGCCCGAGGAAGGTCTCCTGCCCCGGGTGGCGCGGCACGAAGGGCCGGTCCCAGGTGCCGGTGGCGCTGACGACCGCCCGCGCCGACCAGATCCCCTCGGAGCTGTCGACCAGCAGCCGGCCGCCGTCCCCCTCCCGCACCGAGGAGACCGCGACGGGCCGGTGCACCCGCAGGCCGAAGCGCTCCTCGTACGCCGCGAAGTACTCGCCGATCACCTCGGAGGAGGGCCGGGACCCGTCCGCGCCGGTGAGCTCCATGCCGGGCAGGGCGTGCATGCCGTGCACCCTGCCGTAGGTCAGCGAGGGCCAGCGGTACTGCCAGGCGCCGCCCGGCCGGGGCGAGTGGTCGAGCACCACGAAGTCCCGGTCCGGGACCAGGCCGGTCCGGCGCAGATGGTGGGCGGCCGAGAGCCCCGCCTGCCCGGCGCCGATGACCACCACATCGATCTCACGCACCCCAGAGTTGTTCACGTTTCTACCAACCGGGGGGTCGCGATGATTCTTCCCGCGCGCCGTGCGCCGTGCGGAGCGAGCCGTGAGGACCGGGCCGCGCGGTACGGATGCGGGCGTGCCGCATCCGTACCGCATCCCGCCACCGGGTCAGGCGTCGTCGCCCTCCAGCCGTCCTTCCGTCTCCAGGTAGACGGCGCGCAGCGCGGCCAGCGTCTCCGGATCGGGAGTGGCCCACATGCCGCGCGACTCCGCCTCCAGCAGCCGCTCCGCGATCCCGTGCAGCGCCCAGGGGTTGGCCTCCTGGAGGAACTTCTGGTTCACCGGGTCCAGGACATAGGTCTCGGTGAGCTTGTCGTACATCCAGTCGGCCACCACACCCGTCGTGGCGTCGTAGCCGAAGAGGTAGTCGACCGTCGCCGCCAGCTCGAAGGCTCCCTTGTAGCCGTGGCGGCGCATCGCCTCGATCCACTTGGGGTTCACCACCCGGGCCCGGAAGACCCGGGAGGTCTCCTCCACCAGCGTGCGGGTGCGGACCGTCTCGGGGCGGGTGGAGTCACCGATGTACGCCTCCGGGGCGGTGCCCCGCAGCGCGCGGACGGTGGCCACCATGCCGCCGTGGTACTGGAAGTAGTCGTCCGAGTCCGCGATGTCGTGCTCACGGGTGTCGGTGTTCTTCGCCGCCACCGCGATCCGCTTGTACGCCGTCTCCATCTCGGCCCTGGCCGGACGGCCCTCCAGCTCCCTGCCGTAGGCATAGCCGCCCCACACCGTGTAGACCTCCGCGAGATCGGCGTCGGTGCGCCAGTTCTGGGAGTCGATCAGCTGGAGCAGCCCCGCGCCGTAGGTGCCGGGACGGGAGCCGAAGATACGGGTGGTGGCCCGGCGCTCGTCGCCGTGCTCCGCCAGATCCGCCTGGGCGTGGGCGCGGATGAAATTGCTCTCCGCCGGCTCGTCGAGCCCCGCGGCCAGGCGCACGGCGTCGTCCAGCAGCCCGATGGTGTGCGGGAAGGCGTCCCGGAAGAAGCCGGAGATCCGCAGGGTCACATCGACACGGGGACGGCCGAGGTCCGCGAGCGGAATCGCCTCCAGCCCGGTCACCCGGCGGGACGCGTCGTCCCAGACCGGCCGTACGCCCAGCAGTGCGAGGGCCTCGGCCACATCGTCACCGGCGGTGCGCATCGCGCTCGTACCCCAGAGGGAGAGCCCCACCGAGGTCGGCCAGTCGCCGTTGTCCGTGCGGTAGCGGTCGAGGAGGGAGTCCGCCAGCGCCTGCCCGGTCTCCCAGGCCAGCCGGGACGGAATCGCCTTGGGGTCGACCGAGTAGAAGTTCCGGCCGGTCGGCAGGACATTGACGAGCCCGCGCAGGGGCGAGCCGGACGGGCCCGCCGGGACGAAGCCGCCGTTCAGCGCGTGGACGACATGGTCGAGCTCATCGGTGGTCGCCGCGAGCCGGGGCACCACCTCCAGGGCCGCGAACCGCAGAATGTCCGCGACCGCATCGCCGTGCCCGTCCGGCACCGCCGCCGGGTCCCATCCGGCGTCGTCCATCGCCTGGACGAGCGCCCTGGCCGCCTCCTCCGCCGCGTCCGCCGTGGTGCGGGTGGCCGCCGACTCGTCGAGTCCCAGCGCCTCCCGCAGCCCCGGCAGCGCCTGGGTGCCGCCCCAGATCTGACGGGCCCGCAGAATCGCGAGGACCAGATTGACCCGGTCGGCACCGGCCGGCGCCTGGCCGAGCACATGCAGCCCGTCCCGGATCTGGGCGTCCTTGACCTCGCAGAGCCAGCCGTCGACATGGAGCAGGAAGTCGTCGAAGCCGTCGTCGTCCGGGCGGTCCGCGAGACCGAGGTCGTGGTCGAGCCGGGCGGCCTGGATCAGCGTCCAGATCTGGGCACGGATCGCCGGGAGCTTCGCCGGGTCCATGGAGGAGATCTGCGCGTACTCGTCGAGCAGCTGCTCCAGCCGGGCGATGTCCCCGTAGGAGTCGGCCCGCGCCATCGGCGGCACCAGATGGTCGACCAGGGTCGCGTGCACCCGGCGCTTGGCCTGGGTGCCCTCGCCCGGGTCATTGACCAGGAAGGGGTAGACGAGGGGCAGATCGCCCAGCGCCGCGTCCGGTCCGCAGGCGGCGGAGAGACCGGCGTTCTTGCCGGGCAGCCATTCGAGATTGCCGTGCTTGCCCAGGTGGATCATGGCGTCGGCGCCGAAACCGCCGTCCTCGGCGGCGGCCGCGATCCACCGGTAGGCGGCGAGGTAGTGGTGCGACGGCGGCAGATCGGGGTCGTGGTAGATCGCGATCGGGTTCTCGCCGAAGCCGCGCGGCGGCTGGATGACGATCAGCAGATTGCCGCGCCGCAGCGCCGCGAGGACGATGTCGCCCTCCGGATTGCGGCTGCGGTCCAGGAACATCTCGCCCGGGGCCGGACCCCAGTGCTCCTCCACCGCCGTGCGCAGCTCCTCGGGGAGCGTCGCGTACCAGCGCCGGTAGTCGGCGGCCGGGATGCGGACCGGGTTGCGGGCCAGCTGCTCCTCGGTGAGCCAGTTCTGGTCGTGGCCGCCCGCCTCGATCAGCTCGCGGATCAGTTCGTCGCCGTCGCCGGAGGCGAGCCCGGGAACCGCACCGTCGGTCTCGGCGTTCCCGAAGTCGTATCCCTCCTCGCGCAGCCGGCGCAGCAGCGCGACCGCGCTCGCGGGGGTGTCGAGACCGACCGCGTTGCCGATCCGGGAGTGCTTGGTCGGGTAGGCGGAGAGCACCAGGGCGATGCGCTTCTCCGCCGCCGGTATGTGGCGCAGCCGCGCGTGCCGGACCGCGATCCCGGCGACCCGCGCCGCCCGTTCGGGGTCGGCCACATAGGCCGGGAGCCCGTCCGCGTCGATCTCCTTGAAGGAGAACGGCACGGTGATCAGCCGCCCGTCGAACTCCGGCACCGCGATCTGGCTCGCGGCGTCCAGCGGCGAGACACCCTCGTCGTTCCGCTCCCAGTCGCCGCGCGACCCGGTCAGACAGAGCGCCTGGAGGATCGGTACGTCGAGTCCGGTCAGCGCGCCCGCGTCCCAGGAGTCGTCGTCACCGCCCGCGGACGCCTCGGCGGGCTTGGTGCCGCCCGCCGCGAGCACCGTGGTGACGATGGCGTCCGCCGCCCGCAGCTCCTCGATCAGCTCCGGCTCGGGGGCGCGCAGCGAGGCCACGTAGAGGGGCAGCGCCCGCGCGCCCGCGTCCTCGATCGCGCCGCAGAGGGCGTCCACGAAAGCCGTGTTCCCGCTCATGTGGTGCGCGCGGTAGTAGAGCACCGCGATGGTGGTGTTCCCTGTGCCTGTCCCTGTGCCTGTCCCTGTGCCTGTGCCGGTGCTCCGGGGGGTGCGCTCCAGCGGGCCCCAGGAGGGCGCGGAGGCCGGTGCCTCGAAGCCGTGGCCGGTCAGCAGCACGGTGTCGGAGAGGAATCGGGCGAGTTGTTCGAGATTGTCCGGTCCGCCGTGTGCCAGATAGGCATGGGCCTCGGCGGCCAGGCCGACCGGAACCGTGGAGGCCGCCATCAGCGAGGCGTCCGGAGCCTGTTCGCCGGTGAGCACCACCAGCGGCAGCCCGCTCGCGCGCACCTGGTCGAGCCCCTCCTCCCAGGCGCGCACCCCGCCCAGCAGGCGGACCACCACGAGTTCCGCGCCGTCCAGCAGTTGGGGGAGCTCGTCCAGCGGGAGGCGGGCGGGGTTGGCCCAGCGGTAGGCCACCGGGCCCCCCGCGGCGCGTGCGCTGAGCAGGTCGGTGTCCGACGTCGACAGAAGCAGTATCATGCGCGTTCGGCCTTCCTCGGGGTGTCCACGCCCCGGGCGGTGTCGGGCGACGGGAGTTCCTGGCTCACCGGCTCCGGGTACGGCCGGGTTCACAGTGGCGGGACCGCGCCGGATTCACACCGGGCTTCCTCCCCTGTCGCCTGCTGCGGCGATGGCGGGCCGGGTGGCCCGCCGATAGGCATAGTAAGGGTCACTGAGCGGGTGTGCCTCATACCGGCTGGGATGAGGTCGGTATGCTCGCCGCCATGCCGACCAACCCCAGCGACGCCATCCTCGCAGAGAAAGCCCCGTTCCGGGGCCGGGATGACGCCTGCCCGGGTTCGCTCCGTCTGCACAGCGCGGACGACGGCGCCCTCGCACGGGTCCGAATACCCGGCGGAGAGCTGACCACGGCTCAGGCGGACACCCTCGCGGACGCGGCCCTCGGGCTGGGGGACGGCGACCTCCATCTCACCTCGCGCGGCAATGTGCAGCTGCGCGGCCTCGGCGGTGAGTGCGGCGGCGAACTCGCCCGGCTGCTCGGCCGGTCCGGGCTGCTGCCCTCCCCGGCGCACGAGCGGATGCGGAACATCGTCGCCTCCCCGCTCGCCGGTCTCGACCGCCCCGCCGACCGGTCCCGGACGGACACCGGGGACTGGCCCGCGCGCCTGGACGCCCTTCTGTGCGGCAGCGAGCGCGCCGCCGCTCTCTCCGGCCGCTTCCTCTTCGCGGTGGACGACGGCCGGGGCGATGTGGACGCCCTCGGCGCCGACCTCACCCTCCTCGCCCGCGACCGGGGCACGGCCGCCCTGCGGGTCGGGGGCACCCCGACCCTCGTCCTGCTCCCGGCGGCGGAAGCCCCGCGCGCCGCGCTGCTCGCCGCCGAAACCTTTCTCTCGGCGGCTGCCGATTTCTCCGCGGCCGCCGAGGGGGCGGGCGCCTGGCGGGTCGCCGATCTGCCGCACTCGGGCGCGGGGTTGCCGGACGCGGTCCTGGCCGCGCTGCGGTCGGCCGGAATCACGGTCCTGGGAACCGTCGACCACCCCCGCCCGGCGGAGGTGTCCCCGCCCGCGCACGGCGTGCTGGGCGGCGCGGATCCCGCCGGAGAGGGAGTGGGTGCTCCGGGCGCCGCGCGCGGGGCCGACGCGATCGGGCTCGTGCCGTCGTTGTCCGCCGTCGCCGATGGCGGTGCGGTGCGCCCGTCCGCCGGCGCCGCCGGGGCGGGTGGTTCGGACGAGACCGAAGCGGCCGGGCCCGTGTCGCCGTTGTCCGCCGCAGCCGATGGCGGTGCGGTGCGCCCGTCCGCCGGCGCCGCCGTGCCGGGTACGGACGGGGAGGGAGCGGGTGCTCCGGGGGCCGTGACGCCGCCTCCGGCGGGTGCGGGCGGTCCGGTGCGGCTCCCGGACGAGACCGGTGCGGCCCGCTCCGTATCGCCGTTGCCCGCCGCGGCGGACGGTGGTCCGGTGCGCTCACCCGCCGACGCCGACGCCGACACCGCCGGTGCGGGCGCGGACGGGGGCGTACCGCGTGCTCCGGAGTCCGTGCCGGTGCGCTCACCGCACGCGGCCGGGCCCGTACCACCGGCGCCCTCCACCGGGGACGGTGGTCCCGCGTACGCCGCCGGGACGCCGGCGCCGGCCCGGCCGCCGCACGGTGCCGGTGCGGCCCGCCCCGTAACGCCGTTGCCCGCCCCGGCGGACCCGGACAGCGGTCCGGCGCACCCGCCCGCGGACACCGGCGGCACGACCACGACCCCGAGGACACCCGAGCCCCCCACCCGCGTCGCGCTCAGCGTCGGTGTCCCCCTCGGCCGGATCACCCCCGGCCAGTGGCGGATCCTGACCGACACCGCCCGCCGGTACGGCAACGGCCGGCTCCGGCTGACCCCGTGGCGCGGGGTGATCATTCCGGGGCTGGCGCCCGGAGAGGCGGACGCCCGGCTCGCCGCGCTCGCCGCCGCCGGGCTGATCACCGGGCCGGAGTCCCCCTGGACCGGTGTCGGCGCCTGTATCGGCCGGCCGGGCTGTGCCAAATCCCTCGCCGATGTGCGCGCCGCGGCGCGGGAGACCGGACCCGCCGCCGCCCCGCCCCCCGGAGCGGTGGCGCTCCCCGTGTACTGGTCCGGCTGTGAACGCCGGTGCGGCCACCCCCACGGGGAGTGGACCGATGTGCTCGCGGTCCCCGGCGGATACCGGGTCACCCGGGTCCGCGTCACCGGCACCGTCACCGGCACGGCCCTCCTCGACGATCCCGCCGAACTCGCGGACGCGGTGCGCACCGCCCGCCGCCCCCAAGGCTGACCCGCCGCCCCGGCACCGGCCTCCCGAACAGAACGAAGAAAGTGACAGCAGAGTGTTCGAGTACGAGAAAGACGGACCGGCGATCTACCGCCAGTCCTTCGCCACCATCCGCGCCGAGGCGGATCTCGCGGGACTGCCCGCCGATGTCAGCCAGGTCGCGGTACGCATGATCCACGCCTGCGGCATGGTGGACCTGGTACGCGATCTGGCCTGGACCCCGGGGGTGGTGGCCCGCGCCCGCGAGGCGCTGCGCGCCGGCGCGCCCGTCCTCTGTGATGTGGCCATGGTCGCCAGCGGGGTCACCCGCAAACGGCTCCCCGCGGACAACGAGGTGATCTGCACCCTCTCCGACCCCTCGGTGCCCGCGCTCGCCGCCCGCCTCGGCACCACCCGGAGCGCCGCCGCGCTCGACCTCTGGCTCGACCGGCTCGACGGCGCCGTGGTCGCCGTCGGCAACGCCCCCACCGCCCTCTTCCGGCTGCTCGAAATGATCGAGGCCGGCGCCCCCCGCCCCGCCGCGGTCATCGGTGTACCGGTCGGCTTCATCGGAGCCGCCGAGTCCAAGGACGCGCTCGCCGCGCACCCGTCCGGCCTGGAACACCTGGTCGTGCGCGGCCGGCGCGGCGGCAGCGCCATAGCCGCCGCCGCGCTCAACGCCATCGCCAGCGAGGAGGAGTGAACATGCCAGCCGGCGGCAAGGTCCTGCTGTACGGAGTCGGGCTCGGGCCCGGCGATCCGTCGCTGATGACCGTACGGGCCGTGGAGGTCATCGCCGCGGCCGATGTGGTCGCGTACCACTCGGCCCGGCACGGCCGCTCCATCGCCCGCTCGATCGCCGCGAAGCACCTCCGCGCCGATCACATCGAGGAACCGCTGGTCTATCCGCTCACCACGGAGACCACCGACCACCCCGGCGGCTACCGGGGCGCCCTCAACGACTTCTACGAGGAGGCGGCGGCCAGGCTGGCCGTCCATCTCGACGCCGGGCGCACCGTGGCCGTGCTCGCGGAGGGCGACCCGCTCTTCTACGGCTCCTACCAGCACATGCACAAGCGGCTGGCCCACCGCTATCCGACCGAGGTGATCCCCGGTGTGACCTCGGTGAGCGCCGCCGCCGCCCGGCTCGGCGAGCCGCTGGTGGAGGCCGATGAGGTGCTCACCATCCTCCCCGGCACCCTGCCCGAGGAAGAGCTCACCGCACGTCTCGCGGCCACCGACTCCGCGGTCGTGATGAAGCTGGGCCGCACCTTCACCAAGGTGCGCGGCGCGCTGGAGAGCTCCGGCCGGCTGGACGAGGCCCGCTATGTCGAGCGCGCCACCATGCCGGGCGAGCGCACCGGCGCGCTGGCCGCGATCGACCCCGAGTCGGTGCCGTATTTCTCGGTGGCCGTACTGCCGAGCCGGATCGACGCCGCGCCGAGGGAGCACACCCGGGGCGAGGTCGTCGTGGTCGGTACCGGACCGGCCGGACCGCTCTGGCTCACCCCCGAGAGCCGGGGCGCGCTGGCCGCCGCCGATGATCTGGTCGGCTATGTCACCTATGTGGACCGGGTGCCGGTGCGTCCGGGGCAGCTCCGGCACTGCTCCGACAACCGGGTCGAGTCCGAGCGCGCCGAGTTCGCGCTCCAACTGGCGATGCGCGGACGCCGGGTGGCGGTGGTCTCCGGCGGCGACCCGGGAATCTTCGCGATGGCCACCGCCGTACTGGAGGTCGCCGCACGGCCCGAGTACGCGGATGTGCCGGTGCGCGTGCTGCCCGGAGTGACCGCGGCCAACGCCGCCGCCGCCCGCGCGGGCGCGCCGCTCGGCCACGACTACGCCACGATCTCGCTCTCCGACCGCCTCAAACCCTGGGAGGTCATCGCCGAACGGCTGCGCGCCGCCGCGTCGGCCGATCTGGTGCTCGCGCTCTACAACCCGGGCTCCAGGAGCCGCACCTGGCAGGTGGGCAAGGCCCGTGACCTGCTCCTGGAGATCCGCGCCGCGGAGACCCCGGTGGTACTCGGCCGGGACATCGGCGGTCCGGAGGAGTCCGTACGGATCGTGGCCCTCGGCGAACTCGACCCGGCGGAGGTCGACATGCGCACCGTGCTGCTGATCGGCTCCTCGCAGACCCGGACCGTACGGCGCGGAAACGGCGAGCGGATCGTCTGGACCCCGCGCCGCTACCCGGAACGCTGACCCCCGACGCCTCCGGGCCCTCTGGTGAGAGGGGCCGGAGGCGGTCGCGGTCAGTACGGCCGGGGGATCCCGTGGGCCTCCAGAGCCGCGGCATACCGCGCGAGCAGGGCATCGAGATCGGCGGCCAGATAGCCCGCGGTCTCCCGCGCCAGAGCGAGATCGCCCTGGTCACAGGCGTCCAGCACCTCGGCGAGATCGCCGCGGAGCACACTGAGCGAATCGCCCTGCACCACGATCCCGGGGAACTGGCGGCCCGGCATCCGCACCACGGCGTCATTCCCGCCGTCCGTGAACAGTTCGATCTCCACCCGCTTCATGGCGCTATCCCATCCGATGCGTGCGTGCTGCACCAACAGTTTCACGGAGCCGCCGGGCGGCTCTGCGGAGATCCCGCGCCGAGCCGTTCCCGTACCCACCGGGCCGCCGCCCCGGCGTCCGGCACGACCGGGATCCCGCCGGGCGCCGGCGGCCTGCGGACCACCACCACCGGCAGTCCGGCCTCCCGGGCGGCCGTCAGCTTCGGCGCGGTCGCCGCACCCCCGCTGTCCTTGGTCACCACCACATCGACACGGTGCCTGCGCAGCAGCTCCCGCTCCCCGGCGAGCGTGAAGGGCCCCCGGGCCGGCAGCACCTCCATCCGCGCGGGACACGGCCCCTCGGGCGGATCGACGGAGCGGACGAGAAACCAGAGCGCGTCGAGCCCGGCGAAGGCCGGCAGACCGGTGCGGCCGGTGGTGAGGAACACCCGCCGCCCGAGCGCGGGCAGCATCCCGGCGGCCTCCTCCAGCGATCCCGCCGTGTGCCAGTCGTCCCCCTCGACCGCCGTCCACCCGGGCCTGCGCAGTGCCAGCAGCGGTACGCCGCCGGCCGCCGCCGCCCCGGCCGCGTGGAAGCTCATGGTGCCGGCGAACGGGTGCGTGGCGTCGACCAGCAGATCCACCCGGTGCTCGCGCAGCCACCGCGCCAGCCCGTCCGCCCCGCCGAAACCGCCCACCCGGACCTCACCCGGCGGCAGCCGGGGCGCGGCGACCCGCCCGGCGAGCGAACTGGTCACCCGAGGCGGCGCGGCGGACGTCCCGGCCGGGGCGCACAGCAGCTCCGCCAGCCCCCGGGCCTCCGTCGTCCCGCCCAGAATCAGTACATGCACACCGGACCCCCGCTCACCGGGGCGGAGCGACGGCCGGCGGCAGGCACGCGTGCCGCTCGCGGCCGGCCGAATACAGATGGCTGTCGCCGAACTGCACGGCGCCCAGCGTCCGGCCGACCATGATGACGGCGGTCCGCAGCACCCCCGCCTCCCTCACCTGGTCGGCGATGGTCTCCAGCGTGCCGCGCAGCACCAGCTCATCCGGCCGGGAGGCCAGCGCGACCACGGCGGCCGGGCAGTCGGCGCCGTAGTGCGGTGTCAGCTCCGCCACCACCCGCTCCGTGTACCGCATCGCGAGATGGAGCACGATCAGCGCTCCGCTCCGCCCCAGGGTGGCCAGATCCTCGCCCGCCGGCATCGCGGTGGCCCGGTTGGCGACCCGGGTGAGGATGACGGTCTGGCCGACCGTGGGCACCGTCAGCTCCCGCTTGAGCGCCGCCGCCGCGGCCGCGAAGGCGGGCACCCCGGGCACCACCTCATAGGGCACCCCCGCCGCGTCCAGCCGCCGCATCTGCTCGGCGACCGCGCTGAAGACCGAGGGGTCACCGGAGTGCAGCCGGGCCACATCGTGCCCGGCCTCGTGCGCGGCGATCAGCTCGGCGGTGATCTCGTCCAGATTGAGCCGCGCGGTGTCCACCAGCCGGGCGTCCGGCGGGCACTCGGCCAGCAGCTCCGCCGGGACCAGGCTCCCCGCGTACAGACAGACCCGGCAGGCGGCCAGCGTCCGGGCGCCGCGCACCGTGATCAGGTCGGCGGCGCCGGGTCCGGCGCCGATGAAGTACACGGTCATGCGATCTCTCCTGAGGGGACGTGCGCGAGCGAGGGGGACGGCTTGGTGACGGACCACTGGGTCACCGGCATCGCCTGCCGCCAGCCGGTGAAGCCGCCGACCGGCACCGCGTGGGCGACCGCGAGCCGGACGAGTTCGCCGCCGTGCCGCCGGTACCACTCGGTCAGCACCGCCTCGGACTCCAGGGTGACGGTGTTGGCCACCAGCCGGCCGCCCGGCGGCAGCGCGTCCCAGCAGGCGCCGACCATCCCGGGCGCGGTCAGCCCGCCGCCGATGAACACGGCGTCCGGCACCGGCAGTCCGGCCAGCGCGGCGGGTGCCCGGCCGGTCACGACATCGAGCGCGGGCACCCCGAGGCGTTCCGCGTTGCCGCCGATCCGGGCGGCGCGCACCGGATCGCGCTCCACACTCAGGGCACGGCAGGAGGGGTGGGCGCGCATCCACTCGACGGCGATCGAGCCGGAGCCGCCGCCGATGTCCCACAGCAGCTCCCCGGGGGCGGGCGCCAGCGCGGCGAGGGTCGCGGCGCGCACGTACCTCTTGGTGAGCTGGCCGTCGTGCTCGTACGCCTCGTCCGGCAGCCCGGGCACGGCACCGAGCCGCGGTGTCCCCGGGTCGCGCCGGCACTCGACGGCGACGATGTTCAGCGCGGCGCCCGGCGGTGCGTCCCAGCCCTCGGCCGTGCCCGCCGTCACCGTCTCGTCCGGGGCGCCGAGCCGGGCGAGCACCCGCATCGGACTCGCCCCGAAACCGCGCTCCCGCAGCAGCCCGGCCACCTCGCCGGGGGTGGCGGCACCCGCGCTCAGCACCAGGACCCGGCGGCCGTCGTGGAGCACCGCGGCGAGCCGCGCGAGCGGCCGGCCGACGGCGCTGACGATCTCGGTCTCCTCCACCGGCCAGCCGAGCCGGGCACACGCGAGGGAGACGGACGACGGATGGGGCAGCACTCGCAGGCGCTCCGCCCCCACCTCTTCGGCGAGGGCCCGCCCGATGCCGTGGAACATGGGGTCACCACTGGCCAGCACGGCGATCCGGCGCCCCGCATGCGCCGCCAGGAGCCCGGCCACGGCGGGCCGCAGCGGCGACGGCCAGGCCACCCGCTCCCCGGCACAGGACTCCGGCACCAGCTCAAGCTGCCGCGCCCCGCCGATCAGCACCTCGGCCCCGGCCAGCGCCGCCCGCGAGGTCTCCGGCAGCCCCGCCCACCCGTCGGCCCCGATCCCGACCGCGGTCACGATCCCCGGGGCGGACGCGGATGGGGCTGGTGGTACGGAAGTCACGGCCGGGTTCCTTGCTCTGGGACGGCCGACGCCGGACGCGTCGGGGCACACCGGCCTCGACGGCCCGTGCAACCGGAACTTTACTGGCCGGGGTGCGCCCGGCCCCGCCCAGGTACGGCCCGTCCGGCGGTCGAACCACGCCGCCCGGAAGCCGGGTGAATCCTCCGGCGCCCCTCGTGCCTCTCATACATGTGCCCACACCATGGTGGGCGGTGAACACGGAGGTCCTCATGCTCGTCGCTGCCGTCACAACCGCGGCTGTACTCATCTGCCTCTGCACGGTCCTCGTGCTCCGCCGCCGGGCGCGCTCCCGTGGCTGACCCGACCTGGCCCGGCGAACAGCTGGTCATGGCCGCCCAGGGCGGCGACCCCGAGGCGACGGCGGCGCTGGTCTCCGGCTCCCATCCGCATGTGCGCCGCTTCGCCCACTCGCTGTGCGCCTCACCCGAGGACGCGGAGGACGCGGCGCAGGAGGCGCTGATCATCCTCTACCGGAAGATCGGGATGCTGCGGGCGGCCGGCGCGCTGTCCTCCTGGATGTTCCGGATCGTCCGCAATGAATGCCTGCGCCGGGTGAAGCAGTTGCGCCGCCCGGAGGAGTCCGCCGCCCCGCCGCGCGAGGGCCCCTCGGCCGAGGAGGAGGTACTGGAACGCCTGGAGGCGGACTGGGTGGTGAACGCGATCCTCGCGCTCCCCGCCGACCAGCGCCAGGTACTGATCATGCGCGACATCCAGGGCCGCAGCGGCCGCGCGACGGCCGCCGCCCTCGGCCTGACCCCGGCCGCGATGAAGTCCCGCCTGCACCGGGCCCGCGCGACCCTGCGGGCCGGTCTGCGTACCGGGGGAGAGCACTGATGGCCGGCCCTCCTCCCGCCTTCGCGAGCACCTCGGTCCCGCGCCATCTGGTGCGCGGGGCGGCGGGTTTCGGCGCCCTGGCGGGGTCGGTGCTGCTGTTGCCCGCGGTCGGCGTCTGGAGCCTGCTCCTGGCACCGCTGGGGCTGCTGGCGCTGCGGGGCTGTCCGATGTGCTGGACGATCGGGCTGGTGCGGACGGTGTCGATGGGGCGGCTGAAGCGGTCCTGCACCGACGGGCGGTGTGACATCACCGCAGGGAAGGGGTGAACCGCCGGGAAGGGATGAACCGCCGGATTCCCGCCCCGCGGCACCGGCGAAACGGCGCGGCCCCCGCGACAACGTGTCGCGGGGGCCGCCCCCGTGCGTGAGTCCGGGCGTCATCGGCGATCCCGGCCCCTGGTGATGCGGTCGCTATCCGGCGGCCCTGCGGTGGCGCGCGGCGCGGGCCGTGCGTTCGGCGGTCCGGGCGGGGCGGGCGAGGCGTTCATCGGCCGCCACGGCCAGGCAGGCGGCGATCAGCACCACGTTCTTGATCACGTACTGGCCCTCCAGGGTGGGAGTGGCCAGCTGCCCGTCCCACATCTCCCCGGGGAGGAAGAGCAGGGCTGAGAAGGTCCCGGCCATGTGGAGGAAGAAGGCGACGAGCACCGGGCGGAGCAGGATCCCGGTCAGCAGGCCCACGCCGATGGTGGTCTCGAAGAGGGCCAGCAGCGGGCGGGTGGCCTCCATCGGGACCAGGCCGAAGCAGAGGATGTCCATGGTTCTGGTGGCGACATCCTCCGCCGGGCTGGCGCTCGGCACGAACTTCATCGCCCCGAACCAGATGAAGATGAGACCGACGGAGACTCTGATCACGGTGGTGCTGTGCGGGCGGTAGTGACCCAGTGCGGTGCTGAGGACGGCCCGGCTCCGCGGGAGCCTCCCCGGCCGGTCCATGTGGAGGGGGTGCTCGGTGACGCTCTCCCGCGTGGTGGTGCCGGTCCGTCCTCCGATGTGACCCGTCATGGTGGAGTCCTTCCTGATGACGTGGGTCCCCGCGGGCGGCCCGCCGCGCGCTCGGCACGGGCGGGAGCCGTTCGTTTCCGTCTCGATCGATGGGCCGCGGGACGGCGCCCGGGGAGGGGACGTCTCCGGATCGAGTCGCGGGGATCGCTGTCGCACGCCCTGCCGCGCCGGTCGAGCGCGGGTCCCCAGGGTGTCGATGAGGGGACACCGCGGCGCGGTGGAGGCCGCGTCACGGTGCGGTACGGAAAGTGCCGGGTCGGGCGGTCGCCGCCCGGAGCGGTGGCCGAAGTGTCGTGTCCCGGCGGTGAGTTGATGTCCGCCGGCCCCGTGCCGTCCCCCGTGGACGGTGAGGTGTTCCGGCCGCCCCTCGGACGGTGTGCCGTTACCCGGGCGTGGTCGACACCGCCGGGTGCCCGGCGGCATCCGGCGGCGCGGTGGTCAGTGGCGGCCCGTACGCCGCTGGGGTGGGTACGCGGTGGTCCGCGCGGGTCTCATGCCGTCGGCGCCGGTCCGGACTGCCGGCGGGTACGCGGGAATCGCGGCGTGATCCACTCGGATCGGTGGCAGGCCGGCGTGACCGGTCCCGGCGGACGGGCCGTTCGGGCTCGCGCTCGGCACCGGCGAGGTGGGGGTTCGCCGGTTACGGGGCGTGAGGTGTGCGAACGGTGGTCGCGGAGACCCGGTCCCTGGTCCGGAGTCGTCGTCGGGGGAGTGGGGCTGAGGCGGGCGCGTCACTCCGGAGCGCTCCGGAGGCTTGTGTGCCCTCATGTGCGGCGTGATGGACGCCGACAGAATGCCTGTCAACGTGTAACTCCTTGTGGGGGGTTGATGAAACGGCGGCATGCGCTTGCATCGGATGACACGTTATAAGTTCGTATCCACTTCCGTAAAGGTCTGGACCAATATCCCTTTATCGCGCACGGCCGCGCGTGAATCGGCGCCGCAGGGCGAAGCGGTACCAAAAGTGATGCTCAGGCATGAATAGCTTCATCATCTTCCATTCACGGCAATCGGGCTGCCAGCATCGGCGCACCGTCACCGCATGAGGGAGAAACGATGACAAACCTCAGACGTCTGACCGCCACTGTCCTGCTGGCGGCCGTCGCTCTCGGGGCCACCGCCTGTGGCCGCTCCGACAAGGCCGGACCGGGCTCCGGCGGCGAGCCCGCCGCCGGGGGAGGATCCGGGACCGCCGCCGAGCTGCTGCCGGCCCAGTACAAGAAGAGCGGTGTGCTCCGGGTCGCCACCGCCGTCGGGTACCCGCCGATGGAGATGTACAAGCCCGGCACCACCGAACTGACCGGTGTCGACCCCGATCTGGCCGAGGCCATCGCCGGCGAACTCGGGCTCGAACTCGAACTCACCAACGCGGCATTCGACGGACTGATCCCCGGACTGAAATCGGGCCGCTTCGACCTGGTGATGTCGTCCATGACCGACAGCCCCCAGCGCCGGCAGGCCGTCGACTTCGTCGACTACTTCCGCACCGGCGGCGTGATCATGACGGAGAAGAAGAACCCCCAGGGGATCAAGACCCTGGCGGACCTCTGCGGAAAGGCCGTGGTCCTCGCCAAGGGCAGCTCCAACCTCGCCATCGGCGAGGAGCAGAACGCCAAATGCACGGAGAAGATGCGCATCTCGCAGAGCGAGGACGCCCCCACCGGCCTGCTCCAGCTCGGCAGCGGGCGAGCCGTCGCCACCATCGTCGACTATCCCGTCGCCCAGATGTTCGCCAAGAAGAACACGGCCTACCGGGTCCTGCCCACCCAGTACGGCACCGCGCCCTGGGGCATCGCCGTGGCGAAGAACCAGAGCGGACTCCGCGACGCCGTCCAGAAGGCCCTCCAGGGCCTCATCGACGACGGCGGCTACAAGAAGATCCTCGACACCTGGGGTGTCGGCGGCAGTGCGGTGCCCAGAGCCACCGTCAACGACGGCCAGTGAGGCGGGCGATGAACACCGACACGACCCCCGGCCGGCCGGGGCCCCCGCTCCACAAGGAGAGCACCGGGCCGGGAGGGGACGACGACCTCGCCCTGCGGGTGACCCGCAGGCCCCGGCCCGCGCGCTGGTTCGCCGTCGCCGGCGCTCTCCTGTTCACCGGCTGGCTGACCTGGACCGTCATCGTCAACCCCAACCTCCACTGGGACATCGTCGCCCGGTACCAGTTCGACGCGGTGATCCTGCGCGGCCTCTGGGTGACCGTCCAGCTCACCCTCGTCTCGATGATCACCGGTATCGCCATCGGTGTCCTCATCGCGGTGATGCAGCTCTCCGAGAACCCGGTGCTGCGCGTCATCGCCGGCGCCTACACCTGGTTCTTCCGGGGCACCCCCCTGCTGGTCCAGCTCATCTTCTGGTTCAACCTCGCCCTGCTCTTCCCGGTGATCAGCATCGGCGTCCCCTTCGACGGGCCGAAACTCGTCGAGTGGCAGACCAACGCGGTCATCACCGGATTCGTCGCCGCACTGCTGGGCCTCTCCATCAACGAGGGCGCCTACATGGCCGAGATCGTGCGCGCCGGAATCCAGAGCGTGGATCCCGGCCAGCGCGAGGCGGGTGCCTCCATCGGGATGTCGAACCGGCAGATCCTCTCCCGGGTCATCCTGCCGCAGGCGATGCGGGTGATCATCCCGCCGTTCGGCAACCAGTTCATCTCGATGCTCAAGACCACCTCGCTCGTCTCGGTCATCGCCGGAGCCGATCTGATGACCGTCTCCCAGCATCTCTACCTCGCCAACTTCGAGGTCATCGCCCTGCTGATGGTCGCCTCCATCTGGTACCTGGTGCTCACCACGGTCGCCAGCGTCGCCCAGCACTTCATCGAACGCCGGTACAGCCCCGGCGGCCGGCCCGTCCGCCGCAGAGTCCTGGCCAACCTGGTGCCCGGACGCACCGGAAAGGGAGCCACCGCGTGAACACCCCCACCACCCCCGCCGGCACCCCCGCCGAGGACACGGCGCCCGCGGACGGCGTCGTCCTCCGCGCCCGCGGCATACGGAAACGATTCGGCGACACCGAGGTCCTGACCGGTATCGACCTGGAGGTCCGCACCGGCGAGGTGCTCTGCGTCATCGGCCCCTCCGGATCCGGCAAATCCACCCTGCTGCGCTGCTTCAACCATCTGGAACGGATCGACGCCGGACGCGTCTGGATCGAGGGCGAACTCGTCGGCTGGGAACACCACGGCCCCGCCGGCCGGCTGCTGCGCGAACGCCGCCCCCGCGACATCCGGCGGCAGCGGGAACGCATCGGCATGGTCTTCCAGCGCTTCCACCTCTTCCCGCACCGCACCGCCGTCCAGAACGTGATGGAGGGCCCGCTCGCCGTCAAACGACGGTCCCGCGCCCTCGCCGCCGAACAGGCCCGCGAACTCCTCGACCGGGTCGGACTCGCCGACCGCGCCGACCACTACCCCGCCCAGCTCTCCGGCGGACAGCAGCAGCGCGTGGCCATCGCCCGCGCCCTCGCCATGGAACCCACCCTGATGCTCTTCGACGAACCCACCTCGGCGCTCGACCCCGAACTCGTCGGCGAGGTCCTCGGCGTCATGCGCGACCTCGCCCGCAGCGGAATGACCATGATCGTGGTCACCCATGAGATGGGCTTCGCCCGGGAGGTGGCCGACCGGGTCCTCTTCATGGACCAGGGCGCCGTCGTCGAATCCGGACACCCGGACGACCTCTTCACCGCCCCGCGCCACGACCGCACGCGGGCCTTCCTCTCGACGGTGCTGTGATGGGAGGCTCCCCCGGCCTGCTGCTGCGCGGCGGCACGGTCGTCGACGGAACCGGCGCCCCCGGCCGGGCGGCGGACGTCGCCGTCACCGACGGGCGGATCACCCTCCACCCGCCCGGCCGGTGCCGCGACGCCGCCGAGGTCATCGACGCAGGCGGGCAGATCGTCACCCCCGGATTCATCGATGTGCACACCCACTCCGACGCCCTGGCCACCACCCCGGACGACGCCCTCGAGGAACTGCGCCTGGCACCCCTGCTCCAGGGCGTCACCACCGAGATCTCCGGAAACTGCGGCACCAGCCTCTTCCCCGCCCTCCCCGAACGGCTCCCCGAACTCGCCGACCAGCTCCGTGTGGTCTTCGGGCTCGGACCCGTCCGGCCCGCCGCCGGCTTCGGCGCCTTCGCCGCCGCGCAGCTCCCGGCCCTGCGCCGGACCCACATCGCCTCGCTCGTCGGCCACGGCACCCTGCGCGCCGGGGTCATGGGCTTCGCCGCCCGCCCGCCCCGGCCCGCCGAACTGCGCACCATGTGCGCCCTCCTCGACCAAGCCCTCACCGAGGGCGCGGCCGGTTTCTCCACCGGGCTGATCTACCCGCCCGGCGCCTATGCCGACACCGGGGAGATCGTCGCGCTCGCCCGCGTCGCCGCCCGGCACAACAAGCCCTATGTGACCCATCTGCGGGATGAGATGTCCCAGGTGGAGACCGCGATCGAGGAAGCCCTGGAGATCGCGGCGCGCTCCGGGGCGCCCCTCCAGATCTCCCATCACAAGACCGCCGGCCGGCATGCCTGGGGAGCCACCCTGCGCACCCTGCCCCGGCTGGAGAGGGCCCGCGCGGAAGGAGTGGACGTGCTCTGCGACGTCTACCCGTACACCGCGGGCAGCACGGTCCTGCACGCCATGCTGCCGCCCTGGACCAATGACGGCGGAGTCGCCGCGCTGCTGGCCGGGCTGGACCGGAGCGAGGTGCGCGACCGGATCCGCAGGGACATCGCCGGCGGTGTGCCCGGCTGGGAGAACACCGTCGGCAACGGCGGCTGGGACCTCATCACCGTCGCCGCCGCCCGCACCCGGCCCGGGGCGGAGGGCCGCAGCATCGCCGAACTCGCCGCCGGCGCGGGGACCGACCCGGTGGAGTACGTCTGTGATCTGCTCCTGGCCGAACAGGGCGAGGTGACCATCATCAGCCACTCCATGCGCGAGGACGATGTCCGCCGGGTGCTCACCAGCCCGCTCTCCATGATCGGATCGGACGGGGTGCCCAAACCGGGCCGCCCGCACCCCCGCTGGGCGGGCACCTTCGCGCGGGTGCTCGGGCACTATGGGCGCGAGGAGCGCCTGCTGTCCCTGGAGAGTGCCGTGCACAAGATGACCGGTATGCCCGCCCGCCGGTTCGGGCTCACCGGGCGCGGAACCGTCCGCGACGGAGCCCGCGCTGATCTCGTCGTCCTCGACCCGGCCACCGTGCTGGACGCCGCCACCTTCGACCGGCCGCTGCTGCCCCCGGAGGGCGTCACCGCCGTGATCGTGGCGGGCCGGACCGCGGTACGCGACGGGCGGCCCACCCCGGTCCGCGCCGGAGAGGTGGTGAGGGTCCGATGAGCCTGGCCAGGCTGACCGCGGCGGCCCGCCGTTCGGCCGCGCTGCCGCTGGTCCTCGCCGTCTGGGCGGTCGATGTGGAGAGCGGGGAGAGCGCGGGCACCGACCAGGACACCGTCCTCCCGGTCGCCTCCGCCGCGAAACTCCTGCTGCTCGCCGAGGTCGCCCGCCGGCTCGACACCGGTGAACTCGCCCCCGAACAGCCCGTCGCCGTCCTCACCGGGGACCGGGCCGGCGGCACCGGACTGCTGGACCGGCTCAGCCGGCCCGGCTGGACGGTGGAGGACCTGTGCCGGCTCACCGCGGCCGTCAGCGACAACACCGCCACCAATGCCCTGCTCCGGCTGGTGGGCCGGGAGTCCACCGCGCGGCTCGCCGAACGGCTCGGCCTCACCCGACTCACCCTGCACGACCGGGTCCGCGACCACCGCGGCCCCGGCGTGCCGCCCGTCTTCGCCACCGGCACCGCCCGCGACCTGGCACTCCTGACCGCCCACGCGGTACGCGGGACCATGACCTCACCCGCGGCCTCCGCCCGCCTCCTGGACTGGATGCGCGGCAACACCGATCACGGTCTGGTCCCCGCCAACATCAGCCATGACCCGTACGCCCCCGGCTTCCCCGCCCCGCTCCCCGGCACCCTGCTGGTGGCCAACAAGACCGGCACCGACCCCGGCGTCCGCGCCGACGCGGGTGTCGTCGTCGGGGCGCGCCGGCTGGCGTACGCGGTGATCGCGCACTGGGACACCGCCCTCGGCCCCAGCACCGAACGGGCCGCCGTCCACGCCATCCGCGACATCGGCCGCACCCTCGCCTCCTGCGCCGGGCCGGGACGGACCCCGCCGGGGTGAGCACCGGGGCCGTACGGACACGGCGGTGTGCGCGCGGAGGCGGCCGTACGGGACACGATCGCCGGGTGAGCACCGGCCGCACCGACACGGCCGCGCACGCGCGGAGCCGGTCACCCGGGAGGGGTGACCGGCTCCGGCCGTGCCGCGGGGGAAGCACGCGCACGGCCGCTCAGGACCACTGCGTCTCCAGCAGCGAGCCGACCTCGCCCGCCGCCGCCCGCAGCTCCGCGAGAAAGGCCCGCAGCAGCGGGTTGCGATTGGTCGCCCGGGTGGCCACCCCGATCCGGCGGTGCAGCTGCGGATGGTCCAGCCGGCAGACGTGCACCCCGGCGGTGTCGCCCAGACCCAGCGCCGGAACGAGGGCGATGCCCATGCCCGCCCGCGCCAGATTGATCGTCACCTGGTAGTGGTCGCTGCGGCAGCGCACCCGGGGCAGAAAGCCCTCGGCCGCACAGGCCCGCTCCAGCACCGGCTCACCGGTGTCACCGCCCCGGGTGCCGATCCAGGTCTCGCCCTCCAGCGCGGCCAGCCGCACCACGGAGCGCCGCCCGAGACGGTGCCGCAGCGGCACCACGATCAGCTGGGGCTCGTCGAAGAACATCTCCACATCCACCGTCGCCCGGCGGCACCAGGGATCCAGCGGGTGCTCGAACACCACGGCGGCGTCCAGCCTGCCCCCCTCCAGATCCGGCACCAGCTCGTGCGGCTGGCCCAGGATCAGTTCCAGCTCCACCTGCGGACGGTTCGCCGCGAAGACGGACAGCGCCCGGGGCAGCAGCTCCAGCCCGGAGGAGGCGAAGAAACCGAGCCGCAGCAGCCCCGCCTCACCGGCCGAGTGCCCGCGCAGATCGTCCTGGGCCACGGCCATCAGATCCGCGATGGCCTGGGCATGCTCGGCCAGCCGCCGCCCGGCGGCGGTCAGCCGCAGACTCTGCGGCGCCCGCTCCACCAGCGCCACCCCGAGCTCCTGCTCCAGCCGTGCGAGCTGGTGCGAGATCGCCGACGGGCTCAGATGGAGCGCCTGGGCGGCACCCACGATGGTGCCGCTGCGGGCGATCTCCAGCAGCACGAGCAGACGGGCACTGTTCAGCATCGCCTCAGGCTAATCCGTCCGGCCGGTCCGCCCCGGAACACTCCCTACTCCCGCGCCGCGACGAGCTCACCGGCGACGGCGCCGAGGTCGTCGGCGGGGCCGCCCACATCCAGCCGGAGCAGATCGTTCTCGGTCTCCCGGCGCACCACCAGACGGGCCCGGCCGTCCCGGACGAAGACCACCGCCGGGCGCGGGAGCTTGTTGTAGTTGGAGGCCATGGCATGGCCGTACGCGCCGGTCACCGGGGTGGCCAGCAGATCCTGGACGCCGATGTCGGCGGGGAGCGCCGCATTGTCGATGATCACGTCGCCGCTCTCGCAGTGCTTGCCGACCAGCCGGGCCCGCAGCGGGCGCGGCGCCCGGGGGCTGCGCGGGAGAAACGCCTCGTACCGGCTGGAATAGAGCGCGGGACGCGGGTTGTCGCTCATCCCGCCGTCCACGCTCACATAGGTCCGCACACCCTCGATGCGCTTGACGGTGCCGACCCGGTACAGGGTCAGACCGGCGCGGGCGGCGATGGAGCGGCCCGGTTCGACGGAGAGCGGCCCCGTCCAGCCCGCGCCGCGCGCCGCCTCCCGTACCGCGTCCGCCCACTCGGCGAAGGACGCGGGCCGCCGGCCGGCCTCGTACGCCACGCCGAGTCCGCCGCCGACGGTGAGTTCGCGTACGCCCGTGTCCACCGCGAACCGTGCGATGGCCGCGGCGCCCGCGGCCAGCTCGGCCGCGTCCAGCACCTGGGAGCCCACATGGGCGTGTACGCCTTCGAGGATCATCGCGGGCGACTTCGCCGCCCGCCCGACCGCCACCAGGGCGACCCCGTCGGCCAGGCCGAAACCGAACTTCGAATCGTGTCCGCCGGTCCTGATGGACTCGTGGGCACCGGCGGCGACACCGGGCGCGACCCGCAGCAGCACCCGTACCGGGGGCAGCGCCTCGGTCCCGTGCAGACGCTCGATCCGGTCCATCTCGTCGAAGCTGTCGACCACCACATGACGCACCCCGGCGCGGGCGGCGGTGCGCAGCTCCGCCTCGTCCTTGTTGTTGCCGTGCAGCACGATCCGGCCGGCGGGAACCCCCGCCGAGAGCGCCACCCGCAACTCGCCCCCGGAGGCGACATCGAGCAGTACGCCCTCCTCATGGGCGAGGCGGGCCATCGCCGTGCAGAGAAACGCCTTGGAGGCGTACGCGACCCGGTCCCGGCCGAACGCGGCGACCGCCTCGCGGCAGCGCTGCCGCAGATGCTCCTCGTCGTACACGAAGAGGGGGGTGCCGAACCGCTCGGCGAGTTCGGTGAGCGCGACCCCGCCCACCGACAGACCCTCCGGGCCCTCCCGGGCGGTGAGCGGCAGCAGCTCCGGATCGATGGGCTCGGTGACCGGTGACATGGTTCCTCCCGTGGACGGACTCACCGGCCATCCTCCGGGGCCGGGCGGAGGCCGAAAAGCGCTTTCTTCCGGTGGTGAGCCTCAGCTTTTCCGTTGCTCGCGCGACACGGCCGGGCCGGCCGCCCCCGGTGACCGGCGGTGACCGGTTCCGTACGGAGGGGGTGCGGAGGCGGATGCCGCTCCGCCGGATCACCGGCGGGCGGGCCTCCGCGCCGGCCGGAAAGCGGCGCCCGGGAGTGCCGGGGCGCGCCGGGCGCCCGGAAACACCGGGGGGAAACAGGGGAAGCCGCCGAAGTGAACCCGGCGCGCCCGGCCGGTAAATTCCTTGGTACGCGGCGAGTGCGGATGGTTTCGGCACCCCGGAAAGGGGCCGGTGCTGTCCCTTCACTCGCACATCGTGCTACTGTGTATGAGTTGCAGTTGTGGTTCCCAAAGACTTCAAGTGCCTTGGATGGTTCGCCATCCGTCGGGCACTTTTGTATTTCCGGTTCTTTTCCGGATGGGGCAATCATCACGGCGACGCCGCGGATCGCAAGTTGCGGACCGCGAGCTCTGCCCCAGAAGGAGATTTTGACATGGCTACTGGCACCGTGAAGTGGTTCAACGCTGAAAAGGGCTTCGGCTTCATCGAGCAGGAGGGTGGCGGCCCGGACGTGTTCGCCCACTACTCCAACATCGCCACCCAGGGCTTCCGTGAGCTCCAGGAGGGCCAGAAGGTGAACTTCGACGTCACGCAGGGCCAGAAGGGCCCGCAGGCCGAGAACATCGTTCCCGCCTGACGCTTGAAGCGCGTATGACGTGACCGGGGCCCGCACCCAAGGGTGCGGGCCCCGGTCCGTTGCTGTGTGAGCGGGGCCGGCCCGAGGCCGTTCGCGCGGTGCCGTGTCCGCACGGTTCCCGCCGGCCATGGCGCGGGCCCCGCGTCGCCCGGGACACCGGGTGACACGGGTGTGCCGGGCCGCCTTCGCGGCGGCCCGGCCTCCCATGAAGCAGGCGGATACTGGTCGGTCCGCCCCCGTCCCCATGAATCCGGGCAGCTCTTGCCCATTCCGGTGGATCCCCGGCAGCTCATTGCCGGGCGGCGCTGCGCAGCACGCCGACGCGGCCGGTTGTCACCAGTTATGCAAACGGCTCGTTCCTGCAATTCATTCGGCTTTTCACCGCCGGGAATTCCTCGATACGTGCCCTGTCGAGGAAGGTTTTACATGAACCGCACCCCCCGTACCAACGACCGCTCCGCCAATTCCCGCAGGGGCGGCCCCGCCGCTTCCGGCCGCGGGACGCAGAACCGGAGCGGTGGCCGTTCCGGCGGCCAGGGCGGCCGCTCCGGCGGTCAGAACAACCGTTCCGGCGGCCAGGGGCGACGCCCCGCCGCGCTCCAGGGCGAGTTCGCCGTACCGGACACCATCACCCCCGCGCTTCCGCCGGTCGCCGCCTTCAGCGAGCTGGAGCTGCCGGAGGAGCTGCTGAAGACGCTCACCGGCCTCGGGGTGACCGAGCCCTTCCCCATCCAGGGCGCCACCCTGCCGAACTCGCTCGCGGGCCGCGATGTGCTCGGCCGCGGACGCACCGGATCGGGCAAGACCCTCGCCTTCGGCCTGGCGCTGCTCGCCCGGCTGGCGGGCGAGCGCGCCGAGTCCCGGCAGCCGCTGGGTCTGGTGCTGGTCCCCACCCGTGAGCTGGCCCAGCAGGTCACCGACGCGCTCACCCCCTACGCCAAGGCGCTGCGGCTGCGCATGGCGACCGTGGTCGGCGGACTCTCCATCGGCCGCCAGGCCGGTGCCCTGCGCGACGGCGCGGAGATCGTCGTCGCGACGCCCGGCCGCCTCAAGGACCTGATCGAGCGCAAGGACTGCCGCCTGGACCGGGTGCGCATCACCGTGCTCGACGAGGCCGACCAGATGGCCGACATGGGCTTCATGCCGCAGGTCACCCAGCTGCTCGACCAGGTGCGCCACGACGGGCAGCGGATGCTGTTCTCGGCCACCCTCGACCGCAATGTCGACCTGCTGGTGCGCCGTTACCTCCACGACCCGGTCGTGCACTCCGTCGACCCGTCCGCGGGCGCGGTCACCACGATGGAGCACCACGTCCTCCATGTGCAGGCGGCCGACAAGTTCGCCACGACCACCGAGATCGCGGCCCGCGACGGCCGGGTGATCATGTTCCTGGACACCAAGCGCGCGGTCGACCGGCTCACCAAGCACCTGCTGAGCAGCGGTGTGCGGGCGGCCGGCCTGCACGGCGGCAAGTCGCAGTCCCAGCGCACCCGCACGCTCGACCAGTTCAAGACGGGTCATGTGACCGTGCTGGTGGCGACCAATGTCGCCGCGCGCGGTATCCATGTCGACAATCTCGACCTCGTCGTCAATGTCGACCCGCCGGCCGACCACAAGGACTATCTGCACCGCGGCGGCCGTACCGCCAGGGCCGGTGAGTCCGGACTGGTCGTCACCCTCGTCCTGCCCGAGCAGCGCCGCGAGATGAACCGGCTGATGTCGGACGCCGGTATCGCCCCCCAGACCACCCAGGTCCGCTCGGGCGAGGCCGAACTGAGCCGTATCACCGGCGCGCAGGCCCCCTCCGGTGTACCGGTGACCGTCAGCGCGCCCGTGGTCCAGCGGCCCAAGCAGCGCGGCGGAGCGCCGTTCCGCGGCCGGGGCACCCGCCCGGGCCAGCCCGGCCGCGCCGCCGGCACCTCCCGCCGCACGGCGGAGTCGCGCCAGACCGCCGAGGCCCGCAAGGCCGCGCGGGTCCGCCGCAGCGCCTGATCCACCGGGGCCCCGGCCGGGGCCCGATGCCGTACGGCTCTCTCCGGCACCCGCCGGGGAGAGCCCCCGACAGGACGTCTCGCCGAGGCGTCCTGTCCGCGTTTGCGGCAATGGCCGCCTCTGCCGAGTACCGTCCCTTGCCGTCTCATCGGTGACCCGGTATTGACGCGGTACTGAAAGAGGATGATGAGCTCCGGCTCGTAAGGGCCGGAATGCCGAATATGGCTGCACCGGATTCATCGCCCGATGCGGGGCGGAATCCGGCTTTCCCGCCCGCTGTCCTCCCGTCCGGCCGGATCGCTTTCGCGGTCATGCATTCCGGCGGGGGAAACGGGCGAATCAGCCGTACCCGTCGGCGTCTTCCCGGTGCGCCGCACGTGTTCCGCCGGACGCCGGGGCGGGCGGGCGGCGGCCCGGCCGGGGCTCGCGGAGACCCCCGTACGCCCCCTGTGAGCCGCCCCACCGGCCCGCCGCCGCCCTGCCGGGCGACGAAGTCCGGCACGGGCGTCCCGGCGGGCGGCGGTGCCGCCGAGGGCCCTCTCGCGCCCGTGCGCCGGGGCTCCGCATATCGCGGTCGGGATGCCGCCCCGCTATCATCGGGCAATGGTTCATCGGGCACGGGGCCCGATGCTTGTTGGGGGTTGTCGTGGTAGCTGGTCGTGTGGTGCGTTTCGACGGTGTACGGGGTTATGGATTCATCGCTCCCGATCACGGCGGGGAGGATGTATTCCTTCATGTGAACGACATGCTGATGCCCGAGTCGCAGGTGCATTCGGGTGTCGCGGTCGAATTCGAGATCGAGATGGGTGACCGCGGTCTGAAGGCGTCGTCCGTCCGGCTCGCGAAGGGGGCCGTGGGCGCCGCTCCCGCGGTGCCGGCCGCGGCCAGGCATCTGGACGGCGAGGATCCCATGTGCGATGTGCTCAGTGTCAGTGAATTCTCGCGGGATGTGACCGAGCTCCTTCTCGCGGCCGTGCCCTCGCTGACCGGGGATCAGATTCTGCGGATCCGCAATGAGATGGTGCAGTTCGGCAAGCGCCACGGCTGGACCGAGGGCTGACCGGCCTTGCCCGCCGGGCCGAGCCGAGTGCGGGAGAGTGAAGTGAACCGGAACCGGGTGCCCTGACGGCGCCCGGTTCCGCCGCGTTGCGCCCCTGTCGCACTCCCGGTTCCGCCGCGTTCCGCCGCCCTGCCGTGCTCCCGCTTCCCGGCCCGGCCGCCGTCCGCCGCGGCGAAGTACGCCAAATCCCCTGGTACACCGCGATGTTCGGGCTACGATGCGTCTGCTCCGGTCCGTACCGGGGTGGACAATTTCATGCGCACACGTCGGGGAAAGCCGGTGGGAATCCGGCGCTGACCTGCAACCGTGAGCAGCGCTCCCGCGCTGCGAGCCGGACCGCCCGGTGTGCCGCGCGCGTCGCTTCCCACTGTCACGGTCTGCAGCGCGGAGCCCCCGATCCACCGGCACCCCGGTGCCCGGCCCGCCCACCGGCGGACCGGAACCGGACGGATCCCGGGTCGTGTGGGGTCGTGCGGCGGACCCCCTGCCCGAAAGGCCCCACCGTGCGCCAGACACTCGCCCGCCGTGCCGTGATATCCGCCGCAGTACTCGGCCTCACCCTCACCGCGACCCCCGCCGTCGCCACCACCGGGACCGTCGACACCAACAAGCCCGTCAGGGTCACCCTCACCGTGCAGGGCCCCGAGGGCAGGCTCTTCAAGGGGAGCATCCGCACCAAGGGCCACGACGTGACCCCCGCGACGGGCGGCACCCACAAGTGTGACGGCACCAATGGCGGGCAGTACGCCACCCCCGTGCCCACGCCGACCGCGGCGCTCGACGACGCCGCGCGGAAGAGACACTTCACCTGGGACGGCACCTGGTACCCCTCCTTCGACGACTACTTCGTCGAGAGCGTCAAGGGTGTCAGCGGCGGCCCCTCCGCGTACTGGAACATCTCCGTGAACGGTGTCTCCACCCCGGTCGGCGGCTGCCAGTTCAAGCTGAACGCCGGCGACAAGGTCGCCTTCACCTGGACCGCCTTCTAGGCCGTCTCTCACGGATCTTGCCGGGCTCGCGTGCCCGGCACGCAGGCCACCCGGGCCCGGCGGCCCGGGTGGCGCCCCCGCTCCCCGGTCCAGCCCGATCCGTGCGAGACGGCCCGGCCGGGTGCGCCGGTCCGCCCCCTCGCCCGGGGCCGGACCGGCGCACCGCCGGCCGGTCGCCCACAGCTCGAACACCCCCTGTTCGACGCGCTGGTGAGCGCGGTGAGGCTCCGCCGGCACGGCATCACCGGCCCCTTTCGCCCCAGGGTCACCAATCTTCCGGCATACCGGATTTCAGCGATGGAAACGGGCTACAGTTTCAGCCACGCGCCAAGGTCACAGGGGGCAGATGTGGATCCTTTGCTGTTGGCAGCGGGAACCGCCGTGGTGTCCGCGATCACCGCCGAGGCATGGGCCGAGGCCCGCCAGGCGGTGATAGGTCTCTGGCAGCGCTTCACTCCGCAGGGGCGGACCGAGAGCATCGCGCTCGCCCTCGACGAGGACGCCCGGGCCATCGAGGCCGCCGCCGCGGACACCCCGGCCGATGACCGGGTCGCCCTCCGCCGGGAGCAGTTGGCCGAGGACTGGCAGAACAACTTCCGGATGCTGCTCCGCGACCACCCCGAGGCCCGGGAAGCCGTGATCGCCCTGGTCCGCGACGAGCTCGCGCCCCGGATCCCCGAGGAGCGGCAGCGGGAGCAGATCATCAACCGCATCACCCATGTCACGGTGCACAGCGTCACGGTGCGGGACGAGGGACGGTCCGTCGTCGCGGGCGGCGATGTGACGGAGAACCACCGGGGGTGAGCGGGGGACCGGATTCCGCCGCCGGGGCCGGGCGCCCGCCCGGCGCGCACTCCTCCGTGTCGGTCGGAGCCGTCTCGGCCCGCGACCACGCGACCGTGCACATCGCCGGACAGGACATCGTCCTCGTCACCGGCACCCCCTACCGGCTCACCCCCTGGCCCGCCGTCCCCGAGCTCCTCACCTGGGTGGACGCGCGGACCCAGCCCAGCCGGCTCCTCAAGGCGGGCAACGGAGTGGTCCCCTTCCGCCGGCGGGAGGCGGAGATGGACGCCTTCCACACCTGGCGCCTGACCGGCGGCGCGATCCGCATTCAGCTCATCCACGGGGGCGGCGGGCAGGGCAAGACCCGCTTCGCCGACGAGGTGGCCCGCCGCTCGATGGAACGCGGCTGGGGTGTCTGGTCCGCCCCCGCCCTCCGCAGAACCGACGCGAGCGGTGTCTTCACCGGTCCCACCCCGGCGGAGCTGAGCGGCGCGCGCGGCATGCTGGTCGTCGTCGACTACGCCGACCGCTACGACACGGACGCCCTCACCACCCTGCTCGAACTCGTCCGGGGCATCGCCAACGTCCCCGTACGCATACTGCTGCTCGCCCGCCAGACCGGTGCCTGGTGGCATCACATCTGGTCGCACTTCGGCAGTGAGGGCATCGACTGCACCGCCATCGCCCTCCCGCCCCTCTCGCCCAGGGCCGAGCAGCGCCCGGCGGAATTCGGCGTCGCCCGCGACCGCTTCGCCGAGGTCCTCGGCCACGCGCCCGCCCGCCGCCCCGGCAGACGGCCGGTACCCCGCCACGACTGGGGGCATGCGGCGTACGAGCTGGTGCTGACCGTGCACATGGCCGCGCTCGTCGCCGTGCTCGCCGAGCTCTCCGGCGACGAGATCCCGAGCAACCCCCTGGACGTCTCCCTCTATCTCCTCGCCCGCGAACGCACCCACTGGTCCATCGTCAACGGCCCGCACGACACGCTGGATTCCCGCCGCATGGACAAGGCCGTCTTCGTCGCCACCCTCACCGGCGGACTGCCCTCCTACGCCCAGGGCGAGCGGGCGCTCCGGCGTCTCGGCCTGTCGCCCGGTGAGATCGACGTGCTGATCGACGACCACCGGCTGTGCTACCCGCCGCCGCATCCGGACTCCCCGGCCCGCCGCTCGTCCCGGGGCGAGCCCGTACTCGAACCGCTCTACCCCGACCGGCTCGGTGAGGACTTCCTCGCCCTCACCATCCCCGGGCACCGGGTGCGCCACTACCCCTCCTATCCGGCCGCCGTCACCTGGCCGGCCCGGCTGCTCACCCCCGACGAGAGCGGCTTGGCGCCCGAATGGACCCGACCGGCGCTCACCACCCTGGTGGAGACCGCCCGCCACTGGACCCATGTGGCCGAGGACCAGCTCGCCCCGCTGCTGCGGGCCCACCCCGAGCTGGCCGTGGCCGCCGGGGGCGGTGTCATCGCCGCCCTCGCCGAACTCCTGCCCGGGGACGTGGAACTGCTCTCCCTCATCCGCTCCCGGCTCCCCGCCGAACGCAGCGCCGATCTCGATGTCGGCGCCGCCGCTCTCGCCGGACCCCTCGCCGGACACGACGCCGCCCAGGCGGAGTCCGGCCCCGAACTCGCCCGCGGCACCGACGAGCTCGTACGGGTCCACAGCCGCGCGGGCGAGCTGGACACCGCCCTGCGCTGGAGCCAGGGCGCGGTGGAGTCCTGGCGGCTCCTCGCCGGGCGCGACCCGGCCGCCCACGGCCGCGATCTGGTGCGCGCCCTCATCACCCACGCGGGATGCCTGACGGCGCTGCGGCTCACCGACGAGGCGTCCGCCGCCGCGGAGGAGGCCGTGGCGGCGAGCCGCGGCGCGGTGCCGGGCGGCCCCGGCCGGGCCGAACTCGCCTATGCGCTGCTCAATGCCGCCGGAGCCCGCCGCCAGGCCGGCCGGGAGGACGGCGCCGACGCGGCGGCCGAGGCCGTCGGCATCCTCCGTGCCCTCACCGTCGAGAAACCCGACCGGTACGGCACCGGGCTGGCGACCGCCCTCACCCTCCTCTGCGAACTGCACATCACCGATGACGACCCGGCCCGGGCCGAGGCGGCGGGCAGGGAGGCGGTGAGCCTGCTGGACGTCCTGGCGAAGCAGCGGCCCCCGCTGCGCGCCGAACTGAGCCGCGCGCTCAGCGAACTCGCCCGCGCGCTGGCCCAGGCCGGCACGGTGGGCAAGGCGATCCCGCCGGGCAGCCGGGCCGTCCGGCTCCGCCGGGAGCTCGCCCGGGACAATCCGCTGGCCTTCAACCCCCGGCTCGCGATCTCCCTGATGAACCTCGCCGGATACCACGCCGACCTGGACGACCACCGGACGGCGGTGCCCCTCGCGCGGGAGGCGGTGGACGTCTTCGAGCAGTGCGCGCGGACCCTCCCGCGCGCCTACGGCGGCAAGCTCCTGGCGGCGGCCGAGAATCTCGCGCGGATTCTCGAACGGGCCGGCCGCTACCCGGAGGCGGACGCCGTACGCCGCAGGCACCGGCTCCCCGATCCGGAGTAGCGGTCCCGCGCCCGGGGCACCGGCCGGTCACCGGAGCGCGTGGCGCGCCTCGGCCGCGTTCGTCGCGAAGGAGTGGTCCCAGAGGCAGATCAGGCTGCGGTCCGCCACGGCCGCCCGGACACGGGCGTTGAGGTGCAGCAGAAACGAGGTCAGCCGGGGCTGCCCGGCACCCCACTTCCCGGCGTACCACTCCCCGGTGACCTCGTGCAGCAGCAGGGCCGCCGTCGGCCCGGTGCAGACCGCCAGCAGATCCCCCTCCCGGGTCACCATCGGATCCCACCGCATCAGGGCGTCCGTTCCCGGCAGCAGGGCCGCTCCGCCCGGGCCGGGATCGCTCAGCGGGAACACCGTCGACCAGGTCCGGTCCCGCAGCCGCAGCACCATGCCGTCACCGACACCGAAGGCCAGATGGGTCCGTGACGGACGGTCACCCAGTGGGGACAGCAGCCCGGTCAGCGCCACCCCCATCGTCCCGGTCTCATCGGCGCCCGGTTCCGGCAGCCATCCCCGGCCCTTCGCCTCCACCCGCATCGCCCGCCCCACACACCGCGTGATCAGCCGCAGCGCCTCGGAGGGATCGGCGTCGAAGTCCGCGCCGTCGCCCGCCTTCGGATCGCCGTCGCCGGGCCGTTCGCCCGGGGGCGCCATGTCCCGCACGGCGGCCTCGGCCAGCCACGGCACCAGCGAAGCGGCCTGGTTCTGCACCTGGTCGGAGAGCGTCCGGCAGGCGAGCGCCGCCGCCGACTGCGACCACGCGCCATCGGGGGCGCCCGCCGCGACCGCGCTCAGCAGGGTCGCGTCACCCAGTCCCAGGGGCATCCGGAGCAGTACCGCGTCCCGGCGGTGCTGCTGCCTGCGCCGGTGCCGGTCACCGCAGACGGAGGCCGCCCGCACCACCACCGCGCCCATGTCGGCCCCGTCCAGAGTGCTGTCCGCGGTGGCGTCCGGACTGAGCGGCAACTGCTGCGGAACCGCGTGGGCCAGGGGATCGGCCTCCGGGAGCGGCGGCAGCATGCTGCCGCCCATCGCGAGCATCCGCACATCCTCCAGATCGGAGAGCACCGGTTCCTGCTCGTCCTCGGACCAGGTGACGGTGTGCAGATTCTCCGCCTCCTCGCGCGCCTTCCGGGCCGCCGCCACGGCGCGCGCCGTCTCGGCCTTCGCCTCGTCGTACCGGGTCCGCAGAAGCTGTGCGTCGGCGCGCAGCCGCTCGGTCTCCCCCTGGGCCCGCCGGATGTCCGCCCGCGCCTTCTCCACGTCGCCGCGGAGCTGTTCGGCCCGCCGCTCCGACGCACCGGCGCGCCGGTGCGCCTCGTCGCGTTCCACGGTGATCTCCTCGACGGACGACTCCCACTGCGCCAGACGGCTCTCCAGCGCCGCGATGGTGCGCGCCTGGGCGTCGGTGCCCGCAGTGTCGCCCGCGACGGGCCGGGGCACCGGCGGGGGCGGGATGTGCCGCGGGGCCGGGTGCGCGGCCGGACCGTACGGATTGGCCCGCCGGGCGGGCGCCGGCCGGGTGCGGTCCCTCCGCACCAGCAGGACGATCGCCACCGCGGACGCCAGCAGCAGCACACTGAGCACGATGATCATCGGGGACTCTCCTCCCGGCCGCGCGGCCGGCTGTCGGGAATGGGGCACGGGTCCTCGCCGGCCGGGCCGGCGGCGGCCGTGCCGGGGTCCGGCGCGGACGCGGCGGCCGGGGACGCCCGCGTCCGCCGCCCCGCACGGGTGGCGAGCAGCCCGGCCGCGCAGGTCTCGAAGCGGTCCCACCGCTCCTCCCGGCCCGGTACGGGACCGGGACCCGGCCGGGCCGGCGCGTCCGATGGGTGTACGTCTCCGGTCGCCGCCGCCCGCTCTCCCGGCGCGGGGGCCGCACTCCGCTGTTCCCGGGCTGGCGCGTGTCCGGTCCCGGCCGGTGATCTCGCGGGTGCGAGGTGTCCTCCGCGCGGTTCCGCGGCCGGTCCGGCTCCGGTCCCGGCCGGCGGTCCCGGCTCCCGCCGTCCCGCGGCCGGTACGGCTCCGGCCCCGCGGGGCGCACCCGGCGGGGGAGTGCGGCCGTCGAGCGGGCCGAGCGGCCAGCCCCGGGTGACCGCGGTGTCCCGGCAGACCAGCCGCACATCGCCGAACGCGGCGGCCAGCCGGCGCCGGGTGAGCTCTTCAAGCGCCCCGGCCCGCTCCCGCACCACCTCCTCGACACGGTCCGACAGCTCCGCCAGACCGCACCCCACCCGGTCGATGCGCGCCTGCTCCACCAGCGCCGGGTTCGGCGCGACCGTACCCGGGGCGCCGGACCCGGCCGCCGCCAGGAGGGCGGTGACCTCCCGGGCCTCGTCGACGGCGAGCGCATGCACCAGCGGGCGGAATCCGGCCGGGCCGCCGACGGCCGGCCGGAACCGGGCAGCCAGCCAGCGGCCCAGATCGGGCATGGACGCCACACCTGTGCGCCGGGTCGTGGTAGCGACGTACACCGCGACCGGGCCGTACGGCAGCGCCCGCAGCACCTCCGTCCAGCCGCGCAGCCAGCGCACCGTCTCCGCCCGCGTGCCGGGCGCGGCGGCGGGCCGGGTGGACAGGGCGTCCGCCGGGAAGACCACCAGGACGGCATGGCAGTCGCCGACCAGCCGCCGAACCGCACCCGCCGTGTCCGTGTCCGGCTGCCCCGCCGGAATGTCCAGCAGCTCCACCGGCACCCCGCCGCGCGCCGGCGGCCCGGGACCGCCGGCCGTGACGCCGCCGTACCGGGGCACCGGGTCCTCCGCCCCGCCCGGCGGCAGGGATTCCGCCGCGCCGCCCGGCTCCGTCATCCCGCCGGTGAGCAGCCCGGCCACCCCCGGATCGGGCCGGCCGCGCAGCACCCCGATCCGCACCGGCCCGCGGCCCGCCGGTGCCGTCGCGTCGGCGGCGAGCCGAGCGGTCAGCCCGCCGCGCCGGCCGGCGGATGTCCGGGCGAGCAGCCGTGCCGCCTCGCCCCGCCGGCCGGGCGGCGGGGCTCCGGGCCGCGAGGCGGTCATCCCTCGTTCTCCGGCAGGATGACCACGGCACCGACGCCGCCGGCGTCGTCGGGATGCCGGGCCGGGGCGTACAGCACCCACTGGACCAGATTCGCCGCGGCTCCGCTCCGGCCGGCGACATTGCCCTTGGTCAGCCGCAGCACCTCCTCCCTGACCCGCAGATCCCCGGGGTTCAGCGGGAATTCGAAGCCGCCCCGCCGGGCGGCGGCGCTCATCTCCGGCCAGGGCGCGCTCCGCCAGCGCCACCACCAGCTGCCCGGTGCCGGGGGCGTCGGGTGGAGGACCGAGCCGATCAGCGCGTCGAGCGCGTGCTCGGTCATGAACCGGTCCTTGTGGCTCCACCCGCCCTCCTGGGTGGAGACCAGCCGGCCCAGCTCGGTGATCAGTTCACCCGGGTAGTACTCCAGTGCGGCGGTCGGCGCCGCGCGGTTGATGCCCTTCCAGCGCAGCGTCAGCAGGGGGTCCAGCTGGATCAGCCGCAGTATCCGGGCCGCGCGCAGCGCCCAGAGCCGTCTGCGGGCCTCGGGGGACGAGGGGTCGGGCGGGCAGGCCCCGCCCGTCACCACACGGGCCGCCGTGCGGATCTTCTCCGGCACCTCGGGGCCGAGCGGCAGATCGTTCCCCGAACGGAGGCTGAGACGTTCCACCGGGAAGTGGCCGGGGAGAGCGGGGACGAGTACGTCGGGATCGTCGATGCTCTCGTCCGGGTCGGGACCCGGCGGCGCGTCCGCGCGCAGGGCGTCGTACACCCCTTCCGCCTCCATGGCCTCCCGCAGTCTCCGGTGCCAGACGAGCCGCTGTTCGGGTTCGACCCGGAGCAGCGCCATGTGACAGCGGACCCAGTGGGCGTCCACCGTGCGCGGCACGGGGGGCGGGGTGCGGACGCCGGCGGTGAGCGTGGGGGCGGGTGCGCCGAGCCACGGCCGCAGCTCCGGATCGGCGGTCAGTTCGGTGTGCAGCCGGGTGAGGGTCTCGATCAGCCGGTCCCCGGGGCCGGGCGCCGTCTTCCGGCCGGGGAGCGGTTTCGCGGGTTTCCGGGGCGGCGCGGCGACCGTCGAGCCGGAGCCGGAGCCGGAGCCGGAGCCGGAGCCGGAGCCGGACTTGGGCTTGGATCCGGACCCGGAGCCGGAGCCGGACTTGGACGCGGACCCGGACTCGGCGCCTGTGTCCATGGCGAGACCGGTGCCGCCGGGGTCCCTGTCGGCCTCCGTTCCCGTGTCCGTGTCCGCGCCGCCGTCCGCCTCGGCGCTGTCCGTCCGCGCCCCGGGGGAGTGATCCGCCGCTTCCGCCGCCGCGATACCCGTGTCGTCCGTACCGGAGCCGCCTCCGCCCGGCGCCCCCGGACCGCCATCCGCTCGCGATTCCGGTTCCGGTTCTGTCTCCGTCTGCGCCTCCTTCTCCGGCTCGTCCGGTGTCCCGCCGGACGGGCCCGGTGCGTTCGGCGACGGTGCCGCGCTCACCGCCCCGGGGCCGCTCCCCGATGTGCGTGCCACCCGTACCAGATAGCCCAGATGCAGCCCGGTCTCGGCCAGCAGCGCCGTCGCCAGCGGCGAGTCCCCGTCGAGCCGTTCGTCGTACGGCGGGGTCGCCGACAGCGCTCGGTGGAAGTCGATCAGCGCCTCCAGCAGCACCTCCCGGCTCGCCGACTCCAGCGCCAGCAGCTCCGTCATCAGATCCAGCAGATCCGTCAGCAGACCGCGGGTGGCACCGGCCCTCTCGCCGGCCGCCGCCTTGGCCCAGGTCACCCCCCGGGGCACCAGGGTGAGAGAGGTCTTCTCGGTCATCAGTGCCCTCCGGTGAACGGGTTCCACTCGTCCTGGAAATCGGAGCGGCCCTCGTCCATCGGCCGCCGGTACACCAGCCCGGCGCCGCGCTCCATGTCGCGCAGATTGAGCGCCGGCGCGAACGGCACCGCCCCCCGGAAGACCGACAGCCGCCCGCGCGCGTCCAGCGTCGCCGTGTGCAGCCGCTGCCGGCCGTGGATGGCCGACTCCGGCACCGGCAGGCTGTCCAGCCGCACCGGATTGCCGCCGCCGTCGTCCAGATGGAATTCGTACTGGCCCCTGATCGGCGGCACCGGAACGACCGCCGTCCGCCCGGCCACCGTGCGCCGGCCGCCCTCCGCGTCGGGGTGGAAGGACTCGGTGAACCAGTCGTCCTCGGCACCGGCCCGCGGCCGCGGGAACACCTCCGCCAGCCCGCCGTCCGCCGTCTTCACACAGAGCCGCCCCGGCAGCCGGCAGCGTCCCAGATCCGGCTCGAAGACCGCGCCCGGTACGAGCTCCGCCAGATCCAGATGGTGGCGGGTGCCGTCCACGAAATAGTGCGGGCGGCCGTTGCAGAGCAGGATCTGCGGATACAGCTCCTGGTCCACCTCGACCAGATAGCGCACCCCGCCCTGCCGCTGCGGATGCCATACCGGAGTCGTCAGATCGATCCGGTCGCGTTCCGCCGCCAGCACCAGATCGAAGCTGCCCCACTGGATGGACCGCGACGCCGAGGTGATGCGGTGCAGTTCCACCATCCTCGGCAGCACATTCCACGCGGAGCGCACACCGAGCGTCCCGCGCTCGTCCAGTTCCACGAACGGCTCCCCGGCACGCAGCAGCACCACCGGCCGCTTCGCCCCGGCCAGCGGCCCCAGATCGCACGGCAGGCTGGAGAACAGGCCATGGGTGACGATGTCCAGGTCGGTCATGCGCGGATGCGCGACCCGGTCGCCGTCGCGCACCGTGTCCACGACCCGCGCCCGTGCCCGTACGCCGTGCGCCCAGGCCGCGCCGAGCGAGGTCGCCTGCTTGGCGGCGAAGCCGGTCTCGATCGACAGGGCCGCCGGATTCCACCCGAACTTCAGCTGATGGCCCGCATCGGCCCGGGAGAGCACATCGGTCACCGTGCCGCGCACCAGATCCATACTGCTGCTGCGGCCCGAGAGCACCACCTGGTCCAGCACCGGCTCCGGCCCGGTCTCACGGCCCTCGGCGGCCGCCGCCGCGTTCCGCTCGTGCTCCCGGGTGAAGGTGGTGCGCACCAGATCGGCACCCATCTCCGCGGCCCGCTGGAGGACCGGGAGCATCAGCTTCCGGAACTGTTCCGGATCGAGCGGCAGCGCCGCCGCCGGCTCCCGCAGCCGCTTCGGCCTGCCCTTGACGATCTCGGCCACCTCGTGCGGTTCCAGCACCACCGGCTGCCGCGCGCCGTCCGGGCCCGTCCCGGCCGCCGCGCTCAGCGCCCGCTTCTTCGCCTCCGCCAGCCGCCACAGATCGTGGAAGCGGTCGCGCGGACGGCCCTGCTGCTCATCCGGCAGCGTCACGTCCCAGGACGTCGGCAGGCAGCTGTCCAGCGTCTCCTTGATACGCGGATGCACGATCGTGTCGAGATGACGCGCCGCCTGGTCGGCGACCTGCGCCGCCAGCGACCGGCCCGGCGGTCCGGTCCCGGCACCCTCGCCGTCCGGTTCGAGGAGCGCGTCGATCATCACGGCCTTGAGCCAGTAGAAGACCTGAAGGGTGAGCAGATCGCCGCCGAGCTGCTCGTGCCCGGTCGAGCCGAGGAGAGTGGGCTCCAGCCGGTAGCGCCGGCCGGCCACCTTCCGTACGCCGTCCGGCCGCGGGGGCGTCTCGTCGACCAGGACGAGCTGGATCAGCGCGATGTCGGTGGTGCCCCCGCCGATGTCGATCACCAGCATGGTGCGGTGCCAGGTCGGCGGCGACACCGGCAGCGTACGGCCCGTCCCGGGCTCCGCCCCCTCGGCGGGCGGCAGTGTCCGGGTCACCCTCCGCGAGCGGGCCCGCAGCGCCTCCAGCCCCAGATTCTGATTCCCCGACAGCTCCCGCATCACGAAGAACAGCCCGGCGGCCAGCCCCTCGTCATAGTCGGTGACCACCCGGGGAGCCCCGAGCGCGGCGCCCACCAGGGCCCCGAGCCGCCGCTTCACCTCGGGCAGCACGGTCGTCGGATAGGTGACGATCACGGTCTGGATGGTGCTGCCCGGATGCGAGGTGTCGGCGGTCAGCCGCTCGGCCGCGCGCACCAGCTCCAGATACAGATACTGGGAGAGATGGACCGCGGAGAGATCACTGCCCGGCACCCCGGGCGGCTTCGACCGCATCACCAGCCGCTTCAGTCCGCTGACCGCGCCCTGTTCGTCCGCCAGCCGGAAGGCACGGTGCTCCGGCGCGGCCGGCGCGCTCTCCTCCGTCTCGCCGCCCGCCACCTCGACCAGACAGCTCGGCGGGGCATGGGTGGTGCTGCCGTCCGCCCCGGGGAAACCCACCGGCCGCAGCTCGTGCAGATCGAGCGGAGGCGTCTCGGTGACCCGGGTGTATCCGGCATGCAGCCGGGGCACCAGCCAGGAGCGCAGCTCCCGCCCGGCATGGTGGTACGCCTGCTCCACGGCGAGCTGAAGCGCCGACACCGCTTCCTCGCCGCCCTCCGCCACCAGTGCCAGCGCCTGATGCCCCGTCACCCGCTCCTCGGTGGAACCGCGCAGCACCAGCTCCCCTTCGAGCAGCGCGGTCACGGCCGCACGCCACTCCGCGGGGACCCGTGCCCCCGGATCGCTCTCCCGCTCCGGCTCGTCCGGGCGGTGCTCCGGCAGGGTGAGCAGTTCGGTGAGGAAGGCGCCCAGGGCCCGGCACTGATCCGGATCGATCGCATGCCGCCGGAGCTTGGCCGCGTTCTGGAGGGTGACCGTCGACGCGGTGGTGCCGAAGTCGACGACCACATACTCCTGATGGTGGGTGCCGGACGGTTCCCGCAGCGGCAGGAATTCGGGTACGGGATCGCTCTGCGGGACCGCCGCCGGCTCCTCTCCCGGGGGTGCGAATTCCAGCTGTACGGAGTGGCTGAGCGTGTCGCGCCCGGCCGGGCCCTGGTAGTCGATCTCCCAGCGGGTGTCGACCAGCAGCGGCTCACCGGGGTTCCGCGCGCCGCCGCCGTGCGGGGTGCCGCCCCAGTGCACATGGAGCGCGCTGATCCAGGCGTCCCGGACCAGCACCAGCCTGCCGGCGACCTTGGCGGCGCCCTCCCGGTCGGAGGACCAGTCGGTCCCGAGCGCCCGGGGGAGGGCGGGATGGAGGTCCGTCCCGGGCGCGGGCCGGACGACCAGCCGTTCGGGCAGCTGAATGCCGAGATAGGCGCTGCCCGGCTCATGGGCGGGGTGCAGGACGACCACGGGGAGCGGATAGCGCCGCTGGTACTCGTACAGACGGAAGGAGCGGTCCCCCGTCCGTGTCACGTACCCGGCCGGCACCGCACCGGGGTCCGGTACCTCGAAGGAGAGATACGGAGTGGCCATCAGAGCGTCCTCCATGAGGTGATCAGCCGGTCGATGGGCCTGCCGCCGTCTTCCGGTGACGCGGTGCCGCCGGACCCCGGGTCCTCTCCGGGCGGCCCGTCCGGCCCGCCGGGTGAGCCCGCCGGCTCCGTCCCGTCGGCGGACGGCGGCTCCGGGTCCGGCGGGCGGATGTCGTCATCGGCGGGCAGGAATCCCGCCGCTTCCTCGTAGTACGCGATCAGCGGGTCCACCCGGGACGCCAGCAGCCGGTTCAGCCGCGCCGTGACCAGGGAGGCGCCCTGGTCCGCCGCGTACAGCCGCAGCTGCGACGCCGTCAGCGGATGGCGTTCCTGACTCTCCGTCACCGAGTCGAGATCGGGCATCAGATGGTGCCAGGGCATCGCGTGGTCGGCCTGTGCGGGAAAACGCTCCGCCGGATCGTCCGCCGGGACCGGCTCGCCGGCGGCCTGTCCGCCCGCCGGGGGCTCCCCGGCCTGCTTCGTGACCACGAACCCCGGGTCCAGAGCGGTCCACAGCGCGCTGAGCCGGTTCTCGGCCTCGGCCGGGTCCCCGAGATGGGTCAGAAGGACCTCCTCCAGCAGGGACACCGTCGCCGGCTCCTCGAACCAGCTCCGCAGATCGGCGAAGGCGTCCATCCACGCCGTCCGCCAGGCGCCGAGCCACTGCTCCAGCCGCCTCTCCTCGGCCGCGATCCGGCCGGTGACCAGGGCGGTGAATTTGGTGATGTAGCCCTGGGAGGTGTCGGCGGTGGAATCCGCCGCGGCGGCGGGCGCGGCGGTCCGGCCCGGCAGCATCTTGCGGGGCCGCTCCATCGCGTCCGGGTCCGGGCTCTTGGTCACCAGCCCCTTCCGGTCGGCGCGGGCGCGCCGCATCAACTGGTCCCACTCGGCCCAGTCGTAGATCTCCTTCAGCACCTCGGCGGCGGCCGCCGCCGGCCCGGGCGGGGCGGGCAGCCGGACCACGGCCCGCGGGGGCCCGCCGCGGTCCGCCGGCCCGTCCGGAGCTCCGTCCGCGTCCGGACCGGGCGGCTCCGGACGCCGGGCGCTCGCCGTGCCGGGGCCCGGCAGTCCGCGCAACTCCCTCAGCTGCGAGAGCAGTTCGTGCAGCAGCAGCCGGTACTCCCGGATCCTGAGGAGCAGTTCGTGGTACTCGGCCGCGTCCGTCTCCGTGCCGTCCAGCTCCTGGCGCACATGGAACTGGAGCGCGAGCAGCGCCGACCACAGCTTCCGCCGGGACGCCTCCGCCCGGTCGAGCTTCTGCGCGGCGCCGTTCGCCCGCAGCTGATGCTCGATCAGCCGGTGCAGGGCCGCGATGCCGCCGTCCTCGTCCGCGTCGCGCAGCCGGCCCGCCCACGGGCCCCGCGGGTCGGCCTCCGCGAACCGGGCCGCCGTACCCTCCCAGCGTGAACCCGCCTCCTCGGCCAGCTTGTTCAGCGCGTCCTCGATCACATCCCGGGTGCCCTGGGAGAGCTCGGCGTACGGCAGTCCGTACCGGTGAATCGCGGCCACCGACGAGGTGAGCACCACCGCGTTCTCCCGGCCCCGGACGAACTTCTCCGCATGGACATGGATGCCGTTGAGGGAGTCGGAGCGGCGCAGCAGCTCGGCCCGCGGCAGTGTGATGTCCGGGAGGGTCGGCACCAGGACTCGGTCGAAGGCGTTCGCCGCGACCAGGGCTGCCTCGGCGAGCACATCGGCACCGCGCTCGTCGCGGGCGAGCATCCCCCAGAACTGCTCGACGCCCCGGCTGCCCGGCCGCCGGGCGTCCAGCACCACCAGGGTTGTGTGCACCTCGGCCAGTTCGGCGCGGCTCAGATGGGAGTCCCGGCCGTAGGAGCCCGCGCCGCCGATCCCGGGGAAGTCCAGGAACTGCAGCGGGTGTTCGGCGATCAACCGGTGCAGATCCCAGTGAGCGGGGGAGACATGGACGTCGTACACCACCTTCTTGACCAGCATGAAGCTCCGCCCGAGGGCCTCCGCGTCGGTCTCCACCTCATCCGCGGTGAAGGGCTGGATGCGCGGCAGCGGGCGCACCCCGGGGATGCGCTCCTCGGTCCCGTGGTCGAGCGCCCTGCGCACCAGCTTCGTGTCCACCCGGCGCTCCGCGCCGAGCAGCCCGCTCTGGCTGAGCACCGCGTCACGGATCCGGCAGAGCTCGGTGGCGGCGGCGCGGTGGGTCGCCGAGATCCGTACCGGATCCACCTCGGGAGGGGGCGCGCCGGGGCCGGCGGCCGGCCACAGACAGGTGGTCCACTGATCGAACGGGCCCCAGCCGCGCCGGTCGGTGAACGGGTCGTAGTCACCCAGGACATGCCCGGCGCCGAGCTCCGGATGGTCCTCGTCCACCTCGCGGGCGAGGTCGCTCATGATGGACCGCACACACTCCGAGAGCTCCGCGGCGGTGAGGTAGTGCACCTCGGCCTTGGGGGCGGCCCAGGTCGTCCGCCGGTTCCGCGGCTCCCCGTCCGCTTCCGCGGTCGTGGTCGTGCCGGTGTCCGTGTCGCCGGACGGCGGGGCCTGGTGCAGCCGCAGCACCGTGATGTTCCCGGTGGCCTTGCGGTCCTCGACCGGGAGAAGGTCGGGCTTGCCCAGAAGGGACCCCAGGAGCAGTGATTTGCCGACGGTGAACTCGCCGACCACCCCGAAGGTCACCGGCTTGTCCACCCGCTCCCGGAGTTCCCGCTGGAGCCGTACGACTTCGGCGTGACGCTCCTGGGCCTCCTGCGTTCCCGGTATTTCCTGCCGCTGGAGCATGGCTCGGGTGTCGTCGGCGAGCCGGCGCAGATCCGCCAGGCTGAATTGGGGAGCCAAGGGGTTCTCCTCCTCGTTCCGTGATCGTGATGCGCCCGGTGGGCCGTGGCCGTGGCCGGGGTCGGGATCGGATTCCTGAAGTTCGGGATGGGGAATTCGGGAATCGGGAAAGGTGACGCCGGGCATCGGGGGCCGGCCGGGCCGGACCCGGGAAGGTGCCCGCGGCGGCCCGCCGGGCTCAGCTCCGCAGGAAGAAGAGTTCGATGGTGGCGGTGCCCGGCGCGCGGCCCCGGGTGGTGTTCCGGTAACCGCGGATGATGTCCTCGTCGTACGCCGGGAAGAAGCGCGGTGCGACGGAGGGCAGCAGGCCGGCGACGGTCCGGGCGTACACCCGGCTCGCGCTGTCGGTGACGGGACAGGAGCCGCAGGAACCCGCCGTGCCCCAGATGATCACCAGGGCCGCGGTCCTTCCGGGGTACGCCTCGATCGCGTCGGCGATCTTCGCGCGCAGCGCCCGGCGGGCGCCCGCCTCTCCGGCGACCACCGCCGGGGCGTTCGCGGTCACGGTGAACTCCTCACTGTCCGGATCGAGTCCGGGCCTCGCCGCTTCGGTTGTGCCGGAGGGGCCCGGCGAGGGCACCCGGGAGGCGGTGGGGCCGGCCGCCGGCCCCTCCCCGCCGCGGTCGCCGGTGTCCGGGGCCGCCCACTGGCCGCCCAGCGCGATCACGGCGAGGACCAGCAGCAGATCGGCGAAGAGCCATCCCGCGCCCTGCGCCATGCCCCCGGCGGGCCGCCGCCTCACCGCTCCTCCGCCCCGGCCCGGGACCCGTGCCCCGGCCCGCCCCCGGGCCGGAGCCGCTGGGTGCGCGGCTCCTCCTCGTCCCGGTATCCCTCCGGCACCGCATCGGCGGGCCCGGGCGCCGGGAGCGGTACGCCGTCGCCGCGCCGGCCCGGCGCGGCCTCCCCGGGGGCGGGGGGAGGCCCCGGCAGCTCCCCGGGCGGTTCATGACCGCGAGTCCCCCGCTCCCCGGACCGCCCGTGACCGTCCGCCCGCTCCCGGTGCGCGCTCGCCGGTACGCCGCCGGCCGCCGGGCCCGCCGGGCCCGCCGTGACCGGCTGCCCCGCCTCCGCCGCCGGACCCGGCTCGGACCGCCGCTCCCGGGCGGCCGGCGGCCGGGTGAACTCCACGGTGGCGGAGGCCCGCGGCCCGGACAGGGCGCGTCCGGCCCCGTCCGTCCCCGGCCCCGCCCCCGGATCGGCTCGGTCGCCCAAGACGGTGCCGGCGGCCACGGGGCCGGGAGCCGTGCTGCCGGCGGGCCCCGCATCGGCATCCGGGCTGCCGTCGCCGTCCGCCACGCGGCCGGGATCGGCGCGGCCGGGATCGACGCGGCCGGGATCCACCCGACCCGGATCCAGCGGGCTCGGATCCACCGCACCGGGATCGACGCGGCCTCCCCCCGCCGCACCGCCCGCCGCCGATGCGCCGGGCACCGGCACCGGGACCGGCATCGAATCCGGCACCGCGCCCCGCCCCGCCGACTCCTCGATTCCGGCCACCACACGCCGCAGCGCCTCGCGGAACTCCGCGATCCCCGACCGCAGCCCGTCCTCCGTCTCCGCCCTGCTCCGCCGCGCGGCGTCCTCCGCCTCCTCCCACCGCCGGGCCAGCTCCCGCGACTGCGCGAGGCGCGCCGCGAGCTCTGCCGAGACCGCCTCGGCGTCCTCGCGCAGACCGGTCGCCAGGGCGAGAACGGCCTGGTCGTACGCCCAGCCGATCCGGTCGGCACCATCGGCGGCGGAGCTCCCCAGCGCCTCGGGAAGAGCCGCGACCGTACCGTCGAGCCGCCCCACCACCCCGGCCAGCTCACCCGCCGCCGACTCCAGCGAGGCGCGCGCCGAGCCGAGGTTGCCGCCCATCGCCTCGGCGGTGCGGTCCAGCAGCTCCGCGCCGCGCCGTGCCGCGCTCTCCTCCCGGGCCGCCGCCTCGCCGGCCGCCGTGCCGATCCGCGCCGCCGCCTCCCCGGCGGCGGCCGTCAGCTCCCCGGCCGCCGTGCGGGCCGCCTCGCGGACCTCCCGGCCCATGTCGTCCATCACCCGGGTGACCTCCGCGGAGAGCACCTCCGCGCCCTTCCCCGCGTCCCTCGCCGCCCTGGACGCGGTGCTCGCGGAGGTCTCCACCGCCGACGCCGCCGTGCGCAGACCGGTCACCCCGAGGCTCAGGGCCTCGGCCGCCGACCTGGTGAGCGCGGAGGTCCGCCGGGCCTGCGCGATCAGGTCCCGGCTCTCCTTGTGCAGCGCCGCCGCCAGCTCGCCCAGCGCCCGCAGATCGGCAGCCGCCTCCTGCAACTCGCGGGCGAACCTCAGCGGTTCGGTCTGAGCCGCCTGCGCGGCGAGTGTCTGCACCTGGGCGAGTGCGCCGGCGAGGCGGGCGGCGAAGAGGCGTACGGAGGCGTCGTCCGCGTGCTCCTGCCGTTGGCGCAGGGCGGCGGCGGTGATCAGGCCGCCGAGCGCCAGCACGGTATGGGCGACCATGACATCGAAATGGAACACCGGCCACAGATGGCCGTCGAAGCCCTGCTGCCACAGAGCGAGGAAGGACTCCCCGCCGCCTTTCCCGGTGTCCCGCATGCGCTGGTACGACCAGGCCGCCGCGCCGAGTCCGGCCCAGGTCACCAGCAGCGGGAGGAAGACCAGTACACCGGTGGACCCGGCGAGCGTCCGGGCCCAGCGCTCCCGGCGGACCGCCCACCGCCGGTCCGGGCCGCGCGCCGCCGCCCCGGCCGCGGCGCTCCCCGCCCCCGGAGGCACATCCAGGAACATGTCCTGGTCCGCGTAGATCCCGGCGAGGTCGGTACCGGACCACCGGGCGAGCAGTTCCGGTGTGCCGATCTCGCCGGCCAGTTCCTCCAGCGCCCCGCGGTGCACGGCCACCCGCGCGTCCGCGGCGAGCAACCGTAACTCTTCGGCCAGCCGGCGCGGATCGCGCGCGGTCGGCCCGGCCGTCAGTGCATCGCTCCCGACCATGGCACCCCCCAGGTCCGGCAGTACTCCAACGCCCCGCTTCCGCAGGGCAGGCATACCGAACTCGGTGCCCGTGCGCCGTAACGCGCAGCCACCGAGCCGAACCCCATTAGGCCATAGATTCAGCCAATCGGACCATCAGTTCGACGCAACGTGCGTCCGATTCGGGGGCGCGCACGGGGCGCATGCGCCCCTCCGCCGGACGGGCCCGGAATGCTGCCCGTCCCGGGCACCGGCAAACCCGGCCCGCCCGCCCGCGAGCCCCTTTTCCCGCGACCCGGCCCGGGGCCCCCGGCCGGCCCCTTCCCCGCCGCCGCGGGGCCCCGGCCCGCCTCCCCGGCCGGTCCGGGCCGCGCGCCGACAACATGCGGGCGACCGCGACCAGTGCTGAGATGGGATGCCCGGCATGATCCGGCCGGTCCATCGCCCGGGCGGCCCGGCCCGCCCCGGCCCGGGCGTTCTCCCCGGCCTCGCCGACCGCGCCGAACGGAGTGCCCATGAGTGTCCAGCCCGCCCCGGAACCCGCCCCCGAGCCCGTCACCGCCCCCGCCGGCGGACCCGACTTCGGCGACACCACCGACTTCGCCGACGCCGACCGGGGGTTCATCGGCGCGCTCAGCCCCGCCGTGGTGACCGGTGACGGCGACCGGACCGTCTACGACAACGACTCCTACGCCTTCCTCCGGGCGGAGTGTCCGGCCACGGTGCACCCCAGCCTCTGGCGGCAGGCCCAGCTCTGCTCGCGGCAGGGTCTGTACGAGGTCGCCGAGGGCATCTACCAGGTGCGCGGCCTGGATCTGTCCAATATGACGCTGGTCGAGGGGGAGCGCGGGGTGATCGTCATCGACCCGCTGATCTCCGCCGAGACCGCCGCCGCCGCGCTCGCCCTCTACCGGGAGCACCGGGGCGACCGCCCCGTCACCGGGATGATCTACAGCCACTCCCACGGCGACCACTTCGGCGGCTCCCGGGGCGTACTGCCCGCGGGCACCGGGGACGGCGTTCCCGTCATCGCCCCCGAGGGCTTTCTCGAGCACGCCGTCAGCGAGAACGTCTACGCGGGCACCGCGATGACCCGGCGGGCCGTCTTCATGTACGGGGACCGGCTGCCGAAGGGGCCCGGCGGCCAGGTGAGCGCGGGCCTCGGCATGACCACCTCCACCGGCACCATCACCCTCGTACCGCCGACCCGTGACATCACCCGCACGGGACAGGAGGAGACCGTCGACGGCGTACGGGTGGTCTTCCAGCTCACCCCGGGGACCGAGGCGCCCGCCGAGATGAACTTCCTCTTCCCGGACCGGCGCGCCCTCTGCCTGGCCGAGAACGCCACCCACACCATGCACAACATCCTGACCCTGCGCGGCGCGGTGGTGCGCGACGCCCGGATCTGGTCCCGCTATCTCGACGAGGCGATCGGCTTCTTCGGCGACGGCTACGACGTGGCCTTCGCCTCGCACCACTGGCCCACCTGGGGACACGACCGGGTGGTCGGCTATCTGGCCGAACAGCGCGATCTGTACGCCTATCTGCACGACCAGACCCTGCGGCTGCTCAATGACGGCCTCACCGGATCCGAGATCGCCGAGTCCCTGCGGCTGCCGCCCGCCCTGGAGCGGGCCTGGCACGCACGCGGCTACTACGGCTCGCTCAGCCACAACGTCAAGGCGATCTACCAGCGCTACATGGGCTGGTTCGACGGCAACCCCGCCCATCTGTGGGAGCACCCGCCCGTCGAGCAGGCCAAGCGGTACGTGGAGGTGGCCGGCGGCACCGAACCGGCCCTCGCCAAGGCCAGGGTCTACGCGGCCGACGGCGATCTGCGCTTCGCCGCCACGCTGCTGAGCCATGTCGTCTTCGCCGACCCCGCGCACAGCGAGGCCAGGGAGACGCTGGCCGGGGTGTACACCAGACTCGGGCACGGCGCGGAGAACGGCACCTGGCGCAACTTCTATCTCACCGCCGCGCAGGAGTTGCGCCACGGCGAGAACGCCGCCCTGCTCGACAGCACCAACCCCGAGCTGGTGGGGGCGCTCACCACGGAGATGCTGCTCGACTCGATCGCCGTCCGTGTCGACGGGCCGAGCGCCTGGGACGACGAACTGACCATCGATCTGGTCCTCACCGACGAGGCGCGGCGGCACCGGCTGACCCTGCGCAACGGTGTGCTGACCCACCGGTCCCGTCCGGCCGGCGGGGCCCCGGGCGGCGAACCGGCGCCGGGGCTCACCCTGACCCTCACCCGGCCGCTGCTGCCGGCCGTGCTGGCGGGGCGGGGGCTCTCGGGGGTGGACACGGAGGGCGATCCGGAGCTCATCGCCCGGCTGCTCTCCCGTCTCACCCGGCCGGTCGCGGACTTCCCGGTGGTCACCCCGTGAGGGCTTCGGGACAGGGTGGTTGAGGCGCCAGGAGGAGGAACGCCTCAACCACGTCTCTGTCCCGCGCCGGCGGTCCGGGGCCGGGACCCGGTCCCGCCGGCGCGAGGGTGCGGCGGGCCGGTCAGCGGCCCTGCAGACTCCTGACGTTGTTCCCGAAGGTCCAGTTGCGGGAGCCGTCCCAGTTGAGCGACCAGGTCATCAGGCCCTTGAGGGCGTTGTTGTAGCCGCTCCACGCCTGGGCGACCAGGCTCGGTGACATATGTCCGCCACCGGCGCCCGGCTGGGCCGGCAGACCCGGTGCCTGCTTGTCATAGGGCACCCGGATGGTGGTTCCCTGAATGACCAGTCCCCGGTTGAGGCAGTCGGTCTGGGCGCGGAATCCGGCCACCGTCCCGGCGGAGTACGAGTCACCGGAGCAGCCGTACATGCTGCCGTTGTAGTACTGCATGTTCAGCCACCAGAGGCGGCCGTTGTCCGCGTACTTCTTGATGATCGGCAGATACGAGCCCCAGATGGAGCCGTAGACCACACTGCCGCCGGTGACATAGGCGGTCTCGGGCGCCATGGTCAGGCCGAAGTTCGACGGCATCTGGGCGAGCACCCCGTCGATGATGCGGATCAGATTGGACTGCGAGGCCGAGAGCTGGTTGATGTTGCCGCTGCCGACCAGGCCGGTCTCGATGTCGATGTCGATGCCGTCGAAGTTGAACCGCTTGAGGATCGGCACGATGGTGGCCACGAAGCGGTCCGCGACGGCGCTCGAACTGAGATCGATACCGGCGGCGGCGCCGCCGATGGACATCAGGATGGTCTGGCCGTCCTGCTTGGCCTGGCACATCTCGGCCGGGGTGGGCACCTTCACATTGACGTCCATCCCGTCCTCCCACAGGACGGTGCCGTCCGAGCGGATGACCGGGAAGGCCGCGTTCAGCACGTTGTAACCATTGGCGCGGATACGGCTGTCGGTGATGGGGATCCAGCCGAGCGGCGGGTGGACGCCGTTCTTGGCGCCGTCCCAGTTCTCCCAGTAGCCCTGGAGTACTTTGCCGGCGGGCTTGGACTTGACGGCACAGGTTTCGGCCGGTGGTGGTGCGAGGGGGGCGGGGCTCGCCGCGGCGGGGATCTGACCGAGGAAGGCCAGGGCCAGACCGGCGCCGAGCAGACGCAGCGTGTGACGGATCACGGTGTGCTCCTTTCATGCCGTGCATGCCGTTGGTGCGGTAACGGGCAGGGCAGGCCGGAGCGGCCAGGGGGGAAGGTGCCGTGAACACCGCTGGGGAGGGCGGCGCTACATCGAGTGGGGATGGGTGTGGGGGTGTGGGGGTGGGGGGACACGATCACCTCCTGGACGTGGGGGCCTGGAGACGTACGTGGTGGTGTGATGGGCATCACCGTAGATTTGGTCTGGACCATCCGTCAATGGGTCTGGACCAACTCTCCACGGGGTCTCCAGCACGCCCGGCACTCCCCGCGGCCGGCCCCGGAACAGCGCTCCAGGGGCGGGGAGTTCGGGCCCGGGAGGAAGATACGGGCCCGGGGCCGCTCGCCGGCCGGCGGCTCCGGTGGTGCTCAGCCGGTGCCGGTCGTCCGGGTGGCGGATCGGGCTACTTCAGGGCCCACAGCTGATAGGGCCAGTGGGAATCACAGCGCCATTCATTGATGATGCCCAGATCGTCGGCCAGGTGGTGGCCGATGCGCAGGCAGTGCTCGTACGACGAGTGCGGGCCGTACGAAACCCACTTGGGCACATACGGATCGGCCTGCGCGGCCGGCGCGGTCAGCACTCCGGCGCCCATCAGCGCCGCAACCGCCGCGGCGGTGGCGAGAGTTCTTCGCAAGGACATGACGGTACGTACTCCACTCCATCGGGAACACCGGAGCCGATGCCCCGGTGGCGACTGAAGCTTCCCGTCGCCCACCGCGCAGGACAACGGGAAGTGCACATTCCCATTGAGCGGTTGTTCCGGTACCGTCCGCCCGCCGGGGTCAGACGCCCGGTGTCGCCCGCACCACCCCGGCGGCGATGGCCGAGGCCAGCGCGGCGTGGTCGGCGGCGTTCTGGCCGGCGTACCGCAGCGAGAACTCGGCGACACCCCGGTCGAAGGCATCGCCGCCGCCCAGATAGGCGGCGATGGCGACCCGGTCGCCCGAACGGGCATGGGCATGCGCGAGCGCCGTGCCGCAGAGCCCGGCGTACCGGCGCAGCGTCCCCGGTGCCATCGCCTCGACATCGGCGGACCCCTTCATGTCCCGGAACTGCCGCCAGTAGAAGTGGCGGCCGTGCGGCCCGGTGACCCAGCCGAGGAAGATGTCGCTCGCCGCCTGCAACAGCGACTGCCCCGCCACCACCCGGTGCCCGTGATGGCCGTACGCGCTCGGGCCCAGCCACTCCTCCAGCACCGACCGGCCCGCCTCCTTGATCTGGAGGAAGAGCGGATCCCCGGTGTCCCGGCCGGTCAGCAGCACGATGAAGCAGCGGGTGCCGACACTGCCCACCCCCACCACCTTCCGGGCGACATCCACCACCCTGAACCGGTCCAGCAGCCTCCGGCGGTCCTCCGGGAGAGTGGAACGGTAATCCGCGAAGATCTTGCCGATCGTGTTCCGGTCGTACGCCCCGGCCGGTTCCAGCAGCGGCGGATCGCTGATGATCCGGCGCCGCCCGTTCACCACCTCGGTCAGCTTCCGCTGGGCCTGAAGACTGGTGCGCCGCCGGGCATGGGCCAGTTCCGCCGCCACCCGCTCACGGTTGGCCGGACGCACCAGCGGCAGGACATCCGCGGTGTCGATCCGGGCATACCAGACATCGAGCTCGCCGGCCGACGCCAGCGCCCGGATGGTCCGCCGGTACGCCCCGGCCGCCTCCCCGGCCGCGCGGCGTGCCTGCCCGGCGGAGTGCGTGTTCTCCAGCGCGGCCACCGCGACACTCGCCGCGAGCCGCTTCACATCCCACTCGAAAGGGCCCGGCAGTGTCTCGTCGAAGTCCTGGAGATCGAAGAGCAGGGCACGCTCGGGGGACGCGTACAGCCCGAAGTTCAGCAGATGGGCGTCACCGCAGAGCTGGACCGCCAGACCCGTGTTCTCCAGCGCCGCCAGGTCGGCGGCCATCACCCCCGCCGCGCCGCGCAGAAAGGCGAACGGGGAGGCCGCCATCCTCCCGTGGCGGATGGGCAGCAGCTCCGGCACCCGGTCGATGCCCTGCCGGGTCAGCGTCTCGACCGGATCGGGCCGGTCCGCGGAGACCGCCCAGGCACCGTGCGACGACCTCGGCACGGCCCTGCGCGCCGCCTTTCCCCGGCTCGCCCGCTCGGCCGGTGTCCTCATGGGACCTCCCGTGGACAGCTCCGCCCGTGCCCAGTCAACGCCGCGCCGGGCACCCCCGCATCTCGGCCGCGCCGGGTACCCCCGCATCTCGGCCGGCCGGACCGCACCGCGCCCGGTGCGGTCCGGCCGGGGGCTCAGTGGCCCTCGCCCGAGGTGACCGAGAGCCGCTTGGCGAAGCTCCGGCCCCCGTCCGCGGACTCGTAGACACCGTCCTGGGTCGCCGCCACGATCCGCCGGGCGTCGATCGCGGTCAGCGCCTGGGGAGCCCCGCCGGGGACCCTGCCCGCCGGCTTCCAGCTCCGGCCGCCGTCACCGCTCAGACTCAGCCCGCCGTCCGCCGCCACCCCGTACAGGGCGTCCGGGGCGGCCCAGGACACATACACCGGCCGGGCCTTCCCGGCCGGGCCGAAGGTGCGACCGCCGTCGGCGCTGGTGACCAGCCCGGACTCGGTGGTGGCGAGCACCCTTTCGGGGTCGCGGGGGCTCACCGCCAGATCCAGCGCGGCCAGCTCGGCGCGCTTCTCCCAGCGCACCCCGTCCTTGCTCACCCGCAGCAGACCATTGGTGCTGTCGTACCCGTACACGGTCTTGTGCGCGTACTCCAGTGAGTGGAAGTCGACCTCACCGACGAGCGACCGGTCCTTCCAGGTCCTGCCGGAGTCGGTGCTCTCGATCAGACCGAGATTGCCCGGGGCGTCCCGGCCGGGAGCCGGATGGCCGCTGGCCAGAAAGGTGCCGTCGGACGTGATGGTGAAGCCCATGAAGTCGTCCCGGCGGTCGCCGACGAGCTGCGGCTCACCCTTCGCGTCCGGGGTGTGGACGCCATTGTGCGTGGCGACATAGAGCTTGCCGTCGTCCGGCCCCACGCCGACGCCGTGGATGTGACTGATCGCCGCGGACGGCCCGCCCGGGGCGGCGTCCGAACCCCCGCCGGAGCAGGCGCCGAGAGTGAGTACGAGGGCGAGCGCGGCGGCGGATGCGGACAGCGCGGTCTGACGCTTGTTCATGAGTTCCTGATCATGTGGGTGAGGTGCGCGGGTACGGGCGTACGGGGCCGCCGGTCTCCCCCCGCTCGGGCGGGAGACCGGCGGCGGCCGGGGTCAGAGCCGCGCGAGGATCTTCTCGAACGCCGCGATCTCGGCGGACTGGTTCGCGATCACCTCGTCGGCGAGCTTCCTGGCCGTGGCGTTCCGGCCGTTCTTCCGCTCCTCCTCGGCCATCTCGACCGCGCCCTTGTGATGGGCGACCATCAGCCGCGCGAAGGCCCGGTCGAACTCCACTCCCTCGGCGGACCTCAGCTCCGCCATGTCCTTCTCGGTCATCATCCCGGCCATGGCCGGCTTGCCGGAGCCCTCGGAGCCGTGGCCGGCATGCGCGTCACCCGCGGAGACCGGCTTGCCCCAGGCCCCGAGCCATGACGTCATCTTCCGGATCTCGGGATCCTGCGCCCCGGCGATCTCCGCGGCGAGCTTCACGACCTCGGGGTCCTTCGCCCGGCCGTCCGCCAGCGCGGACATCTCCAGGGCCTGCTCGTGGTGCGGGATCATCATCTGCGCGAACATCACATCCGCGTCGTTGAAGGCGCCGGGCGCGGGGTTCTCCCCGGCGGGCGCGGCGGATGAGCTCGGCGCGGCGGACTTCTTGCCTCCGTCGCCGTGGTCCATGCCGCTCATGCCGCCCCCGCCGCCACAGGCGGCGAGGAGCAGCCCGGCGGCGGTGACGCCGGCGGCCAGGACGATACGGCGACGGGCCCGCGCGGCGCGCGGGGTGGTGCTGACGGTGTTCACGGGAACCTCGAACTGTTCGGCTGATCTACGGGTAACGCCTGCTCAACGAGTGCGCGGGCAGCGGGAAGCGCTCGCGCGGCAGGCGGTCTAGATCCGCAGTACCGACAGCTGTATGAGATCCGGCCCGGGCGGCGGAGGATTGGGCCGCACCGCGGACACGACGGCGGCGCGCAGCGCCACCAGCCACTCCGCCCGGCGGCCGAACGCGGCCCGGAGCAGAGCGAAGAGGGCCCAGGTGGTGAGCACGGCGACACAGAGCGACGACATGTCCATCGCCATGCCCTCCGCGTGGCCGCCCTCCGTGTGGGCGCCGGGTGCGGTGGCCGCCGTGGTGTCCGGTGCCGTGCCCGCTGCTGTGCCCGACGCCGGGGTGCCGGGGCCGGCGGTGCCGCTCGCGACGGCCGCGTGCGCGGCACCGGAGCCGGTCTCCGGATGACCCGTCGTGTGCATCGCGAAAACGCCCAGCGCCAGCACGACGACGAGCAGCAGATGCCCCCAGGCACCGGCCGCTCGGATCCGCTGGCTCGCACTCACTGATCTGACCTCCGGAAGCGACGATACCCAAGGCGCGGTCCGCGCTTGCGGGCTCCCCCTTCCACTAAGCCGCTTCGCGGACGGTGTGCGTTTGCGGGGTTCCAGCCCGGGCCCGGCGTCTGCCGCTGGCGGGGCGGGGTTTTGGTCACCCTGACCCGGGGTGGGCGCCGCCTCAATCGCCCGGCTGGGCTTGGGTGTGTGCGGGTTGCCCGTATGCCCGGGTGGGGTTCTTGTGTGTGCGGGTTGGGTGCCGCTCCGGTTCGGTACTGGGGCTGCATGATTTACGGCGCGCGCACCCGGTCTTGTTTTGTTCACTCGGGTTTGCGCCACAAATCACGCTTGATGCCCCAGTACCGCTCCTGCGCGTCCCCCCTTCCGCGAGTGACCCCAGTGCGTGATCACAGTGGTCTGTCTGTCCGCGCGTTCCGAGACGGTTTCACAAGGCGGGGAACCCCGGTCCGGAACGTCACGCGGAGGCCGGATCGTGATGGGCGTCAGAGTGGGCGGGTGCCTCTGGGCGGGCGCTCCCGCACCGGAAACAAGCGGCTTGCGATCGGGGGCCGCTTATCGGGCGATGCTCGTGGAGGGGGTGTGCAGGGTCGTCCCCGGAAGAGCCGGCGGTAAGACCCGGGTACGCAAAGCAAGGACCCGAGTTCCGCCGGCTCTGAGGAGTCGAGCCCGGAGGACCCCCGGGCCGAACCAATGCGACGGTGTCCCGCCCCGTACCCGCGCCCCGGACACGACCGGGCTGGACAAGGGCCCGAGGCACTGCAAGGCGCCGAAGGCGTCTGTAGGCCCGCACCCCGGGCGACCCGAACGACGCGGGGCGACGACGCGACACCGCTCACGCACCCGCCCGCACCAACAGACAACAGCACCAAACCAAGCCTCGCCGGCGATTGAGGCGCGGGGGCCGGGGCGGAGCCCCGGGAAAGGGCACTCGCGCCCCCGGGCAAGGGCACGCGGACCCCATCGGCCCGCTCAGGGCAGGCCCAGCCACCCGTAGGCCGAGCGGGCCGTGAACTCCGCCTGGCCCCCCGCGTACAGCAGATCCGCCGAGGCGAACGCCGCGTCCCCGGCCGTCGCGGCGACGTAGGGGATCGCGATGCACCGCATCCCCGCCGCCCGGGCCGCCGCCGCGCCCGGCGGGGCGTCCTCCAGGACCACGCAGTCCGACGGGGCCGCTCCCAGCAGCTTCGCCGCCGCGAGGAAGATGTCGGGCTCGGGCTTGCCCCTCGGGACCTCCTCCGCCGAGACGGTCACCGGGATGAAGGCGTCCAGGCCGGTCCCGGCGAGCACCGCCGCGATGGCGGCCCGGGAGGAGCCGGAGGCCACCGCCATCGGTACGCCGGCGGTGTGGAGCAGCTCCACGAAGGCCCGCATCTCCGGGTAGACCTCGGTCGACGCGGCGGCCAGCTCCAGGTAGTGGCGGTTCTTCCCGGCCAGCAGCTCGGCCACCGGCGCGTCGATCCGGTACTCCGCGCGCAGCGCCTCCAGCGTCTCGCGGGTGCCGATGCCGATGAAATCGGTGTGCCGCTCCCAGCCGAAGTCCGTCACTCCGTACTCGGCCAGCAGCCGCCGTCCGGCTTCGTAGTAGTTGGGCTCGCTGTCCACCAGCGTGCCGTCGAGATCGAAGACGACCGAAGGGTTGCGTGTATGGCTCATGCACCCAGCATGCCAACTCCGGTGCTCACCGGGTGCGCCCGGCCTCCCGGCCCACCGACTCCACCAGCGGCAGCAGCCGTTGCGGCACCCGCTCGCGCAGGGCGACCTCGGTGCGGGTGCGCACCACCCCGGGGAGCTGGATCAGCCGCTGGATCACATCCTCCAGATGGCCGTTGTCCCGGGCCGCCACCCGTGTGAGCAGATCGCCGCCGCCGGTGATCGAGAACGCCTCGATGATCTCCGGCACCGCCGCCAGGGCGTCGCCGACCTCGTCCAGATGGCCCTGGGTCACCTCGATGTGCACAAAGGCGAGTACGGGATGACCGAGCGCGGCCGGGGAGATCCGGGGCCCCGTGCCGGTGATCACCCCGTCCCGTTCCAGCCGGTCCATCCTCGCCTGGAGGGTGCCCCGGGCGATGCCGAGGAGCCGGGCGTACTCCCGGACACTGGTCCTCGGCTGCTCGATCATCAGCCGGAGAATGCGGGTGTCGAGTGCGTCCACCGCCATGGTCGGCCTCTCCGTGATCGCGTGATGCTGGTCCCGACCGTACCAATGGCCCGTCGCGGGACGCCGCCGTCCCCGTGTGTCATCCATCCGCGCGAACACCGCATCCGGCGAACCCCCGGAACCGGAAGGATGAGGAAAATGTCCCGAATCCACCTGGGGTGGCACCATGGCGGTCTCCGTCGTCCTGTTCACATCGGATCTGCGGCTGCACGACCATCCGCCCCTGCGCGCGGCGCTCCGCTCCGCCGATGAGGTGGTGCCGCTCTTCGTGCCGGACCCCGGCATCCGCGAGGCCGGATTCGACGCCCCCAACCGCAGGGCCTTTCTCGCGGACTGTCTGGCCGATCTCGACGCGGGGCTGCGGGAACGCGGCGGCCGGCTGATCGTCCGCAGCGGGCGGACCGCCGAGGAGGCCGTCCGGGTCGTCCGGGAGACCGGCGCGGACGAGGTGCACCTCGCGGCGGGAGTGAGCCGCTGGGCGGTCCGGCGCGAGGAGGAGCTCCGGCGCGAGCTCTGCGACCGGCTGGTGGTGCACGACTCGGTGATCACCGCCGTCGCGCCGGGGGCGGTCCTCCCCGCCGGATCCGATCACTACGCCGTCTTCACGCCGTACTTCCGGCGCTGGTCACAGCACCCCCTGCGGGAGCCGCACGGTGCCCCGCGCCGGATTCCGGTCCCCGCCGGCGTCGCCTCGGAGCCGCTGCCCTCCCGGCAGGTCGCCGGCACGGCGCCGGGTCTCGCGCCGGGCGGGGAGAGCGAGGGCAGACGACGCCTCGCCGCCTGGACGAGGCGGGGGATCGACGCCTACGAGGACCGGCACGACGATCTGCCCGGTGACGCCACCTCGCGGTTCTCCCCCCATCTCCACTTCGGCTCGCTCTCGCCGGTGGAGCTGGTCCACCGGGCGCGGGCCCGGGGCGGGTCCGGCGCCGAGGCGTTCGTCCGCCAGCTGTGCTGGCGCGACTTCCACCACCAGGTGCTGGCCGCCCGCCCGGCCGCCGCTTCGGACGACTACCGGGACCGGCACGACCACTGGCGCTCCGGGCACGACGCCGCCGAGGAGATCGCGGCCTGGAAGGAGGGCCGCACCGGATATCCGGTGGTCGACGCGGCCATGCGCCAGCTCCTCCACGAGGGCTGGATGCACAACCGGGGCCGGCTGCTGACCGCGAGCTTTCTCGCCAAGACCCTCTATGTCGACTGGCGCGTCGGCGCCCGTCACTTCCTGGCACATCTGGTGGACGGCGACATCGCCAACAATCAGCTGAACTGGCAGTGGGTGGCCGGCACCGGCACCGACACCCGTCCCAACCGGGTGCTCAACCCGGTGGCCCAGGGCAGGCGCTTCGACCCGGACGGTGCGTATGTGCGCCGCTGGGTGCCCGAGCTCGCCGGCGCGGAGGGCCGCGCGGTCCATGAGCCATGGCTCATGGCGGGGCCGGACCGGGCCCGCTGCGACTATCCGGAACCGCTGGTCGAACTCTCCGAGGGCCTGGCCCGCTTCCGGCACGCCCGCGAGCGGGGCTGAGCCACCTCACTTCGCCAGCGCGCCGCGGACGACACTCCGCCCCGAGTGCGCCGGATCGCCGTTGTACGCCTGTACCGACACATCGATCACCGGATGAGCCGACAGATCGACACCTTCCGGTACGGGCAGGGTCGCCGAACCCGACCGGCCGAGTACTCCCAGCGCGATCATCCGCCGGGCCGGCCGGTCCATCAGCCAGACCGCGAAGTACCCCCGGGTGGCGGGAAGCGCGCTGACCCTGATCCGTACGCCCCGCTCACCACCCGGACGGCGCTGCAACTGCGCCGTACCCGCGGCCCGCGCGCCGCCGAGCGGGGCGAGCGCGGCGACCGGGGGCGCCGCGGCGGCGGGCGCGGGGCGCGGATCCGGGGCCGGCCACCACCGGCCGGCGGCGGCCCCGGACACCGCGCCGAGGAGGAGACAGCCGGCCGCGAGCACCGCCGCCGGGCGGGTCAGCCGGGTGCGCCGCCGGCCGGGCGCGCGGGCGGGCGGCGGGCAGGAGCCGGGCGGGGGAGCGGGGGCCGGTCCGCCGAAACCGAGCTGTGCGGCGATGGCGGGCCAGAGATGGTCCGGGGGCGCGGAGGGCAGATCGGCGGTGCCGGTCTCCCGCGCCATACGGGTGACCCGGCGCAGCTCGTCCAGTTCCCGGCGGCAGACGGCGCACTCGGCGAGATGCCCGAGCAGGGGTACGGGATCACGGAGCGGGGTGTGTCGGAGGGCCAGCTCGGCGATGGTCCGGGGGTCCAGATGCTCGGCCACGGCGCTCCTCTCCCGCTCGGGGCGGTTCGGGTCGGGCATGCGCCTGCCCGGACCGCCCGTCGCCCGGCGGCGAGACGCATGTCCCGGTGCGTTCGGGGGTACGCGCACGGCACGTGCCCGGGCGGGTACACCGCTCGTGCCCGCCCGGGCGCGCCGCGTCGCTAACTCTGCTGCCGGCCCTCGGAGATCCGCCGCCGCAGCCGGTGCAGACCCCGGCGGGCATGGCTCTTCACCGTGCCCAGCGGGATTCCGGTCCGCTCCGCGATCTGTGTCTGTGTCAGATCGCCGTAGAAGGCCAGACAGAGCACCTCCCGCTGCGGGCGCGGCAGCCTGCTGAGCTCATCGGCGATCAGCACCCGGTCCAGCGAGTCCTCCGGCGACGGTGCGGTGTCCCGGCCGGGGCCGCCCGCCGGGGACCGTCCCGCGGCAGCCGCCGCCAGCTCGCCGCGCCGGGTGCGGGCGGCGAGCGCGTCCACCGTCTTGCGCCGGGTGATGCCCACCAGCCACGCGCCGAGCGGTCCGCGCTCCGGCCGGAACCCGGCGCGGCCCCGCCAGGCGGCGAGAAAGACCTGCTGGGTCACGTCCTCGGCCTCCCGGGCGTCGCCCAGTGTGCGGGCGGCGAGGGTGTGCACGAGCGGGCTCCAGCGCTGGTAGATCGCCGCGAAGCTCCGCTCGTCGCCGCGCAGCAGCCCGGCTGCCAGCCGCTCCGACTCCAGCGACTCCTCCACCGGCGGATGGAGCAGCCCGGCCGGTCCGGACAGTGCTGCGGTGCTCATGCTGTCGCTCCTTCCGCCGGATGCGGCCGGCTGGTGCGTCTGACGAGGTCCGGCGCCGCGCGGCGCCGCCCGCCCCGGTGCCGTGCGGTGGGCCCCGGCCGGGGGCGGCCAGTCTCGGACCGGCGGAACCGCGCGTTCAACATGCGTCGTTTGTGCGTCGTATGCTGCGCGGATGAACAGCGCAGCCGAATCCGGGCGGGACGGCGGAGCCGCGTCCGTCCGCGGAGCCGATGCGGCCGGCCGGGACGGCGGGGCCGGTCTGACCACCGGGGCGGTCGCCCGCCGGCTGGGTGTCGCGCCCACCACCCTGCGCTCCTGGGACCGGCGGTACGGCATCGGGCCGGCCGCCCGGGAGGGCGGCAGGCACCGCCGCTGGACCGGTGCGGACATCGCCGTACTGGAACGGATGTGCGCGCTGACCAGTACCGGTCTGCCGCCGTCCGAGGCGGCCCGGCTCGCCCGCGGCGGCCCGGCGGCCCCGGAGCGGCCGGCCCGCCGCGCCGGTGCGCGGACCGGTCTCCGGCTCGGCAGTGTGCGCACCGAGTGCCGGGGACTGGCGCGCGCCGCGCTCAGGCTGGACGCCCGAGCGGTGGACGCCCTGCTCGCGGCGGCCATCGCGGACCACGGACTGGTCACCGCGTGGAACGAGATCATCGTGCCCACCCTGCTGGCCGTCGGCCGCAAGTGGGAGAGCTCGGGTGAACGCTACGTCGAGGTGGAGCATCTGCTCTCCTGGCATGTCTCCTGCGCGTTGCGCCGTTGCGCCGTCGCTCCGCCCGGGGGCGGGGAGAAGGACCGCCCGCCCGCGCTCCTCGCCTGTGTCCCCGGTGAGGGTCACACCCTTCCGCTGGAAGCGCTCGCCGCCGCGCTGACCGAGCGGAATCTTCCGGTCCGGATGTTTGGGGCGGCCCTTCCCGCCGAGGCCCTGGACGGGGCGGTGCGCCGCACCGGTCCGGCCGCGGTGGTGCTCTGGGCACAGTCCCGCGCCACCGCCGGCCATGCGCTGGCGCGGCATGTCGCGGGCATCACCTGGGGAGTGCGCGGTGCGCGCGGCCGTCCCCTGGTGCTGACGGCCGGCCCCGGCTGGGCGGGCCCCCGCGTGCCCGGCACCATCCGGCCGGTGGGTCTGGCCGATGCCCTGGACGCCCTGGAGGCCGTACTGACCGGTGCCGGCGTCCCGGCGGCGCGGAACGGCACGGACTGACCGCACGGGCCCGGCGCCGGCCCCCCGGGGACACGGTGCCGGCCCCCTGAGGGCATTCGCACGCACCCATAGGGGCGAAGCGGCGACCGACCCCCGGCCGAACGGGCAGGCATCAGTCGCATCCGGGCGGCGCGCTGCGGCGGAAGAGTCACTGTCCAGCGCATTCGCCACAGCCCACGAAGGAGGCGTGCCCGTGCTCGGTACGCAGGTGACGCAGCAAGCGGCGGACGCCCGCTCCCGGTGTTCGCCGACCGCCGCGCCGGGACCCGGCACGGACGGGGATGTCACCGCCGCCGTCGAGCGCGTACTCGAACGGGTGCTCCGGGAACGCGTGGCCGAGGCCGCCCGGGTGGATCCGGACTTCGCCCGCGATGTCGCCCAGCGGCTCATGGACTTCGTCCTGCGCGACGGAAAACGGCTGCGGGCCGGATTCCTCTGGTGGGGCCGGCGCGCGGCCGGCGGCCCCGAGGACGGCCCCGGGGCCGAGGCGGCACTGCGCCTCGGCGCCGCGCTCGAACTCATCCAGGGCTGCGCCCTCGTCCACGACGACGTCATGGACGAATCCCCGCTGCGCCGGGGCGCCCCGGCCGTCCACGCCGACTTCGCCCGCCGCCACGAGTCGGCCGGGATGCGCGGATCGAGCCGCGCCTTCGGCACCGCCGCCGCCGTGCTCACCGGCGATCTCGCCCTCTCCTGGGCCGACGACCTCATGACCGCCGGCGCGCTCGCCGCCGAGGAGGGCCCCCGGGTCCACCGCGAGTGGCAGGCCATGCGCACGGAACTCGTCGCGGGCCAGTACCTCGACCTCCACGCGCAGGCGGCGCGCACCACCGCCGTCGCCGGCGCCGTCCGCATCGCCCGGCTCAAGAGCGCCCTCTACACGGTCGAACGCCCGCTCGCCCTCGGCGCCGCGCTCGCCGGCGCCGACGAGGCCACCACCTCGGCCCTGCGCGCGGCCGGCCGCTGTGCCGGGATCGCGTTCCAGCTCCGGGACGACATCCTCGGGGCCTTCGGGGACCCCGCCCGTACCGGCAAACCCTCCGGGGACGACCTGACCGAGGGCAAACTCACCTGTCTGCGCGCCCTCGCCCTCCAGCTCGCCCGGTCCTCCGGGGACGGGGACGCCGTCGACGCCCTGGAGGGGAGCGGGCCGCCCGACCCCGACCGGCTGCGCGCCGCCATCGAGCGCACCGGAGCCCGTGCCGTCGTCGAGGACCGGATCGGCCGCCTGGTGGAGACCGGCATCGGCCATCTCGCCCCCATACGCTGCGAACCCCGCGTCCTCCGCGATCTGGGACTGCTGATCCGCCGGGCGGCGGACGTCCCGGCCCCGGACGGAGGCGCGGCATGAGGACCGTCCCCGGGAACACCGACCATGTGATCGTCGTCGGGGCCGGACTCTCCGGCCTCGCCGCCGCACTCCACCTCCTCGGCTCCGGCCGCCGGGTCACCGTCGTCGAACGCGCGGCGGAGCCCGGCGGCCGGGCCGGCCGGAGCACACTCGGCGGCTTCGCCGTCGACACCGGCCCGACCGTGCTCACCATGCCCCACCTCGCCGACGAGGCATTCGCCGCCGTGGGCGACTCACTGGCCCGCCGGGTCGAACTCATCGAACTGCACCCCGCCTACCGCGCCCACTTCGCCGACGGCTCCCAACTGGACGTGCACACCGGTGCGGAGGCCATGGAGGAGGAGATCCGCCGCTTCGCCGGACCGGCCGAGGCCGCCGGCTACCGGCGGCTGCGCGACTGGCTGGAAGCGCTCTACCGGGCCCAGATGGGGCGCTTCATCGACGCCAACTTCGACTCGCCGCTCCAGCTCCTCCACCCCGATCTGGCCCGCCTCGCCGCGCTGGGCGGCCTCGGCCGGATGGACCGCCGGATCGGCCGGTTCCTCCGCGACCCCCGGCTGCGCCGGGTCTTCACCTTCCAGGCCCTGTACGCCGGGGTCCCGCCGGCCCGCGCGCTGGCCGCGTACGCCGTCATCGCCTATATGGACACCGTCGCCGGCGTGTACTTCCCGCGCGGCGGCATGCACGCCCTGCCGCGTGCCATGGCCGACGCCGCGGCGGACGCCGGTGCCGTGCTCCACTACGACAGCGAGGTCACCGGGCTGCGCCGCGCCGGGGACCGGATCACGGCCGTCCGGCTGGCCAACGGCGAGGAACTGCCCTGCGACGCGGTGGTGCTGACCCCGGATCTGCCCATCGTCCACCGGCTGCTGGGCCGCGCACCCCGCCGGCCGGTACGGCTGCGGCACGCGCCATCGGCGGTGATCCTGCATGCCGGCACCGACCGCACCTGGCCCCATCTCGCCCACCACAACCTCTCCTTCGGCACGGCCTGGGAGGACACCTTCACCGAACTCACCCGGACCGGGCGGCTCATGAGCGACCCCTCACTGCTGATCACCCGGCCCACCGCGCACGATCCCTCCCTCGCCCCCGACGGCCGCCATCTGCACTATGTCCTCGCGCCCTGCCCCAACACCGACACCGGGCCACCGGTACGCGAGTGGCACGATCTCGCCCCGCGCTACCGCGACAGCCTCGTCGCCGAGCTGGAGCGCCGGGGACTCGACGGATTCGGGGCCTCCATCGAGGAGGAACACCTGGTCACCCCCATCGACTGGGCCAGGCAGGGCCATGCGGCGGGCACTCCCTTCTCCGCCGCCCACACCTTCGCCCAGACCGGCCCCTTCCGCCCCCGCAATCTGGTGCGCGGCGTCGACAACGCCGTACTCGCCGGCTGTGGCACCACACCGGGCGTGGGCGTCCCCACCGTGCTCATCTCCGGAAAGCTGGCCGCCGCCCGGATCACCGGGCGGCTGCTGCCCAGCCCCCTCACCTCGGCCCTCCCCGGCGCCGCCGCCGGGCCGGCCGCGGAAGCGCGGCGCCGATGACCCGCCGGGAACTCGACGCCGCGGGCATCACCGACCCCGCGCTGCGCGCCGCGTACACCCACTGCCGGCGCCTCAACGCCCGCCACGGGAAGACCTACTTCCTGGCCGCCCGGCTCCTCCCGGTCGAGCGCAGGCCCGCCGTCCACGCCCTCTACGGCTTCGCCCGCTGGGCCGACGACATCGTGGACGACCTCGGCAGCGGACTCGGCCCCGCCGAGCGGGACCGGGCCCTCGCGAGCCTGGAGCGCAAACTCACCGCCGGGCTGCGGGACGGCGGCGGCGAGGAGCCGGTGGTAATGGCGCTCGCCGACACCGCCCGCACCCATGCCATTCCGCACGGGCTCTTCACCGACTTCATGGCGGCGATGCGCGACGATCTGCACATCACCCGCTATCCGCGGTACGCGGACCTGCGGCGCTACATGCACGGTTCGGCGGCCGTCATCGGCCTCCAGATGCTGCCCGTGCTCGGCACCGTCGTCCCCCGGGAGGAGGCGGCCCCGCACGCCGCCGCCCTCGGGGTGGCCTTCCAGCTCACCAACTTCCTGCGCGACGTGGGCGAGGACCTCGACCGGGGCCGGGTCTACCTCCCCGAGGATCTGCTCGCCGCCCACGGCGTCGACCGCGAACTCCTCCACTGGAGCCGGGACTCCGGCCGGCGCGACCCGCGGATCCGGTCGGCCCTGGTCGCCGCCGCCGAGTTCACCCGGGGCGTCTACCGGGAGGCGGAACCCGGCATCGCCATGCTCCGGGCCCGCGTCCGGCCCTGCATCCGGACGGCGTTCACGCTGTACGGGGAGATCCTCGACGCCATCGCGGCGGACGGCTACCGGGTGCTGCACCGGCGCGCGGCCGTACCGCGCCGGCGCAGGGCGGCCGTCGCGGCGGCCGGCGCCGCCGCCATCGCCGCGGCCCGCTTCCGGCGCACCCCGGACCGGGAACCGCCCGCCGGCGCCGTCCCCACCTGCGCCGCGGTCGCCCTCACCGCGTCCGAACAGGCCGTCATGGGCGGGGGAGCGGGGTGGCGACGGTGAGAAATCCGCCCCGGCGCCCCCGCCGTCCGCTGCCTTTGCGGCTGACCGGCCGCACCCCCTGGGAAAGGCAGGCACCGACCTGGCGCGAGGCCCGGCCGGCCCTCATCGACGCCGCCCTCAAGCGGGCCGGTGCCCGGCCGTCCGGGAACTGGTACGTCATCGGTTCATCCCGTTCCGTCCGGGCCGGCGCGGACCGTCCCGCCGGCCGTTCCGTCGGCGGGGTGGAGGTCATCGTCTGGCGCGCCCCGTCCGGGGAGCTGAGGGCCGGCCCCGGGGCCTGTCCGCATCTCGGCGCACCCCTGAGGGACAGCCCGGTCCGCTGCGGAACCGTGGTCTGCCACTGGCACGGACTCGCCCTGAACGGCGCCCCGTTCGCCGGCTGGGAGCCCTTCCCGGTGCACGACGACGGTGTCCTCGTCTGGGTCCGCCTCGACTCCCTCGGCCGGGAGGAGCCGCTGGACCGGCCGGTGGTGCCCGCCCGCCCGGCGGGCACGTCGGTGGAGGCCGTCTTCAGCGCGGTCGGCCGCTGCGAGCCGGAGGACATCGTGGCCAACCGGCTGGATCCCTGGCACGGGGCCTGGTTCCACCCCTACTCGTTCGTCGATCTGACGGTCACCGGCGCGCCCGCCGACGGGACCGCCGGCGGTCCGGACGGCGGCGACTCCTTCGCCGTCGATGTCTCCTTCAGGGTCGCGGGCCGGCTGGTGGTGCCGGTGCGCGCCGTGTTCACCGCACCCGAACCGCGCACCGTGGTCATGCACATCACCGAGGGCGAGGGCGTGACCTCCGTCGTCGAGACCCATGCCACCCCGCTCGCCCCGGACCGGACCGGCGTACCCCGCACCATGGTCACCGAGGCGGTGGTGGCCACCTCCGACCGCCCGGGATTCGCCCTCGCCGGACTCGCCGCTCCCGCACTCCGCCCGATGATGCGATGGGCCGCCGGGCGGCTGTGGCGCGACGACCTCGCCTACGCGGAACGCCGTTGGCGGCTGCGGGACACCGGCCGCTTCCCCGGCTGAGACGCGCGCTCCCTCCGGCGCGGGCCCGGGGCGCCACGGGGCCCGCGCCGGAGGTCTGTCGCGGCTGCCCCTGCCCGGCTCCGGTGACCGCGTGGAGGTCCCGGGAGCTGCCGGGAGCATGCGCGTGCCCGCGATCCGGTGGTGTCACGGTCCCGCGCGCGGGTGCACGGCGGCGAGCGGCCGGAGCGGGAACATCCGCCCGGCCGCGGAGCGGACCGACCTCCCGCGGCGGATCCGTTCCGCCCCGGGCGCGGGGTGCGGGGTGCTGGGTCGGGGAGGGCACCGTGATCCGCTCTCCCGCGCGGGGGACGGCTGTGCCGGAGGTCCGGGTGTACGGGGGCGTCGGTGGCGGGCAGCGCGGCGGGGGGCGCGCCGCCCGGGCAGTCGGGCGGGCAGTCGGGCGGGAGTGGCGCCGGTTTGTCCGTGCGCGGGGCGGCTGTGCCGGGCGGTCCGGGTGTACGGGGCCCCGGCGCTGGGCAGCCCGCCGGCGACGATCCCGGGCCGGGCCCGGCGCGGCGGCGAACAGCCCGGGTGTTCGACGGTGCCCGCGCCGGCGAACCGTTCCGCACGACCCCGCTCCCCCTCGCCGGGAACCGCCCGCCCGGCGAGGGGGAGCGGTCATGAGCCCGCGACCGCCGGGCGGACCCGGCGGCGTCAGCGCCCCGCGGCCAGCGCCGCCAGCCCGCGCAGCGCCCGCGACCTGCCCGCCCGGGGCACCGTCCACAGCGGATGGCCCCGTACCCCCCACCGCCGCAGCAGCGCGTTCGCCGCAAGGAAGCCGGTGGTCGCCGCGCGCTCCATGAGTGCCACCGGAAGGCCGGTCCGCACCAGATCCCCGGCCATCATCAGCGCCGGATGAGGGGTGCGCACGGCCGGCCGGGCCGCGTACCCGCCGACGGGGAAGAGCGGGCAGTCCGCCCGCCACTCGTGCCGGGCGTCGACGATCCGGGCGCCCCGGGTCTCCGGGTACACCTCGTACAGCCGCTCCAGCAGCCGGGCCTGCACCGCCGCCCGCCCGGCGAGCCCCGCCCCGGACCCGTCCACGTTCTCCCGCACCGCGTAGCCGTGCAGCTCGACCACGGATCCGCCGGTCCGCGCCGCCCAGCGGGCCGCCTCGCCCTCCCAGCGGTCCAGCACGCTCACATTGTCCAGACCGTCGAAACCGCTGGTGCCCAGAAAGCCCGCCCGGTCGCCCCGGACCGGGCGGTCCAGCCAGAGCCGGGAGACCACGAACGGCGGTGCGGTGCGCAGCCCGGCGATGCCCGCCCGCCACGCCTCGTCCCCCACCTCCGGCGACGCCGCGCCGATCCGCCGCAGCCCGCCCGTGTCCAGCGCCAGCACCACCGCGTCGTACCGCTCCACCGCCCCGTCCGAGAGCACCAGCAGGCTCTCCCCGGGACCGGGCCGCAGCCCGTCCACGGCGGTACCGGTGCGCACCTCGGTGCCCAGCCCGCGCAGATACTTCTCCAGCGGATCCCACAGCGCCTGCGGAAACGGCTCACCCGGCACGTCGAAGAGCAGCCCCTCCGACGAACCGAGGAAGTAGATGTGGAACATCAGCAGCAGCTCGGCCGCCGAGAGTTCCCGCGGATCGGCGAAGAAACTCCGGGAGAAGACCTCGAACGCCAGATGGAGAGCGGTCTCCGGAAACCGGATCGAGCGCAGGAAGTCCCAGGCGCTGACGTCGTCGAAGCGTTCGTACACCTCGGGTACGCGCACATCGAGCAGCGGCAGCGCCGCGCGCGGGTCCATCCCGGCCAGATCGCGCCAGCCGAAGGAGGGGCTCAGGGCGACGAATCCCAGCGCGCTCCACGGCGGGGTGCGCGGCACCGGGGCGAAGCTGTCGGTGAGTCCGTCGCGGTGACGCAGCGGATAGTCCGGCAGCGGGGTGAGCCGGGTCAGGCCCGGATCGGTGCGCCGCAGCAGTCCGCGCAGGTTGTAGTACTGGCGGAAGAAGGCGTGGAACCCCCGGCTCATGGTGACCGGGGACCCGTCGGCCAGCAGGGTCGGCCCGCCCGACAGCCGCCCGCCGAGCGCGGATTCGCGTTCGTACAGCGTCACACGCACCCCGCGCTCGGCGAGAGCGGTGGCGGCGGCCAGTCCGGCGATCCCGCCGCCGACGACGGCCGCCGACGGCCCGGGAGCGGCGCAGCGGTCGCGGCCGGGCGAGGGCAGCAGCACCTCGGCCCTGCGGTCCCGGCCCCGGCGCGGGGCGGAGCCGTTCCGCCGGGCGGGGCTCACCTCGCCTCCGGGCCGTCGCCCGCGGGACCGCGCAGGGCCAGGAAGGTCTGTACGATGCCGGTCCGCCAGCCCGGCATCGGCAGCGTGCGGACATCGCGGAAGCCCGCCCGGCCGATCCGCGCGGCGAACTCCGGCGCGGTGTCGAAGGACCGCACACTGCGCCAGAGATAGCGGTGCAGATCGCGGTCCCCGGTGACCGTGCCCGCCGGAATGATCACACCCCGGCAGACCGCGTCCCACAGTGCGCGGGCCGGTGCCGAGCCGCCGAGGCTGTACTCGTGGACGGCGAGCCTGCCGCCGGGCACCAGCAGCCCCCGCACCGTGCCGAGCACCGCGTCCGGGTCGGTCACATTGCGGAACAGATAGGCGGCGAGGACCGCGTCGTATCCGTCCTCGCCGGTCACACCGGCATCGGCCAGCTTCTCGACGGGGGAGTGGACGAACCGCACCCATGGCGGCCACGGCTTGGCCGCCGCCCGCTCCAGCATCCCGGCGGAGGCGTCGACGGCGGTGATGTCGGCGTACGGCGCGGCCCGCAGCAGCTCCCTGGTCGAGGCGCCGGTGCCGCAGCCCAGATCGAGCAGGCGCAGCCCGGCCCCGCTGCCCGGCAGCCGCAGCCGGCGCACCGAACGCCGCAGATCGGCACGGTAGCCGGGGTGGAGCGCGGTCAGCCGGTCATAGCCGCGGGCGGCCCGGTCGAAGGCATCGGCGAGATCCTGGTCCCGCAGCAGTGTCATTCGGCACTCCTCGGTCGCCGGCCGGCGCGCCGGTCCGGTCGTGGTCCGGTGTTGAGTCCAACCCTCGGCCCGGTCATCCGGGCCCCCCGCGCGCCCCGGCCGTCCGCCGGAGGAAGGGGAGTTCCAGCGCGGTGCGGAGCATGGGCCGTACGGGGGTGGCGAAGCCGATCCGGATGTCCTCCAGCGCTCCGGTGCCGCCGTCGAGAAAGCGCAGCACCCGCTCCGGCGGCAGCCGCCGGAAGAGCCCGGTGAAGAACTCCGGGGCGTCGACCCGGCCGGTGTCCAGGGCACGGAGCAGTACGGCGTCCATGGCCAGCGCACGCCGGGAGTGCGCCGCCGGTACGGCTCCGGCCTCTCCCCGGCGCAGTGACCGGGCCACCGCTCCCGCCTGCCGCTGCGCGGCGGCGAAGGTGTAGCCGGTGGCGGGCCGGGTGGCCCCGCCCGCCGTGCCGATCCGGAAGGCCGCGCGGCCGGTCCGCCGGCTGAACCGCCCGTCGGTCATCGGGATGACGCCCTGCTCACTCGCCCGGACGGTGAAGTCCCCGAGCCCCAGCACCTCCGCCGTGTACTGCCGCAGGGCCGCCTCGTACGCCTCGCGCGACAGCGGCTCACGGGAGAACTCGGTGTACTCCACCAGGGCGTCGTGCGGGCTCAGCGGCAGCACATAGCCGAACGCCGCCCCGTGCGCGGGCTGCGGCACCCGGAAGTCCATGAACTCGACCGTGTCCGGGTCGAAGACGGGTGCCCCGGTGCGGACGAACCAGCCCCGGAAGTGCTGGAGCAGCCGGGTGCGGGCGGCCGGCGGCGCGGCCGGCGGGCGGGAGTCGTAGACCCGGCGCCCGCGCACGGTCAGCGCCCGTCCGCCACCGGTGACGCAGCGGACCTCCGCGCCGTCCGGGGTGTCCCGCACCTCGTGCGCGACCGCCCTGATCCGGCGGAATCCGGGGTGCCCGGCCAGCCGCTCGGCGACCAGCCGTTCGAAATCGCCGGAGGGCAGCATCTTGTACCGCAGGGGCCCGAGGCCGCACTCCACCGGCTCCCCGCCGGGCCCGCGCACCCGCAGCCGCCGCCAGGACGCCACCACCGCGCTGTCGTACGGGCCCTCGCCGTCCTCCCAGAAGCACCAGGTGCGGGCGGAGGGCCGGAGCGGGCCGTCGGGGGCGTCGATCAGCAGAACACCGAGGGGGTCGCGGCCGGGGGCCGCCAGCGCGTGAGCCAGCGAGAGCCCGGCCGCGCCACCGCCGATGATCACCACATCGGCGGTCAGGGCTGCGCTGCTCCTCACGGCTCTCCTCCACTGCTGCGCCGTCCGGCGCCTCCGCGCCGGCCGGTGCCGAGTCTGCCCCGCCGCGCCCGGCCGGGCGCTCAATCCCCGGCCCCCCGCGTGGCGTGCGCCCTCCCGGCCACCGATCCGCCGGTACCGCTTCCGTGCCCGGCCTGTCGGGGGGATTCCCCCCGGGGGACGGTTTCGGATGCACCCGTGCCGCCCGGGTACGGGCGGCCACCGGCGCCGGCGCTCCCGGGTACGGGTGGCGGTGGCCCCTGGTCGGGAGGGCGGGCGGCGGTGGCCGGGACCCCGGCCGGACCAGGGGGAAGCACGCCGGTGCTCCTGCCCGCCGCGGCGCGCGGCCCCCGCGCATGGCGCGTTCGGCCGCCCGGGGAGTGTGTCCCCGGGACCCGGCCGGCGGGCGCTGTCGGTGACTGCGGCCTCGGACGGCCCCGGGGGAGCCCACCGGCGCCCCGCCCGCCGCGCACGGCCCGGCGCGTCCGGCGCCCCAGGGACGGGCAGGCGTCCTCCGCTGTGGTGCGACGACTCCGCGTCCCGCGCGTTCGGCGGGCCTCAGGAGGGGCCGGGCCCGCTGTCGGCACCCGGCGGCCGGGCGAGGTGTCTTCGCCGGGCGCCGCCGCCCGGCCCCGGGCGGGCGCTCCTTCCGCTGGTGGCCCGGTCGGGGGAGAGCACACCCACGCTCCCGCCCGCCGCGCGCGGGCCCGCGTGGTCCATTGGCACTGCCGGTGTCCAACGGAAATCCTCCGGACAGCACCAATGGACCAGTCATCCGGGCGCCGCTTGAGCCAGTGGGTGATCGGATGCTCTGATGGAGGCATCAATGGCGCTGCGGACGGACTCCGCGGCGCCTTCTCTGTGTCCATGTGCCGTCTCTCCGCGCGCCGGACCGGAGCCACGGGGAACCCATGCGAAGCGAAGGCGGGCAGGCAGTGCTGAAGACGGTGTTCGTCGCCCCCGACCCGGGACGGCTGCGGCTGCGGAACGCCGCGCGGGCCGTCCTCGGCGTCGGGCTCGCCGTCGTGCTCTGCGGACTCACCGGCCACCCGCTGACCGCCGTCATCTCCGGCGGTCTCGCCGCCCTCCTCGCCCTCTTCACGGTCACCGACGCCACCGTCCGCGCCCAGGCCGTCAGCACCGCGCTGCTGCCCGTCGCCGGCTTTCCGGTGCTCGCGCTCGCCGCCGTGCTCCAGGACCAGCCGCTCGCCCGCGACCTGGCGTTCCTCGCCGTCGCCGGAGTGGGCGTGCTGGCCCGCCGCTGGGGCCCGCGCGGCCACACCCTCGGTGTCTTCGCCTTCATGACCTTCTTCGCGGCCCAGTTCCTGCGCACGGTCCCCGCCGATCTGCCCGGTCTCTACTCCGCCGTCGCCCTGGCGCTCCTCGCCTCGTCCGCGGTCCGGTTCGGTCTCTGGTGCCATGAGCGGAGGGTCCCGCCGCCCGCCGTGCCCGTGCTCCCCGGCGGCCGGGGTCTCGCGCGCACCACCACCCGGCAGGCGATCCAGGTCACCGCGGCGGGGGCGTTCGCCCTCGTCATCGGGCAGTCCCTCTCCGGCGAGCGCTGGTACTGGGCGGTCGGCGCGGCGTGGTGGATCTTCGTCAACACCACCTCGCGCGGCGAGACCCTGGTCCGCGGCTTCCGCCGGGTCCTCGGCACCCTCGCCGGGATCGGCCTCAGCCTGCTGATCGCGGTGCCCCTGCACGGCGCGGGCGCGCCCACCGCCGTCCTGGTCGCCGTCTGCGTCTTCGCCGTCTTCTACACTGCCGCGGTCTCCTACACCTGGATGATGCTCGCCGTCACGCTGATGGTCGGCCTGCTCTACGGGCTGCTCGGGGAGCTGACCCCCGCGCTGCTGGCGCTGCGGCTCGCGGAGACCGGGGTGGGGGCGCTCGGCGCGGTGCTCGCCGTACTGCTCCTGGTCCCCGTCACCACGCACGCCACCACCCATGCCTGGATCCAGCAGGCGCTGCGCTGTGTGCACCGCTGCACCTCCGAGGCCGCCGCCCGGCTCGCCGGGTCCGCCGACGCGGATCCCGGCCCGAGCGTCGCCGAACTGGAGAGGCTGCTCGGCCGGGTCAGGCTCTCGCTCGCGCCGCTGGTCCACCCCCTCAGTCCGCTGCGCGCCCGCAAGGCCCGCGCCCGGCGGGTGCTGGCCCTGCTCGACGACTGCGCCCGTGAGGTCCGCGGGCTCACCGCGGTCGCCGCCGACCCGGACGCCTCGCACGATGCCCGGCTGGCCGCCGCCTGCCGGCGGGTCGAGGCCGCCGTGCACGCCCTCGTACCGCCGCCGGAGACGGGGGAGGGGGCGGACACCCTCTCCGCGCCCGCCGCGCGGCAGCACCCCGGGGCGGAGGCCGCCATCGCCCATCTCCACGCGCTGGAGCGGGCCCTGGCCGACCTCGCGGCACCGCTGCGCACGCCTCCGCACGCCCCGCTCCAGCCCGCCTGAGCCCCGGTCCGGGAAGGTCCGGATTTCCCGCGTTCGGCATTGCCGAACTCTCAGCGCTGGGTAATTCCCCATGCTCCAGGATGAAAAGGAATGGGTGGAGACACTTGGTCTAGACCGCTGCTACCGTCGGCTCCGGGCATCGAAACGATCAGTGAGGGGAAACACCGTGGCCGACAAGAGCACCGGACGGGCATTCATCGGATCCTTCACCTCCGCGGGCGGGCGCGGCATCGTCGCCGTCACCGTCGACCCGGAGACCGGTGCGCTGACCGAGACGGGCTTCTGCGACGCGGTCGCGGACCCGTCGTATCTCGCGCTCGCCGCGACCGAGACCCGAGGCACCGTTCTGTACGCCGTCTCCGAGACCTCCGAGGGCGCGGTGGCGGCCTTCGACATCCGGGGCGCGGCTCCCCGTCCCATCGGCGGCCGGGTGCCGGTGTGCGGCGCGGGCCCGACCCATCTCGCGGTCTCCGCGGGCCACCTCCTCACCGCGAACTACGGCTCCGGCAGCGTCAGCGTCCTCCCCCTGGAGAGCGGCGGTGAACCCGCCTCGGCCAGCGGGATCCTCCAGCACGAGGGGACCGGCCCGGACCCGGACCGCCAGCAGAGCCCCCATGCGCACCAGGTGCTGCCGGACCCCGGCGGGCGCTGGGTTCTCGGGGTCGATCTCGGCACCGACTCGGTGCTCGTCTACGCGCTCGACACCGGGGCGGGCGAGCTGACCCGGCACGGCGAGACGGCGCTGCGCCCCGGGACCGGACCGCGTCACCTGGCCTTCCACCCGGCCGGGAGACACGCGTACGTCCTGAACGAACTGGAGCCGACCCTCACCGTCTGCCGCTGGGACGCGGAGAAGGGCCTCCTGGAGCCGCTGAGCGAGATCCCGGTCCTGCCCGAGGGCACGGAGGGGCCGTCGTACCCCTCGGAGGTCGTGGTCTCCCGGGACGGACGCCATCTGTGGGCGGCCAACCGCGGACACGACAGCATCTCGGTGCTCGCGCTCGACGCGAGCGGTGAGCGCGCGGAGCTGGTCACCACGGTGCCGTGCGGCGGTCACTGGCCGCGTGATCTGACCCTGGATCCGGCGGGCCGCAGGCTGTACGCGGCCAATGAGCGCTCCGGTGACGTCACCTGGTTCGACATCGACCCCGGGACAGGGGTGCCGCGGCGGGCGGGCTCCCTGGCCGCCCCCGCGGCATCCTGTGTCATCTTCGCCTGAGCCCTGAGCCCTGAGCCCCGGCTCCCGTCCGCGGGCCCGGACCGGTCCCGCGCGGGCCGCACGGGCCTTGCGGCGGCCTGACGACTGCCGTACGGCCGCCGCACGGCCCCGGGTCCGCGCCGTGCCGGTGACCGGCACGGCGCGAGCCGCCGGCGCGGACCCGGCGTCAGTGCGCGGGCGAACCCTGCGGCTGCGGGGTGATGCCCAGCGTGGTCGTGTACTGCGACAGCACCAGCTTGCCGATCGCCGGGTACGCGCCGAGCGGCTCGGCGGCCGAACACCCCGCCTCCTTCACGGCGGCGTCCAGCAGACCCTCCGGCAGCTCCGGACCGACCAGATACGGCGCCAGCGCCAGCTGCACCGAACCCGAGCCGCGCAGCTGCTCGGCGATCGCGCCCACCGAACCCTCCGTGTCGAGCGCGGCGGCCATCACCGGCACCGCCAGCCGCGCGGCCAGCAGCATTCCGGTGATCCCGGCGGCCCGGACGGCCTCCTCGCCGCCGACCGTCGCCAGAATGATCCCGTCGGCGGCGGTGGCCACGGTGAACAGCCTGGCCCGGTCCGCCCGGGCGAGACCGGCCTCCGAGAGCCGCACATGCAGGGCCTCGGCGAGCAGCGGGTGCGGGCCGAGGACATCGCTCAGCTCGACGGCGCACTGGCTGTCCATGACGCCCTGGCGGATCCGCCGCATCAGCACATTGTCCGGACCGGCCAGCAGCGGCACCACGACCGCCGCGGGGCCCTCCGGAGCGGCGACCTCACGGCCGGCCGCCACGGCGATCTCGTACCGCTCGGTGCGCCGGGCGGCGGTACGGGCGAGAACGCCCGCCAGCGTCGGGTACTCGGACGCGTCGTCGCCGTCCAGGTAGCCGATGCCGACATCGAGGCCGGGGAGTTCGGAGCGCGCGATGCTTATGGTTTCCTCGGCCAGGCCGCGCGTGGCCGGTGCGGGGGCGCCGGGTACGGCGAGCACCAGCGCGGGCGCGCCTTCGGGAGCGGCCACCGGCTCCGGGCGGCGGTGGCGCCCGGACTGTCGGGGTCGCGGCATTCGTACAGGCAGGCCGGATGCGGGCCCAGTGGGGGAGCTCATGGCGCCGCATGTTACTGGCTTTGGGAGTGTGCCTGTTCGGAGAGGGGTCGGTCAGGCGTCATCTGTCCCTATTTATCCGATAGATATCGTGCATCTGGGTACTGTGCGTCTCATCTGCCCTGCTCTGCCGGTACATGGAGCAGTGTCGGGTGAGATGGCAGCACCAGTGAGCCGCCGGCCAGCGCGGAGGCGATCAGCACCGCTCCGGCCAGCGGGTCCCCGGCGGCCGGGGTCAGCCGGGCGGAGGGCAGTTGTGCGGCCAGCTCCGCCCGCAGGGGCACGAGGAGCGGCTCCCCGGTGTGGAACAGGCCGCCGGTGAGTGCCACTTCCGGAGCGGCTCCGTCCGCGCCGGCCGGCGGGCAGACCGCCGCCGCCGCTTCCGCGATGTGACCGGCCGCCAGCCGCAGAATGCCGGCCGACACTCCGTCACCCGCGGCGGCGCAGCGCGCCACCTCGGGCGCGAACGAGGCGAGCACGGCGGGCCGGTCCGTCCGCGGATACACCCGCCCCGGCAGCCCTTCCGCGGGCCCCAGGAGCGCCTCCGCGGCCGTCAGCAGCGCCGCCGAGCCGCCCCGGCGCCCGTCATGGGCGCGCAGGGCCGCTTCCAGGCCCGCCCGGCCGATCCAGGCCCCGCCGCCGCAGTCGCCCAGCAGATGGCCCCAGCCGTCCGCCCGGCGCCAGCCGCGCAGATCCGTCCCCGTCGCGACCATGCCGGTGCCGGCCGCCACCACGGCACCCGGCCGCTGGCCGAGCGCACCGGCGTAGGCCGTCACCGCGTCGGCGGCGAGCGCCAGCCGGCGCACCCCCAGCGCATCGCGGAGCGCGCCGGGGAGTTCGGCGCGCAGCCCGTCGCCGAGCGTGGCCATGCCGGCCGCGCCGATCGCCACCGACGCCAGGGCGCCGCCCCCGGCGTCTGCCAGCAGCGAGCGGGCCATCGGCAGCAACTGCTCCAGCAGATGACCGGCGTCGATCCCCGCCGGGCCGGTGCGCACCGGCTCACGCGAGCGGCGCAGCCCGGCGGCGGGCACCGGCCGGGCCGGGTCCGCGAGGGCCACCCGGAGGCCTGAGCCGCCGGAGTCGACCCCCAGAACCCAGCGCTCCCGGCCGGTGTTCACGGCAGCAGCCACTCGACGGGCTCGGCGCCCTGGCGGGCGAGGAGATCATTGGCCCGGCTGAAGGGGCGCGATCCGAAGAAGCCGCGATCCGCGGACATGGGGGAGGGGTGCGCGGACTCGATCGCCGGGAGATCCCCGAGCAGCGGCCGGAGATTGCGCGCGTCCCGCCCCCACAGAATGGAGACCAGGGGCTTGCCGCGGGCCGCGAGCGCCCGGATGGCCTGCTCGGTCACTTCCTCCCAGCCCTTGCCCCGGTGGGCGGCCGGCTTGCGGGGCGCGGTGGTGAGCGCTCTGTTGAGCAGCAGCACTCCCTGCCGGGTCCACGGTGTCAGATCGCCGTTGGAGGGCCGCGGATGGCCCAGATCGGTGTGCATTTCGCGGAAGATGTTGTCCAGGCTGCCCGGTACGGGCCGCACCTCGGGTGCGACCGAGAAGCTCAGCCCGACCGCGTGACCGGGAGTGGGGTAGGGATCCTGACCGACGATCAGGACCCGGACGTCTTCGAACGGCTGCTGGAACGCGCGCAGGACATGCGCGCCGGACGGCAGATAGGTCCGGCCCGCGGCGACCTCCGCTCGCAGGAAGTCGCCCATTTCGGCGATCCGTCCGGCCACCGGCTCCAGGGCATCCGCCCAGCCCGGCTCGATGATTTCCTTCAAGGGGCGTCGTGCTGTCACGGGGCGTCACTCTACTGGTGGAACGATCTCGGCCGGCACGCTTCCCCCGTGCCCTCCGCCCTCACGACACCACCGCCGCCCGTACACAGAGCACATCGGGCAGATGGGAGGCGAGCAGCCGCCAGCTGTCGCCGTCGTCCGCGCTGCCGTACAGCTCGCCATTGCGATTGCCGAAGTACACCCCGGCCGGATCGGCGTCGTCGGTGCGGAGCGCGTCCCGCAGCACCGTGCCGAAGTGGTCGCCCCGGGGGAGCCCGGCCGACAGCGCCTCCCAGCTCCCGCCCGCGTCGGATGTGCGGTAGACCCGGCAGCGGCGGCCCGCCGGGACCCGGTCGCTGTCGGCGGTGATGGGGAAGACATAGGCGGTGCCCGGCCGGTGCGGATGGGCGGCGACGGCGAAGCCGAAGTCCGAGGGCAGCCCGGCGCCTATGTCGGTCCAGCGGGCGCCGCCGTCGTCGCTCCGGTAGACACCCCAGTGGTTCTGGAGATAGAGCCGGTCCGGATCCCCCGCGTCCTGGGCGATCTTGTGCACGCACTGGCCGAACTCCGGGTGCGGGTCGGGCAGGAAGACCGCGGAGACCCCGGCGTTGGACGGCGCCCAGCCGGCGCCGCCGTCACGGGAGCGGAAGACCCCGGCGGTGGAGACGGCCACGGTCACCGCGTCCGGGTCGCGCCGGTCGGTCACCACGGTGTGCACGGCCTCGCCGCCGCCGCCCGGGACCCATTGTGAGCGGGTCGGATGCTCCCAGAGCGGGCGGACCAGCTCGAAGCTCTCCCCCCGGTCCGCGGAGCGGAAGAGCGCGGCGGGCTCGGTCCCCGCGTACACCACATCCGGATCGCCGGGGCCGGCCGGATGGAGCTGCCACACCCGCTCCAGGGAGGCGCCGGTGTCCCGGGGGAACCTCACGGCCGGGCGGGGCGGCTCCGCCCAGGTGCGGCCCAGGTCGTCGGAGTGGAAGACGGACGGGCCCCAGTGGGCGCTGTCACCGCCGGCGAGCACCCGGGGGACGGCTCCCCGGGTGTCGATGCCCACCGCGTAGACCGCCTGGGAGGGGAAATGCGGTCCGTCGAACTCCCATGACGCACCGTGCCCGCGGCCGGTGAAGAGGCCCTTGCGGGTGCCCACGGTCAGTAGTACTTCGGTCATGGCCCTACCTCCAGGACGTCTTCGTCACGGATATGGGCCAGTCTGCACCCGACCACTGACAGTGGCCCGTGGGCGGGCGGAACCCCAGCTCAGAGGGGTGCCCCGGGGACAGCGCGGTCAGGACATGCGCTGGGTCGCCTTCGCCCGCCGTGCCGCCACGACGGTGCCCGACTCGCGCCGGGTCATCCGGCGCAGCAGCACCGGAGCCACCAGGAATCCGGCCGCGGCCCATCCGCCCAGCACCGCGGCGGTCTCCAGGTGCCGCCAGGAGTCCCCGATCTCCGCCGCCGCCAGCGCGTCCGGGAGCAGCGCCGAACGCAGTCCCAGCCCCAGCCAGTACAGCGGGAAGAGCTGTCCGGCGAACTGCACCCAGCCGGGCATCGCGGTGATCGGATGGAACACCCCGGAGATCACCACCAGCAGGGTGATGAACAGGGTGACCAGACCGAGGCTCTGGGCGTTCTCGAACAGGGAGCCGAGAATCGCGCCGATGGGCAGGACGGCCGGCAGCCCGAGTGCCAGGATCCCGACGAGCGTCACCCAGGACGACACCTCGGCCAGTTCCAGCCCGTCGAAGAGGAAGGGCGCGGGTATCAGCAGGATGAGCACCATGGACACCGTCACCGCGGCCTTGGACACCACCTTGCCGATGAGATAGCCGGTCATGCCCCGGGGGGTCGCCCTCGCCCGCAGCAGCGTGCCGTCCTCGCGGTCCATGGTCAGCGACGCCGCGAGCCCCATGAGACCGGTGAACACCAGCTGCATCGCCAGGATGCCGGGCAGCGCCCGGGAGCCGGGGGAGATGTCCGTACCGGGAACCGTGCCGTCGCCGAAGGCGTACATCACCACCAGCGCGACGACCGGGATCCAGAGCCAGGCCATCAGCTCGGCCGCGCTGGTCATGGTCTGGCGGAATTCGATCCGTCCGCGCCGCAGTCCGGCGCGGACGGCCGCCCGGGTACCCGCCGTCATGCCGTCACCTCCGCGAGCGCCGCCCGTCCGCCGGACTCGGCGGACCGCACCATGGCCAGGTAGACGTCCTCCAGATCGGCCCTGCGCACCTCCAGATCGCCGATGGCGTCCCCGTACCGGGTGAACAGCGCCCGCACATACCCGGTGGCGTCCGTCACCGAGGTGACCCGGGACTCGCCGTCGCGGGTGTAGCGGACCTCCGCCCTGCCCGCCGCCCGTTCGGCCAGCTCCGCCGGCGTTCCCCGGGCGGCGATCCCGCCGTCCACCAGGATGAGGATCCGGTCGGCGAGCCGCTCCGCCTCCGCGAGGTCGTGTGTGGTCAGCAGAAATGTCGTCCCCTCCCGTTCCGCCAGCCGGCGGACCAGCTCGTGGAATTCCTGCCGGGCCTGTGGGTCGAGGCCGGTCGTGGGCTCGTCCAGGAAGAGCAGTTCGGGCCGGCCCACGATGCCCATCGCCAGATCCAGCCTGCGCCGCTGCCCTCCGGAGAGAGTGGCCACCACACTGTCCGCCGAGCTCTCCAGCCCGACGAGCGCCAGCAGTTCGTCCGCGGGGTACGGGCGGCTCCGCCCGGGGGTGCTGTACGGGGTGTAGTGGCTGCCCGTCAGGTCCAGCAGCTCCCGTACCCGCCATCTGCCGTGGTCGCGCCAGGACTGGAGGACGACGCCCACCCCGGCCCGCCATGTCTCGTCGCCCCGGCCGGGGTCGGTGCCCAGCACCCGCACCTCGCCGGCGGACCGCTCGCGGAATCCCTCCAGGATCTCGAGGGTGGTCGACTTCCCCGCGCCATTGGGCCCGAGCAGGGTGACCACCTCACCCCGGTACACCGTGAGGTCGATTCCGCGCAGTACCTCCTTCGTGCCGTAACGCATCCTCAGACCGTGTGCCTCGATCACCGGTTCGCCCCCGCCCGGAGGCGCGGCCGTGCCCCTGTCCCCGCCGCTGTCGCTGAGATTCATGCCTTCAACGCTATCGTTGAACCTCCTGTTGAACTCTGGGCCGGAAGACCCGCTGGAAACAGGGGAAACAGTTCCGCGAAACCTCAAATCAGTGTTGAATCCACGGCACGAACGGAGGACCGGTGAGCGGTACGGAGGAGCGGCTGCGGCCCGTCGATCTGGCACGGCTGGCGGGCATCTCGGCCCAGCAGGTCCGGAATTACGCGGACGACGGGATACTCCCCCCGGCGGGGCGCACCCCGTCCGGTCACCGGACCTTCGGTGATCTTCACCGCCGGGCACTGCTGACCTACCGGGCCCTGGGGAAGGGGTACGGCTGGGAGGCGGCCCGCTCGATCATGGACGCGGTCCAAGGCGGCGACGTCCCCCGGGCGCTGAACGTGGTCAACGCCCGGCACGCGGATCTGCACGAGCAGCGGCTCGCACTGCTGGAGGCGACCGGGGCGCTGGAGTCGATCAGCCGGCTCTCGCTCGGCACGGCCGGGCTGCCCCGCTCGGGCATGCGGATCGGCGAGGTCGCGGCCCGGGTGGGGGTGCGGACCTCCGCGCTCCGGGTCTGGGAGGCCGCCGGGCTGCTGCGGCCCCGCCGCGACACCGACGGCCACCGGCGCTTTCTGCCGGCCGATGTCCGGGACGCGCGGATGATCGCCGCGCTGCGGCAGGGCAGCTACTCGCTCCCGCAGATCGCGGCGGTCCTGGACGAGCTGCACCGGACCGGCAGCGGCGAGGCGCTGCGGGCGATGGCGGCACAGCGCCGGAGCGAGCTGACGGACCGTACGGCGGCGATGCTGGCGGGCTCCGGTCTGCTCCATCAGTACCTCGCGGACGCCCCGGGGCGAGCCGCGCCGGCAGCCGGATGAGCCGTGCGGCCGGGACGGGAGCGGGTGCGCGGACGCCGCACCGCTCCGTCCGCCACCGGCGCCCGGCTCAGGAGTCGGGCGGTGACGCGGTACTGAGCTCCCGCTCGGCGGCGCGGTCGAGGGCTTCCAGCATCCAGTCGCCGAACTCCGCCCCCGACCGGTCCGCCGCCATGCGCCAGCGGACCATCCGGGACCCGGTGACCCTGATCCTCGGGATGGCCACGGCATCGGACGCCGCGGCGGCACCGCCCGAGCGCTCCTGCTGGACATGGGTGCGCAGCTGTCTGGTCGTCCACGCGTACCGCTCGGCGCGGTCGAGCCAGCTGTCCTGGATCTCCGGGGGCATGGCGGCGACCTCCGCGTGGTGCTGGAAGCTGAGCCGGGCACGCCGCCGTTCCAGCGGGAATTGCCGGGAGACCCAGGCGTAATTGCGGAGTGTCTGGTATCGGAGACCGGCCGTGCGGACGGCATGCCGATAGCGATCCGCGTAATTCCGCATCCCGAAAACGAGCCAGTCGCCGAGGCACCAGGAGGACGAGTCGAGCATGGCGGAGAGCCGCCGCCCGGTGTGCGCCCAGTCGTCGAAGTCCAATTCGGCCGGGATCCGGAGACCCACTCGGGTCATGAGCACCTGATGGCGTTCCGGGCGGTGATCGCGCCCCGGTCGCGGTCGCGGTACGGGAACTGCTCGATCGGCCATCCGCGGAGCGGGCGCGGATCCTCTGGTTCTGGTCATGCACCCTCCCGGATTCATGCGGCAATGCTTATCTGAAAATCCGGAAACCCCCTTAATCATCAGTGATTTGATGTCGCTCAACCATAACCCGGCAAGGATTGCCGGCGTGAGAGTACCGGGGATGTCCTGGCGTACGGATCGGTGGAATCCGGCCAGCCGGGATTCCCTCTCCCGGCGGTGCGGACCGGCCGCCCGGCCGGGCCCGTCCGCCGTCAGCCGCCCGTCCCCCTTACCCCCCGGACCCCGGCCCCCGTACGCTCTCAGCGTTCGCGGCCGGGCGGGAGCAGTCCTCGCCGCGGAGCCGTGAGACCCGACGACACAGAGGAGCCGGACATGACGGTCAACCCCTTCGACGACGAGAACGGCAGCTTCCTCGTCCTGGTGAACGAGGAGGAGCAGTACTCCCTCTGGCCCGACTTCGCCGAGGTGCCCGAGGGCTGGAAAGCCGTTCACGGTCCCGCCGGCCGCGCCGAGTGCCTGGAGTACGTGGAGGAGCACTGGACCGACATGCGCCCGGCCGGACTGCGCGCGGCCATGGCCGCCGACCAGGCATAGGGCCTCTCCGGGAGCCCGCACGCCGCGCGGCGCCTCCCGCCGCGCGAGGCCGGCGGGGGCGGACCGCCCCCGCCGGCCTCGCCCTGCCCGTGCGCGCCGGCCCAGGTCGTTTCTTTCGGATCAGGCTGGATCAGGGACCCAGCAAGATCCGAAAGAGACGGCCTAAGCTGCCCGCTCCCCGGCCGCGGGCTCCAGCACATAGCCGCGGCCCCAGGCCGTCCTGATGGACAGCCCCATGCCGGCCAGCCGCCGCCGCAGCCGCATGATGTGCAGATCGAGGGAGTTCCGGGTCGGGTGCGGGGCCCGCCCCGCGAGCCGCTGCTCCAGCTCGTTCCGGTAGACGACCTCACCGAAGCGGGCCACGAACAATTCCATCAACTCGGTCTGGGCGGTGGAGACCGTCACCGAGCGCGCGTCGAAATGGAGTGTCCCCGTGGAATCCAGTACGGGTGTTCTCCGGCCGTACACTCGATTGCGCAGCGCCGACACCCGCGCCTGGAGATCGGTGCGGGAAACCGGAGTGCGCACCCAGTCCTCCCGCGGATCGGTGCACACAGGTGCCTGCGCCGATCCCTCGACGATCAGCAGACAGGCGACTCCCTCCTTTTCGCAGTGGCTGCGCAATGCGGCCTGAGCCGGCCATCGTACAAACTTGACGTCACTTTTCGAGTTCGAGAACATCGCGAGTCCCCCCAACGCCGTCACAGGCTTGTTCCGGGCTTGCTTCCGATACCCGAAGAATTCCCGGATCCGCTGATCCGAAAAGGCTATCCGCTCATCCGGAGCCGGACAAGAACGTAAGGTCCGATGAGCCCACCGGAGCGGACTCCCGGGAGAATGGGCGGACTTCCCGTCGAATGCGCCCGGTGTCCTGTCGACAGGACACCGGCGGTGCGCGCGGAGCGGTCCGCCGGGGTCGGGGCATTCGCGCCGTACGGGCCGGTCACGGCGGAATCGTGCGGTGTGAGCCGGGCCCGCCGGTACGGCTCCGGCTCCCGCGGCTCCCCGGTGGTGAACTCGGCCCGTTCCGGCCGCCGGCGGTCGTTCCGCGCGGCACCGGCGCGGTGCCCCGTCGCGCGACGGCGCACGGGATTCCGGTGTCCCGGGGCCGGGCCGAGGCGGGCGGACCTGCGGCGGACGAGCCGGGGAGATGCGTCCGGCAGGGTGCCTCGGCGGGGTGGGGCGTGCGTGCCGCCGCACATATTCATGACTTGACTGGTTACGTGTTAAATGTGGAAGAAAAGACGTTTCCCGATGACCGTGGTCAGGCCAATGGCCCCGCCAAGGACCAGGGATGCGACCCTGCCGGGGCGCGGTCCGGTCCTGCCGGGCCGCTGCCGTACCCCCTGGCCTGGGAGCTCCAGGGGCAGGGTTCCGTCACCACCGGCCGCCAGGGTGAGAAGGCGCCCGGACAGCCGACTTCCGCGCCCTGGTTCGATGTCCGGCTGACCTTCGCCGACGGTGCGCGCGTCGATGTCCTCGCCGTGCTCGACGGGGGACGGCCGGCGATCGAGGATCTGCGCGCCGATCCGCCGCTGCCGCTCGCCGCCCTCGGGCTCCTCGCCGGACGGATCGGGAATCCACTGGCGGAAGTCTGCCGCGGCGCCGGCGGAGCCCCGGGGGAACACCCCGCGCCGGATCCGCGCGCGCCGGACGCACCCGCGCCGCACACCGCCGGTCCCGCCCCCGCCGTACGCGACGCCTCCGCGGACGCCGGTCCCGTACCCCTCGCGGCCGTCGCCGGCCAGTCACCCTCGGCCGGACAGAGCGCGCCGGCACGGAGTGAACCCGCGGTCGCCGGCCCCGTACCCGGTGCGCTGCCGGCCGGTCCGCCCGCGGGCGTACGGGACGGAGACGGGCGGGACGGGGGCGTACAGGACGCGGACGTACGGGACGTGGACGGATCGGCCGGGGGCGGCGAGACCGTTTCCCGGACCCCGCCGGGCCACACCGCCGGCCCGGACACGACGGCCGGCCCGGACGCCCCGGACACGACGGACGCCCCGGACGCGACGGCCGCGGTGGGCCACCGCCGTACGCGCGGAACCCCGCCGCGCGGCCGAACCGGCCGGCGGATCGCCGCGGATGCCTATCGCGCCGCCCAGCGGGAGGGCGCCGATCCGGTGCTGGCCGTGATGAGTGTGACCGGGCGCAGCCGCCGCAGGGCGCTGCGGCTGATCGCCGGTGCGCGGGACGACGGCTATCTCGCCCCGCGTCATCACCGCCGCCGGCGGCTCATCGCACCGCCGGGCGGCGGCTGAACCGCCCCGTGGGGACGTCCGTTCCCGGGCGCCCCCGACGGGTGAACATCACATGTCGCGCATCCGGTTGATCTCGGATGTCTGTGTCGCCGCCACGTCGTTGGCCATCTCCTCGACCCTGACGTTGTTGCCGTTGGTCAGCACCTCGGCGGCCATGGTGACCGCCCCCTGGTGGTGGGTGATCATCAGCTCCAGGAAGAGCTTGTCGAACGCCGCTCCCTTCGCCGCGCTCAACTTCTTGAGCTGGGCGGGGGTCGCCATCCCCGGCATCGATCCGCCGGCGTGGTCGCCGTGGTCCCCGTGGCCGCCGTCGCCCTGGGTCTTCTTGAGCTTGTCCTCGACGGCCTTGTTGATTTTCAGCCAGCCTTCCATGGCCTCGATCTCCGGCTGCTGGGACGCCGTGATCCGCTCGGCCATCCTCTTGACCTTGTCCGACTTGGACCGCTTCGGCACCAGTTCGGTCATCACCAGTGCCTGCGCGTGGTGCTCGATCATCATATGAGCGTAGGAAAAATCAGCCGCGTTGGGCGAATCGTCCGGCAGTGCCTTCTTCGCCTCCTCGGCGGTGAGCATCTTCGCCGGCTCTCCCGGCTTGCCCGGCGCCACCACCGAAGCGGCTCCGGCCTCCTTGGCCTTGGCATCCGAGCCCGAATCCGACTCGCAGGCGCCCAGGGTGAGCATGGCGACGGTGACCGCGACGGCGAGGGCCGACGTGGGGACACGGCTGGTCCGGCGGCGGTTCAACACGGTGACCTCCTGTGACGCTTGGTGTGTGCAATGACTGTTTGGTGACCGTCCTAGCATGTTTCAGACAGTTGTTGATCAGAAAGTTTCATTACGTCTTTGTAGCCATCTATTGAAATGACCATGCTACGGACCATACTGCCCTCGTCCGTGACCGTTCGAATGAACGGCTACTAGGGAGGACGCAGTGACCCTCTTGCACACCACCGGCGTGCGGCGCAGACGTATGGGCGTGGCCGCGGCCGCGGCCGGCCTTCTCGCCACTCTGCTGACCGCAGCCCCCGCGGCCGCCACCCCCGACCCCGGGGACAAGACCTCCAAGAAGGAGGCCAGTTCCAGCCAGGAGAGGACTGCCCGCTCCGCGATCCAGAGCGGTGAAATACCCGGCATTGACGAGATCGTCAAGTCCGACAACATCGAACACCTCGTCAATGTGCCCAAGGGTGCCCTGAAGAACTACAACACGGACATCTCCTTCCAGGGGAAGTACGCGTTCGCGGGCAACTACGACGGCTTCACGATCTTCGACATCAGCAACCCGGCGAGCCCGAAGACGGTCTCCGAAGTCCTCTGTCCCGGTGGGCAGAACGACATCTCGGTCTCCGGTGACCTGCTCTTCCTCTCGACCGACTCCTCCCGCAGCGACAACTCGTGCAACAGCCGGTCGCAGTCCGCCACGATCAAGAGTTCGTGGGAGGGCATCAAGGTCTTCGACATCAGCGACAAGCGGGCGCCGAAGTACGTCGCGGCGATCGAGACCGCCTGTGGCTCGCACACCAACACGATCATTCCCGAGCGTCTCAACATCTACGTGTACGTCTCGTCGTACTTCCCGAGCGCGTCGTTCCCGGACTGCAAGCCTCCGCACGACGGCATCTCGGTCATCAAGGTGCCGCGGAAGCACCCCGAGAAGGCCAGGGTCGTGGACTTCCCGATCCTCTTCCCGGACGGCGGCAACCCGGGTGCGCCCACCAACCCGGGCGTGACGGCGACCTCCGGCTGCCACGACATCACGGTGCTTCCCACGAAGGACCTGGCCGCCGGTGCCTGCATGGGTGACGGTGTCCTGTTCGACATCAGCCAGCCCGCACGGCCGAAGGTCATCGACCGCGTCCAGGACAACGAGAACTTCGCGTTCTGGCACTCGGCCACCTTCAACCAGGCCGCCAACAAGATCGTCTTCACCGACGAGCTCGGCGGCGGCGGCGCGGCCACCTGCAACGAGCAGATCGGCCCGAAGCGCGGTGCCAACGGCATCTTCGACATCACCGGCAAGCGGGACAACCGCAAGATGGTGTTCCGCAGCTACTTCAAGATCGACCGTCACCAGGCCCCGCAGGAGGTCTGCGTGGCGCACAACGGCTCGATCATCCCGGTGAAGGGCAAGGACCTCATGGTCCAGGCGTGGTACCAGGGCGGCATCTCGGTCTGGGACTTCACCAACTCGGCGCAGCCGAAGGAGATCGGCTACTTCGAGCGCGGCCCGCTCACCCTCGGTCAGGTCACCACGGGTGGTCCGTGGTCGTCCTACTACTACAACGGCCACGTCTACTCGAATGACATCGAGAAGGGCCTCGACGTTCTGAAGATCAACGACGAGCGCACCGACCCCGCGGCCGATGTGGTGCTGGACGAGCTCAACGCGCAGACCCAGCCGGATTACTTCGGCGAGCACTGATCCATCGTCCGACAACTGATCTGACGCGTTCCGCCGGGTGGTTCACCGCCCGGCGGAACGCCCAGTTCCCAGCCGAGTCCGTACCGCTGGAACAACTCCGCACGGAGCCGGGCCGGCTGCATCGGCGCCCCCGGCAGCACGATCGCGAAGACCGCGCCCATCAACAGGGCCCGCAGCAGGGGATAGTCCGTGTCCACCTGCTCCGATCCACAGCGCTCCACGGCACCGCGCAGCAGGGACGCCAGCCGCTGCTGCTCCGGACACTGCACGAACCCCTCCGCCTGGAGCACCACGGACATGTGCGTCCGCATCAGTACGGGCTGGTCCACGGCGAGTCCGAGTACGGCGTCGATCGCCCGCGCCAGCAGCTCCCGCCCGTCCTCCGTACACGGCTCCCGGTTCAGCGCCGCCTCCAGGGTGAGGTGCATCAGCCGGTGCACGGCCGACTGGAGCAACTGCCGCTTCCCCGGGAAGTAGTACGAGACCAGTCCGCGTGCGGAACCCGCCCGGTCGGCGATGTCGGCCAGGGTGGTCGCCTCGTAACCGCGCTCGCCGACCAGCTCCACGGCGGCCTGGAGAAGCCGCTCCCGTGATCGCCGGCGCAGTTCTTCATTGACCGATTGGCTCCGCGGGGACATGCTTGACTCCTGCGTTGACTGGCTCTCGGCCAATATACTCAGCGCGTCCCGTCGCACAGCCTTCAGGTGCTGCTCGGCGGGGGTACGTCCCGGACCGGGCGACGCGGGGGATCGCCCGGCCCGGACCGTACCGCCGGCACCGCCCGGCCGGACCGGCTGTGTCTCACGCCGGGGCGGCGCCATCGGACCGGCGCCGGCGCCGGGCCCTCAGCACGCGGTGATAAACGGCGATCGAGGCCATCACCCAGCAGCTCCCCATCAGCCAGCCCGCGAGAACATCCGTGGGCCAGTGCACCCCGAGGTAGAGCCGGGTCACTCCCACCCCGGCGACGGAGATCACCGCTGCGGCCACACTCCACCGCCACCACCGCCCGGTGACACCGTGGAGGCGGAGCAGCCAGAGCAGCAGCGCACAGGTGACGGTGGCCTGAAGCGCATGCCCGGACGGGAAGGCCGCGAAGTGCGCCGAGTCGACCGGATCGGTCCACTGCGGGCGCTCCCGGCCGACCGACCACTTCACGAGCTGCTGGAGCGCGCTGCTCGTCGCGCTCACCGCCGCGACCCACACCGCGAGCAGCCGCTCCCCTCGCCACCACAGCACCACACACGCCGCGGCGATCAGGGCACGCATGGTCCAGGGGTCCCACAGCCAGTCGGTCAGGATCCGGTTGACCCGCACCGCGCCGGGCGAGTCCACCGCCGACCGGTGCAGCCAGTCGGCCACCTCCCGGTCGAAGGAGATCAGCGGTGACCAGGAGACGGCGACCAGGAGCAGCAGCACGGCCGAGGGCACGGCGAGGATCAGGCTCGTACGGGCCGCCCGGCCGGGCTCGGCCGGGTGTGCGGGCGGTGCGGGGGAGGTCGCGCGGGGGGAAGACATGCAGCAGATCTTCCCCGTAAGCGCCGGAGCAGTGCTCCCCGCCCCGAGGGAAAGTCCGGCTCGCCCCGGAGTGTGCCCGCCGGGACGCCCGCCCGGGAGGAGGGCAGGGGCGCCGGCACGCGGCCGGAAGGCTTCCGTACCGGGGAAAGCCCGCTTCCGCCGCGGGGACAGTCCGGCTTCCGCTTCCGCTTCGGCGGACGGCCCGGCTTCCGGATCAGCGCCCCCGGCGCCCCCGTGCCCCTGCTCTCCGGCCCCTGCCCCCCCAGGACCCTCAGGTCAGCGCCCGCAGCGCCGGTACGAAGGCCACCAGCAGCGGGACCACCGGCACCAGCGCGGCGGCGGCCGTCAGCCGGAGCCGGCGGGCCGGGGTGAGCCGGGGCGCCGCCGCCAGCAGCCGGTTGACCCGCTGCGGGAGCTGCGCGTCCGGAGTGGTTCCCGGGCCGAACACCCCCCGGTCCTCGTTCAGTTCCACCAGCGCGAGCGCGGTCGTCATCCGCCCGAACCGCTTCGAGGCGACATCGTCGGCGGCCAGCTCGACCAGCCGGTGCATCTCGTCCCGGAACGCGGCGAAGACCGGAATCTGCGGAAAGCCGTTGGCCAGCGCGGACGAGCAGTGCAGCAGCCAGTCGTGCCGGGCCCGGGCGTGGCCCTGTTCATGCGCCAGCACGGCATCGAGCCGGCCGCCCTTCAGCCGCCGCAGCGCCCCGGTGGTGATCACGAGCTGCGGGGTCGAGCCCGCCAGCCACCAGGCGTCGGGACGCTCGCCCTCCAGTACCACCAGCCGCTCCCCGCTGCCGGGCTCCTCGCCCGGCAGCAGCGGCGCGCGCTCCAGCAGCTCCGCCCGCCGGCTCCGCCGCCGGGCCCGGGCGCCCCGCACCTCCCGGGTCAGCATGGCGGCGGTCCACAGCCCGCCGAAGGCGAGCACCGTGGCGAGCACAGCGGGCCACGGGCTCTCCGTGCCGAGGGAGTACGCGTCGACCACCGCGCGCGGCGCGGGGGCGAACACCCGGCCCCGCACCAGCTGCCAGGCCGCCGCCGCGCTGAAGACCATGGAGAGCGCGAAGGAGAGCAGGACCGCCGCCACCACGCACTGCCACACCCAGAGCGCCACGATGGGCTCGCGCTCCGGCCATTTCGCCCGGGACACCAGTCGCGGGGCCAGGACGGCGGCCAGGGCGCCGAGCGCCAGCAGCACGAGGGAGACCAACATGTGATCAGCCTATGAGGGCGGGGCCCGCCGGGGGTATGTCCGAGGGTGCCAAGTGACGCACGCCACGGTTTCCCCGCCTCCGCCGCGGTTCACAGGGCCACCAGCATCGCCATCATCCCCGTCCCCATGGCGAGTCGGCAGGCCGGGACCAGTCCGGTGTCCGCCGCCCCGCCGGGTGCGGTCCGGGCCGCCGGTCCGGCCGGAGCCGCCACCAGCCCGACACCCCCGCGCAGCAGATACACCGCGTAGTAGGCGATCAGCGCCCCGGTGACCAGCGGCACCCCGCCGGCGGTCCGCGCGCCGTGACCGCCCCCCGACGCCATCGCCAGCGCCATGTAGACCATGGCGAGCGAGCCGATGAGATGGTGCAGATGGTGGCCGGCTCCGTGCCGGGCGGAGCGCAGGGCCCGGAGCGCCAGACCGCCGAAGACCGCCGCGTACACCGGCCAGGCTTGGTCCGCGAGCCCCGGGAGACCGGCGGGCACCGCCATCACGGCCATCCCGAGCCCCATCACGGCCTCGCCGCCGGCGGCCCGGCGCGCCCCGCCCGAACAGCCGCGCATCCGCGCCAGACAGTAGACGCCGGCCGTCCCGGCCAGTGCGACGAGCAGCCAGCCGGACACCGCGGGTCCATGCACGGCACTCTCCCCCCGGACGGAGCCGTCTCCGTCCTCTGCCCCCGGCCGGTGCCGCCGATCGGGACGGCGCCCTCTGGTGCGATGCCCGCCCGGAGCCGCCCGCACGCGGGCGCACAGGGCGCAGAGGGGGTACGGGAGCGTGCGCGACGCACTCCCGCACGCCGTACGCGGCCCCGTACGCGCCCCCTCGGCCGATGGCTGCCCCGTACACCCACTGCCGTCCGCCCGCGTACTCTCGTGCCTCTGGCATATCTGTCAGCCGTTGAGGACTCTGTGATGGGAGAGCCGCACATGGACACCGTCCTGCCCGCGGACCGGGCCGAACTCACCTTCCGCGACGCCGTCGAGGAGGACGTTCCCGTACTGCTCGATCTGATCCACTCCGCCTACCGGGGCGACCCCGCCCTCGGCGGCTGGACCACCGAGGCGGCGCTCATCGGCGGCGGACGCATCGACGCGGAGGGTGTGCGCGAGGCGATGAACACCCCCGGCAGCCGTCTGCTGGCCGTGGTGCGCGACGGTGCCGTCATCGCCTGCTGCCGGCTCGAACACCGCGGTGACACGGCCTTCTTCGGTACGTTCGCGGTCCGTCCGGCGCTTCAGGCCGCCGGGGTGGGCCGCCGGGTGCTCGCCGAGGCGGAGCGCGTCGCGGCCGGTGAGTGGGGGGCGAGGGCCGTGCACATGACGGTGATCTCGGTGCGCGCGGAGCTGATCGCCTGGTACGAACGCCGCGGCTACCGCCGTACCGGGGAGCTGAGCCCCTTTCCGTACGGAGCGGCGAGCGTGGGCATTCCGCACCGCGACGACCTGACCTTCGAACTGCTGGTGAAGGACCTTCCCGCGGCCTGAACCGGCGCCGAAACCGTCTTGTGTGCCCGCGCCCGTCCTGACGCCCGAACCCGCCCCGCGGCCCGCGCCCGCCCCGGCGCGGGCCCGCCGGCGGAGGCCCGGGCTCCCGGGGCCAGGGCTCCCGGGATCAGGCGGTGAACCGGCCGGTCCGCCTGATCTCCGGGAAGTCGGTCGTCGCGCCGTCCAGTTCGAGCGCGCGCACCAGCCGCAGCTGTTCCTGGGTGTTCACCACCCAGCCGATGACCCCGATCCCCTCGCCGTGCGCGCGCTCCACGGTCTCCAGGGTGAGCCTGCGGATGTTCAGCGCCAGCGTCCCCGCCCGCACCGCCTTCGCCCGGTCCACGATGTCCGCGCTCCACCGGCTCGCGATGAGCACCGTCCGCACCCCCGGCACCAGGGAACGGATCTCCGCCACCGCCTCGTCGTGGAACGACGACACCGTGACCCGGCCGACCAGATCGCGGTCGAGCATCACCCGGGCGAGCGCCCGGGCCGCCGCCACATCCTTGATCTCCGCCTGGAGCGGGCTCCGGACCGCTTCCAGCACCTCCTCGAACACCGGCACCCGCTCGCCGCCGCCCGCGTCCAGCTCGCGCAGCTCGGAGAGGGTCTTCTCGGCGATGGGACCCCTGCCGTCCGTGGTGCGGTCCACCTCGGCGTCGTGCATGACGACGAGCGCGCCGTCCTTGCTCAGATGCAGATCGAGTTCGATCGCGTCCATGCCGGAGCGCTCGGCCCGGACGAAGGAGCGCAGGGTGTTCTCCGGCTCGACGCCCATGACCCCGCGATGACCGATGGTGAGGAAAGTCAAGATTCTCTCGCTTCCGTCGACTGCGGCTCCCGCACGGTTGCGGGCCGGTGAGCCCCGTACGGCAAGGACGGAGCCTAGTGGCCCGGCCCGGGCCGGTAACCGGTCGCGCATGCGCCATCCACCGTGTCATTCCGGCCTCCCGGGCGTCCGGTCCGCCGCTCGCCTCACCCTTCCGTGGGCGCGTTCCGCGCACGTTGACAAGGCGGACCCGGGGCGGTGACACGAGCCGCCCGGTGCGGGAACAGAGTGTGCGCCCAGCCGTTCAGACCGTAAACCTTCCTGCGATCACGGGGGTGGCGCAGGATAATTTCCTTGGACCCCTCTTGTCCGAAAGAAGACTGTATGGATACGGTGTCTTGACGCGAGGTTCTCCCGTGAAGGAAGTGACATGACGGAAATTCTTGTGCAGGACGCAGAAGTGGCGCCCATATCCGACGCCGACCGGGTGGTGGATCACCCCGCCTGGGCGCGGCTCAAGAATGCCGTCGGCGAGATCCGTCCCTGGCAGTCCAAGGACGGCTCCATCGACTTCGACGCCCCCGGGGCGCCCGCCCGCGCCGCCGCCGAGGCGGCCGTCGGCAAGGTGATCGAGGCGGTGGAGGAGCTGGCCCCGCTGCTGCCGCACGACGCCGCGTACCACCGCGCCCTCGTCGCGGATCTCCGCAAGTGGGCCGACAGCGCCTTCGCCGTCCCCGACTTCCTGGACTCGCTGCTCGCCTTCCAGCCCGCCGCCGCCCGCACCGATGGCCGCCGGCACCTCGTCGTCTTCCCCATGTACACGCAGAACGGCAACCCGGACCGCAATCTGGAAGCCGTCGTCCTGCGCATGGTCTGGCCCGACTGGCTGGCGGAGCTGGAGCGCACCCGCTACGACAACCCGCTCTTCCTCGGGATCACCTTCGAGGACTTCACCGAGGGCTACGACACCAACTCGGCCGTCCTCTTCCCCGAGACCATCGCCGTCCGCGAGGCCCCCGAGCGCTTCACCTGGGGCGGGATCTTCTGTGACCGCGAGGCCGCCCGCTTCCGCGCCGTCACCACCGCCGCCGTCGGTGTCCTCGGTCTCGACCTCCCCCAGGACATCCAGGAGATGGTCGACGACCAGCAGCGGTGCGAGGAGGCGTTCGTGCTGTGGGACATGGTCCACGACCGCACCCACAGCCACGGCGATCTGCCCTTCGACCCCTTCATGATCAAGCAGCGCCAGCCGTTCTGGATGTACGGCCTGGAGGAGCTGCGCTGCGACCTCACCGCCTTCAAGGAGGCGGTCCGGCTCGACGCCGACGGGGTCGCCCAGGGCCGCGACGTGCAGTACGCGATCCTCTTCGACCGGATGTTCCGCTTCCCGGTCACCGGTGAGCGGGTGCGCAACTACGACGGCCTCGGCGGCCAGCTGCTCTTCGCCTACCTCCACAAGCACGATGTGCTGCGCTGGACCGACAACACCCTCAAGATCGACTGGGAGCGGGCGCCGCAGGTCACCAACCAGCTCTGCGCCGAGATCGAGAAGCTCTACCGCGACGGCATCGACCGCCCCAAGCTGGTCCACTGGTTCGCCGCGTACGAGCTGGTCTCCGCCTACCTCGCCCCGCACCCCGGCTCCCGCTGGGCCAAGGGTCCCGACGCCCTGGACCTGAGCCTGCCGCCCCGTAAACTGGTTGACGACGTGCTTCCGGACGAGTTTCCGCTCAGCATGTTCTATGAGGCGCTCTCCAAGAAGCTGAAGAATGTGATCGCCTCCACCAAGGGGATCACCGCGGAGGGCTCCCGCCCGGCCGCCGGCGCCGTGTCCGGAGCGGCCGCGTGAGCGTATCCACCGAGGAGGCGACGACCATGAACACATCGGGCGGTCAGCTGGAGGGCGCCGTCATCGCCGTCGCCGGCGCCGCGGGCCCGGCCGGGCGGGCGACGCTGCTGCGTCTCGCCGAGGCCGGCGCGACCGTGGTCGGAGCCGACGCCGATCCGGCCCGCCTCGCCGAGGCGGTCGACGCGGCGCGGTACGCCCACGGCGGCGCCACCGTCACCGGTGACACCGTCGACCTGCTGGATCTCGCCGCCACCCGGGAGTGGGCGGACAAGACCGAGAAGGAATTCGGCCGTATCGACGGCCTGGTCCATCTCGTGGGCGGCTGGCGCGGCAGCTCCTCCTTCGCCGAGACCGACCTCGCCGACTGGGACATCCTGGAGCGGCTGCTGATCCGCACTGTCCAGCACACCTCCCTCGCCTTCCACGACGGACTGCTGCGCAGCGACCGCGGACGGTATCTGCTGATCAGCGCGGCGGGCGCGAGCAAGCCCACCGCGGGCAACGCCGCCTACGCGGCCTCCAAGGCCGCCGCCGAGGCATGGACCCTCGCCCTGGCCGACGCCTTCCGCAAGGCCGGGGGAGAGGCGGGCCCGAAGGCCGCCGCCGCCGTCCTGGTCGTCAAGGCCCTGGTGCACGACGCCATGCGCGCCGAGCGCCCGAACGCCAAATTCGCGGGCTTCACGGACGTCAAGGAGCTGGCCGAGGCCATCGCCGGGGTCTGGGACCGTACCGCGGCGGATACGAATGGACAGCGCCTGTGGCTGACGCCCCAACCGTGAAATCCCTCCGTACCGACGCACGGCGCCATCACGACCCCGGGGTGCGCGGCTTCGCCAGCGACAATTACGCGGGCGCGCACCCCGAGGTGATGGCCGCGCTCGCCCTGGCCAACGGCGGCCACCAGGTCGCCTATGGCGAGGACGACTACACCGACCATCTCCAGCGGGTCATGCACAGCCACTTCGGCCCCACCGCCGAGGCGTTCCCCGTCTTCAACGGCACCGGCGCCAATGTCACCGCCCTCCAGGCCCTCACCGACCGCTGGGGCGCGGTGATCTGCGCCGAGTCCGCGCACATCAACGTGGACGAGGGAGGCGCGCCCGAGCGGATGGGCGGGCTGAAGCTGCTGACCGTGCCCACCCCGGACGGCAAGCTCACCCCCGAGCTCATCGACCGGCAGGCGTGGGGCTTCGACGACGAGCACCGGGCGATGCCGCAGGTCGTGTCGATCACCCAGAACACCGAGCTGGGCACGGTCTACACGCCCGCCGAGGTCCGGGCGATCGTCGAGCATGCCCACGGACACGGCATGAAGGTCCATCTCGACGGGGCGCGCATATCGAACGCCGCCGCGTCGCTGGACGTCCCGATGCGGACCTTCACCAACGCCGCCGGCGTCGATGTGATCACCTTCGGCGGCACCAAGAACGGCATGCTCTTCGGCGAGGCCGTCGTCGTCCTCAATCCGGACGCCGTCAGCCATATGAAGCATCTGCGGAAGCTGTCGATGCAGCTCGCCTCCAAGATGCGGTTCGTCTCGGTACAGCTCGAGGCCCTGCTGGCGCGCGATCTCTGGCTCCGCAACGCCCGGCACGCCAATTCCATGGCGCGGCGGCTGGCCGACGGGGTGCGCCAGGTCGACGGCGTGGAGATCCTTTACCCGGTCCAGGCCAACGCGGTCTTCGCCCGGCTCCCCCGGGAGGTGAGCCTGCGGCTGCAGCAGCGCTTCCGCTTCTACTTCTGGGACGAGACGGCCGGCGATGTCCGCTGGATGTGCTCTTTCGACACCACCGAGGACGACGTCGACTCCTTCGTCCAGGCCCTGAAGGAAGAGATGGCGGCCTGACGCCGGAAGAACGACGCAATGCATAAACATACGGCCGACCGGAAAAAGATGGACTCCGGTCGGCCGTCTGCCTACACTCGTCGAGCATGATCACCATGCAGCAGGAAGCCGATGATTCGGCCTATCTGGCGGACTGTGACGTCATCGACCATCACCATCCGCTGGTCCGCGAGACCGCGGCCGAGCTCCGCGCCTCCTCCGGGGGCGACGCATACGCATACGCGGAGGCGGCCTTCGGGTACGTCCGCGACACCATTCCGCACTCCCATGACTCCGGCGACCCGCGTGTCACCTGGCGCGCCTCCGACGTCCTGCGGCTGCGCACCGGCATCTGCTTCGCCAAGGCGCACGCCCTGACGGCGCTGCTCCGCGCCGAGGCCGTCCCGGCGGCCCTCTGCTATCAGAAGCTGGAGGTCGTCCACGGTCTGGTCGCGGTACGGCTGCCCGGGCGCGCGGAGTGGGCGCGGCAGGACCCGCGCGGCAACAAGCCCGGTGTGGACGCCCGGTTCTCCCTCGACGGGGAGCGGCTGGCCTTCCCCGTGGACCGGGAGGCGGGCGAAATGGACTACCCCGTACTGTACGCGGCGCCGCACCCCCGGATCCTGGCGGTGCTGCGGTCCTCCGCCGACCGCGAGGCCCTGTGGGCCCGGCTCCCCACCGAACTGTGAGGTATCCCGGAATGGCACCGGAAACGACCGTGTCCGGAGAGGTCCTGGCCATCGCGCCGGGCTTCCGTCATCTCGTCGTCGAGGCGCGGGAGGTGACCAACGGGCCCGCCGGCGAGGCCGGTTCGGCGCTGCTGGACGACGCGGTCCGCCGGCTCCGGCGGCGGCTGGACGGCCGGGCGCCGCACGAGGATCCGCACATGACCGCCTGGCGGGCGGTGTACACCGCCTTCGGCGCGAAGCCCTCCCGTACCCGCAACTCGGCGGAGGCGCTGGCCAGAAGGGCGCTGACCGGCGGCGGGCTGCCCCGGGTCAACGCCCTGGTGGACGCCTACAACGCACTGAGCGTGGCCCGTCTGATCCCGGTGGGAGGCGAGGACGGCGACCGGATCACCGGCGGCATGCGGCTGATCCGCGCCGGCGGCGCGGAGCCGTTCGCCACGGTCGCGGCGGGGGAGGCGGTGGTGGAGCACCCGGAGCCGGGCGAGGTCGTCTGGTGCGACGGGGAGGGGGTCACCTGCCGCCGCTGGAACTGGCGCCAGGGTTCGCGCACCGGCCTCACCGGGGAGACGGCGAACGCGGTCTTCCTGCTGGAGGCGCTGCCGCCGATGGACGACGGCGAGCTGATGGCGGCCGGCGCCGAACTCGCCGAGTCGCTGGAGAAGCTGAGCCCCGGGGCGCGGATCACCGTCCACCCGCCGCGCTGACGGGCGCGCCGCCGGGCCCGTCGCTCCGGCGGCCGGTGCCGCGGGCGGTTCAGCGGATCTCGCGGACCTCCGCCGCGGTCGGGGCCGTACCGCCGAGATGCGCGGGCACCCACCAGGTGTCCGACGCGTCCTTCGGGCGTACGGGGTAGGACCGCTGGGCGTCCTCCAGCAGCTCCTGCACCCGCTCGCGCAGCCGCCGGGTGATGGCTCCCGCGTACTGGTCGGCCGGTGCCTCGATCGGCTCGCCCACCCGGATGGTGACCGGAATGTGACTGCGCTTGAAATTGCGCGGACGCCCCTTGGTCCACAGCCGCTGGGTGCCCCACAGCGCCACCGGGATCAGCGGCACCCCGGCCTCCTGCGCCAGCCGGGCGGCGCCGGACTTGAACGACTTGAGGGTGAACGACTGCGAGATGGTGGCCTCGGGGAAGACCCCGATGATCTCGCCCGCGCGCAGTGCGGTGAGCGCGTGGCGGTAGGCGGCCTCGCCCTGCTCGCGGTCGACGGGAATGTGCTTCATTCCGCGCATCAGCGGCCCGGAGACCTTGTGCCGGAAGACCGAGTCCTTCGCCATGAAGCGGACCAGACGCTTCTGGGGGAGGGCCGCGAGGCCGGTGAAGATGAAGTCCAGATAGCCGATGTGGTTGCTCACCAGCACGGCCCCACCCGAGCGCGGAATGTTCTCCGACCCCTGAGTGTCGATCTTCAGGTCCAGCGCCTTGAAAAGCGTGAGAGCGGCGCCGACGACCGGCCGATAGACGAACTCTGCCATCTGGGGAGGACCCTTCTGTCGTGCCCGGGGAGGGTTCGCCCGGTGTAAGTTACGCAGCCGTAGGTTTTCGGCACTGGGGCAGATCGTGCCCCATGTGCGGCGCGCTGACCAGTCCTGGCGGCTGCGGCGGGCGAGATTCTCGTCACGTCATGTGTTTCCGGCCATTCCCGACCCTTGCGGCGACATGAGTGTATGTGCCACGCATTTCATCGGCGGGGTGTCGCCGGCGGCTTCCGGGGTATGCGCGCGACCCCGTCCGCGCCCGCCATCCACTGATTACACAGCGTTGGCAACGTCACAGTTCCAAGCGCTTGTTCAGGGGGTAGGTTATGAGACGTACTCGTGAGTAATATTTCGTTCGGAGCGCGGGTCGCCCCGACCGGAAAGCCCGCCTTCAGGCGCCTATGCTGCCTGGAGAGGCAGCTCGGAAATGACGATGCAGTAGGAGAGCCGGCGTGAGCTTGAGGATCGTTGTCTGTGTGAAGTACGTGCCCGACGCCACCGGCGACCGGGACTTCGCCGAGGACCTGACCGTCGACCGCGATGTCGACGGCCTGCTGTCGGAACTCGACGACTACGCGGTCGAGCAGGCGCTGCAGATCGCGGAGGCGGCCGACGACGCCGAGGTCACCGTGGTGACCATCGGCCCCGAGGACGCCCGGGAGGCCGTGGCCAAGGGCCTGCGGATGGGCGCCGACAAGGGCGTTCACATCGAGGACGACGATCTGCACGGCACCGACGTCATGGGCACCTCGCTGGTGCTCGCCAAGGCCATCGAGAAGATCGGCTACGACCTGGTCGTCTGCGGTATGGCCTCCACCGACGGCGCGATGGGCGTACTGCCCGCGATCCTCGCCGAGCGGCTGGGCGTCCCGCAGGTCACCCTGCTCTCCGAGGTGTCCGTCGAGGACGGTGCCGTCACCGGCCGCCGCGACGGCGACACCGCGTCCGAGCAGCTCCGGGCCGAACTGCCCGCGCTGGTCTCCGTCACCGACCAGTCCGGCGAGGCCCGTTACCCCTCCTTCAAGGGCATCATGGCGGCGAAGAAGAAGCCGGTCGCCTCCTGGGACCTGGAGGAGCTGGACATCGACGGCGACGACGTCGGTCTCGAAGGGGCCTGGACCGCGGTCGACTCCGCGACCGCCCGTCCGCCGCGCACCGCGGGCACCGTCGTCAAGGACGAGGGCGAGGGGGGCAAGCAGCTCGCCGCCTTCCTCGCGGAGCGCAAGTTCGTGTGACCTGCCGTCACCCGCACCGCTCCGCGATCCGGAAGCCCGGCTGAGCCCGGACGCCACCCCACCCCAGACACCTCGCATTCGCAGGAGAGCAATCCCATGGCTGAAGTTCTCGTCTATGTCGACCACGTGGACGGCGCGGTCCGCAAGCCCACCCTGGAACTGCTGACCCTCGCCCGCCGCCTCGGCGACCCCGTCGCCGTCGCCCTGGGCCCCGGCGCCGAGGCCACCGCCCCCGCGCTCGCCGAGCACGGCGCGGTCAGGGTCCTCACCGCCGACGCCCCCGAGTTCACCGACTACCTCGTCGTGCCCCGGGTGGACGCGCTCCAGGCGGCGTACGACGCGGTCTCCCCGGCCGCCGTGCTCGTACCCTCCTCCGCCGACGGCAAGGAGATCGCCGCCCGTCTCGCGGTCCGCATCGGCTCCGGCATCATCACCGACGCCATCGACCTGGAGGCCGACGGCAAGGGCCCGGTCGCCACCCAGTCGGTGTTCGCCGCCGCGTACACCACCAAGTCCCGGATCACCCGGGGCACCCCGGTCATCACCGTCAAGCCCAACGCCGCCCCGGTCGAGCCCGCCCCGGCCGCCGGCACCGTCGAGGCCCTGGCCGTGACCTTCTCCGCCGCCGCCACCGGCACCAAGGTCGTCTCCCGCACCCCGCGGGCGTCCACCGGCCGTCCCGAGCTCACCGAGGCCGCGATCGTCGTCTCCGGCGGCCGGGGCGTCAACGGCGCGGAGAACTTCGCCGTCATCGAGGCCCTCGCCGACTCCCTCGGCGCGGCCGTCGGCGCCTCCCGCGCCGCCGTGGACGCCGGCTGGTACCCGCACGCCAACCAGGTCGGCCAGACCGGCAAGTCGGTCTCGCCGCAGCTCTACATCGCCTCCGGCATCTCCGGCGCGATCCAGCACCGCGCGGGCATGCAGACCTCGAAGACCATCGTGGCCGTCAACAAGGACGCCGAGGCCCCGATCTTCGACCTGGTCGACTACGGAGTCGTCGGCGACCTCTTCACGGTCGTCCCGCAGCTCACCGAGGAGATCAACGCCCGCAAGGGCTGACATCCGCCGCCGTCCCCGCCGAGGGACACCGGACCGGGGCCGTACGGTGACCACCACCGTACGGCCCCGGTCCGTTCCCGCGGCCCGCCGCGTCCCCGCCGGGCGGAGAGCGCCGGCGCGGGCGTCCGCGGGAAGCCTTGACGGAAGGCCCGGACAGAAGGTCGTCTGTCCCCGGGAGAATTCGGCGGCGAGCGGAGGAGCACCGCGTGACGGAACAGCGCAGAGAACCGGCCGCACCCGGATACGGAGAGCCCGGCGCCCGGCCGGGGACCGTGACCACCAGCATCCCCGCCCCGGTCCGCGAACGGATCGCCGCCGATCTCGCACCGGTCGACGCCGAACTCGCCCGCCGCTACCCCGGCCCTCCCCCCGGCCGCCGCCCCGTCCACACCGTCTACGTCCCCGGCGACACCCTCACCGCCGGCACCGTCCGCTCCTGGGGCGACCTGGCGCTCGCCGCCCTCGACGAACACGCCCCCGACGCGCGCTCCCTCGCCGCCGTCCTCGGACTCCCCGGGGCACTCGCCGAACCCGTCCACACCCGGGTACGGGCCAAACTCCGCGAGGAACCGGTGGAGGACCTCCGGATCGACTTCGAGGACGGCTACGGCATCCGCGCCGACGCCGAGGAGGACGCCCACGCGGCCCGCGCCGCCCGGCTCCTCCTCGCCGCACGGCGCGACGGCACCGCCGCACCCTGGACGGGGATCCGGATGAAATGCATGGAGGCCGCGGTGCGCGACCGGGGCATCCGCACCCTCGACATCTTCCTCACCGCACTGACCGCGGGCGGCCGGCTGCCCGGCGGCCTCCGCCTCACCCTCCCCAAGGTCAGCCACACCGGGCAGGTCGCCGCCTTCGCCCGGCTCCTCGAAGCCTTCGAGCGCACCCACGGCCTGACACCCGGCGGGATCGGCTTCGAGATCCAGATAGAGACCAGCCAGGCCGTCCTCGGCGCCGACGGCACCGCCACGGTCGCCCGGATGATCGACGCGGCCGGGGGCCGCGCCACCGGACTCCACTACGGCACCTTCGACTACAGCGCCTCCCTCGGCATCTCCGCCGCCCACCAGGCGAGCGACCACCCCGCCGCCGATCACGCCAAGGCCGTGATGCAGGTCGCCGCGGCGGGCACCGGCGCCGTCGTCTCGGACGGCTCCACCAATGTGCTGCCCATCGGCCCCGCCGAACAGGTCCACGAAGCCTGGCGGCTGCACTACCGCCTCACCCGCCGCGCACTCGCCCGCGGCTACTACCAGGGCTGGGACATGCACCCGGGACACCTGCCCACCCGGTACGCCGCCGTCTTCGCCTTCCACCGGGAGAACCTCGGCCCGGCCGCCGCCCGCCTCGCCGCGTACGCCGGTCGCCGGGGCGGCGCGGTGCTGGACGAACCGGCCACGGCGAAGGCGCTCGGCGGCCAGCTGCTGCGCGGAATCGACTGCGGGGCCCTGGACACCGCCGAGGTCACCGCGCTGACCGGCCTGGACCGCGCCGGCCTCGAAGCCTTCGCCCTCTCCGGAGCCGCGGCCCGCTGACCGGTCCGGGCCTCAGCCGCCGGTGCCGTCCTCCGCCCGGGCCAGTGTGGCCACCAGCGAGCGGAAGGCCGCCCGGTAGACGCTCGGCGTGGTCCCGGTGAACCGCTGGAACTGATGGCGGAGATTGGCGGGAGTCCCGAACCCCGCCAGGGTCACGATCCGCTCCACCGGCTCGTCACCCCGCTCCAGCAGCCGCTGGGCCAGCCGCACCCGGGCGCGGAGCACGTACTGGAGCGGGGTGAGCCCGGTCTCGGCGCGGAAACGGCGGGTGAGGCTGCGGACCCCGGTCCCCGCGTGGTCGGCGATCTCCTGAAGCGTCAGCGGATGGTCCAAGTGCGCCTCCACCCAGCGGATCGTCGGTTCCAGTCCGCCGGCGGACCGGCCGGCGGACCGGCCGGCGGACCGGCCGGCGGACCGGCCGGCGGCGCGGGCCGGACCGGCGTCCGGCGGCGCGGCGGGGTCGTGGAGCTGGAGGAAGACCTGCCGCTCCGTCTCGATGGCGACCTGATCACCGTGATCCGCGGTGATCAGGCGCAGACAGAGGTCGACTCCGCCGAGGACACCGGCCGCGCTGTGAAACAGCCCGTCGGACACCACCGCGCCATCGGGATCGACCTCGACGCGGGGGTACCGGGCGGCCAGTTCCTCCGTGTGCCGGCGGCTGGTGGCCGCGCGCCGGCCGTCGAGGAGTCCGGTGGCGGCGAGGGTGAAGGTGCCGGTGCCGATCGCGCCGATCCGGCAGCCCCGGGCGGCCGCCGCCCGGAGTGCGGCCGTGACCTCGGCCGGCGGCTCCGCGCGGAAGCCGTCATGGCCCGGAACCAGCACGGTGCCGGCGTCCGCCAGCCCCTCCGGGCCCCGGGAAGCATCGATCCGGAACGGCCCGGGGGAGCCGGTCATCCGGAAGCCGGGGCCGGCGCAGATCCGCACCTCGTAGCCGACCCGCGGATGGTGGCGCGCCGCCGCGCCGAAGACCAGCCCGGGGGTGGTGAGCTGATGCCCCGGCACCCCGTCGAGAACGAGAACCGCGATCACTGACATAACGGAAATCTAGCCGAGGGTGGCGACCGGCCCCGGCGCACGGCATCCGTGCCCGTCCCCGCCCGCCCCCGCCCGCTTCCGTCCTGTTTCCGTCCCCCGGTACGCGCCCGGGCGGCGCGGCGGTGCCGGGGTCCGGCTCGGTTACCTTCGGTATATGTCAGTGATCGCCGTCCTCGCGCTCGACGGGGTCCCGGCCCATCAGCTCACCACCCCCGGGCTGGTCTTCGGCCGGGCCGCCCGCGACCACCCGCACATCGACTACGAGGTGCGGATCTGCGCCGGCCCCGGACTCACCGCCACCGCCGGGCCGGCCCCGCTCCGGATCGGCGCCCCCTGGGGCCCGGAGGGCACCCGCGACGCGGACACCGTTCTCGTGACCGGCCATGACGGCTTCCGCGCGGAGCCGCCGGCCGAGGTCACCGCCGCACTCCGGGCGGCGGCCGCCCGGGGCTGCCGGATCGGCGCGATCGGCACCGGCACCTTCACCCTCGCCGCCACCGGACTCCTCGACGGCCGCCGGGCCACCACCGGCTGGCGGCACATCGAGGAACTGGCCGCGCTGCACCCGCGCGTCACGGTCGACCCGCTCGGCACGGTCGTGGCCGACGGGCCGTACCTCACCTCGGCCGGGATCTTCGGCGGTATGGACGTCTGCCTCCGGCTGCTCGCCCTGGACCACGGCGAGCAGCGGGCCGGCGAGACCTCCAGGGAGCTCATCACCCCGCTGGAGGCCGACGCGGACCGGGTCCGGCGGACCATCGACCGCGAGCTCGCGCGCAGTTCGGGACTCGAACCGGTGCTGCGCTGGATGGAGGACAGGCTCCATCTCCCGCTGACCCGGGCGGACATCGCCGACCGCGCCGGCATCAGCGTCAGCAGCCTCGACCGGCGCTTCCGGGACCGGACCGGGGTCAGCCCGAGCCGCTATCTCCTCAACGCGCGCCTGGAGCGGGCGCGGCGGCTCCTGACGGAGACCGACGAGCCGGTGGAACTGATCGCGGGGCGGACGGGCTTCCCCTCGGCGGCGAGCCTGCGGCACCACTTCACCGGGCTGACCGGGATGACGCCCCGGGCCTACCGCACGGCACACCGCACCGGCTGAGGCCCCGCCGCCCGCCCGCCCGGACGGTCCCGGATCCGCGCGGACGGTCCCGGATCCGCGCGCTCGGCGGCGTCACCTCCGCGCGCACGGCCGGCGCGGACCTCCGCGCGTACGGCGGCCTCAGCGTTCCGCGTACGGCGGGATCTCGCCCGAGCCCCGGGGGATCAGCCGGGTCCCCAGGGTGACCCGCGAGGGCTCCCCGGGTACGCCGTCCAGGCGCCGGAAGAGCTGCTCCGCCGCCGTCCGGCCGAGCGCCGCGGCGTCCTGGGCGATCACCGTGACACCGAGGAGATCGGCGAGCTCGATGTCGTCGAAGCCGACCAGCGCGACCGGGCGGGGCTGCTCCGCGATGACCCGCACCGCCGTCACCGTCACCCGGTTGTTCCCCGCGAAGAGCGCCGTGACCGGTTCCGGGCCGGCCAGCATGCCGAGTGCCGCCGAGCGGACCCGAGCCGGTGCCGTCGAGCCGGGCGACACCCACTTCTCGGCCACGGCCAGCCCGGCCTCGTCCATCGCCGCCCGGTAGCCGCGCAGCCGCTCCACGGCCGTGTGGATGCGCGGCTGGTCGCCGATGAAACCGATTCTGCGGTGTCCGTGCGCGATGAGGTGGGCCACCCCGGCCCGCGCCCCGCCGAAGCTGTCGGAGAGCACGGTGTCCGCCTCGATCAGCCCGGCCGGGCGGTCCACGAAGACCGTCGCCACCCCGGCCTTGATCTCCGGTTCCAGATAGCGGTGGTCGTGCCCGGCCGGGATGACTATCAGCCCGTCCACCCGGCGGGCGCAGAGCGCCAGCGCCAACTCCTGCTCCCGGTCCGGGTCCTCGGCGCTCGAACCGTTGATGAGCAGAGCGCCATGGGCGCGCGCCACCTCCTCCACCGCACGGCTCAGCGGGCCGTAGAAGGGGTCCGCGAGATCCTCCAGCACCAGGCCGACGGAGGCCGTCCGGCCCTTGCGCAGCACCCGCGCGCTGTCATTGCGGCGGAACCCCAGGGACTCGATGGCCTCCTGCACCCGGCGCTCGGTGTCGGGGGTGACCCCGGGCTCGCTGTTGACCACCCGGGAGACGGTCTTGAGACCGACCCCGGCACGCGCCGCCACATCCTTCATCGTCGGCCGGTTGCCGTAGCGCGGCTCGGGGCCTCGCGGCCGGCCGGGCAGGCGGTGGGAGCGGTCGGATTCGGCCACGGTGTGCAGTCCCGTCGTCGTACGGTGTGTGCGAATGCTCATCGATGAGCATAGGGCCTGGACAACGTTGTCAGGTGCCTGGAGACTGGTCCCGAAATCCGCAGGTCCGACCAGTTTCCGGGGGATTGAAGACCGATGCAGAACGACCTTGTCGCCGCCCTGGACGTCGGTGGGACCAAGATCGCCGCGGGGCTGGTGGACACCGATGGCCGAATACATCTGCGGGTGCGGCGGCCCACCCCCGCGCGGGAGGACGCCGAGACCGTGATGGACGCGGTCACGGCGGTCCTCGGCGAGCTCCGGGGCTCACCGCTCTGGACGCGGGTCTCGGCCGTCGGGATCGGCAGCGCGGGTCCGGTGGACGCGTCGGCGGGCACCGTGAGCCCGGTCAATGTTCCCGGCTGGCGGGCCTTTCCCCTGGTCGAGCGGGTGCGCCTGACCACCGGCGAACTCCCCGTCGAACTGATCGGCGACGGTGCGGCGATGGCCGCGGCCGAGCACTGGCAGGGCGCGGCGCGCGGCTGCCGCGACGCCCTGTGCATGGTCGTCTCCACCGGTGTCGGCGGCGGGCTGATCATCGGGGGACGGCTCCATCCCGGGCCGACCGGCAACGCCGGTCACATCGGGCACATCAGTGTCGATCTGGACGGGGATCTCTGTCCCTGCGGCGGGCGCGGCTGTGTGGAGCGGATCGCCAGTGGTCCGAACATCGCCCGCAGGGCCCTGGCGAACGGCTGGCGCCCCGGTCCCGGCGGTGACACATCGGCCGCCGCCGTGGCCGCCGCGGCCCGCGCGGGAGATCCGGCTGCCGTCGCCTCCTTCGAACGCGCCGCGCGGGCGCTCGCGGCCGGGATCGCGGCCACCGCGGGCCTGGTGGAGATCGAGACGGCGGTGGTCGGCGGGGGAGTGGCGGGCGCGGGCGACGTCCTCTTCGTACCGCTGCGCCGCGCCCTGCGGGAGTACGCCACGCTCTCCTTCGTCCGCGGGCTGACCGTCGTACCCGCCCTGATGGGGACGGACGCGGGTCTGGTGGGCGCCGCCGCCGCCGCGCTGCCGGCCCGCCCGGAGGAGCCGGCCGCCATCGCCGCCGGGCGCCCGTGACCTTCCCGCCCGGGTGAACCGTTGTCCGCCGCCGCCCGGGTGAGCCGCCGGGCCGCCCCCGCCGGCCCACTCGACTGCCGCTCCGGGTTTCCGTGGCAGGGTGTTCCGGGCAATCCACTGTGGGCTACGGAAGAGGGGGGAACCGTGATCATTTGGCTGAACGGCGCGTTCGGATCGGGCAAGACGAGCACCGCGCAGGAACTGATCGATCTGATTCCGAACAGCACTCTGTACGACCCCGAGTTCACCGGCGCCGGACTGGGTGCACTGCTCCCGCCCAAGCGGCTGGCCGAGGTGAGCGACTATCAGGATCTCGCCATCTGGCGGAGGCTCGTGGTGGACACCGCGGCGGCCCTGCTGGCGGAGCTGGGCGGTGTGCTGGTGGTGCCGATGACCCTGCTCAGGCAGGAGTACCGGGACGAGATCTTCGGCGGGCTCGCGGCCCGCAGAATCCCGGTGCGCCATGTGCTGCTGCGCCCCGACGAAACGATCCTGCGCAGTCGGATCGCGGAGCGGGGGGAGACACCCGTCGCGCCCTCGGGAGCCGGAGCCGGAGCCGGAGCCGGTACGGGCCGGTACAGCGTGCGGTGGGCGAACGAGCGGTTGGAGCCCTACCGGGCCGCACTGGAGTGGATCACCGGGGACGCCCTGGTGATCGACAACGGCCGGCTCGACCCGCGCGGCACGGCCCACCGGATCGCCGAGGCGATCCGCACCGGGGAGCCGGCCGGCGGCGCGATCGTGCAGACACCCGAGCCGGCCGCCGAGACCCTCGCCGCCGGAGTGCTGCTCTTCGACGCGGAGGACAGGGTGCTGCTGGTCGATCCCACCTACAAGCCGGGCTGGGAATTCCCCGGCGGGGTGGTCGAGCGGGGGGAGGCGCCCGTCGGCGCGGCCCTGCGCGAGGTCGCCGAGGAACTGGGGCTCGAACTCGACGGTGTCCCCCGGCTCCTGGTCGTCGACTGGGAGCCGCCGCGGCCTCCCCGCTACGGCGGTCTGCGTCTGATCTATGACGGCGGCCGGCTCGACGCGGAGGCGGCCGGCCGGGTGCTGCTGCCGCCGGCGGAGCTGCGCGACTGGCGGTTCGTCGGCGAGGAGGAGGCCCAGCGCCTGCTGTCGCCCAACCGCTGGGAACGCCTGCGCTGGGCTCTGAGAGCCCGGGAGCGGGGCACCGTCCTCCATCTGGAGGCAGGCGTTCCCCGGTAGCGGACCGGCATGAACGGCCCGACGCGGGGGCGTCGTCGGGGGTCGGCGGCCACACCGTCCGGCCCCCGGCGGTCATGGAGCGGCCGGATCGGATCCGGTACGGGCGCGGATGCCGATGCGCACGGACGGGCCCCGGGGGGCGTACCGGCGGGTGCCCTCGACCGGTCCGACCGGTCCGACGGGTCCGGCCTGACGGCCGGCGCGGCGGGCTCCGGACGGGTCGCGGGTGCCCCGCGAGGAACCGGGAGCGAGGGCGCCGACGGCCCTCCGGCGGCGGGGCGCGCCCGGCGCACCGCCGCGCCCGCCCCGTGCTCAACCGCCCGGTGCGGCGCGGACGGCGCGCTCGCCGGCTCAGCCCGCCGCGTACTCCCGGAGGAACACCGCCTCGGCCACGGAGAGCCGCTCCAGCTCGCTCGGCGAGACCGACTCATTGACCGCGTGAATCTGCGCCTTGGGCTCGCTCAGCCCGATCAGCAGAATCTCCGACTCCGGGTAGAGCGCCGCCAGGGTGCCGCAGAGCGGGATCGAGCCGCCCATCCCCGCCGCCTGCATCTCCCGGCCCGGATAGGCCACCCGCATCGCGCTCGCCATCGCCGTGTACGCGGGGCTCTTCACATCGGCCCGGAAGGGCTGGCCCTGGCCCGACTGCTCGACCGAGATCCTCGCCCCCCACGGGATGTGCTTCTCCAGATGCGCCGTCAGCAGCGCGGTCGCCTCGGCGGCGTCGCGGCCCGGCGGCACCCGCAGGCTGATCAGGGCGCCCGCACTCGCCTGGACCGAGGGCGTCGCGCCCACCACCGGCGGGCAGTCGATGCCGAGCACCGTCACCGCGGGCCGCGCCCAGATGCGGTCCGCCACCGTGCCCGAGCCGATCAGATCGACCCCGTCGAGCACCTTGGCGTCCGTCCGGAAGGCGGATTCGGGGTACTGGATGCCGTCCCAGCTCTGCTCGGCCGGCAGCCCGTCCACGGTGGTCGAGCCGTCCTCGGCCCGCAGCGAGTCGAGCACCCGGATCAGCGCCGCCAGCGCGTCGGGTGCCGCGCCGCCGAACTGGCCCGAGTGCAGATTGCCCTCCAGGGTGTCCACCCGGACCCGCACCATCGTCATTCCGCGCAGGGTGGCGGTGACCGTGGGCACTCCCTCCTGGAAGTTCCCCGAGTCGCCGATGACGATGGCGTCCGCGGTCAGCAGCTCCGGGTGGGCCTCCGCGTACCGCTCCAGGCCGCCCGTGCCCTGCTCCTCCGAGCCCTCGACGATCACCTTCACGCTCACCGGCACCCCGCCGTTCGCCTTGAGGGCGCGCAGCGCGAGCAGATGCATGATGAAGCCGCCCTTGCAGTCGGCCGCACCCCGGCCGTACCAGCGGCCGTCGCGCTCGGTCAGCTCGAACGGCGGCGACACCCAGGCGTCCTCGTCCAGCGGCGGCTGAACGTCGTAGTGCGCGTAGAGCAGTACGGTCGGCGCGCCCGCCGGGCCCGGCAGGAGGCCGTACACGGACTGTGTGCCGTCCGGCGTGTCGAGTACGGCGACATCCTGGAAACCCTCGGCGCGCAGCGCGTCCGCGCACCACTCGGCCGCGGCCTCGCACTCGCTTCTCGGGAACTGCGCGGGGTCCGCGACCGACCGGAAGGCCACCAGCTCCGCGAGCTCCGCCCGGGCCCTGGGCAGCAGCGAGACAATGGTCCCGGCGATCGGATCGGCGGTCATGGGCACGCTCCTCGTGGGTGCGACGTTGTGCCGTATGTGTACGGCGAATGCGTGGCCGATCCTCCCACAGCAGTGCGGGACAACCGGCCCGTAGGATGCCGTCGAGAGTACGGGGCACGCGTCGGATCGGGAGCAGAAGCACATCGTGAGCAGCGAGAACGGCGGCATCGGGGCAGAGTCGGAAGCATTCGAGCACGACGACCCGGTGTGGGACGTCGTTGTTGTCGGTGCCGGACCCGCAGGGGCTTCGGCGGCCTATGCGGCGGCGGTGGCGGGCCGTCAGGTGCTGCTGCTGGAGAAGGCCGAACTGCCGCGCTACAAGACCTGTGGCGGCGGGATCATCGGTCCGTCCCGGGACAGTCTGCCGCCCGGCTTCGAGCTCCCCTTCCGGGACCGGATCCATGCCGTCACCTTCACCCTCAACGGCAGACTCACCCGCACCCGCCGATCCAAGAAGATGCTCTTCGGGCTGATCAACCGTCCGGAGTTCGACGCCCAGCTGGTGGAGCACGCGCAGAAGGCGGGTGCCACCCTCCGTACCGGTGTCGCCGTCTCCCGGGTCGAGCAGCACGGTCCGGCGGTGCCCGACCGGCGCACGGTCGCCGTGGTGACCTCGGACGGCGAGACCGTGCTCGCTCGCGCGGTCGTCGGCGCGGACGGCAGTGCCAGCCGGATAGGGGCTCATGTGGGGGTCAAGCTCGATCAGGTCGATCTCGGCCTGGAGGCGGAGATCCCGGTCCCCGATCCGGTCGCCGAGGACTGGGCGGGCCGGGTGCTGATCGACTGGGGCCCGATGCCCGGCAGCTACGGCTGGGTCTTCCCCAAGGGGAACACCCTGACCGTCGGGGTCATCTCGGCCCGCGGCGAGGGCGCCGCCACCAAGCGCTATCTGGAGGACTTCATCGCCCGGCTGGGGCTCGCCGGTTTCGAGCCGGCGATCTCCTCCGGGCATCTCACCCGCTGCCGCAGCGACGACTCCCCGCTCTCCCGGGGCCGGGTGCTGGTCTGCGGTGACGCGGCGGGACTGCTGGAGCCGTGGACGCGTGAGGGCATCTCCTTCGCCCTGCGCTCCGGCCGCCTCGCGGGGGAGTGGGCGGTACGCATCTCGGAGGCCCACGACGCCGTGGACGCCCGCCGCCAGGCGCTGAACTACGCCTTCGCCATCAAGGCGGGGCTGGGTGTCGAGATGGGTGTCGGACGGCGGCTGCTCGGGGTCTTCGAGCGCAGGCCGGGGCTGTTCCACGCGGCGGTCACCGGCCTCCGGCCGGCGTGGCGGGCCTTCGCCGACATCACCCGGGGGTCGACCACCCTCGCCGGCCTCGTCCGTACGAGCGGAGTCGCGCGCCGTGCGCTGGAGACCCTGGACCGCCGCGCCGCCAGGGGCTGATGCCGGGGCCGGGGCCCTGAGCGGCCCCGGGCCGGCGTGGACCGGTGAGCCCCCGGCGCCCTGTGGCGCCGGGGGCTCACCCGCGTCCCCCGCCGCGGGGGCTCACTTCTCCGCCGGCCGGACGATGGTGATCCGGAAGACCGGGTGCTTGTGCGCGGCGGCCAGCAGCTCCTCGTCCGTGGAGTCGGCGTTCACCTCGCCGAAGAACCGGCCGACCTCCCAGCCCCAGCGCTTGAGATAGGTGCGCAGCAGGGCGGGCTTCTCCGCGTCGGGGAGTTCCACGGCGGTGAACCGCTGTGTCCGGCGGCCGACCCGGAGCTGTCCGCCACCGGCGGCGCGCAGATTGCGCACCCACTGGGAGTGGCCCCGGGCCGAGATCAGATAGGGGCCGCCCTCGTAGGGGAGCGGATTGACCGGGATGCTCCGCCACTCCCCGCTGGTGCGTCCGCGCACGGAGAGTTCGGCCGTGCCCAGCAGGCTCACTCCGCGCCGGGCGAGCCAGGCGACCGCGCCATTGAAGACGGAGTCGGCGCGGGTCGGCTTGATGTAGTGGCTCCGGGACTGGGTCTGCGGCATGACGGGCTCCGTTGTGATCGGTGTTCTTTTCGGAGAGCAGTGCTCTCTCTCCTGGAATCAGTGTGCATCCGCCGGCGATCCAAAGCAAGAGCACTGCTCTCGCAATTGTTCACCGCTCTTGTTGTTGGTCACTGCTCCGGAACGTGGCAGACTCCGTGCCATGACCCCGATCCAAGGGGCCCGCGCCAGGGCCCGAGCCGAAGTCGCCGCGGCCATCAAGGACGAGGCGCGCAAACAGCTCGCCGCCGAGGGCGCCGCGAAACTCTCCCTGCGGGCGGTCGCCCGTGAACTGGGCCTGGTCTCCTCCGCCCTCTACCGGTACTTCCCCAGCCGGGACGATCTCCTCACCGCCCTGATCGTCGACGCCTATGACGCCATCGGCGCCGCCGCGGAGGAGGCGTTCGCCGCCGGTCCCGGGGGTACGACCCCGGGCGCCCACCCGCTCCGCTGGATCGCCGTCTGTGAGGCCGTCCGCGCCTGGGCCGTCGCCCATCCGCACGAGTACGCCCTGATCTACGGCTCGCCGGTGCCCGGCTACTCCGCTCCCGCCGACACGGTCGTCCCGGCCGGCCGGGTCGGTGCCGTCCTCCTCTCCCTGGCGCGCGACGCCCGGAGCGACGGGGCCCTCGACCCACCGGACCTCCCCGGGGAGCTGTGGCCCGAGGCGGACCGCCTCACCGCCTCCCTCGCCCCCGACCTCCCGCCGCCGGCCGTGGCGGCGCTGGTCGCCGCCTGGTCACAGGTCTTCGGGCTGATCTCCTTCGAGATCTTCGGCCAGTTCAACCGCCTGGTGACGGACCGGGATCCCTTCTTCCGGCAGGCGGTGGCCGGTATCGCGCGCGAGATCGGTCTCGCCGGGACCGAAGCCGGCCGCGGCGCAGGAAAGGGGCCGGTCCCCGGCTGACCGCATCGCGCCGCTGTGCCCCCGCCCGGTTCACGCCGTCCCGCCCTGCCGTCCCCACCCCGGCTTGATACGTTGCGCTCACTGCCGAGCAGTACAAAACGCGCAAACCTCTGCGGATCGGTGAATTCCATGTCTCACGGTGTGATCACGGTCGCCACAGTCGCGGAACTTCTCGACGCCCTCGCGGAGCCGGATGCCCCGGTGCTGGTCCGGGGCCGGCTGGAGCAGGTCCCCTCGGTGGTGCTGCCACCCGGCCGCCGGCTCGCCGGCGCCGACCCCGCCGCCGCGCTGGTCTTCACCGACGGCGCCGACGGAATCTGTCTGACCCGCGACAACCGGCTGGAGGGCCTGCGCCTGGAGACCTCCGCCGCGACCGCCCGCGCGGTGTACAACGACACCACCCGCGAATCCCTCGGCACCGTCGAGCTCAGCGATCTCTCCACCCTCGGCAGGGTGGAGATCCTCGCCCGCGACGCGGTGCGCTCCGGCCGGGTCGTCGTCGACAGCCTGGACATCGAGGCCGCGGACGCCCGCGACTGCCGGCCCCGCCCGCAGGGCTACAACGTCGAGGTCCGGCAGGGCGCCTTCACCCTCTACAACCAGCAGGCCGACCCGGAGACACTGATCACCTGTGATCTCGTCGGCCTGACCGCGGGCCGCGAGGGCGCCCCGGTGCGCGGCAGCGGCATCTTCGTCTCCGGCACCGAAGGCGGCGGCCGGGTCACGGGCGGACGGCTGCACACCGGGGCCGTCCACTCCGACGGAGGCATCCCCGCCGGCGTCCCCGGGGAGATCACCGGCGGTGTCTTCGTCGTCCGCGCCCGCTTCACCGAGGTCGTCAACCACGGGCCGGTGACCACCCACGGACCCAATGACATGGTCCTCGACCTGTGGGGCGAGGTCGGCACCTGGACGGCGAACGCCCCGATCACCTCCCACGGCCCCAGCGGAATCGGCTTCGTCAACTTCGGCACGGTGAAACGGCTGACGGTCACCGCGCCGATCGAGACCTTCGGGGTGGGCGCCCGGGGATTCAACATCTACGACGGCACCGTCGAGGCCGCCGAGTTCGACCGGATCGTCACCCACGCGGACGCCGCCGTGGGGATCCAGATCAGCAAGCCCTTCGGCACCCTCACCGTCCGCCGCGGCATCGAGACCCACGGCGGCAGCGGCGAGAGCCTGGTCAAAGGAGAGATCAAGGTACTGGCCGCCGTCGCCCTGAGCCTCAAGCCGGGCGCGCGCGGCACCGGGATCCGCGTCGGCGGCGGCATCACCGCCCACGGCCGCGGCGTCCCCGCCGTCGAGCTCCTCGGCGAGGTCGGCACCCTCACCGTCAGCGGCGGCGTCACCTCCCTCGGCATCACGGCGGAATGACCCCCTCCGTGCGCCGTACTCCACCGGGAGTACACACGGTCACCCCGCCCGGCTGACGCCCGGCCGCCCGCCCCGGTCTAGCGTGATCACATGGACGAGCTGTACGGGCGCCGCTGCGACGGGCCCCCCGGGACGGCGGACGACCCGTCGGTCCGTCCGCCCGGCGGCCGGCGCCGGGGCGCCCGGGTGCGATGGCTGTCGACCGCCGTCGTGACCGTGTGCGTCCTGGCCGGCAGCGGTTTCGCCGCCGCGGACCAGCCGGAGCGCCGGCCCCTCGGCATCGCCGGCTGGGCCCTGCTGCTGGCCGTCTGCGCGCTGCTGCTGCCGCGCCGCCGATGGCCGGTCGCCGTACTCGCCGGCACCTCGGCCGTCACCCTCGTCTACTTCGCCGCCGGCTATCCGCACGGCCCGGTCTTCATCCCGGTGGCCGTCGCCGCCTTCACCGCCGTCGTCGCCGGACACCGCCGGGCCGCCTGGTGGATCGTCGGCGGCTTCTGGGTCTGCCATGTCCTGCTCGCCCACTGGCTCTACCGCCATCTCCCGCCGGCCGGGGACCGCGACGCCTCCTGGGGACAGGAACTGGTCATCGCCGCCTGGGTCTCCGCGGTCCTCGCCGGCTCGGAACTGGTCCGGGTGAAACGGGAGATATGGGTCCGCCAGCGCCGGGAACGAGCCGCCGCCGCCCGGCGCCGCGCGGACGAGGAACGCCTCCGGATCGCCCGCGAACTCCACGATGTGCTCGCCCACTCGATCTCGGTCATCAATGTGCAGGCCGGCGTCGGCCTCGCCCTGCTGGACAGCGACCCCGAGCAGGCCCGCACCGCCCTGACCACCATCAAGGCGGCCAGCAAGGAGGCCCTGGGGGAAGTGCGCCAGGTGCTCGACAGCCTGCGCACCCCCGGCGACGCCCCTCGCGCGCCCGCCCCCGGCCTGGACCGCCTCCCCGAACTGGCCGACCAGGCCGCGAGCGCCGGACTGACCGTCACCGTACGCACCGATGGCACCCCCTTCCCCCTCTCCCCGGGCACCGACCTGGCGGCCTTCCGCGTCGTCCAGGAAGCCCTCACCAATGTGGTCCGCCACTCGGGCTCGCGCACCGCCCGGGTACGGATCGCCTACGGGACCGGCAGCCTCGGCCTGCGCGTCGACGACGACGGCCCCGCCACCCGCACCGAGGCGGGCGGCAGCGGCAACGGCCTCGCCGGCATGCGGGAACGCGCCGCCGCGCTCGGTGGCACGATCGAGGCCGGCCCGGCGCCCGGCGGCGGCTTCCGGGTCGTGGCCGACCTTCCCGTACAGCCCAGGGAGACGATGTGATCCGCGTACTGCTCGCCGACGATCAGCTGCTGGTCCGGGCGGGTTTCCGGGCCCTGCTGGACGCCCAGCGGGACATCACGGTGGCGGGGGAGGCCGCCGACGGTGAGGAGGCGGTGCGCCTGGTCGGCGAGGTGCGCCCGGATGTCGTCCTGATGGACATCCGCATGCCGGTCCTCGACGGGCTCGCCGCCACCCGCCGGATCACCGGGGACGAACGGCTGGGCGAGGTGAAGGTCGTCATGCTGACCACCTTCGAACTGGACGAGTACGTCTTCGAGGCGATCCGGTCCGGCGCCTCCGGCTTTCTCGTCAAGGACACCGAGCCGGACGAACTGCTGCGCGCGGTCCGGGCGGTGGTCGGCGGGGACGCCCTGCTCTCCCCGGGGGTGACCCGGCGCCTGATCGCCGAATTCGCCGCCCGCTCCCGGGCACCCGCCGAGGCGGGCCGGCTCGCCGAGCTCACCGAACGGGAACGCGAGGTGATGGCCCTGGTGGGAATCGGTCTGACCAATGACGAGATCGCCCGCCGGCTGGTGGTCAGCCCGCTGACCGCCAAAACCCATGTCAGCCGCACCATGGTGAAGCTGGGCGCGCGCGACCGGGCCCAGCTGGTGGTGCTCGCCTACGAGTCGGGGCTGGTCCGCCCCGGCTGGCTGGGCTGACCCGCGTCCCGGGTGAAGCGCCACAGCACCGTCACCACCCGGAGCGCGAAGACGGCGCCCGCCGCCGCGACGCCCGCGATCAGCAGCCCGCGCTCGACCGCGTACGGCATGGCGAACACCAGCTTGGGCCCGGCGATGGCCCCGAACACCACCGCGGCGGCGAACACCCCGCTGAAGAGGGCGTAGCCGATCTCGACGGTGACCGCGTCCCGGTGCTCCGGAGTGCTGTGTGTCATAGCCGGATTGTCTTACACCCGGACCTCCCCCGTCTCCTCCCGGGCCGATCACCGCGCCGCTCCCCGCCTCCCCCGCGACCCCGGGCCCGCCCCCCGGCGCGATGCCGTCCGTCCGGTCCCGACGCCGCGGCCCCGGCGGGTGACGAATCGCATCGCGCCATGGGAGAAACGGCACCGGGGCACGATCCGGACAAGACTCCCGGGCCGGGCGCCGTCCGCGCCTTCGGATCATGGGAGACTCGCCACCATGAACGGCAAGGCGACGAGCACCAGAACAAAGCTGGAAAGGGGCCGCGGCGCACTCGGCCCCGCGCTGGAACTGGTTCATACGGGCCGCGCGCCCACCCGCGCCGTCCTCACCGCCGAGCTGGGGGTGACCCGGGCCACCGCCGGCGCGGTCGCTGCCGAACTGGAAGCGCTCGGGCTGATCCGCGTCGACTCCCGCCCCGCCGCCCCGGCCGGTTCCCAGGGCCGCCCCTCCCACCGGCTCTCCGTCGACGAGACGGGCCCCGTCGTCCTCGCCGCACAGGTCCACGCCGACGGCTTCCGCGCCGCCCTCATCGGCCTCGGCGGGCAGATGGCCGCCACCGCGGCCGGCCGCGTCACGGTCTCCGCCGACCCCGCGCAGGTGCTCGGCGAGGTCGTCGAGGCCGGAGCCGAGCTCCTCCGGGAGAGCCGGCGGCGCTGCGTCGGCGCCGGGCTCGCCGTGCCCTCCGCCGTCGCCGAACCGGACGGGACCGCGCTCAACCCGCTCCATCTCGCCTGGCCGGTCGGCTCCCCGGTACGGGAGATCTTCACGGAGCGGGTCAGGGCGGCGGGCATCACCGGCCCCGCCTTCGCCGGCAATGACGTCAACCTCGCCGCCCTCGCCGAACACCGCCACGGCGCCGGGCGCGGCGCCCGGCACCTGCTCTGTGTCGCCACCGGACACCGGGGCGTCGGCGGCGCGCTCGTCCTGGACGGCAGACTCCACACCGGCAGCTCGGGGCTCGCGATGGAGGTCGGCCATCTCACCGTCAACCCCGAGGGCGGCCGGCCCTGCCACTGCGGCAGCCGGGGCTGCCTCGATGTCGAGACCGACCCGCTGGCCTTCCTCACCGCCGCGGGCCGCGACCCGGGACCCGAGATCTCCCTGCTGGCACAGTGCCGTGAGCTGCTGCGCACGGAGTACGACGACCCCGGGGTGCGGGCGGCGGCCGAGGAGCTGATCGACCGGCTCGGCCTCGGCCTCGCCGGGCTGGTGAACATTCTCAACCCCGACCGCATCGTCCTCGGCGGGCTCCACCGCGAGCTCCTGGCCGCCGATCCCGAGCGGCTCCGCGCCGTGGTCACCGACCGCAGCCTGTGGGGCCGCAGCGGCGGCGTACCGATCCTCGCCTCGACACTGGACCACAACAGCCTGGTGGGAGCCGCGGAACTCGCCTGGCAGCCGGTGCTCGACGACCCCCTCGGCGCCCTGGCCCACTGACCGCCCCCGCGCGCGGGCGGACGCCTTCGCCACCCGTCCGGGGGCACGACGGGTGCCCCGGAGCGGGTAGACGACGAGCATGAGCCGTCAGCCGGCCGGCGCGGAGCCGTCTCCGCGCCGGCTTCAGCGCCTGCACACCCGCTTCCTCTCGTCGGCCGCCGTTCTCGCCTGGAACCGCGGCCGGGAGATGGAACTGCTGCACCGCGCCATGGGCTTCGCCGCGCTCGGCTTCCTCACCCTCGTCCCCCTGCTGGTCGTCGTCGCCTCCGCCGACCTCGCCAGCGGCCAGGGCTTCGCCCGCTGGCTCGGCCAAGCGCTCGGTGTCTCCGAGTCCTCCCAGGCCGAGGTCGAACGGCTCTTCGGAATGCCGGGGACGGCACTCCAGCGCACCACGGCCTTCGGCCTCGCCGCCCTCGCCGCCTTCGGCCTCACCTTCGGATCCGCCGTGCAGACCGGGTACGAGAAGGTCTGGGATCTGCCCACCGCCCGCTGGCACACCATGTGGCGCCATGTCGTCTTCCTGGCCCTGCTCGTCTTCGGGCTGCTCGTCTTCGGCATCACCCCCGCCCCCTCCGGCTCCGCCGCCGCCACCGCCGGAGGCGTGCTCGGCGACCTCGCCGGCACCTTCCTCTTCTTCTGGGTCTCCCAGCGGCTGCTGCTCGGCGGCCGGGTCCGCTGGGGCGCCCTGCTGCCCGGCGCCGTGCTCACCGCCCTGGCCATGCTCGGCCTGCGGGTCTTCTCGCAGTTCGTCTTCTCCCCGCTGATCGCCTCGAACGCCGTCGTCTACGGGCCGATCGGCACGGTACTGGTTCTCCAGTCCTGGCTCGTGGGCGTGGGCGTGGTGGTCTACGGCGGCGCGCTGGTGGGCCGGCTCGTCCACGAGGGCCGGGTGCGGCGCCGGCTGGAGCGCGAGGGACTCCTCGGCTGACGCCTCCGCCGGCAGCAGCGGCACCCCTGCGCGTACTCCCCGGGAGGTACGCCGGGAGCCGCTGCCCGTACGACGCCCGCGCGGCTCCCCGGAGGGAGGCTCGGAAGGGACAGCGCGCCATGTGCCGTCCATCCGCCACCGAGGAGCTGAACCGAGAATGCACACCCTGGCCCACGGGTACGGCCACGGACCCGGTCCGTGGATTGTCCTTCTCCCGCTGATCTGGGCGACGGCCGTCGCCGGAGCCGTCACCCTGCTGCGCCGCGGCGGTGTCCGGCCCGGCCGGAGGGACGCCCGGCGGACACCCGCCGGACATCCGGGCCGGGACCGGCTTGGCGAGAACTCGCCGATCGCGCTGCTCGGCCGCCGGTTCGCCGCCGGTGAGATCGAGGAGGACGAGTACTGGCGCCGGCTCTCCGTCCTCGACGAGCAGTTCGGCCGCATCGGGGGCCCCGGCCCCGGCTGACCCCGCCCGGCGAACGCACCACTGGGCCGGCCCGGCGGCGGCGTGTCCGGCGGCCGCCGCGGCGAAGAGAGGGAAGGGAGCCCCGGCCGGCCCGTGCCGCATGGCGTCGTGAGCTGCCGTGCGTGCGGGCGGAGACGGGCCCGGTGAAGTGCCGGGTGACTCATGGCCGTTCGGCACCGTGTTGTGGTCCGCGCCCCCGCCCGCGTCGGTGTGCGACGCGTGCCCGGGCGGCGGGCGCCGTCGTCCTGTGGGGAGGGCGTCCCGGTTGCCCGTGCTGAGCGGCGTTGTGAGCCGCTGCACGCGGACCGGCGATGAGCCCGATGGCGTACCGCGTTGTCTCCCGCGACCTCGCGCGTGTGCGTGTGCGTGTGCGACGCGTGCCCGGGCGGCGGGTCGGCGTACCGCCGTGCCGACGCCCCGATCGGGCACCGCCACGGTGGCGGACGCCGCGTCACGGGGAGGGCGGCCCGGTTGGCGCGCCGCGCCCGTACCGCGTGACGCGTGGCCGTGCGGCCTCGTGCGGGAGCGCGATGTATTCCGCGACCCGCACGAGGCACCCGGCGGCGCACCTGCGGCCCGGCGCGTCAGCGGGCGACGCCCGCCCGGGCCGCGGCGGGTTCGCGCACCGGGCCGGCCGGATCGCCGGTGTCGGCACCCGGCGGAACGTCCGCCGACAGCGACACGGCGACCGGCGGCGCGGGCGCGGCCATCACCACCGGTACGGGTGTTGCCACCGGGGGAGCCTGGGGAGGCGTGGTGAGCGTGAACCACACGGTCTTGCCCGTCTCGCCCCGGGGCCGGACCCCCCACTGTTCGCTGACCGCCTCTATCAGCGAGAGTCCGCGTCCGGAGGTGGCGTAGAGATCGTCGGCCGGCACGGCCGGAAGGCGTGGATCGTGGTCGTGCACCGAGACGGTGAGCCGGTCGGTCAGCAGCTCGATGTCCACGACACACATCTTGTCCGGCTCGGCATGCCGATGGACGTTGGTCAGCAACTCGGTGACACCGAGCGCCGCTTGATCGATCAGAGGATCGAGATGCCAGTAGCGCAGTTGCGCGGAAACGATTCTGCGGACCTGGCGGATCCGCGACGGCAGGGCCTGGAGCTCCACCGTGCAGTGCCTGCTTGGCTGGCTGATCACGGCTGCGACTCCCCGAAGTAGTCCGGAAGAAGACGAAGGTCGGATCCAGCAGTGGCTGCCTGCTGAGTCTTGCCCGGCGGGACAGCGCCACACGGAGATTCGTGCCGCACTGTCATCGCCGGTGCACCCTGAGTTATGTGACACCAGCGTGGACCAGGCGTGACGGTCCCGCAACTCGGTGCTCCGCCGGGCCTTCGGCCGGGGCGGTACTCGGACGCCGCTCAGGGGGGCGACTCGCGGGCCGGAGCCCGGTCAGTCCTCGGTGACGCCCGCTTTGCGCACCGCTCTCAGAAAGCGCCCGGTGAGCGTCTCGGTGTCCGAGTGGTGGTCGCGCTGACCCATGGTCAGCCGATAGCGCTTGCCGTTGACCGTCAGCGCGGTGCTCGGCTCGTCGGTGAACCAGGCCTTGCCCGCCCTGACCGCGCGCACCGGAGCGCTGTCGATCACCCGGCCGTAGCTGGTGAGCAACTCCAGATTGCCGTCCTTGATCAGGACTTGGCCGGCCTTGGTGAGCGAGCGCGGCCACCGTTCGATCCGTACTCCTGTGGCCCGGAATTCGGGCTCGGCCATCGCCATGGGCACCCCGCCCCCTTCGTTCGCATTGCCTGGAGGCAGTCTGCCCAACTCCGGCGATGTATGCCAGTGCGTCCCTCCGGTGGCCGCTGCATCCGGGCCACCAAGTGACTCCTATGGCTCCCCAAAGCGAAGGTTTGCGCAGGTGGGCGGCTTAATGTGGCGGTGCGGAAACGTTTCACACGGATGACCGGCAGAGGTCACACGGATGGCGAGGGGCAGCGCGATGGACACCGAAGAGAACCGCGGTACGCGCGGGACGGCGGCGACGGTCGATGTGGACCGAAGTGATCCGGACTGTCGGGTATGGCTGAAAGAAGCTGTCCGCAAGGTGCAGGCCGACGCCAACCGGTCCGCCGACACCCATCTGCTGAGGTTCCCGCTGCCCGAGGAGTGGGGGATCGATCTCTATCTCAAGGACGAGTCGACCCACCCCACGGGCAGTCTCAAACACCGGCTGGCCCGCTCCCTCTTCCTCTACGGCCTCTGCAACGGCTGGATCCGCCCCGGCCGGCCCGTCATCGAGGCGTCCAGCGGATCGACGGCGGTCTCCGAGGCGTACTTCGCCAAGCTGATCGGCGTCCCCTTCGTGGCGGTGATGCCGCGCACCACCAGCGTCGAGAAGATCCGGCTGATCGAATTCCACGGCGGGCGCTGCCACTTCGTGGACGATTCGCGGAAGATGTACGAGGAGTCGGCCGCGCTCGCGGAGCGCACCGGCGGCCACTACATGGACCAGTTCACCTATGCGGAGCGGGCCACCGACTGGCGCGGCAACAACAACATCGCCGAGTCGATCTACCAGCAGCTGAGGCTGGAGCGCTATCCGGAACCCGCCTGGATCGTCGCCACCGCCGGTACCGGCGGCACCTCGGCCACCATCGCCCGCTATGTGCGCTATATGCAGTACGACACCCGGGTCTGTGTCCCCGACCCGGAGAACTCCTGTTTCTTCGACGGCTGGACCAGCAACGACCCCGGGGCCGTCAGCGAGCGCGGCTCCCGTATCGAGGGCATCGGCCGGCCGCGCATGGAGCCGAGCTTTCTGCCGGCGGCGATCGACCGGATGATGAAGGTGCCGGACGCGGCGAGCATCGCGGCCGTCCGTGCCCTGGACACGGCCATCGGGCGCAAGGCGGGCGGATCCACCGGCACCGGGCTGTGGAGCGCGCTGCGGATCGTCGCGGAGATGGTGGAGGCCGGGGAGCGGGGGAGTGTCGTCACTCTGATCTGCGACCCGGGCGACCGCTATCTCGACAAGTACTACTCCGACGCCTGGCTCGCCGAGCAGGGGCTCGACATCACTCCGTACGCCGCCGAGCTCACCGAATTCCTCGGCACCGGGGGCCGGTCCGGCATCCTCGGCTGACCCCCGGGTCCGGCCGGCCGCCGGGCGGGTCAGCGCAGGGCGGGCAGCCGTTCCCCCGAGCGCAGCCCGGCCGACAGCTCCACCCGGGCGTCCCGGGGCGCGCGCACCGCCATCGTCGTGCCCTCCCGGGCCGCCGAGACCTCCCCCTCGGCATCGATCCGGACGACCGCGCGGCTCCCGGCGGCCAGCAGGAACCAGTCGCCCGACGGCGCCCGCCAGCGGGTGGAGGCCAGCACATGCTGCCCGAAGCGGCCGCATGCCGCGGTCGCCCGCGCCCCGGCCACCACGGTCCCCGGGTCGCCGGCGGACTGTGCCGGGTCCTGGAATCGCACCAGCGCCCGGCCGGGCCCGCGCCAGGTCTCCGCCCGGGTGCACACCCAGGTCGCCCGGCCGGCCCGCTGCGGCAGCCGCTGTTCCGCGAAGGCCCAGTCGTTGACGGCGCGCACCCCCGAACCCTCCAGGGTGCGCAGCAGACAGGCGGTGCGCGCCCAGCCGCGCAGCGCGGCCGGGCTGACCGCCTCGCGCGGCCGGCGGGCGGGTGCGCCGGCGCCCGGCGGCGGAGTCCAGGTGAGATGGACGGGGGCGAGATCGCCGAGGTCGGTCAGGAGAAAGGCGTGGTTCTCCACGATCCGCTCCGACGAACGCAGTTGCAGCGCGGGCCGCGATCCGCAGGAGCCCCCGGCCGGGGCCGGCACCACCGGTGTGACACCCCGCGGGGTGAGCGCGAGCGGCCGGGCCGGGTCGCCGGGCCGCAGCAGATCACGGAGGGCCGCGCTCCCGATCCACGGCGCCAGCAGATACCGCGTGCCCCGCGCCGTCCGGGTCAGCACCAGCGCGGCGGCCGTGGTGACATCGGCGTTCTCCATCCGGGCCAGATCCAGTGCCGCCGGGCCGCCCCTGGAGACCGGCTCGGCATAGCGGACCACTCGTTCGCCGTCGTGCAGCAGCACGACGGCCGCGCCGTCCGCCTCACCCGCGTACAGCAGCCGGGGCGGCCTGCCGGGCGGTGCCCCGGAGGTGTCGGCGGCGGCCGAGACCCGTACCCCCTTCCCCGGGCGCGCCCAGGTGCGCAGGGCGCGTTCCAGCAGCGCCCGGTCACCGGTCCGGCCGCCGCGCGGGGGCCAGACCGACAGATCGACCCGGGAGGTGTCGGCCCACTCGCCGTCCGGCGCCCGCTCCAGCAGGGCTGGATCGAGGGCGCGGGCGAGCGCGCCGCCGCCGGGGACCCGATGCGCGGAACGCGCGGTGTCGGAGCCGGAACCGCCGCCCAGCACGGCCGGGACCACGGCGGCGGCCAGGGCGAGCACCGCCCCGGCGGCCAGGGCGCGCGCCCGGTGACGGCGCCTGAGCAGATCGGTCGGCCGGGTCCGTACGGTGCACGGATCGAACTCGCCCGAGCGCAGCAGCACTTCGGCGCGTTCGCCGAGAGTCCGCCGCAGTCGCTCGGCGGTGCGCAGAGCCCCCTCCGGGTCCTTCGCCCCGGCGTCCCGGAGCAGTTCCCGGGCCCAGGGGGCGCGCACACCGTCGAGCACGGTCAGCGCGAAGGCCGCGCGCGCCGCGGCGGGCACCCCGGCGAGCTCGCGGTCCAGGGCGAATTCCTCGGTGCCGCCCGCGCCCGGGAAGAGCCGCAGCCCCAGCACCGCGGGCAGGCGCGGCACCCCGGCGCGTCCGGGCAGCCGGCGCCGCTCCCGGCGCAGCGCGGCGCGCAGCACCCGCCGGCGCACCCAGAGATAGCCGGGGGACTCCGTACCGCGCTGCCCGGGCAGAGGAGCGGTCCGGCCGCCGCCGCGCCCGCGCGGCAGTGCCCGCTGGACGACGGCGTGGGCGGCGAGCACCCGCTGATGACGGTCGGGGGAGGGCGGCAGCGTCAGATAGGCGAGGCGCACAAGGCGCGGATAGTGCTCGACGAGGGCCGCCTCCGCGCTCTCGACTCCGGGGCCGGCGGCCCGTATGGCGCCGGAGACGGGCTGCTGGTGTGTCGGCATCGGTGACGGCCTTCCGGCTGGGCTGACGGGTACTCACTCACCCCACCGAACGAAGCGGTACGGGGAACGGTCACCCCGCTCGGGCATGCGATCGCCGGTTTGTGCGGACGCGGGCGGCACTTCCGTCACGGGCGGGCCCGGAGGGACGGAGGGGACGAGAGGAGTCGAACACCGCGCGGGGCGACCAGGGGAGCGGCCTCTCTCGCGCCGGGCCCGCGCGCGGTCACCACCGCCGCACCGCCGCACCGCCCGCCCGCGCCGGGTCCGCACCGGTCCGCCCGCGCCGTCACCGCCGTACGCCGGTCTCCCCGCCCCGCAGCAGCCCGTCCAGCGCGCGGCCGAAGACGATCCGGCCCACGCGTGCCACCAGCGGGTCCAGGAACCGGGGCAGCGGACGGATGCGCAGCTCCTCCACCCAGATCACCAGCGATCCCCGGCCGTGCGGACGCACCTCGATCTCGGCCCAGCCCGTGATGACCCGGCCGCGCTTCTCCATCCGGCAGCGGCCGGTCCCGGCGCTGCCGGCCGCGCCCTCCGCGGCGTCCCCGCCCTCCCCGGCCTCCCCGGCCTCCTGCGGCGCGGCCGGCGGATCCCAGCGGACGATCTCCATCGGGTCGTCGAACCCGATCCGCCCCAGCCCCGAGCGGACCACGAAGACCGTGCCCACCCGGGTGGGTCCCCCGGTCATCGAGGTCACGGCGGTCAGCGGCACCCCCTTCGCATGGGCCCGCCAGTCGGTGACCCGGCGCCAGGTCTCCCCGGCGGGCTCCCCGGCGGTGCGTGTCAGCCGGAACTCCGTCACCGGGCCCCGCCCTTCCCCGTCTCCGCCGCGTTCACCGTCCGGCCTCCGTACCGGCATCGCCGCCGTCCTCCGCACCGGGCGCGGGGGAGTCCGGCGAGTCCTCGGCCACCAGCAGCTCGGGCAGATGCTCGGCGATCTCAGCGCGGGCCTCCGCCGGCAGCCCCGCGTCCGTCACCAGGGTGTCCACATCGGAGAGCCGGGCGAAGGAACTCAGGCCCACCGTGCCCCACTTGGTGTGATCGGTGACCACCACCACCCGGCGGGCGGCCCGCACCAGACAGCGGTTGGTCTCCGCCTCCGCCAGATTCGGCGTCGACAGCCCGGCCTCCACCGAGATCCCGTGCACGCCGAGGAAGAGCACATCGAAGTGGAGCGACCGGATCGCCTGGTCGGCGACCGGCCCCACCAGCGCGTCGGAGGGGGTGCGCACCCCTCCGGTGAGCACCACCGTCGCCGCTCCGGGCAGCGGCGCGCCGGCCCCGGCCGGGCGCTGGGCCGTGTGGAACACATCGGCCACCCGCACCGAGTTGGTGACCACGGTCAGATCCGGCACCTCCAGAAGCCGGTGCGCGAGGGCATAGGTGGTGGTCCCGCCCGACAGCGCGATCGCGCTTCCCGGCACCGCCAGCCGCGCCGCGGCCCGGGCGATGTCGTCCTTGGCGTTCGGCTCCAGCGCCGACTTCGCCTCGAACCCGGGCTCATGCGTACTGGCCTCGGCCACCGGCACCGCGCCGCCGTGCACCTTCTCCACGACACCCTGCCGGGCCAGCGCGTCCAGATCCCTGCGCACGGTCATGTCGGAGACATGGAGTTTCCGGGTGAGTTCATTGACCCGCACCCCGCCGCGCCGGCGCACCTCGTCGAGGATGAGCGCACGCCTCTGCTCCGCGAGCAGATTCTGATGATCCGTCACTGCCGGGGCCGGTCCTTCCATGTCGCCGGATGCTGCCGAACGCGGCACGATGCCGCCCGATGGCGCCGAACGCCGCCCGACGCCGTCGCGGCGGACCGCTCCGGGCCCAGGCCGGACATCTTCCCATGCCCCGTTCTGTCTGGACTCGCGGAGATTCCGTGAGACCTGTTCCGGGAGGGTGGAGAATCCGGGAGCCTGGGCATCCGCCGGGCGTGTTCGCGTGCGCCGAACGGTTCACCCTCCGAGAGAGCGAGTCACACACGTGTTCCCTGCAACTCCCGCCACGCGGAGCGGCGGGCCCGCCCTCGAACTGCTGGTGCACGGAGTCGGCGGAGCCACCCCGCAGGACATGCTGGGCGACCCCCGTACCGTCCGGATCACCGGCGACGAGAAGGCCGCCGTCTTCCGGCGCACCGACGACGAGAAGGCCGAGAGCCGCCCGGAACAGTACCGGGGGCGGCCGGTGCCCGAGGCGTACTGCTGGTCCAATCTCACCTCCGGCAACAGCGCCCGCGCGCTCTGGCTGCTGCTGATCCCCTTCATGGTGGTCAACCTGGCGCACTGGATGCGCCCCCGGGCCCGCGGACTCACCCGGACCACCCGGCTGTACGCGGTGCTGGTGCGGCTGATCGCCCTCAGCCTGACGGTGCTGCTGACGGCCGCCGCCTGCGAGGTCGCGCTGGATCTGCTCGCCTGGCAGTGCGCGGGCACACCCGACTGCGCGGACGGACGCGGATGGCTCGGCTTCCTCTCCGCCGCCGGGGGCGGCTGGTGGTCACAGCCCGGACGCCGGCTCGCCCTCGCGGCGCTGCTGCCCGCCGCCGTGGTGGGGCTGCTCTGGTATCTCTCCAACCGCACCTGGAGCGCCTACGAGTCGCAGCGCCCGCCCACCGGACAGGACATCCGCGAGGGCGAACAGGGACCGCGCGACCCGGGACGCCTTCCCGGCGACGAGGAGGACGGCTCCGGCGACGAGGACGAGGACGAGGAGGAGGACGGCCGCGGCGCGCACGGGGAGGAGCACGGCGCGGATGCGGGCGCTGCCCGCCCCCGGCGGACGGGAGCGCGCCACGCGCTCGGCCGCCCCGGATTCTGGTACGGCCGGCGCCTCGTCGCCCGGCTCCGCGCCGCGCACACCGCCGCCGGACTCCTCACCGTCTCGGCCGCCGTCACCCTCGCCGCCGCCCGCCACGACCGCGCCGAGGCCCACGCCCTGCGCGCCGCCGGGGTGGCGCTGGAGACCGTCATCGCGCTCGCCGCCGTCGCCGTGGTCCTGGTCGTCATCCGCCGGGGCCGCAGCGAACGCCGCTTCGACGCACGGCTGGACCGCGCCGCCATCCGCGCCCTGCCCGGGTTCACCATCGGCGTCCTCGCCCTGTCCCTGCTGTACGCCTCCTGGTCCCGGCCCGGCTGGACATCGAGCGGCCCCCTCCCCGGGGTCGCGGCCTTCGGCATCATCGTGCTCGCCCAGGTGACCGGCGTCCTCGCGCTCGCCGTCGCCGCCGTCCTCCTCCAGCGCCGTGCCCGGCATGCCCGTACCGCGCTGCACGGACTCGCCGGCCCCGCCGTCGCCATGCTCGCCTGCGCCATCGCCGGGGTGATCACCGGCGGTGTCGCACAGCGGATCGCGGACTGGCTGGACGGCCCCGGCACCCCCGGCATGGACGGCGACGGCACCATCCCCGGGCCGCCCGTGCTGCTCAGCTGGCAGGCGTCCGTCATCCCGCTGCTGCTCATCGTGCTCATCGTGCCCGTCGTCGGACTCTGTCTGCGGACCTGGCTGGCCGCCCGCCGGCTGGCGGAGGTGGTGGAGCGGGAGTACGCCGACGCCGAGGCCCCGCCGCCGGGCACCGGGGTCTGGCGGCCCGACCCCATCCGCACCCGGCGGATCGCCGGCACCCGGGCCCGCGCCGCCCTCACCGACACCGCGCCCTGGATCGTCGGCATGGTCTCCGCCGCCACCCTGGTCCTGGGCGCCGGCGCGGTCGCCGGGGCCTGGGTGAGCGACCGGGTGCCCGGCGAGGCGCTCGACGGCGCCGGATTCGCCGGAACCGCCGCCAAAACGGCCCAGGACATGGGCTCCTGGCTGATCGGCTTCGGCTTCATCCTCTTCGTCACCTGGGGCCGCCGTGCCTACCAGGACGCCTCCGCCCGCCGCACCATCGGCATCCTCTGGGACGTCGGCACCTTCTGGCCGCGCGCCGCCCACCCCTTCGCGCCCCCCTGCTACGCCGAGCGCGCGGTGCCCGACCTCACCTGGCGGATGTGCACCTGGACCGAACAGACCGGCGGACGGCTCGTCATCTCCGGCCACTCCCAGGGCAGTGTGCTGGCGGCGGCGGCGGTCTGGCAGCTCCCGGCCGCCACCCGGAGCCGGGTCGCGCTGCTCACCCACGGCTCACCGCTCGAACGCCTCTACGGCCGCTGGTTCCCCGGCTACTTCGGCCCGGACGCACTCGGCGAACTCCGCTCCGAACTTCACTGCTGGCGCAATCTCTGGCGCCACACCGACCCGATAGGCGGACCGGTCCTGGTCGCCGCCGAGGGACCGTACCCGCCGGTCGACCGCCCGGCGCTCAAGGACCCCGTGGCCTACGGGCGCTCCCGGCGCAACCCGCTGCCGGAGCCCATCCTCGGCCACTCCCTCTACCAGGCCGACCCCGCCTTCGCCGACGAGCGCCGGGCGCTGCTCGACCGGCTGCGGCCGGCCGTGCCCCGGCAGTCCCGGGCCGCACCGGGGACCGCCCCCGCCGCCCTCGCCCCGCGCGGTGAGCCGGGGGATCACGGCAGCTCGGGCAGATCCTCCGGATAGAGCAGGGTCAGGTCGTCGGTGCTCACCTCGGTCAGCCCGGCAACCCGGCCCGCATGCCGCTCCACCATCGACTCGAAGGTCTGGCGGGCGGTACGGCCGTTTCCGAAGGCCGCACCCTTCGGCAGCACGGTGAAGTACTTCAGCAGCGCCTCACCCGTGCCGTCCGCCAGCCGGTACTCGTGCTCCTCCGCCTGCTGCTCCACGATCCGCAGCAGCTCATCGGCGCCGTAGTCCTGGAAGGTGATGGTCCGCGAGAACCGCGACGCCACCCCCGGGTTCACCGACAGGAAGCGCTCCATCTCCTCCGTGTACCCGGCCACGATCACCACCACCGCGTCCCGGTGGTCCTCCATCAGCTTCACCAGCGTGTCGATGGCCTCCTTGCCGAAGTCCCGGCCGGAGTCCTCGGGGGAGAGCGCGTACGCCTCGTCGATGAAGAGCACTCCGCCGCGCGCCCGGTCGAACGCCTCCTGGGTGCGGATCGCGGTCGAGCCGATGTGCTCCCCGACCAGATCCACCCGGGAGACCTCCACCAAGTGCCCGCGCTCCAGCACCCCGAGCGCCGCCAGGATCTCCCCGTACAGCCGGGCCACGGTGGTCTTTCCCGTACCCGGGGAGCCGGTGAAGACCAGATGCCGCCGTACGGACGCGGCCTTCAGGCCCGCCTCCCGGCGGCGCCGGCCGACCTCGATCATGTTGATCAGCGACCGGACCTCGCGCTTGACGCTCTCCAGGCCGACCAGGGTGTCCAGCTCTCCCAGCACATCCTCGGAGGTGCGCGCCGGTTCGGCCGGAGCGGGTGCCGGGACGGCGGCGGGCGCCGGGGAGGGCGAGGTGAGCAGCCCGGGCGAGCGGACGGCCGCCGGCACGGTCACCGGGTGTTCGCCGAGCGCGCGCTCCACCGCCGGGAGCACCCCGCTCTCATCGCTGGTGCACTCCTCGACGGCGAGCAGATTCCGGTCCGCGAACTCATAACCCCCGCGCGCGCACCGCTCCGTGCGGCAGCGGCTCAGCGTCGCGCGGCAGCCGTCCATCACATGGAAGCCGTACCCCCCGCTGCCGGTCACCCGGCAGCCCCGGAAGGTGCCCCGGCCCTCGGCCGACACATAGAAACCGGCCTCGGCGGGAGAGGTGACCGTACAGCGCTCGATCACCGGATCCGCGCCCTTGGTGACGATGACACCGGTCTGCGCCGCGTCGATGGTGCAGCCGTTGAGCGTGCCGCCGCTGCCGTGGTCGCGGAACCAGGCGCCGGTGGACGCCTCCCGGATCCGGCAGTCGTCCAGCTGCGCCGTCGCGCCGTCGCTCACCGACACCGCCGTGTTGCGGATCTGGGAGAGATCACTGTCGACGACATCGACCCGGGAGCCGCGGTCCAGTACGAACAGGGCGTCGGGGACGTCGTGCACCCGGCAGGAGTCCAGTACGGCGGTGGCCCCGTCACTCACCCACACCGCCGGGTAGTCGCCCGTGCTCTCGTGGATCTCGCACTGGTTGGCGTCGACCCGGGTGCCCGGATCCCACACCGAGAGGCCGTTGCGGCCGAATCTGCGGACCGTGGAGCGGGTGAGGGTGAGCACCGAACGCGAACGCAGATCGACCGCGTTCTCCGGGATGTCGTGGATGTCGCAGTCGGAGAGGGTGAGCACGGCGTCCGTGTCCAGGGTGACGCCGTCCGCCGAGGTGCGGTGCACCCGCGAGTCGGTGAGGTGGGCCGAGGCGCGCGAGGCGATCTGCACACCGGCGCCCTTGATCTCGTACACCTCGCAGCCGATCGCCTCCAGGCCGCTGCCCTCACCGGTGACGGAGAGACCCGAGCCCGAGGCGTGATGCACCCGGCACCGCTCCAGCCGGGGGTGCCCGCCGCCGCGCACCGAGATCCCGGCCTGCCCGGCCGACACGATCTCGCACTCCTCGAACACCCCGCCCGCGCCGTCCAGTACGGCGATGCCGACCCCGGCGGGGTTGTCCACGGTCACCCGGCGCACGGTGGGCCGCGCGGCACCGCGCACCTCCAGACCGGCGGCCGAGCGGGTGGAGATGCGCACATCGACCAGCTCGGGAGTGCCGTCCTCCACCAGCAGCGCGGGCGCGGTGGTGTCCTGGCCCTCGACATGGATGTCCTGGACGGTCGCGGAGGCGCGCACCGTCAGCGGCACCCCGTCGGCCGGGGCGATCCGCACCGAGCCGGGCGACCCCTCGGGACCGCGCAGCGTGACGGCCCGCCGCACCACCAGATTCTCGCGGTAGGTACCCGGGGCGACGGTGAGCACATCGCCGTCGCCCGCGGCTTCGAGGGCCGCCGCGAGAGAGGCGTACTCGCCCGTGCGGCGCCGCCACCGCGACGTGCCGCCGTGGGTCACCTGGACTGTGCCCTGTGCCATCGTGCTGCTCTGCCCCCACCTCGGGATCTGTTCCGGTGCGCCTCTGGGAAGGGGGGCGCCCCCTCGGGACCTGCTCTTCCGTCTCGTGTGCGGATGTCCGGCCGGGCCGGCCCGGACCCGCCGCGCGGGAACATCCGCCGTGCCCGGACGGCGGGCCCGCACCCCGCGAGGGGGTCGCACCACCGTAGCGCGCGTGAGCGGCGGGAGTTGACGGGAGCAGGAGGAGAGGGGGGAACGCGGCCGCGCCGGGGGAGAGCGGGCGGGCCGGCACACGGCGACGGCCGCGGGATTCCCACAGACCTCGTCGGGTGGGAACCCCGCGGCCGGAGGATGTGCCGGGCGGCGGCGCGGAGGTGAAGCGGAGCGGGGACCGCCGGTGCGGTCAGTAACCCTGCCCCTGATGCGGGCGGTTGTACGGGTCGCCGTAGCCGGCCGGTCCCTGTGCGGGGCGGGGCGTGGCGGGTCTCATGGCCTCGTACCCGGTGGCCGCCGGACGCTGCTGCTGCGGCTGGCCCTGCGGGGCCGGATAACCGCGCGGGGCGGGCGGCTGGGGCTGCCCGAAGTAGGGAGCCGCCGCCTGCTGCAGCGGCATCGGCTGCTGAGCCTGCTGGGGATACCCGTAGCCGTACCCCTGGGCGGGCTGGGAGGGAGCCGCCGGAAGGGCGGGCAGCGCCGCGGGGAGCGCCGGCAGATAGCTGTTGCCGGTGTCATACGCGGAAGGCACTCGGATCGGCGCGATCTGAGGCGTGCCCCGCTCTGCGACCAGGGAGTCGTAGATGGGGGTGTCAGCGAAAGACGGTGCGGAATAGTAGCCGCCGCCGTAGTTGGCGCGGGGGGAGGTCATGGGACCTAAGGTAAGCCCACTCCGCTCCGGATGGGGAGCCCGGTAGAAGGGTTGTTTCGGGAGATACGAGGGGGGTTGGGGTCCCAATCGGAGCGAACCCGGGAAAATCGGTCGTCGGGGAAGGTAATCGGGGAGTAGGGATCGTGTAAAGAGCAAGCTGAGAGCGGGTTACTGACGGGTTGGCACCCTTTTCCGCCCACCCGTACCGGAGTGCCCCGCACCGCCGTTCCCCGACCGGCTGGTCAGAGCTCCGGAGCGGCCCCGCGACGCGGCTCCCGCCGCCCGCCCGCCCCGGTCCCCGCCGGGTCCGGTTTTCCGTACGTCCGCCCCTTCCACGCCGCGCCCCGCCCCCGGTGGTGCCGGACCGCCGAATCGACCGTCATCAGCAGATAGAGCAGCGCGGTGAACGGCAGCAGCGGAGCGAGCGCCATCGGCTGCCGGTAGTGGCGCACCATCGGCAGATACGTCGCCGTCATCACCGCCCACGCCAGACCCCCCGCCCACGCGGCGGCCCGGTCGCCCCCGGCCGCACCCGCGAACAGCGCCACCGGCGGCACGAGATAGACCACCGCGAGCCCCGCCACCGTGCCCGCCAGCAGCACCGGACTGTGCAGCAGCTGGGCGTAGGCACTGCGCGACACCATCCGCCACAGGTCCGCCAGCCGGGGATACGGACGCACGCTCGTCACCTCCTCCGCCAGCCCCAGCCAGACGCGCCCGCCGGACCGGGCCACCGCGCGCGCCAGCGCCACATCGTCGATCACCGCCTGCCGGATCGACGCCGGCACCCCCGCCCGCTCGGCCGCGCCGGCGCGCAGCAGCACACATCCCCCGGCCGCCGCGACCGTCCGGGCGCCCGGACGGTTGACCCGGCGGAACGGATAGAGCTGACAGAAGAAGTAGACGAACGCCGGAACCACCAGCCGCTCCCACCCGCTCGCGGTCCGCAGCCGCGCCATCTGCGACACCAGATCGAGGTCATGGGTGCGGGCCGCCGCCACCAGCGCGCGCAGACTCCCGGGGGCATGCGCGATATCGGCATCGGTCAGCAGCAGATACTCCGGCTCCCTCGCCCGCGCCAGCGCGATGCCGTGCCGCAGCGCCCACAGCTTCCCCGTCCAGCCGGGCTCCGGCTCCCCGGGCGAGACCACGCTCAGCGGCAGCCCGCCGAGGCGCGCCGCCAGATCCCGGGCGAGCTCTCCCGTACCGTCCGTGCTGCCGTCGTCCACCAGCACGATCCCGGCCCGTCCCGGGTAATCCTGGGCGAGGAGCGACGGCAGGCTCTCCGGCAGTACGCCCGCCTCGTCCCGCGCGGGCACCACGATGACCACACCGGGCCAGTCACCGGGCTCGTCACCGGGCCGGGAAGCGGGCTCCTCCCGGCGGGGCAGCCGCTGATCGGTGCGCCAGAAGAAGCCCTGCCCCAGCAGCAGCCATCCCCATGCGGCCAGTGACACGAAGGCGATCCAGGCAAGGGCGCTCATACGCCGGAGTCTGCCCCACCCTCACGGGGTCCGACACGGAGGTCGACTATGGTGACCGGGTGAAGATCGCGCTCATGGACTCCGGAATCGGCCTCCTCGCGGCGGCCGCCGCGGTACGCGGACTGAGGCCGGACGCGGATCTCGTGCTGTCCTCCGACCCCGACGGGATGCCCTGGGGCCCCCGCACCCCCGCCGACCTCACCGAGCGGGCGCTCGCCACGGCACGCGCCGCCGCCGCGCATGCGCCCGACGCCCTGATCGTCGCCTGCAACACCGCCTCCGTGCACGCGCTGTCCGCGCTCCGCGCCGAACTGGAGCCGGCCGTGGCCGTCATCGGCACCGTCCCGGCGATCAAGCCCGCGTCGGCGGGCGGCGGACGGGTCGCCATCTGGGCGACCCCGGCCACCACCGGCAGCCCGTACCAGCGCGCGCTCATCCGCGACTACGCCGGCGCGGCCGAGGTCACCGAGGTGCCCTGCCCCGGCCTCGCGGACGCGGTCGACCAGGCGGACGCGGACGCCGTCCGGCGCGCCGTCGCCGACGCGGCGGCCCGGACACCGCGCGAGGTGCGCGCACTGGTCCTCGGCTGCACCCACTACGAACTGGTCGCCGAGGAGATCCGCGCCGCCGTCGGACCCTCCGTGGAGCTCCACGGCTCGGCCCGCGCCGTCGCCACCCAGGCGCTGCGGCGCGTCGGCGCCCCGCCCGACCCCGGCGCCGCCCCCACCGGCCGGCTCACGGTGCTCCACAGCGGCCGTGACTCCCGGCTCTCCGGACAGGCGATGAGCTACCCCGAGGGGAACCTCCTCCAGCCGGTCGGCTTCCCGGGCTGAGCCCCGCCGGGCGCCCGCCGGAGTCACCCGAATGATTCATTTCGGGGCGCGGTGCCATCTCCCGCGGAGGCGATGCCGGTCCACCCGAAGCTGGGTACTCTGCTCGCATGAGGGAGCACTCTCACGACCCCACGCACCCCTCCGCACACCCGGCAGAACCCGTGCCCGCGGTGTGGACGGGGCGTGCGACCAACCGTATGCAGTGGCTGCTCGCCGCGGCGGGCGTCGCCTGTATCGCCCTCGGCATCGCCCTGGCCGTCGACTCCTCCTGGACCTCCGGCATCGCCCCGCTGCTGATGTCGGTGATCGGCTGTGTCACGGTCGGACTGCTGATGCTCTACGGCACCCTCGCCTTCGTCCATGTGGCCGTCCGGGTCGACAGCGACGCGGTCGAGATCCGCTGCGGCCACATGGGCCTGCCGCGCCGCCGGATCCCGCTCTCCCATGTGGTCGCCGCCGACCTCGCCCCGCTGGTCACCCCGTGCCACTGGGGCGGCTGGGGCTACCGCTGGCGCCCGGAGAAGGGCACGGCGGTCGTCGTGCGGCGGGGTGAGGGCATCATCGTCACCCTCGGTGACGGCAGAACCCTCACCGTGACGGTCGACGACGCGGAGGCGGCGGTCCGCGCGATCCGCGACCGCCTCCGCCCGGGCCCCGCCGGGCCGGGCAACGGCCCCGCCGCCGGCCCGCCGGCGCCCGCGGAGGCGTGACTTCCCCGGCGTCCCCGGAGCGTGTTTTCGGACGCCTCCCGGGCCGGTGGGTTCGGCGTGTCCCGCTCGGCGGACGGTGTCGCCCCGCGCCGAGTGGAGGTGGTGCGCCGGGACCGGTTCCGTCTCCCGCACCCGCTGTACGGCGGCCGGGACCCAGGGTCGCCGCGGCGGGTACGGCCGAGCGCCGCGCGGATCGGATGCGGTGACCGCCGCCGGAGAGAACCGGGAGGCCCCGCACCCGCGCTCGTGGGGCGGCCGGGCTTCAGGGCCGCTGCCGCGAGCGCGACCGGTGCGGCCGATCGCCGTACGGGCCGGTCGCGGTGATGCGGTCGCCGGATCGCCGTCGCCGGATCGCCGTCGCCGGGAGGAGACGGCCCGATTCCCGCCCCCCGCCCGTGCGGTGGGCGGGCCTCAGGGCCGCCGGCGAGGGTGCGGCGGGTGTCCCACCCCGTACGGCCGGCCGCCGCGCGCTTCGGGCGCGCACCCGCGTGCGGCCGCCGCCCCGCGATGGGTCGCGGGGCGTACCAGCGGGGCGCCACCGGCACGTGTCAACCGGGGCCGTCCTCGGGCCCGCGCGCGCCGGGCCCGGGCGGCGGATGGGGCGCGGGGGGCGCACAGGCGGGCGTCGTACGGGCCGTGGCCAGGCCCGCGAGCAGACCCGCGCCCATGGTCACGGGGGTGAAGCTCAGGGCGTTGCCCAGTACCGCCACCACCGCCAGCGCGGTCAGCCCGGCCGCCGCGCTCAGCACCACCGCGGTCGCGCGCGGCGACCGCCAGAGCCCGTACAGCAGCCAGCCGAACGCCGCCGCCAGCAGGGCCACCCCCACCGCCCCCTGCTCCGCGGCCTGCTGGAAGAGGGCCGAGTGCGGTGTCCCGTCCAGGTAGGCCGACTGCTGTGCGGTGGTGCTCAGCTTCCCGAACCGGCCGGGGCCCGCGCCCCGGAGCGGATCCGCCCCGGCGATCGACACCGCCTCCCGCCACAGCGTGACCCGGTGCCGGGTCAGCTGGCCCTCCAGCGAGACCGCCAGCCCCCGCGGCAGCGCACTCACCGCCACGCCCCACAGCACCCCCGCCACCACCGCCGTCCCCAGCACCAGCCCGCCCAGCGCGGCCCGCCGGCGCCGCATGCGCGCCGCCGCCAGTGAGCACAGCACCACCCCCGACACCGCGATGAACCCGGCCGGCGAACCCAGCACCAGCGCGATCACACCGACCGCGGGGCCCAGCAGCCAGAGCACCCCGCGCACCACCCGGCGCCGCGCCGCCGCAGCCGCGCAGCAGGCCGCACTCGCGCTCAGCACCAGCAGCGCCGCCGTCACCCCGGTGAGCCCGGGGCGGCCCAGTGCCACCGGATGCGCCCCCGGCACCCCCTCCGGCGAGACCACGGCCAGCCCGAGGGCGGCCAGCGAGACCAGACACCCGGCGGCGACCGGCAGCGGCGCACCCGTCGCCCGGCCACAGGCGTACCCTGCGGCGACCGCGAGGACCGCGAGCAGCACCCCCTCCGGCCTGGCGTCCCGCCCCGCCGCACTGATCAGCGGCCAGAGCGCGCACGCGCCCAGCAGCGCGATCCCCACGGCATCGCCGCCGCCGCGCTCCCGCGCCCCGGAGCCCCCGTGCTCGCGCACCCGCGCCCCGGCCCACCCCTGTGGTGCAGCCATTCCGTCGTCCCCCCGACCGTGACGGACCCCGCCGCGTCCGCCCCGGCCCGGGTCGACGGCAGGGCTCGGCGCACACGGTAACGGCAGTGACACGTTCATGTGGACGGATTGCGCGGGAACATCGCGGCAGATGTGCCCACGGGCCGGCGCGGGCGCGCACCCCGGCACTCCGCACCGCCGCCGGGGCCGCTCCCGGACCCGGCCCGCCCGCTCCGCGGAGCACTCGCCGTAGACTCCGGCAGGTGAGCGCCACCACTATCGCCGTCGACACCCCCCGGCCCGACCCCGCCGAGAGCCGGTCGCCGCTGCGGCGGCTCATCCGGCCCGGGGCCGCCCTCCTCTCCGGAGCACTGCTCTTCCTGAGCTTTCCGCCCCGGCCGCTGTGGTGGCTGGCGGTACCCGCCTTCGCCCTCTTCGCCCGGACCCTCCGGGGACGCCGGCCGCGCGCCGCCTTCGGCCTCGGCTACCTCACCGGCCTCGGCTTTCTGCTGCCGCTGCTGATCTGGACCGGCGAGGAAGTCGGCCCGGTGCCCTGGATCGCGCTCGCCGCCGTCGAGGCCCTGTTCATCGCCTTCACCGCCCTGGGCATCGCCGCCGTCACCCGACTGGCCGCATGGCCGGTCTGGGCGGCCGCGATCTGGATCCTGGGCGAGGCGGCCCGGGCCCGCGTACCCTTCGGCGGATTCCCCTGGGGCAAGATCGCCTTCGGCCAGGCCGACGGCCTCTTTCTGCCGCTCGCCGCGGTCGGCGGCACCCCGCTCCTCTCCTTCGCCGTCGTGCTCTGCGGCTTCGGCCTGTACGAGACGGTCCGCCTCCTCCTCGCCCGCCGCCGCACCGGCCGGTCCGCCCGCGCCCCGCTCGCCGCCGCCCTGCTCACCCTCTTCGTCCCGGTCACCGCCGCGGTCGCCGCACTGCCGCTGGTGGACGCGTCCGCCGAGGACGGCACCGCGACCGTCGCCGCGATCCAGGGCAATGTGCCGCGCCTCGGACTCGACTTCAACGCCCAGCGCCGCGCCGTCCTCGACAACCACGCCCGCCGCACCGAACAGCTCGCCGCCGAGGTGAAGGCCGGTACCGCGCCGCGGCCCGACTTCGTGCTCTGGCCGGAGAACTCCTCCGATCTCGACCCGTACCGCAACCCCGACGCCCGGATGGTCATCGACCGGGCCGTCAAGGCGATCGGCGTACCCACCGTGGTCGGCGCGGTGCTCACCCCCGACACCGGCAAACTCCGCAACACCCTCATCGAGTGGGACCCCGAGCGGGGCCCCGTCGACACCTACGACAAGCGCCATGTGCAGCCGTTCGGCGAGTACATCCCGATGCGCTCGGTGGTCCGCCTCTTCAGCTCCGACGTCGACCGGGTCCGCCGCGACTTCGGCCCCGGCGACAAGGTGGGCGTCTTCGACCTCGCGGGCACCAAGGTCGGCCTGGTCACCTGCTACGAGGCCGCCTTCGACAACATGGCCCGCGACACCGTCACCGACGGCGCGCAGCTCATCTCCGTACCGAGCAACAACGCCACCTTCGGCCGCAGCGAGATGACCTACCAGCAGCTCGCGATGTCCCGGGTCCGCGCCGTGGAACACGGCCGCTCCGTCGTCGTCCCCGTCACCAGCGGGGTCAGTGCGATCATCATGCCGGACGGCGAGGTCATCCGGAAGTCCGGAATGTTCACCCCCGACGCCCTGGTCGAGGAGGTGCCGCTGCGCTCCTCGCTCACCCCCGCGACCCGGCTGGGAGCATGGCCCGAGATCGCCCTGGTGCTCATCGCCGCGGGCGGCCTCGGGTGGTCCGCCGCGATCGCCGTGCGCGCCCGGCGCGCCAAGGCGTGATCCACCGGGCGGGCGGCCCGCCCGCCGCCGGGAAGACGGCCTAGGGTCAATGCCGTTGCGTTACGGGCTTGCGGGTGGGGGTCTGGTGATGAGGACGGCTTGGGGCCGGTGCGGGCCGGCTGAGGCCAGGCACGGTGCTCGGTTCGCCTGAGGTGGTAGTTGGACATCTTGCGTTTGACGACACGGGGCTGGCTGCGGAGCCGTCTGACGGGAAGGAGTCGTTC
>NZ_JBDQQP010000022.1:0-131459 GCF_039888735.1 Streptomyces sp. CAU 1734
CACCCAGGTCAGGAGACCAAGACCCGATAAGTCAGACACACTCGCAGCCACCTGAACCACCCCCGGGACCCACTACCAAACACAGTACGCCCACCACAAAGACAACGGCATTGGGCCTAGGCCCGCAGCGCCTCCAGCTGGTCCAGGAACCACCGGCTCGGCGGCAGCGCGGTCGCCGCCTCGGTCAGCAGTCCGGTGCGCCGGGAGCGCTCCTCGGCGGGCATGGTCAGCGCCTGGTGGAGCGCGTCCGCGGTGCCCGTGATGTCGTACGGGTTGACGGTGATCGCGTACTCGCCCAGGCCCTCGTACGCCCCCGCCTCCCGCGACAGCACCAGCGCGCACCCTTCCTCGGAGACCACCGGGATCTCCTTGGCGACCAGATTCATGCCGTCGCGGATGGGGTTGACCAGCGCGACGTCCGCCAGCCGGTACGCGGCCAGGGAGCGGGCGAAGTCGTCCTTCACATGGAGGACGACCGGGGTCCAGCCCGGCGTCCCGTACTCGGTGTTGATCTCGTCGGCCAGCCGCCGCACCTGCTCGGTGTAGTCGCGGTAGACGGCGAGATCCTGCCGGGACGGGTAGGCGAAGGCGACATGGACCACGCGTTCCCGCCACTCGGGCCGGCCGGCCAGGAGATGGCGGTAGGCCAGCAGGCCGCGCACGATGTTCTTGGAGAGCTCGGTGCGGTCGACCCGCACGATGGTGCGGCGGTCCGGGCCGATCTGTTCGCGCAGGGCGGCCAGCCGGTCGTCCACGTCCGGCCGGTGCGCCCGCTCGCGCAGGAAGCCGGCGTCGGCGCCGAGCCCGTGCACCCCGATGCGGGTGCCCTTCAGCGACTCCGGGCCCAGGATCTCCGTACAGCAGCCGGCGAAGGCGTCCGCCCAGCGGCGGGTGTGGAAGCAGACGCGGTCGGCGCCGAGGAGGCCGCGCAGCAGTTGGGCCGCGATGTCGTCGGGGAGCAGCCGGAAGTAGTCGGCGGGGGCCCAGGGGGTGTGGGTGAAGTGGCCGATGCGCAGGTCGGGGCGGAGTTCGCGGAGCATCCCGGGGACGAGGGAGAGGTGGTAGTCCTGGACGAGGACGGCGGCTCCCTCCCCGGCCCGGTCGGCCAGGGCCAGGGCGAAGGAGCGGTTGTAGCTCTCGTAGGAGGCCCACTGGCGCCGGAACTCGGCGTCGAAGACGGGCTCCAGCGGGGTCTGGTAGAGAAGATGGCCGATGAACCAGAGGACCGAGTTGGCGATGCCGTTGTAGGCGTCGGCGTGGACGTCCTCGTCGATGTCGAGCATCAGGGTGCCGGGCTCGGCGACCCCGCGCCGCACCGCCTCGCGGTCGCCGTCGCCGAGGGCGGCGCAGACCCAGAGGGTGTCGGCGCCGGATCCGATGGCGGAGAGCCCGGAGACCAGGCCGCCGCCGCCGCGCCGGGTCTCCAGGGTGCCGTCGTCGTGCAGGGTGTACGAGACCGGGCCCCGGTTGGAGGCGACGAGCACCGAGGCGCGGGGCGCGGCCCCGGTGTCCGGCCCGTCGTCCCGGGTTCCGGACGGGTTTCCGGAGTGGATCCGGTCGTTGGCTGAGTCCTCGGAGGCCATGGAGCGAAACCTAGCCCGTCCCGGGAACCCTCAAACGTGCGTACGCCTCCGGTTGGCTCACTCCCGCCCCTGGGGTCTCCCTTCTCCGCGCGCGCTTCTCACGCCGCGCGCCGTGCCGCGTACTCGCCGATCTCCCGCATCGGCGGGCGCTCCTCGGTGTCGACGGGGTGGGTGCGCGGTACGAATCCGTCCTCGCCGCGTTCGAACTGGGTCAGCTCGGGCCGGACCAGACTCCCCCGGGAGAGCCGGAGTTGGGCGGTCCGGTAGATCGCGGCGGCCATCCGGCCCAGCGCCTGTCCGTCCTGGTGGCGGTGTTTGCGGGAGCCGACGTCGACCTGTGCCAGCGCGTCGAGGCCCACCGTGTGCAGCGCGTCCACCAGCAGGCCGAGCTCCACTCCGTATCCGACGGGGAAGCGCAGCCGCTCCAGCAGGGTGCGCCGGGCCGCGTACTCGCCGCCCAGCGGCTGGACGAATCCGGCGAGCTGCGGCCAGTGCAGATTGAGCAGCGGGCGGGCCACCAGCTCGGTCACCCGGCCGCCCTGTCCGGGGGCCGTGCCGAGCGGCCGGTCGTACATCGCCTTGACGAACTGCACCTCGGGGTCGGTGAGCAGCGGTCCGACGATCCCGGAGACGAAGTCCGCGGAGAAGTCGCGCAGGTCGGCGTCGATGAAGCAGACGATGTCGCCGCGGGTCACCAGCAGGGAGCGCCACAGCACCTCGCCCTTGCCGGGGACGGCGGGGATACGGGGCAGTACGGCGTCCCGGTGCACCACGCGCGCGCCGGCGGCGGCCGCCGCCTCGGCGGTGCGGTCGGTGGAGCCGGAGTCGATCACCACCAGCTCGTCCACCAGCCCGGACGGCCCCATCAGCGCCCGGCGGATCTCGGCGACGATGTCGCCGACCGTCTCCTGCTCGTTCAGCGCGGGCAGCACCACACTCACCGTGGTGCCGCGCTTGGCGGCCCTCAGCACGTCCAGCGGGCGGTCGGCCGCCGTCCAGGAACGCCTGGTCAGCCAGCGTTCCACCTCTTCGAGCACCTTTGCCCACTCCCCAGTGCGCCGCCGACGGCGACGCGGTTGTTACCTTCGTCTCGTCGTTCGGACGACTATCTCAACCATCCAAACCTTCGGTTACAGTCTTGAACAACACGGAACCCCGGCGCATGTCGGGGTGGCGTGATCACTGGTTAAACAATCAAATACCGCTCATCCAGAGGGGCAGAGGGATACGGCCCGTTGAAGCCCCGGCAACCCTCCAGCCGGTCTCCGTCACCGATCGTGAATCGCGATCATGTGGTGCGAGGCTCCCGGCTCGGGAAGGTGCCAAATCCGTCTCATGGCGAAGTGCGCCATGAGGAAGATGAGGAGAAAGGGCCTCCCCTCCATGGCTGCGCAGACTGTCGCCACCACCGAAACCTCCACCTCCCCGGACCTGGGTCCCGCCGCGGCGCTTTCCTGCCGCGAGTGCGGAGAGCGTTTCGAACTCGGCCCGATCTTTGCCTGTTCGTCCTGTTTCGGCCCCCTCGAAGTCGCCTACAACCTGCCCGAGGGCGACCCCGAGTCGCTGCGGAAGCGGATCGAGGCCGGCCCGGACAACATCTGGCGGTACGCACCACTGCTGCCCGTCCCCGCCGATGTGGCCGGGAAGCCGAGTCTCAACCCCGGCTTCACCAAGCTGGTCAAGGCCGACAACCTCGCCCGCGAGCTGGGCGTCACCGGCGGTCTCTTCATCAAGGACGACTCCGGCAACCCGACCCACTCCTTCAAGGACCGGGTCGTCGCCATCGCCGTCGAGGCCGCCCGCGCCTTCGGCTTCACCACTCTCTCCTGCTCCTCCACCGGCAATCTCGCCGGCGCGGTCGGCGCGGCCGCGGCCCGTGCGGGCTTCCGCTCGTGTGTCTTCATCCCGCACGACCTGGAGCAGGGCAAGGTCGTGATGGCCGCCGTCTACGGCGGTGAGCTGGTCGGCATCGAGGGCAATTACGACGATGTGAACCGCTTCTGCTCCGAGCTGATCGGCGACTCCCTCGGCGAGGGCTGGGGCTTTGTCAATGTCAATCTGCGCCCGTACTACGGCGAGGGCTCCAAGACCCTGGCGTACGAGATCTGCGAGCAGCTCGGCTGGCGGCTGCCGGACCAGATCGTGATCCCGATCGCCTCGGGCTCCCAGCTCACCAAGATCGACAAGGGGCTCCAGGAGCTGATCAGGCTCGGCCTGGTCGAGGACCGCCCGTACAAGATCTTCGGCGCCCAGGCCGAGGGCTGCTCGCCGGTGTCGGCGGCCTACAAGGCCGGTCACGACGTCGTGCGGCCGGTGAAGCCCGACACCATCGCCAAGTCGCTGGCGATCGGCAACCCGGCGGACGGTCCGTATGTCCTGGACATCGCCCGCCGCACGGGCGGCGCGGTGGAGGATGTCACCGATGAGGAGATCGTGGACGCGATCAAGCTGCTGGCCCGGACCGAGGGCATCTTCGCCGAGACCGCGGGCGGGGTGACCGTGGGAGTGACCCGGAAGCTGATCGAGGCCGGGGCGCTCGACCCGGCGCTGACCACGGTGGTCCTCAACACCGGTGACGGCCTCAAGACCCTGGACGCCGTCGCCCCGACCACCGGCCCCACCGCGACCATCCGCCCCAGCCTGGACGCGTTCCGCGACGCCGGTCTGGCCCACTGAAACCCCTGGGAGATCTGAAGATGAGCGTCAACGTCCGCATCCCGACCATTCTCCGCACCTACACCGGCGGCAAGGCGGAGGTCCCGGCCGAGGGTGCGACCCTCTCCGAGGTGATCACGGACCTGGAGAAGAACCACACCGGGATCGCCGCCCGGGTCCTGGACGACCAGGGCAAGCTCCGCCGCTTCGTCAATGTGTATGTGAACGACGACGACGTCCGTTTCGCCCAGGGTCTCGACACCGCCACGCCGGACGGCGCCGGCATCTCGATCATCCCCGCCGTCGCGGGCGGCTGAGCCCGGCCGGCGTCTACGCAACGTCACCTCGATTGCCCCCTCCGCAATAGAAACGGAGGGGGCAATTCCATAGGGTTGAGCACGCTACAGTTGGGGAACGCGCCGTCGATGCGCCCGCCGGGCTACATATGAGAATGCGCCCGCGCACGACAAGAAACAGCCAATGTGCCTGCTTGGTTTGTCTCTTACGTCTTTTTTGCCCGGCCCGACTTGCCCCGGAATTTCTTGAATTCGGGCCAATTACCCCTTCGCCGAGGCCGGGATTTCTCGTCCGATTGACCTGTTGCAGAGGGCAGTTGGACAGATACATTCAGCCGCGGTCGACGCGTTCCGGCGCACACCGCCAATGACTCACCGCCGCTGGCGGGGAGTTGAAGCCGGTGGAGGTCTGACCCGGGTCCGCGAGGTGCGGTCCTGCGCAAGGGCCAGTAATAGGGGAGTTAGGCATGGCTCAGGGCACCGTCAAGTGGTTCAACGCGGAGAAGGGCTACGGCTTCATCGCGGTCGACGGTGGTGCGGATGTATTCGTCCACTACAGCGCGATTCAAATGGACGGATACCGCACCCTGGAGGAGGGTCAGCGAGTCGAGTTCGAGATCTCACAGGGGCAGAAGGGCCCGCAGGCTGACATGGTCAAGCTCGCGGTCTGAATCTGCGAACATCTGCGACGCGATCGGCCACCGACGCGCTCACGCATGTGGGGTCCGCATCCCGGTCACGGGGTGCGGACCCCACATGTGTGCGGCCCACAAACAGAGAGTGTCCGGGACAGAGAGTGTCCGGGCCCGGACGCGGCGCGTGACGCGGCCGTGCGGCGCGGCCCCGCGCCCGGCCGCATCGCGTGCACGGTCCCTGCGGCCCCGCGTCCGCCGACCCGCCCGCCCCGCCGGCGCGAGCACCCCGCCTGCCGCCGGTCATGCGCGCGCACCCGCCCCGGCACCGTCCCGCTCCGGCCGTTCCGGCCGCCACCGCGCCGAACACGGGGCCGAAGAGCGTGGGGCGGGCCGAATGGACCGGGCCAGTCGCACCCGGCCGCACAACGGCCCGGGCAGGGCGCCCCACCTGCCGCGACCGCCCGTGAGAGACCGCCCGCACCCGGCTTGAACCCGGTGCGGAGGGTCCTGTTCCGGGGGAAGGCGCTTGCACTCGGAGGGGGCGAGTGCTAATCATTGGCGTTAGCACTCTCCCAGTGAGAGTGCCACATATGGACCGGGTCGGTGAGGCCCGCACGCCGCACGGGGCATGACCCGCACGGTGGGCAGGCCGTCCGTCGCGGGCGCCAGCGCGGTCCGCCAGAGCTTCCCACCCAGTCCGTGGAGGACACTTCACATGGCAAAGATCATCGCGTTCGACGAGGAGGCACGGCGCGGCCTTGAGCGCGGGATGAACCAGCTCGCCGACGCCGTCAAGGTCACCCTCGGTCCCAAGGGCCGGAATGTCGTCCTTGAGAAGAAGTGGGGCGCGCCCACGATCACCAACGATGGTGTGTCCATCGCCAAGGAGATCGAGCTGGAGGACCCGTACGAGAAGATCGGCGCCGAGCTGGTCAAGGAAGTCGCCAAGAAGACGGATGACGTCGCCGGCGACGGTACGACCACCGCGACCGTTCTGGCTCAGGCGCTCGTCCGCGAGGGTCTGCGCAATGTCGCCGCCGGTGCCAACCCGATGGCCCTGAAGCGCGGTATCGAGAAGGCCGTCGAGGCCGTCTCGGGTGCGCTGCTGGAGCAGGCGAAGGATGTGGAGACCAAGGAGCAGATTGCCTCCACCGCCTCCATCTCCGCCGCTGACACCCAGATCGGCGAGCTCATCGCCGAGGCCATGGACAAGGTCGGCAAGGAAGGCGTCATCACCGTCGAGGAGTCCCAGACCTTCGGTCTGGAGCTGGAGCTCACCGAGGGTATGCGCTTCGACAAGGGCTACATCTCGGCGTACTTCGCCACCGACATGGAGCGTATGGAGGCGTCCCTGGACGACCCGTACATCCTGATCGTGAACTCCAAGGTCGGCAACGTGAAGGACCTCCTTCCGCTGCTGGAGAAGGTCATGCAGTCCGGCAAGCCGCTGCTGATCATCGCCGAGGACGTCGAGGGCGAGGCCCTGTCCACGCTGGTCGTGAACAAGATCCGCGGCACCTTCAAGTCCGTCGCCGTCAAGGCCCCGGGCTTCGGCGACCGCCGCAAGGCCATGCTGAACGACATCGCCATCCTCACCGGCGGCACGGTCATCTCGGAAGAGGTCGGCCTCAAGCTGGAGAACGCCGGTCTCGACCTGCTGGGCCGCGCCCGCAAGGTCGTCATCACCAAGGACGAGACGACCATCGTCGACGGCTCCGGTGACAGCGACCAGGTCGCCGGGCGGGTCAACCAGATCCGTGCCGAGATCGAGAACTCCGACTCGGACTACGACCGCGAGAAGCTCCAGGAGCGTCTGGCGAAGCTGGCCGGCGGCGTGGCCGTCATCAAGGCCGGTGCCGCGACCGAGGTCGAGCTCAAGGAGCGCAAGCACCGCATCGAGGACGCCGTTCGCAATGCGAAGGCGGCCGTCGAGGAGGGCATCGTCGCCGGTGGCGGCGTCGCGCTCATCCAGGCTTCCTCGGTCTTCGAGAAGCTGGACCTCGAAGGTGACGAGGCGACCGGCGCCAACGCCGTGCGGCTCGCCCTGGAGGCCCCGCTCAAGCAGATCGCCGTCAATGGCGGTCTCGAGGGCGGCGTCATCGTCGAGAAGGTGCGCAACCTTCCCATCGGTCACGGCCTCAACGCCGCGACGGGTGAGTACGTCGACATGATCGCCGAGGGCATCATCGACCCGGCGAAGGTGACGCGTTCCGCGCTGCAGAACGCCGCGTCGATCGCCGCGCTCTTCCTCACCACCGAGGCCGTCATCGCCGACAAGCCGGAGAAGGCCGCCGCGGGCGGCGCTCCGGGCGGTATGCCGGGCGGAGACATGGACTTCTGATCCCCCGGGATCGGTAGTTCCGCAGTACGCCGAAGGGCGGCACCCCTGATCAGGGTGCCGCCCTTCGTCTGTGTCCGGTCCGCGCGGCGACGGCACCCGCCCGGGCCGGGTCCGCCCGGCCCGGGGGAAGTCGGGCCGGCGGAAGCGGAGGATCTGCGCAGTCGCGGCGGGCCCGCGCGGGACCCGCCGGCGATCGGCCCGGACACCCGGAACGGAACCGGGTGCCCGGGGCCGGACCGCGTACCCGGGGCCGCACCGGACACCCGTGACCGGACCCGGCTCACTCGGACCCGGCGCGCCCGATCGTGCCGGGCGCACCCGATCAGAACCGGCGCGCCCGATCAGCGCACATCGACGAAGTCACCGCCGGTGGCGGCCGAGTTGAAGTGCTTGGTGTCGCCGAAGTACCGGATAAGCCAGTGGCCGTCCCGGTGCGCCCTGGCCTTCAGCGAGACCCGGCCCTTGGAGTCGGCGGTGCCGGAGGTGACCTTCTGCCAGCTGTCCCACTCCTTGTCCTTGAACCAGAGCTGGACCTTGGCCTTGCTCAGCGCCTTCCAGGCGGCGTTCGAGGCCGGCCGGGCCTGCACCGTACCGGTGACCGTGACGGTCTTCCCGTACTTCACCGGCTCCGGCGAGGCGTTGACGGAGGCCACCCTGGTCAGATCGCGGTGCAGCCGGACGGGCGCGGTGACGCTCTCCAGATACCCCTCGTTGCCGAGAGCGCGGAGCCGGAACCAGGCCCCCGAGGTCGAGTTGCCCTCAATCCGGACGGAGTACGGGCGTCCGGGGTCCGTGTCCATGGCGCCGATGGACTTCCAGCCGGCCTTGCCGTCCGCCGACCGTTCGAGATGAACGGTCTGGTACATGTTCGGCACCTCGCCCGACTGGTACCGGAGCCGCGCCGAGGCCCAGACCGATGCCCGGCCCTCGGCGTTCAGCGCGAGCGAGGTCGCCTTGAGCACGGTCTCGGCGGGCACCTCCAGCTTCCCCTGGGCGGATCCGCTGAGGAAACCGTCGACCGGCAGTGCCTTCCAGCCGCTCAGCCGGGCGTCGGTGACACCCTTGACCGAGGCGGTGAAACGGCCGTCGCCGTCCGTGGTGACGGTCTGTCCGTACCGGGCGTCATAGCCGAGGCCGACCCGCAGGACGACACCCGCCGCCAGCTCCTGCCCGTACAGCGCACGGCCGGTGACCGTCGCGGTCTGGCCGGGCAGCAGCCGGGTGCGGTCGGCGGCGCCGGTCACCGTGATCTGCCGGGTCAGAATGTGGTGAACGCTCCTACTGGTGTTGGTCTCACCGCTGACCTGCGCGTTCTTCTCCGTATACGCGATCTTGAAGACATCGCCCAGGCCGGTGACCGGGAAGTCGGGCGCGGTGAATTCGCCGCTCTCGGAGGTCACCGCGGAGTGTGTGGTGTCGGTGGAGCCGGTCCGGACGATCCGAAGATCGCGGCCGGGCAGCCCGACCGCGTCCCCGGAGCCGGGCTGCACCCCGTAGAGCCGGCCCTTGGGCCGGACCACGCGCTCCTGCCAGCTGGGGCTGTCGAACTGGAAGCCGATCACGGGCCGCAGCGTGAAGTCGAGGGTGCCCGCGTCGGTGCGGGTGACGGTGTTGCCCTTGGTGTCGGTCGCGGTGACGTCGATCGCGTACCGGCCGAGGGCGGGGATGGAGCCGCCGTCCTCGGTGAGCCTGAGCGCGGACGCGACCGGCACCCGGTACCGGCCCTTGATGAAGGTGCCCTCCAGGGCGGCCACCTCGCCGATCACCGAGGCACCGTCCCGGATCCGCGCGGAGACCGAGGCGATGGCCGCCCCCGGCGCGTCGGTCCAGGCGGTGGTCTCGAAGAGCCCCCGGGCGTCGGGGACGGTGACGGCGGCGCCGATGCCCACCGCCGTCGCGGCGGCGGACCGCGCGGCGGGCGCGGCGGCCGGGGAATCGGCGGCCAGCGCCGGGGCGGCGCCGGCCGCAAGGGAGAGGGCGGCGACCGACGCGACGAGGGAGAGGGCGACCCCGCCGCGGCTTCTCTCGTCAGCGCGCATTGATGTAGGTCACCTTTGTCTCGTTGTAGAAGTAGCCGTTGGCGGGTTCCGTGACCACGGCCCAGTGGCCGTCCCCGTAGACCTTGCCCTTGAGCTTGTACTTGCCGCCGCTGCCGGACTTGCCCTTGACGACCCAGTACCACTCGCTCTCGCCCTTGAAGCGGAAGAGCACGGTCAGCTTGGCGCCGCTGTAGGGCTGCCATTTGCCGTTGACCTGGCGCTGGAGGGTGCCCGACGCGGTCAGGTTGGTGTTCAGCGACGGCCGGGTCGGCGAGAACTTGGCGCCGGTGAAGCGCACCGGCTTGCGGGCCTGGTGGATCGCCGGGCTCGCGACGGCGAGCAGCCGGTCCGACTCGGCGTGGTGCACCCGGTAGAAGGCGCTGACATAGCCGAGGGTGCGGATGTCGAAGCTGCACCGGTTGTGGTCGTCGAACTGCGGCTTGGCGTGCCGCAGGTTGTACCAGTTGCGCCCGTCGAAGGAGTGCTGGAGCGTCACCGTGTCGTAGTTGCAGTTCGGGCCGGTGAACTTGCCGGTGGCCTTGACCTCGCCGAACGGGTCGAGCGCGATCTTGACCCCGCTCAGGGTGGCCTTCTGCGGAACGGCGATCTCGGAGGCGTCCGCCGGCAGCTTGGCGAAGTACCCGGAGGGTTTGACGAAGGTGTGGACGGAACCGCTGTGCACCGCCTTCGCCGTATAGCTGAAGGTGCCGTCGGCCGCCGCGGTGCCCTTGCCCATCAGGCCGCTGACCGTGTGTTCCCGCTCATCGGGCGGGCTGGTGGCGGAGAGCATCTGCGCCCCGGCGAAGGGCTGCCAGCCCTCGTCGGTCAGCCGCTCGACCCGCCCGGTGACCTTGACCGGCTGCCCCGCGTGCACCCGGCGTTTGTCGGTCCGCGCCTCGACGCGGTAGCGCGTCCAGTCGGCCGTCAGCACGGGTACGGGACGGGCGTCCAGCGGATCGGTGTCGGCGGCGGGCTCGGTCACCTCGGCGGTGCCGTCGCGCACCTCGCCGTTGAGGGTGACCGGCAGCCGGAAGGTGCCGCCGTCGCCGGTGACCGCGGTCACCGTCTGGTTCCGCGCGTCCCACCAGGTCGGCGAGGTGGTCCTCAGGACCACCTTCACCTTGGTGCCCGCACGGGCGGGAGCGGTCGTCCCGGTGACCGGGTCATAGGTGGTCGCCGCGCCCGAGAGAACGGCCGCCGGGTTGTCGTAGTCGGTGCCCGGGCGGTCGAAGGAGAGCTCGCTGACACCGGTGTGCAGGCGGTATCCGAAGGTGCCGCCGTTCCAGGTGCGCGCGGGACCGCCGGATATCCGGTACTCGACACGGACCGGGTAGTCGCCGTAGGCGGTGCCCTCGGGCAGCCGCAGCGGTTCGGCGGTGCTCCAGAGAGAACCCCAGTTCTCCTTCTGGACGAGCTGATCGGTGGAGACGAGAACAGCCGCGTCCGGCGCGCTGGAGGCGAGCACGCTCACCTTCACCCACAGGGTGTTGTACGGCAGCCCGACTTCGAGTCGTCCGCCGTCCAGGGTGGCCACACGGCTGACATCCGCCGCCGTCGCCGACGCGGCCGGCGCGGCCACGAGTACGGGTGCCGCGACACCCGCCGAGAGTGCGAAAACCGCTGCCGTGCGCACCAGGCTGTACGGCAGCGAGCGCTTCGAGCGCGTCAAAGGACCCCCCACAGGTCGGAAGAGCGGCCTCGCACCGGAAAGGGCGGGCCGCACCGCGACCCCGCGAGAGTGCGGCGGTCGCGTGGAAGAACGATAGCTGTGGTACGCAAGTGGTTACCGGGTGGGCCCGCCCGATGTCCCGGTCCCCGTGATCGGGCCGCTGTGGGGGCGCCGCCGAGACCGCCGAGGTGACCTGCGCGGCAACTGCGCGCGGCACTCGGGACGGCCGCCCCGGCCGCTCACCGCGGCCCGGCTTCCGTCATGAACGTGACATGCGGGACGTCGGCACGCAATTATCACCGGGTGATGGTGCCGTGAAACCTCACCGGACCACTCACCGGACCACTCATCAGGCCACTCACCGAACCACTCACCGGGCCGCCGTGCCATGAGTGTCGCCGGTGCCGCGGTCATCATCACGGCCCCTCCCTGACGTGTCTCTCCGGCCGCAGGGCAAAATGTGCCGGAAGGCCCCCGGTCACCGGAGACGGCCCGTCAGTTCCCGCCCCGGGACCGCCCATAGCCGGTCCCGGCCCCTCCCCCGTACGCCCGGAGAACGATTCCCGCAGCTCGCCTCCCCTCCCGGAGTCGGAGAAAGGTCCGACCCGGCGGGGGTTTTCCACGTATCCGGGGCACGGGAGAGTGCGCGGGAGAGTTCGATTCACCCGAGATTCACGAAGAGAAGGATCGCCTGAATGAAGCGACGACGGCTTGCGCCCGTGCTGGCAGTGAGCGTCATGGCGACACTCGCCCCCGGACTCGCCGCCGCTCCGGCATCCGCTGCGAGCCCGCTGGATTCGTACGTCCAGCAGAAGCTGGCCTGGAAGCGCTGTTCTCCGGATGCCCCCGCGGCCCTCCAGTGCGCGACACTGCGCGTGCCGCTGGACTACCAGCGCCCCAGCGGCCCGAAGATGAACATCGCGATATCCCGGCTGAAGAGCGCGGTCCCGGCCAAGCGGCACGGTGTGCTGCTCTCCAACCCCGGCGGTCCCGGCGGCTCCGGCATAGCCATGCCGCTGATGCTGAACGAGGCCATGCCCAAGTCGGTGAAGGAGAAGTACGACCTCATCGGCTTCGACCCCCGCGGTGTGGGGCTCAGCTCCCCGCTCGGCTGCGGTCTCTCCGACAAGGACATGGTCTGGCCGCGGCCGTACAAGGCCAAGACCTTCACCAAGGACACCCAGTGGGCCAAGCTGGTGGCCCGCAAGTGCGAGAAGTACAACGCCGACACGCTGGCGCACATCAACACCGCCAACACCGCACAGGACATGGACCTGCTCCGCGCGGTCCTGCGCGAGGAGAAGATCTCCTACCTGGGTTACTCCTACGGCACCCAGCTCGGCGCCGTCTACACCCAGATGTTCCCCAGCCGCGCCGACCGGTTCATCCTGGACAGCTCGGTGGACCCCAAGCTCGCCTGGCGCGGCATGCTCCAGGTGTGGGCGGAGGGCGCGGAGCCCGCGTTCGACCGCTGGACCGAGTGGACCGCGAAGAGGTCCGCGACGTACAAGCTGGGCACCACCCCGGCCGCGGTCCGCAAGACCTTCTGGGACCTGGTGAAGCAGGTCGAGAAGAAGCCGATCGTGGTCGACGGCGAGACCATCACCGCCGATGACATCCGGTACCACCTGCGGGCCGAGTTCTTCACGCCGAAGACCGCCGCCGCGATGGTGGTGGAGGTGAAGAAGGCCGCCGCCGGCAAGAAGTCGACGGCCAAGCGGCTCCTCGGCTCGGCGGAGAAGCCCGGCCTGTACACCCGGACGACCGAGGCGGTGCGCTCCTCCCTGATGCCGGGCGGAATCCCGTACGACAACTCGGACGCGGTGTTCTGGGCGGTGGCCTGCGGTGACAACACGGCCGCCTGGCCGGCGGACCGTATGCAGTACGCCGCCGACGCGACCCGGGACAAGGCGCGCTGGCCGCTCTTCGGCGACTTCGGCTCGAACATCAAGCCGTGCGCGTCCTGGAAGCCGGCGGCTCCCGGCGTCACGGTGGACAACAGTGTCCCCGCGCTGATCATCCAGAACGAGTGGGACTCGCAGACCCCGCTGTCGACCGCGATCGGCATGCGCCAGGCGCTGAAGGGCTCCCGGCTGGTGACGGTCGACGAGGGCGAGGGCCACGGCGTCTACCTCTTCGGCGGGAACGCCTGCGCCAACAAGGCGGGCAGCGCGTACCTGCTCAACGGCAAGCTCCAGGCGAACGACTCGACGTGCAAGGCCGGCCCGTCCGGCGCGGCCCGTCACTCGGCCGACCCGATCGCGCCGTCGCCGTTCCCGCAGAACCCGAACCGGTTCTGATCCCGCTCCGGAACACCTTCTGACCATCGCGCTCCGGTTCCGCGACCGCGCGGGGCCGGAGCACCGGTGGGAGGGATGGGGCTACGAGGAGTAGTCCTTGAGCTTGTCGGTGTGGAGGGTGAACCCGACCGGACCGGGAAGCTCGACATCCTCGCCGTAGGAGAAGGACGGGGCCTGAAGATAGGTCCCGTCCTTCGGCTCGCTGTGCACGACCAGGGTGTTGGTCTTCCGGTCGACGAGGAGATACACGGGGATGCCGGCCTCGGCGTATCCGGCGCGCTTCTCGCTGCGGTCGCGGCGGTCCGTGTCGGAGTCGTGGGAGGTGATCTCCACGGTCATGAGGACACCGTCGGGGTGGGACCATTCGCCCTGCCCCGCGAAGTGCGCCACGGGCGCGAGCACGCCATCGGGCCGGGCCCGACCCGCGCGGTACGCCTCAACGGCCAGCCCTTGATCCGGATGGAGATCCAGATCGGGCCGATGCTGAATGCACTGCCTGAGCAGCCACATGAAGATCGCCCCGTGGTCGCCGTCCGGCATGGGCTTGACCTCTAGCTTTCCCTTGATGAATTCGAGCGTCACGGTCTCCGGGGCGTGACGTTCGAGCTGCTCGAAGTCCTCAACGGACATCTGGCCGCCCTGGGCGGTGCTGGGGGTCATGGCGTCGCCTCCTCCCCTACATCGTGCCCCGCCACGGGCCCTCACGCTCTGAACTGTCATGCATGTCCCCTCTCGGATGAGCGGCCGACCGGGCTCCTCGCTGCACAAGCACGCTAGAGCCCCGTCACCCTGCGTCGCAAGTTGATTGCCATACGTCAACCCATATGACAAACATGGCGCTTTAAACATGTCCATAGCTTGACAAATTGACCACCCCGCCACCGCCCCACCCCCTCGCGTGACACCATCACCCCCGTGCTCGATATCGGCTACTCCCTCTCCCCCCGCTTCCCCGACCCCCCGCAGACCGACTACCGCCGGGCGGACACCCACTCCCTCCGCCACGACCTCTTCTCCGGCGACGTCTACCTCGCGGACACCAAGGCTGACCGGGAAGTGTCCACAGCCTGGGGATGGGTCCCCGTACTGGACTTCGCCTGGGCGCTCTGCTCCATCGTGGAGAGCATCGACAGCGATCCGCGCGGCAGCCGGGCGGCCGGACCCCAGCGGGCCGAGCTGGACTTCACCGAGTCCGCCGACCGGATGCTGTTCGAGCGGCGCTTCGGCTGGGTGGATGTGGAGGCCGACTGGATGGCCCGCGACGAACCGCCGCTCACCTTCAGCCACAGCGAGCTGCGCCGCGAGGCTCGGGACTTTCTGCACGATCTGATCGCGGACCTCACCGACATGCACGACGGGCTCGCGGACAACCCGGTGATCTGGGATCTCCAGGCCAGGTTCCCGCGCTCCTGAACCGGGATCTCCGGCGGCGCTTGACCTCAACAAGACTTGAGGTCGGAGAGTTGTCCCCGACGGCACCCACCGGTGCCGGCACCGGCGCAACCGCCGGAACGACCTCGGCCGGGACGCGTCCCGCACCGGCCGGATCCCAGGGGAGCCCACACCATGCGCGCCATCCGCCTCCACGCCTTCGGCCCCGCCGAGAACCTCGTCCACGAGCAGGTCGAGGACCCCGTACCCGGCCCCGGCCAGGTACGGATCGCGGTCGCCGCCGCGGGTGTCCATCTGCTCGACACGGCACTGCGCGAGGGCATGGAGGGCCACCCGGCCAGCCCCGCGTCACTGCCCGCCATCCCCGGCCGGGAGGTCGCGGGCGTGGTCGACGCGCTCGGGGAGGGCACCGACGAGAGCTGGCTCGGCAAGCGGGTCGTCGCCCATATCGGCATGGGCCCCGGCGGCTACGCCGAGCTCGCCGTCACCGAGGCGGCCAGGCTCCATGAGATTCCGGGCACGCTCGGCGAGGCCGAGGCCATCGCGATGATCGGCACGGGGCGTACGGCGCTGGGCATCCTCCAGTTCACCGAACTGGGCCCCGGGGACATCGCGATCATCCCGGCGGCGGCCGGCGGCATCGGCACCCTGCTGGTGCAGTACGCGAAGAACGTCGGCGCCGTGGCCATCGGCCTGGCCGGCGGTACGGCCAAGGTCGACCGGGTCCGCGCGAACGGCGCCGACCTCGCGGTGGACTACCGGATCCCCGGCTGGGACCAGGAGGTCCGCGACTTCCTCGGCGGCCGGAAGGCCGATGTCGTCTTCGACGCGGTCGGCGGGGAGACCGGTCTCGCCGCCGTCGATCTGCTGGGCAAGGGCGGCCTGCATCTCGTCTTCGGCTGGTTCGCCGACGGCCCGCTCTCCTTCACCGAGGCGGAGCTCGCCGAGCGCGGCATCACCTCCGAGTCCGTCCTCGGCCCCGCGATGATCGAGAAGGCGGGCGGCGATGTCCGCAATCTGGAGACCCGCTCACTCGCCGAGGCCGCCGCGGGCCGGCTGCGCCCCGCCGTCCAGCGCTTCCCGCTCGCCGACGCGGCCGGCGCCCACCGGGCCATGGAGACCCGCGCCACCATGGGCAAAGTGGTCCTGATCCCCTGATCGGCACAGGGCGGGGCCGTCCGGCCCCGCCCTCGGCCCCGGCGGCCTACCGCTCCCGCCGCCCCAGCCGCGCCAGGGCGTCATCGGTCAGCCGGTAGACCGTCCACTCGTCCTGCGGCCGCGCGCCGAGGCCGCAGTAGAAGTCGATCGACGGGGTGTTCCAGTTGAGCACTCACCACCAGCCATTTTGTGCCGTGTCACGGCCCCCAGTGGACGGAGGTAAACCCTGGACGTGAACGCTGGTGGGTACCCGTGTCTTTGAGTGTCGCTTGTACCGTCGCAGTGCTCTACCTGCGGCTTTCGCATGAAACGTATGTGTCCGACTCCCTGGAGGGACAGGAAGCGGACTGTGTCCGGAAGGCCAGGGAGCTGGTGGGCCCTGACGTGGAGATCAAGGTCTTCCGGGAGGTCGTCAGCGCTTCCAAGGCCAAGGTCCGGCGTCCTGAGTTCGACGCCATGGCGGTGTACGTCCGGGAGCATCGCCCCACGCTGCTGATCGCCTGGAAGTGGGACCGGGTCTCACGCCAGGGGATCAGGCAGCTCGCGGACGTCGTGGAGCTGGTGGAGGACACCGGGGTCCGGTTCGTCTCCCTGAAGGACAACCTGGACTCCGCGAACCCCGGCTGGGTCACCCTGGCATCGTTCCTCGCGGAACAGGCCAAGGAAGAGGCCAAGAACATTCAGCTCCGTGTCGCGGCCCGACAGTTCCGCGACCGCGAAAAGGGCCGATGGGTGAAAGAGCGCCCGTTCGGCTTTGTGGTGAATGCGGACCGCCACCTGGAGCCGCACCCGACGGATGGCCCGATCGTCCGGGGCATGGTGCGGGAATTTCTGGCCGGAGGAACGCTCCGGGGAATAGCGGCCCGTGTGACAGCGGACGGGGTCCCGACTCTCCGGTACGCCAAGCGTGTGGAGAAACTGGCCCGGCTCCGTGAGGCCGGCCGCGACGAGGAAGCCGCGCACATTGAGGAGACACCGATCCGCTCCCGTGATTCCTGGGGCCTCACCACCGTTCGGCACATCCTGACGAACCCGATTCTGGCCGGGTTCATGGTCCACGACGGGAAGATCGCGGAGTCCGCCGACGGAGAGCCGATCCACGTGGGTCAGGGACTGATCACGGAAGTGGAACACCGCCGGATTCTCGCTCGTCTCAGCACCCGTAAGGGCACTGTGAAGAAGCCCGGCAAGCTCACCGGGAAAGGCTGCTCCCCCGGGCGTCCGGTCACTTTCCTGTTGGCCGGGTTCGCCAGATGCGGGGAATGCGGTGGTGCCATGGTCGGCAACCGGCGGAAGCCGCCGCGCCGATCGTTCTACCGATGCGCGGCAAAGGCGCACGGCCACCCTTGCTCCTCTTCCTCCGTCGTCGCGAACGACCTGGAGCGCCTTGTGGCGGATCGCGTCATGACTCGGCTGGCCGCGATGGAACCCGATGACCCCATGCTCCGTGCGGTCGAACAGCGCTGGCTCACGACATACGCCCCGGAGTACGACGCGGAGCGGGGAGCGTTTGAGACCAAGGCCCAGACGCTCCGGGCGCGCCTGGAGTCCCTGGAAGAGGCTCGGTGGGAGCGCGGGGAGTTCGATGATGTGGAGGGCCCGTCACGGTACGAACGACGCCGGACCCGCATCTCCGCGCAACTGGCCGCCGTGGAGGGAGCACTCTCAAAGCTGCCGGAACCGGTGATCGACCTGTCCATGTTGCTTGACCCGGAAGAGGCGGCGGAAGCCCTGTCGGCTGGAGACGGCCAAGCCCTGGAGTCCCGCCGGGCGGTTCTCGGATTGGCGCTCCAGCGGACGTACATGGTGCGGACTCCGGGCATGAAGGACCTGAGCATCCGATCCGTTTGGGCGGGCGAGGAAGACACGTACATTCCAACCCAAGCTCAGGATCATGAACTGGCGACCGCCGCTTAACGAGGGCAATCGCACATGGGCCCGTCCTCCCTCTGGGAGGGCGGGCCTTTCTCGTAACTGGATGCACATGAGAGGCACCTCACAAGAGAAGCGCTCTCCCGTAAACACTCCAGCCTTCCTCTCACGTTACGTAGCAACCGATTCGACCATCAGTTACGAAGGGGCGCGCCAAGGGGCAAATAAAGTGCCCTGGGAACCTTCTTTCTCCTGCACACATATAGAGAAGAACCTCTCCAGGGCACTTTATTTGCCCCTTGGGTGAAGTGACCGTTCCCGGCGGGACGCCGTTCCGCATCTCAAGTGTCACGACTCCCAGTTAATACCTATGGAGACGCCCCAGTTGGGCATCTTTGATCACCCCGTTGGCATCGGGAGCGCTCTGCGCGAAACATGGCCATCCAACCTCGCGTTCCGGAGCACTCCGGATCGCGGGGTTTTCGTATGCCCAGAATTCCCCTCCGGAGAACTCTTTGATCCTCGATCGCATCAACCTGACCCGCCGCCTTGTCGCCGCTCTCTGCGACGCCCTGCACCTGGCACGTGAGAGCGGAGCACACGCCCAGGCGTCGGACTTCAGCGCACTGCGTGACAAGACCGCCAAGGACCTTGGCGAGATGACGCGCAATGCCTACACCAACGGCGGTATCTCGGAGGCGGAGGCACGGGCCGCCATGCGGCCCATCTACTCCGCTCGGAATGAGATGAGCCATGGCGGTGTCTGAGCTGTCCGTGACGCCCTCAGACGGCCGTGAGACGCCCCTGACGGACCCGGCGGAGCTCAACGTGGAAGCCCTTCAGACCCGCGTGCGGGAGCTGGAGGAGGAAGAAGAGCGGCGGGCCCGCTCGGACGCCGTGGCGGCCGTCGTGAGCCGCTACCCGTACGTGACGGAGGAGATCGCCCAGGCCCTCCCTGAGGAGCTTTCGGCGGACCGCCTGGCGGCGGTGGCGAGCGCGATCAACAGGGCCATGCACACGGCTCTGAACCCGCCGGGGCACGGACGCGGCGGCCTCACCCCGTCCGGCGAGCACCGGACACCGACCTGGGGCGGCGTCTTCCAAGCCGCCCGCAAGAACCTCTGACTACTGCACCGGGAAACAACCTTGGCTCTTCTGACGACTTCAACCGGCGCGTCCGGCATAACCCCCGACGACCACGGCCCGCTCATCGTTCAGCCCGTGGAGCGGGAGAGCGTGGCGCTCCAGGTGGCCACAAAGCTGACCACGGCCAGCACCACCATTCACATCCCGATGGTGGACACGGACGCGGGCGCGTCGTTCGTGGCGGAGGGGGAGGAGATCACCCCGACGGACGCCACCCTGGGAGAACTGGAGGTCACCCCGGCCAAGATCGCGGGTCTGTCCGTCGTCTCCTCCGAACTGGCCGAGGACAGCAACCCCGACGCTCAGACCCTGGTGGGCAACGGCCTGGCCCGCTCCATCGCCCGAATCCTGGACCGCTCGTTTTTCGGCGATCTTCCGGCCCCGGCTCCCAAGGGCCTGGAGAAGGTGAATGGCGTCGGCATTGTGGACGCCGGTCCGGCCTTCACGAACACGGATGCCTTCCTGGTGGCGCTCAGCCAGGCGGAGGAGGAGGGAGCCACGCTCTCCGCGTTCGCCGCCAACCCGGTGGACGCCTTGGCCCTGGGCAAGCTCAAGCAGGCCAAGGACAGCAACGTCCCGCTTCTGGGCTCCGACCCCACCATGCCGACCCGGCGCACCATCCTGGGCGTGCCGTTGCACGTCACCAGCGCCGTGAAGGCCGGCACCGTCTGGGGCATCCCGCGCGACCGCGTACAGGTGGTGATGCGTCGGGACGTGCGCCTGGACGTGTCCACGGACGCGAAGTTCACCAGCGACCAGGTAGCCATCAAGGCCACCATGCGTATGGCGCACGCGTTCCCGCATCCGGCAGCCATTCAGCGAATCACCCTTACTGCGACACGCTGATTCGATGCCTCAGTAGGAGCTCGCTCGGGGTTTCCACCCCACAGCCGGCCATAGAGGCAGCATTCGGAGGCTGCGTGGAATCCATGCGGTCGCGTTAAGGCCGAGCATCTGGCGTCGTTGTATCGCTTTCAGGTTGGGGTAGATTCCTCTCAGCCTGACGGTTAGCAAGTGCATAGAGTTCCGCTTGAGGATATTTCAGGTTGAAATCTACCATGACTTTATTAGCTTCTTCCTTTGCGTTTACACCAGCACTGAAAATTGCCTCAACCGCCAGCACTAAAATCGCCGCTACGGTGATCATGAAAGCCTTGCGCGCTAGCCCCGAACTTACTCCCGGCTTAGCGGCGCCAGCCCATTTGAGGATATCAATTTGAGAGGAAATTAAAAGCATACACACGACCATCCAGACAAAGGATGCGGTTAAGATGTAGGGGCGTTTCTTCTTTGCGATCTTTTGCAGATAACTCGACCTGCGAAGTAGCTCTGGCGAAGATTCCACCCCGGCCCTGAGGTCTTCAATCAACTGGCCCATCACATCATGCAAATCCCTGATTTCCGCCGCGGTCCTCCGGCCCAATTTTGCCATTAGCGATGAATGCTGAACTGTGCCAACAATTAGCACAGTGGCGTTGAGCGTTGTCAGGATTGCCGCATAGTCGTTGCTCATGGCCCAGGCCATGGGTACACCTCCAAGTCCCTTCATTTTCTAGGGTACTTGATTGCCTATACGCATTTCAGGTGTTACCGCTCTGCGTGAGACTGGAGGTAGGGGGCACCTCCTGAGGTGCCCGCCGGGGCATCGAAGCGTGATAGAGGCTCGGTGTCTGTACGGGATCCAGGGTCCGCCAAGACCTCTGCCCCGCATACCGACCGTCCTTTGACCTGGGGAAATCCCTGGTGAGACCGACGGCCGCAATCACGCCCAAGAGCCTGCTCGAGGTCGACGCCGGAGAGGGAAGCCTCAGGCAGACCCCCGCCCCCTCGGTCGAAGCTCCGACACGTGGGCCCGCCGCGAGGACGACCACCTCCCTGGAGGCCCGACTGGCCCCCGACGACCGCCCCGCTACGGGGTGAGCCGTCGGGGGATTTCGCCATTCCCGGGGAACGCTGGGAAGCGCTGGGGTTGCAGCCGGCTGGGAAACAATCAGCAACGCACCTTCTTCCAGCGGATGTTGCCATCTCATCGCACATGGTGCGGGCATGAGAAACCCCGCCCGGCTGCACCGAACGGGGTTCTCAGAGCGGGGCGATCCTCAGCCCACATCAGTGCTGCGGGCTAGCGTCACCAGCCCGACGAACGCGCTGGGCGACAGCATGAGGGCCGGGCCGGTCGGGCGCTTGCTGTCCCGGACGGGGACCACGCCGGTTGCCGCTGCGACGGCGGGAGCCCACTCGACACAGTCGCCGCCATTGGCATCGCTGTAGCTGCTCTTCACCCACGTGTGTGCGGGCTGGGTTCGGGGGGTCATCGTGTGTACTCCTCAAGAGCGTTCAAGATGCGGGCCAGCGAGTGATCTCGGCCAAGGGCTTCTGCCCGTAGCCGATCGTAAATCGCCATCGCGGCGGACGTGATCTTGGGTGCCTCTTGGGGTCGTCCGCCTTGCGGACCCTCAGCATGAAGCACCATCGGCGCATCCTGAAAGGTGAGCAGCGTAAAGGGCCTGGAAGTTGCCGGTACGGCAGTATTCGGCAAGAGCTGAAGAGATACGTTCGGCCGCCGAGCGTCGTCCAGCAGGCTTTGGAGCTGGCCAGCCATCACGTGTCGTCCACCTACCTCAACCCGTAGGCAAGCCTCGTGAAGCACGACCCAAAGTTCAGGGGCCGGTGGGTCGATGCGGTCCAGGATCTCCCGCCGTGCCATGCGCGCAGCGACTTTGGCTTCCACTTGCTCTTCCGAGAGGCGGGGAACGCTCATCCCGTACAGCGCGCGTGCGTACGCGGGTGTCTGAAGCAACCCGTTGGGGCTCAGCGTCGAGTAGGCAAGGATCTGCCGCGCTCGCCGCTCGTACTGGAGGTACGGCACGAACCAAGACGGGTGGTCCCCCTCAAGGGCTTGGACGTACTGCCGGAGAAGCATCGTCCCAGTGCCGAACACACAGTCGCATCCCACGGCGAACTTCTCACTGGGCACGAGCTTGGCGCGCTCCACCTTGGACACGTAGGCCGCTGAGTAGCCAACGGCTGAACCAAGGCCAGTCGTTGTCATCTTGCGCGCCTTCCGCATCTCCCTCACGTCCGCACCGAAGGTCTCAAAGGGATTCAAAATTCCGGTGGAACCATCCTCATTCATGCTCTGACCTCACGTGTTGCTCTGAGAACGGCATCGAACGATGTTCGAGAATGTGAGAAGTGCCGCTCAAAGCCCTTTGGCTTACGGGTAGTTGTGCTCATCTGGTCACGCACCGAAACCCCCCAGGGAGCGAGCGAGGAGGCAGCCGGATGAGTAGCAGACCGCGACGGGACGGCGACACGGAGCGCCGCGTCTTACTCCCCGTCGAGCGCCTGTTGCCCAAGAGGGTGCGGGCCTCACGGACGGCGAGCTTGTCGCCCTTCAGTACGTCCGGTGGGCGAACCGCGCGGGCGCGTGGTCCGTGACCCTGCCCGCGACGATTGAGACGCCGAACGGACCCGTCAAGGTGGTTCTCCACCCCTTCCCGCTGGACACGCCGCGCGGTCCCTTCCCCCGGGCTAACCGGGCCACCCTCGATCGCCTCTACAGGGGTCTCGCCGACTACCGAGACCACGCCACAACCGGGAAGGTGGTGCTGTAGTGACCGCACCCCAGAACATCGGTCCTGGCCCGAACCTCGCGCCGGACTCAGAGCGGTACGAGTACGCGCCGGACGGGTACACGTGCCTGAGGTGCGGCACCCCCATCGGCCGGTACGAGCGCGTCAACCGGGTCACGCAGGATCGCCCGACCGGCGCGCCCGCCATCGCCGGTTACGTGCACCGGGAGTGCCCCCGGTGACGGCCCCGACGGACGGCGGGACGTTCACAGCCGTACTGGCGCGCTCCGACCGGGTAGAGGCGCGCCACCAGCGCCCCGAGCCCATCGGGAAGTTCGAGCCGCACATGCGCGTCAGGTTCTTCGCCTCCTGCTTCGACCGGCCGGTATCCCTGCGCCTGCACATGGAGTGCCGCAGCGCCGTGCGGGACAGCCTTCCGGCCCCGGAGCTGGTGACGCTGCTCGGAGCCCCGGAGAAGCGGCGCAACACCCCTACGGGAACCATCGGGCCCGGGAGCGCTGATGGTCACTGACAAGCACATCCGCGCGCGCGTGCGCGACAGACGGACGGGTCGGCATACTGCGCGCGATCGTCCCCGACTGGGTGGACCCTCGCCGCTACATCCCCAAAGGCGGAACGCTCCGGCCGCAGGGTGTCCCCATGGCGTTCGTCAGTCCCGAAGGGGGGCGGAATCGAATGGATGGCCCCGCCGGCTGAGCTGGCAGTCGTGGCCCGTGGCATAGGCGCATAACCGCAGAGACTCCGCCCCACTGGACAGCCAACGATCAGGCTTCCCCCAGCTCGATGGATTCCAGTGGGAGCGGGCGGCACCCCGTCCGGCTGTCTGCGTGACGGTCGACGGCCGGACGGGTTCGGAAAGGCACGCAACCGAAAAGGAGAGTGGAGAGTGAACGCAACCCTTGTCCGCCCCGCCCCTGAGAAGGTGGCTGAGCGAGCGCGCGAGATCCTGGCGACCATCGAGGCCGACCCGGAGTACGACCGTCTGCGGACGGCGTGCGCGAAGTACAACGACGACTGGACCTCTTACATGGGGTACGCGCTGGTGGACGGCTACGACATCGCCAAGGATGTCGAGCCCCTGTTCCCGGAAGCCATCCGGGCCATGGCGATCAAGGCGGCCGTCTACGACATGACCGGCGACGAATACGCCGCTGAGGTTCCGGTGTCCGTCCCCGTGGACGAGATGATCCACGCGCTGGCCGCTCAGTTCACGGTCCTGTCCCGTATCCAGGACCGGACCGGGATTCGGTTCGTGCACGCGACCGACCGTGAACAGATCGGCGCATGGAACCACGGCGACTACACCCACCAGATCTACCGCGCCGCATGGGGACCGCTGAATGAGCGGTACTGGTTCGGCAGGGAAGAGACCGAAAAACGGCGGGCGGTCGTCAGCGCCAAGTACGAGCCCATGGGGATCTTCGATGGGGGCAAGCGATTCGCCCCCGGGTTCGCCACGGCTGGCTAGCTGAGTGCGCGGCGTAGCGTCGTGATCGGGTCCAGGTCGGGAAACGTCCGCCGGATCTCGACCTGGGCTTGCCCGATCAGATCGTTGAGCAGCACGGGCGCTACGCCGTACAGCAAGTCGTGCAGGTACGGAACAACGTCGGATTCGTCGGCGGGCAAGCACAGCTCGACCTTGAGCGGTACGTTCTCGCTCTTGTACCGCCCGGCCGGGAGTCCGACCTTCTCGGGATGGACGCAGACCAGTGTTCCGTCCGTCGCGTACCGATGCCCGTCGTTCGGGTTGAACGGGCATTCCTTGGTAGGACGCTCGAACACGTCGAATTCCCCGACAGGGAAGAAACGAGACGGGCAGATGCCGCAAGCGCGGTGGTGCACGTCGCCGTTGACGAAAGGCTCAGCCATGGCCGGAGCCTAGTCCTCACAGGTAGTCACAGACGCCCCTTTCGGCCCGTCTCGCCCTTGGACAGGTCGAGCGGCTGCAAGGGGTCGCGGAGCCCTCTCCGGGAGGCCATCGGGGCTGTCCCGGTAGGGATAACGGAGGTCCGGGTTCTGACCCTGCCTGAGCCCCCGGTACCGGCCCCGTCCGTCAGCTTCCCCCGAGGCAGACGGACGGGGCTCAGGTGCGTGAAGGCTGGCCTACCGCGCTCCCAGCTTGGCCAGGGCGTCGTCCGTCAGCCGGTTCACGGTCCACTCCGACATTGACACCGCGCCCAGTGATCGGTAGAACTCCACGGCAGACAAATTCCAGTCGAGGACCGACCACTCCAGGCGTTCGTAGCCGCGCTCCACACAGATCCGCGCCAGCTCCGTCAGCAGCGCCTTGCCGTGCCCGCCGCCGCGCCGCTCGGGGCGCACGTACAGATCTTCCAGATAGATCCCGTGGACCCCGCGCCAGGTGCTGAAGTTCAGGAACCAGAGGGCGAAGCCGACGGTCTCGCCGTCGTCCGTCTCCGCGATGTGCGCGTAGGCGGCGGGCCGCTCGCCGAAGAGCGCCTCACGCAGCTGCTCCTCGTCGGCGCGCACCTCGTCCAGCGCTTTCTCGTACTCGGCGAGTTCGCGGACCATACGGTGGATCTCGGGGACGTCTTCGGGCACGGCTGTACGGATCATAGGAGTCAGCCTGCCCGATCCGGTCATCGGTTTGCCAGTAGTGTCCGCGCGATGGACACCTGTTGCGCGTCCAGCCGCGGCTCCCCGTCGGCGAGGTCCCAGAGGCTGTTCTGGAGCACCCGGCCGAGCGTCCACGCCTTCGCCCGCGCCCGGTCGAGACCCAGCGTCCCGGTCATCAGATCGAACCGCCAGAGCGTGTCGTCCGGATCGAACCGGTTGGCGAGCGCGGGCATCAGCTCGAACCCGGGGTCCCCGGCGAGCGGCTTGGGATCGATGGCGAGCCAGGGCTCCCGCCCGGCGCCCAGGACGTTCTCGTAATGCAGATCCCAGTGGAGCAGCCGGTCCCCGCTCTCACCCGCCACCTCGCGCACGGCACCGGCGCACTCCAGCAGCAGCCGGCGCTCGGCGTCGTCACCGAGCAGCGCCGCCCGCCGCGGGACCTCCTCCAGCATCCCGGCGGCGATGTCCCCCAGCCGGCGCAGCTCCGGCGGCGCGGGCAGTGCGGTGAGCCGGGCGAGCAGTTCGGCGATGATCCGGACCGCGTCCCGCGCGTCGGGCATCCCGTCGAGATCGCGGGACCAGTCCAGCCGCTCCAGCAGCAGCGTATTGGTCTCCGGATCATGACCGAGCAGCTGTACGGCGCCCTCGCCCGCCCAGGCGCGCAGGGCGACCGGCTCCCCGGCGCTCTCCTCGTCCAGGTTCTGGAGCTTGAGCACGGCCGGGGTGCCGTCGGCGCACAACACCGGCAGGGCGAGCGCGGCGAAACCGTGCAGGGGATCGCCGGTCCTTCTCAGCTCCCAGCGGTCGAGAAATTCCGCGGTCCGCGCGGGAAGCGCGGCGATGAAAGCGCGGCCCGCCTCGCCCGCGTGCCTGTACTGGAGTGCGACGAGTTCTTCCGGTACCTCGATCATGCCCCGATCGTATGGACAGAGTGCCGACCCGTCGCCCGGTATTTCCGGCACCCGGGGCGGGGCGCGGGCGGGGCCCGCTGCGTACAGTCGGCCGCGTACGCGGCGGGCGCGTGCGAGGAGCGACCGAACAGCGGGGACGGGGCGGCACCATGACCGGAGGAAACACCGTCAACGGCGGAATCTCGTTCTGGTACGCACAGGACGGCCTCCCCGTCCCGCGCGAGCCGCTCCCCGGTGACGCCGCGGCGGATGTCTGCATCGTCGGCGGCGGATACACCGGGCTGTGGACGGCGTACTACCTGAAGAAGGCCGTGCCCTTCCTCAACATCACCGTCCTGGAGGCGAGGTTCTGCGGCTACGGCGCCTCCGGGCGCAACGGCGGCTGGCTCTACAACGGCATCGCCGGCCGCGACCGGTACGCCCGGCTGCACGGCCACGACGCGGCCGTCCGCCTCCAGCGGGCGATGAACGACACCGTCGCGGAGGTCGTACGGGCGGCGGCCGAGGAGAACATCGACGCCGGCGTCCACCGGGGCGGAGTGCTCGAAGTCGCCCGCACCCCGGCACAGGCGGCCCGGCTCAGGGCCTTCCACGCGGCGGAGGCGGCCTTCGGCGAGACGGACCGCGCCCTGTACGGCGCGCGGGCCACGGCGGACCGCGTCAGGGTCGCCGGCGCCGTCTGCTCCACCTGGACCCCGCACGGCGCCCGGCTTCAGCCGGCAAAACTGGTCAAGGGTCTCGCGGAGGCGGTGGAGGCGCTCGGGGTGACCATCCACGAGTCGACACCGGTGACGGAGATCCGCCCCAAACACGCCGTCACTCCGTACGGCACCGTCCGCGCCCCCTATGTCCTGCGCTGCACGGAGGGCTTCACCGCCACGGTGAAGGGCCGCCGCCGGGAGTGGCTGCCGATGAACTCCTCGATGATCGCGACCGAACCGCTCTCCGCGTCCCGGTGGGAGACCCTGGGCTGGGAGGGCCGCGAGACCCTGGGCGACTTCGCCCACGCCTACATATACGCCCAGCGCACGGCGGACGACCGCATCGCGATCGGCGGCCGGGGCGTCCCGTACCGCTACGGCTCCCGCACCGACAACGACGGAAGTACGCGTCCGGCGACGGTCCGGGCCCTGCACGAGATGCTGATCCGCCTCTTCCCCACCCTGGCGGGGGTACGCGTCGACCACGCGTGGTCGGGCGTCCTCGGCGTCCCCCGCGACTGGTGCGCCACGGTGACCCTGGACCGCTCCACCGGTCTGGGCTGGGCGGGCGGCTACGTCGGCTCGGGCGTCGCCACCGCCAACCTCGCCGCCCGCACCCTGCGCGACCTGATCCAGCAGGACTCGGGCCAGGCCGGGGAGACCGAACTCACCACCCTCCCCTGGGTCAACCACCGGGTCCGCCGCTGGGAACCGGAACCGCTGCGCTGGCTGGGGGTCCAGGCGATGTACGCGGCCTACCGGGGCGCGGACCGCCGCGAGTCCCTGGCCCGCACGGCGGAGACCGACCGGGTCGCGAGTCTGGCCGACCGGATCTCGGGCCGGCACTGACCGAACTCTTCCGCGCGGACCGGAACCGCGCGGAAGCCCCGGCCGCGAAGATCCTCCGGGCACCGGACCGACGGCGTACGGGCCGCACGGCGGGCACCAGGGCTCACCCGGCTGCGGCGCCGCGTCCACAGAACGGAGACGCCCGGCTCGGACTGTGTCCGAGCCGGGCTTGCGCTTGCCGGAGTCGAGGATGTTCGCTTGACCGGCGCCGAGGACGCGCTGCAGCGCGCCCACCTCCTGGAGAAGGCCTTGGCCCACAACGACCGTCACCCCGAAGAGGAGTCCTGCCCCGTATGCGGCACGGAGCAGATCCTCGACGTGGCGTGGGCCGCGGGCGCCAGTGCGCAGATCGCCATGCTCCGCCAGGAGGCGAAGACCGCCGAGGACGCCCGCAGCGAACTGCGGTCGGCGGCGCGGGAGGCACAGAACCTCATTCAGGCGCCCCCGCGGATCCCGGCAGCCCTCTCCGATCCGTGGAGCGCCTGGCTCGCCTGCCGGACGGTCAACGACCCGAAGGAGCTCGCCCAGCGCATCCACGACACTGCCCTGACCCTGGCCGACGCCTGCGCCGCGGTGAAGGACAACGCCACCAGGGAGCTGGAGAAGCGGGACGAGCGGTGGCGCCAGCTTGTCACGCGCCTGGCGAGCTGGACGGAGAAGGCTCGCGCCGCGGCGGAGGGCGAACCCCGGCTGGGGCACGTGCGAAAAGCTCGTGCCTGGGTCAAAGCGCTCACCGCCGAACTGCGGGAGAAGCGTATGGAGGGCTCCACCGGTCACTCTCAGCAGATCTGGGAGAAGCTTCGCCAGGAGAGCGATATCGACCTCCGGTCGGTGAGTCTTCAGGGCAGTGAAAAGGCCACCGTTCGCAAGCTCGTCATGGACGTCACTGTCGACGGCGAGGAGGCTTCGGCACTGAGCGTGATGAGTCAGGGAGAGCAGCATTCTCTCGCGCTGTCCCTGTTCCTGCCCCGGGCTGCCACAGCCGACAGCCCGTTCGGCTTCATCGTCATCGACGACCCCGTGCAGTCCATGGACCCGGCCAAGGTCAACGGGCTCGCACAGGTCCTGCACGAGCTCGGCGAACACCGGCAGGTGATCGTGTTCACCCACGACACCCGGCTCCGGCGTGCCTTCACCACGCGGGAGCTGCCCGTCACGGTGTTCGAGGTCGAGCGGGGCAAGTCGTCCGAGGTGAGCGTCAAGCCGGTGACCGACCCGGTCCGCCAGGCGATCGGTGACGCCAGGGCCCTTGCCGGCACCGAGAACCTGCCGGAGGCGGCGCGTACCCATGTGCTGCCCAGCCTGTGCCGAGTCGCTCTGGAGAACGCCTTCGTCGAAGCGGCCTGGGTCCAGCACCTCCGCTCCGGGGGTTCCGAACACGATTTGCACGCCGCCGTAGCCGACGCCGACAAGCTCATGAAAATGGCCTCGCCGGCCTTCTTCGGCGACATCGGCCCCGCTAACGGTGTGTATCGGGAACTCCGCGCCCGCTGCGGATCGCGTTCGGTGGACCTCCTCAAGCAGTGCCAGAGCGGCGCCCACGCCACGGGGGCGCGGATCGCCGGCCCTCACCGCTTCGTGGACGAGATCAAAGACCTCGCGCAGAAGGTGCGTAAGGCAGAGGTGACCAAGTGACGAGCACCCCGGACACCGCCATCGAAGAGCTGCTGCTGACGGCCGACCGGATGCTCTCCGACCCCGGCGTCGGGGCAACGGCGGCCGGCCGCCACCGTGGAGCCTCCCTCGCGCTGCGGACGGCCCTGGAGATCGCCGTCGACCGCACGCTCGAAGCCGCGGTGCCGGGCCTCGCCGACATCACCACGCGGGCCAAGATGCTCTGCCTGCGCTGCTACACCGCCGCGACGACCGCCCGCCGGGCCAACGCCGTCTGGTCGCACCTCTGCCTGGGGTGCCACTACCACCAGTACGAGATCGGTCCCACTGAGGACCAGGTCCGCAGGTGGCGGGCGGACGTCGGTGAACTGGTGACGGAATTGACCTGTTGACCCAGTGCGACTGGCGACCAGCCTTTCCGGGCAGGTAGAAGGCTATGAAAGAGGCGATGGTCGCCTGGGCCAGGCAGATCGCGGAAGCCGAGCTTGGTGATGTGCTTTCTCGACGGTGGGCGCATAGCCAGGGAGTCGCAGCCCGAGCGGGCAGAGTCGGGTGGGTCTTGGGGAAGGATGCCGATCTGTTGGCGGCAGCTGCTGTGCTCCATGACGTCGGGTACGCACCCCGGCTTGCGGTGACCGGCTTCCACCCGCTCGACGGCGCCCGGTTCCTCCGTGACGAGCACGGTGCCGACGAGCGGCTGGTCCGGTTGGTGGCGAACCACTCCTTCGCGCTGCTGGAGGCCGAGGAACGCGGACTGCGGAAGACGCTGGAGGCGGAGTTCCCCCTGCTGGAGGAGCCCCTGGTGGTGGATGCGCTGGTGTACTGCGACATGACGACCACACCCGACGGGGAACAGACCACCGCCCAGGAGCGGGTGGCGGAGATCCTGGGCCGCTACGGGACGGACAGCCTCGTCGGGCGGTTCATTCGCCGGGCGTCACCGGAGATCTTCTCTGCCGTGGAACGGGTGGAAGCAGCCCAGGCGGGTCAGCCCAGGTAGGGGTACGTGCCGGCCAGGTAGTCGCCGATCTGCTGGCGCATGCTCGGGTGGATGTCGTACGCGTCGAGATCGTCCGGCTGGATGAAGCGGACGCCATCCGCCTCGTCGTTGATCGTGGGCTCGCCGCCTACCGGGCGGCCGATGTAGGTGTTCTCGTACTGCTGGCGGATCTCTCCGTCGGTGTAGGCGACGATGTGGTTCGGGTTGGTGTAAACGCCGAGGAAGCCGGTGACCTCGGCGACGATGCCGGTCTCCTCCAGGCATTCCCGTACCGCGCACTGTGCCGCCGTCTCGCCGATGTCCTGGGCTCCGCCGGGCAGGGCCCACTGACCGGTGTCGCGGCGGCGCTGGAGCAGGATGGCGCCCTGGTCGTCGACGACCAAGAGGTTGCTGGCCGGGATGAGGGTGTTCGCCTTCGGGGCGGTGGGCTCGTTGTAGTACTCAGTTCTGCCCATGTGCGGCGGTCCCCTCCTGGTCGGGTGTCCAGGGCCGCGCGGCGGCCCAGACGGCGTCGAAACTCTGAGCGTAGTTGTCGAACCACCCAGTGGCGTCAGCCCTTCGGAGGTGGAGAAGCGGGTTGGCGCTGGCCGGCTGGCCCCAGACGTGCGGATTGATCAGCAGGTCGTCGTCATAGCGGAACATGGAGGTGTAGAGCGTCGTGTCGTGCAGCCGCACTTCGCACCCCGCCTCCGAGAGCAGGGAGCGGTAGTAGGTGAGGGAGGCGCGGATCTTGGCGGCCAGGGTGTCTCCGATACCTTCCTCACGGCCCCGGATCGCAACCGCCGTGCCAGTGGGATCGCCGAAGCACAGCCGTACCCGGACCCCGCCGGCCGCCCTCTCGGCGAGCATCTTCGCCACATGTGGATTGGACTGGGCGAAAAAGGTGCCGGAGAAGACAAGGACACCGATCTGCTGCCGGGACTCCCGGAGCAGCGAGAGCCAGGTGTCCCGGGGAACGCTGGCCCGGTTCTGGTAGGTACCGACGAGCTCGGCACCGAGTCCGGTGCCGGGTCGGCTGACACGCGGGTGAGAGGCGGGCCAGAGGAAAGTCTCCTCCACCCGCAGGTGCTGCGCGACGCTGAATCGGTGCCGAGGGTGGGGCAGGCGCCCGCCGAGCCAGCGGCCCACGGTCTTGGGGTCCACCTCGCAGAGTTCCGCGAGCGACTCGGGTGAGACGCCACGCTGGGCGAGTACGGAGTGCAGTCGCTCGTTCACGGGTCTCATCGAAGCCGAGACGACCAAGATCGGACAAGGACGTTTCGGGACGTTCTCTGGACGGGGGGGCAGAGACGGATCCCTACCCTGGCGATATGCAGCTCATCGTTCTGTGGGACATCGACCACACGCTCATCGACAACGCCGGGGTGAGCAAGGAGATCTACGCGGCGGCTTTCTCGGCACTGGCGGGGCGTGTACCGGCCGGGCCTGCGCGGACAGAGGGACGTACGGATCGTCTGATCATGCGGGAGATGTTCATCCGGCACGGCCTGCCCGAACCGAGCTGGCCCACCATTGAGGCCGCCCTCGCCCGGACCGGAGAGGAGCGTCTTGCCGAGCTCCGCAAGCGGGGTACCGCCCTGCCCGGAGTGCGTGACGCCCTCAAAGCGGCCTCGACGCGCGACGGCTGGGTGTCCTCGGTCCTGACGGGGAACATCGCGGCCAACGCCGGCGTGAAGCTGTCCGCCTTCGGTCTCGATTCCCTGCTGGACCTGTCTGTTGGCGCCTTCGGCGCCGACGCCGAACAGCGTCCCGATCTTGTGAGTGTCGCCCGGGAGCGAGCCCAGCATCTCCGCGGGGTGACGGATGACGTGCCCGTGGTGATTGTCGGGGACACCCCGCGCGACATCGAGGCCGCCCTGGCCACGGGTTCCGGGATCGTCGCGGTCGCCTCGGGCATCCACAGCGCCGAAGAACTCGCCGCCGCCGGCGCGGCCACCGTACTCGCCGACCTCTCCGACACGCCGGGCCTCATCCGCATCCTGGAGTCCTTCTCGGCACGCTGAAACGTCCCAGGACGTCCCCGCGCCGTCCGCATACGCGGTGATGCTGTCCTCGCCCGCTCGGCCACCATCAGGCATCCAGTCAGTCGACCGGCCCAGGAGGCTCATGTGATCGGGGAAGTCACCGGAATTCGCAGGATCCGAATGCTGTACTTGCAGTTGCTGTACCGCTGCAACTTCGAGTGCCTGCACTGCTTCCACGGCGAGCGTCTCCGGCATGCCGACGCCTTCACCGCCGACGAGGCGATCAATCTGCTCACGCTCATGCGCGACCAGTACGGCACCGAGTCGGTCACCCTGCTCGGCGGTGAGCCGTTCGTCCATAAAGACCTGCCTCAGGTTGTCCGGTACGCCAAGCAGCAGCTGGGTCTGCGGGTCGAGATCTGCACCAACGGGTACCGGATCGAACCCCGGCTCGCCACGATCGCCCCGTACCTGGATCTGCTGAGGGTCTCGCTGGAGGGCGTCGGTTCGACCAACGATCACATCCGCAGGTCCGGCAGTTACCAGAGCGCGCTGCACGCCCTCGGTCTTGCCCGCGGACTCGGTGTCCCCACCGGCGCGACCATGACCGTCACCTCGCGGAACATCACCGAGGTACTCCCCCTGGCCGGCATCCTGGGGAACCTCGGGGTGCGTCAGCTCAAACTGCACTGTCTGCGGCCGGTCGGCAATGCCGCCTCCCACCCCGAACTCCTGATCACCGACTCCGCCGCGTACGCCGATCTGCGTGAGCGGCTCCAGGCGGCCGAACTCACCATCGAAGTGATCGTCGACGAAGACCTGTCGGAGCACGGTGCCCCGGAGATCTGCGCCCCCGCAGCCGGCCCATCGGAGATCGATCGGATCGAGGCCGACCCGCGCGGCGCGCTCACCATGTCCTGCAAAGCGGTCGGCAGGGACTCGCACGCCTTCTGGTACGACAAGCCCGCCAACCGCATCGTCCACCGGCCCAGCCCCACCGACGAACTGACCCTCGCGGTTCCCGACGTGGTGTACGCCCGTGTCTGACCAGCCGCTGTTCGAAAGCCTCGAAGGGCTTCGCGGTACCGGCAAGTCGACCATCGCACCCATGCTGGCCGCCGCCCGCGGGGCGGTCCTCGTACCTACGGTGCCGCCCTTCTACCAGCCCTTGAGACGCGAGGTGGACCGCAGGGGGAGCGCCGAAGCCCGGATGTGCTTCTACCTCTCCGCTCTGTTCACCGCCACCGACGAGATACGACGGTGCCTTGCCTCGGGACTCCCGGTCGTCGTGGAGAGCTACTTCGCCCGCTGCCTGACCAGCCATCGGGCTCTTGGCGCCGGTCTCGGCATCACGCTGCCGCCCGGTCTTCCACAGCCCACCACCTACCAACTGATCTGCACCGAGAGTGAGCGCCAACATCGCCTCAGCCGCCGGGGGAAACCCGTCTCCCGCTGGGACGTCCTCATCGAGACCGCGGCCGACCGTGTCGCCGATGCCTATGCCGACTTCCCGACGCACCGCGTGGACACCACAGGTCTTCGGCCCAACGAGGTACTTCAGGCGATCCTGGCCGCCAATGCGCAAGGAGCCCATCACCGTGCGGACACAGAGCCTCTGGGAGCACACCCTCACCTTCTTCCCTCAGTTCCTCGCCACACTGAAGGAGCACGCCACTCCTGACGCCACCGTCGCAGTCATCGGAGCGAGCGACGGCAAGTTCGTCCTGCCGCTGGCAGCCGCCGGCTATCACGTCATCGCCGTCGAGCGCGACCCGATCGCCCTGCGCGGAGGTGAGGTCAGCCTTCCGGGTGACAAGCATGCCAGTGCGATGGGCCTGATCGACCGGCTCGAACTCGAAGGGCTCTGCGGCCGCGTACGGATCGTGGAGGAAGACTTCCTCCGTACCGAGCCGTTGGAAATGCCCTGTGACGCGGTCTGGACAAGCTGTTCATGGCACTACAGCGCCAACCATCGTCAGCCGCTCGCCACATTCGTCGAACGCATGCAGTGTCTGGTCAAGCCGGGCGGACTGTTCGGGGCGGAGTTCATGATGCCGGTGGGTCAACGTCATCATCCGGTCGAGCACTACACGTCTCCCGAAAGGCTTGGACGTCACTTCATCGGCGGCTGGGACGTCCTGCTCACACTGCGCACGGACGAATTCGGCGAGCGGGCCCACGTCGGCCGACTCGAGGATCACACCCACCGGATGGGCCTGCTTCTCGCGGCCCGTGCGTCAGACGCCCGCAGCCATGAGAAGAAGGAATCATGAAGCACGAGTACGAGGCGAAGTTCCTGTACGTCGACGTCGCCGGCCTTCAAGCAAGGCTGGCCGAGCTCGGCGCCGTCCAGGCGTTCCCACGCACCCTCCTCACCCGCAAGATCTTCGAGAACGACTCCCTCGACGAGAGAGCCTGGATCCGGCTCCGAGACGAGGGCACCCGCTCGACACTCACACTCAAGCAGGTCACCGACGCCACCACGATCGACGGCACCACCGAGATCGAGACCGAGGTGGCGGATCCGCACGCCATGGCAGACATCCTTCGTCACCTGGGCCTCCGTGAAGTCCGCTACCAGGAGAACTACCGCGAGGAGTGGTGCTTGGGGGAGATCGCCTTCGACTTCGACACCTGGCCGGACCTGCCCACATTCATCGAGATCGAAGGACCGGACGAACCTTCGGTCCGCCGGGCCGCGGCTCTTCTCGGACTGGACTACTCCGATGCCAGGTTCGGCAGCGTGGACGAGATCTACCAGAGCGAAACGGGGCGCGACATTCTCACCGAACCCACTCTCCTCTTCACCGAGGCCGAGAAGAACACGTCGGCATCGGTCATCGTCCGCAGCGACTGACCTTGCGGGCTGATCCGTATTGCCGGAACTGGCCACGCCGTCTTGTGCAGTACCCGGAATCGCCTGCGGCGGTGGACCCGCGTCCTGTCGATCGGACCCCGGGTGTGGCCGGTGCATGAGCGCCGGTTCCAGGTCCGGCGGTCCACACCCTCCTCGACGATGAGCCTTCGCCGCCGCACCGCCGGCGTGGAACTGGAGATCGTCTCCGACACTCTCGGCCACAGCGGCAGCCAGACCGGCCGGCGCCCCGCCCGCACGGGCCACCTCGCGCCGCCCCCGCCCCGCATCCACCCCAGAATCGAGAAAAGGCCAGGTCACGGGCTACGTGACCTGGCCTTTCGCCGAGCCCCCTGTCGGATTCGAACCGACGACCTACGCATTACAAGTGCGTTGCTCTGGCCAGCTGAGCTAAGGAGGCAGCCGTAGCAGTGTAACCAAACCCCCACCTCACCCCGAACGAAAATCTCGTTCCCATACCGTTACTGACAGATCAGAAATCGGCGGGTAGCGTCACCAGCAGTCCACTCGAGTGGACTACACCAATCCTTTACTCGGATCGTCCGGCACGTTCCTGCCGGTGAGGGGACCAGCCACCATGGCCAGCGTTACGTTCGACAAGGCGACCCGGCTCTACCCGGGCTCCGACAAGCCCGCCGTCGACCAGCTCCAGATCGACATCGAGGACGGCGAGTTCCTCGTCCTCGTCGGCCCGTCCGGCTGTGGCAAGTCCACCTCCCTGCGCATGCTCGCGGGTCTGGAGGACGTCAACGGCGGTGCCATCCGCATCGGTGAGCGCGATGTCACGCACCTGCCGCCCAAGGACCGGGACATCGCCATGGTGTTCCAGAACTACGCGCTCTACCCGCACATGAGCGTCGCCGACAACATGGGCTTCGCGCTCAAGATCGCCGGTGTCAACAAGGCGGAGATCCGCAAGAAGGTCGAAGAGGCCGCGAAGATCCTCGACCTCACCCCGTACCTGGACCGCAAGCCCAAGGCGCTCTCCGGCGGTCAGCGCCAGCGGGTGGCCATGGGCCGGGCCATCGTGCGGGAGCCGCAGGTGTTCCTCATGGACGAGCCGCTGTCGAACCTCGACGCCAAGCTGCGTGTCTCGACCCGTACGCAGATCGCCTCGCTCCAGCGCCGTCTCGGGATCACCACGGTCTACGTCACCCACGACCAGACCGAGGCCCTCACCATGGGCGACCGCGTCGCCGTGCTGAAGGACGGTCTGCTCCAGCAGGTCGACTCCCCGCGCAACATGTACGACCGCCCCGCCAACCTCTTCGTCGCTGGCTTCATCGGCTCCCCCGCCATGAACCTGGTCGAGGTGCCGATCACCGACGGCGGCGTGAAGTTCGGCAACAGCGTCGTCCCGGTCTCCCGTGAGGCGCTCAGCGCCGCCGCCGACCGCGGCGACAAGACGGTGACCGTCGGCGTCCGGCCCGAGCACTTCGATGTCGTCGAGCACGACGGCACCTCGGCCGCCACGCTCTCCAAGGACGCCCCGGCCGGTCTCGCCGTCCAGGTCAACGTCGTGGAGGAGCTCGGCTCCGACGGCTTTGTGTACGGCAGCGCCCGGGTCGGCAACGAGGACAAGGAACTGGTCGTCCGCGTCGGCGGCCGTTCCGTGCCCGCCAAGGGCTCCGAGCTGCACGTCGTGCCGCAGGCGGGCGAGATCCACGTCTTCGCCACCTCGACCGGTGAGCGCCTCACCGACTGAGCTCCCTGAACGGAAACACCGGCAACGGCCCCGCGGATCACCGCGGGGCCGTTCCGCGTCGAGGGCCGGACAGCGGGCCGGCGGCGGGCCGGCGGCGGGCCGGACAGAATTGCATACACCGGTCATTTCATCCATCGCCGCCGCGCGTCCATTCGACACACTCATTCGAAAAGACGCCTGACACGGTCCCTCCTTGGAGTGACGAAATGTCGCCGGATGATTACCGGCCGCTACGCTCGCTCGCGTGACCCACTCAGCACGCCGTATCGGCCGCACGCTCGCTCTCGTCCTCCCCGTCGTCCTGGTGCTCTCCGGAACCCTCGCGGTCACCAGCGTCCCGTGGGCGGGACAGACCAGCGAGACCCAACTGCTCACCGCCTCCGCGCAGAACGTCTCCGTGCGCGCCAAGCCCCGCGCACCTCAGGAGGTGCTGCGCGGCAAGCTCCTCACCGAGATGCAGAAGCAGAACCCGGGGACCGTCCTCACCCACCTCCAGCGCGAGGTGGAGGCGAGCCCGTCGCTCGCCAAGCACTGCATGTCGATCGCCCGCTCCCTCGGCCGGGCCGCCGTCGACCGCTTCGGGCCCACCCGCGCGCAGAGTTACTCCAAGCCCGTCTGCGACACCTCCTTCGCCGCCGGGGTGGCCCAGCAGAGCCAGGGGAGCTGACCGCACGGGACCTCCGGCGGACCCGCGCCCCGGCCGGCGGCGGTGCCGCATATCGTTCACGGCATGTATACGCCCACGTATCCGACACAGGCCGTGGTCCTGGCGGGCGGCCAGGGCTCCAGGCTGCGCCCCTACACCGACGACCGCCCCAAGCCGATGGTCGAGATCCCGGGCACCGGGGTCCCGATCATCGGCCATCAGCTCTCCTGGCTGGCCGCCGAGGGCGTGACCGACGCCGTCATCTCCTGCGGCCATCTCGCCGAGGTGCTCCAGGACTGGCTGGCGAGCGCGGACCTGCCGCTGCGGGTCACCACCGTCGTCGAAGCCGAACCCCTCGGCCGCGGCGGCGGTCTCAAGTACGCCGCCGCCGCCCTTCCGCGCCCGGATCTGCCCTGGTACGCGACGAACGGCGACATCTGGACGCGCTTCTCGCTCCGTGAGATGGCCGCCTTCCACTCCGAGCGCGACGCCACCGCGACCCTCGCCCTGGCCAGGCCCCGGATCCCCTGGGGAGCCGTCGAGACCGACGCCTTCGGGCACATCACCGACTTCATCGAGTCGCCGCCGTCGCCGTATCTCATCAACGCGGGTGTGTACGTCTTCTCCGCGGCCTTCCGCGAACTGCTGCCGGACCTCGGCGACCATGAGCGCACCACCTTCCCCGGGCTGGCACGGGAGCGCCGGCTGGCGGGCTTCCCGCTGCCCAACGGCGCCTACTGGCGGGCCATCGACACCGCCAAGGACCTGACCGAGGCGGCGAAGGAACTGCGCGCGCAGACCGCCGGCTAGCCATCCGCCGGGAGGACGCGCGAAGAGGCGGACGTACGGAAAGCGCGGACGCGGAAGACGTGGACATACGGAAGGCGGCCACCCGCTGAGGTGGCCGCCTTCCCTTCCGGATGTCTCAGCCGAGCAGGCCGCCGATCACCCGGCCGCTGTCGCCGCCGGTCGAGCCGCCGCTGCTCGAACCGCCACCCGTGGAGCCGGTGTTGTCCGGGGTACCGCCCGGTGCGCTGCCGGAGCCGCCGCTGCCCGCGCCGCCGCTCGACGACGGTACGGAGCTGCCCGCCGGAGGCTGCTGCTGGGCGGGCTGGGAGCGGCCGGGGGGCTGGGCGCCGCCGGTGCTCGCGGGGCTGCTGGAGCGCTCGGCACCGGCGGTGGTTCCGGCGGTCTCCCGGACCGTGCGGTCCTCGGAGGTCTCCGGGGTGGACTTCCGCCGCTCCGGGGTCTCCGCGCGGCTGGCGGACGGCGAGGGCTTGTCGCCGCCGGAACCGCTCGGGCCGGAGGAGCTGCGCTCACCGGTCGGCCTGCCGTCGGGGAGCGATGAGCCCGGCAGATAGTTGGTCGGGTCCTGGTTGGGGCCCGGGACGGTGACCAGATCGGTGGAGCGCACCGCGCCGCCCAGCATCGAGCCGATCAGCAGGGTGAGTCCGACGACCACCGCCGCGACCAGCGAACCGCGCCGCAGCACCCGGCGGCGCAGCAGACCGATCTCGGTGCGCGGGCCGAGCTTGCGCCACGCCTCGCCGGCGAGGCGTCCGTCGATGGAGTAGACCGGGGCGCCCGCGATGATCAGCGGGGACCAGGCCGCGAGGTAGATGATGTCGGGCGCGTCGTAGGCCGGCACGGTCTTCCAGCTCACCGTGAGGATCAGCGCCGCCGAGAGCAGCGCGCCCACCACGGCGGCGACCCGCTGCCAGAGCCCCAGCACGGTGAGGACACCGACGACGACCTGGAGGAAGGCGACCGTGAGACCGGCACCCACCGGGTGCGAGAGGGCGAAGTCCCGCAGCGGCTCGGCGAGCGGCCACGGGTCCAGGGAGTGCAGCCACTTCATCATCGAGCCGCGCTCCCCGCCGTCGAAGTAGACGGGGTCGCAGAGCTTGCCCATGCCCGCGTAAATGGAGATGAAGCCGAGGAACACCCGCAGCGGCAGCAGCACCACGCCGAGGTTCATCCGGCGGCCGGGGTAGTAGGCGTGCCGCACGGTCTCGCCGCCCGGACTGTCCGGGTGGTCGCCGATCGCGGTGGGCTCGTCGTCGTAGGGATCGTGGTCCGAGCCGGGGGGCCCGTACGGCTGGTGGGCGTCGTACGCGCCGATCGCCTGCCGCATCGGCGGGAGCAGGGGACGGCTCCGGGTGCCGATGACGGGGATCGGGCCGGTGTCGGCGACACCGGTGGTGCCGACCGTGTCGCCGACCAGGTCGACCCGGGGGATCAGCTGGGTCGATCCGGTGTCGTATCCGCCGGAGCCGTATCCCTCCCCGCCGGAGCCGTACCGCTCGCGCTCGGCGGTGGCGGTCGCGGTGCTGTTGCGCACGGCCTGGAGGAGCCCGGTCGCGCCCGAGTCGCCCGGCGCGGACCTGCCGCTCCAGACAACGGGTGCCCGGCGCCGGACCACCGTCCCGCCCGCGCCGACGACAGGGATACGGGCGGTGTCCGACTGGCCTCGTGCCATGCGCGGGCTCGGGGCGAGCCGGACCCGGAAGCTGGCGTGGTTCACGATGACCTGCGCGGGGTCGCAGTCAACCTTGACCATGCTCAGCGCAGGCTGATCATCGAACCCGGGCCGGGGCGTTCTGGTGTCCACACTCATCTAACCGAGTGACATCCGGTTAGGACACTGCCCTGACGGATCGGATCTGTCCGAGACCCGTCAAGGCTGGTGAGAGGCCCGGCGGGGGGTCCGGAGGCGGCGTCGGCCCATCGGCCGCACGCCCCTCACACCCCCCGTGCGCCCCGCGCGCCGGGCCCGGGACGCCCGCCCGGGCCGGGGGGCGGATCCGGAAAGCCCGGCTGCGGGAGGACGGATCCGGGTGTGGGAGAACGGGTCCGGGAGGCCCGGCTCCGGACAGCATGGTCCGGCGAGGCCGGGCCGGGGACCGTCAGCCGCGGCGCTTGGCCGCCTCGTACAGCACCACGCCGGCCGCGACGCCGGCGTTCAGCGACTCCGCGCCGCCCGGCATCGGGATGCGGACCAGGTAGTCACAGGTCTCGCCGACGAGCCGGGAGAGGCCCTTGCCCTCGCTGCCGACCACGATCACGACCGGGCCGCCGAGCTGTTCGAGGTCGCCGACCTTGTGCTCGCCGTCGGCGGCGAGGCCGACCACGGTGATGCCCGCCTTCTGGTAGCCCTCCAGGGCGCGGGTCAGATTGGTCGCCCGGGCCACCGGGGTGCGCGCGGCGGTGCCCGCCGAGCTCTTCCAGGCGCCCGCGGTCATGCCGGCCGCGCGGCGTTCGGGGACGACCACGCCATGGCCGCCGAAGGCGGCGACGGAGCGGACGACCGCGCCGAGGTTGCGCGGGTCGGTGACACCGTCGAGGGCGACGATCAGCGGGTCCTCGCCGTGGTCGGCGGCGGAGGCAGCGAGGTCCTCCGGGTGCGCGTACTCGTACGCCGGGACCTGGAGCACCAGGCCCTGGTGGTTGAGACCGTTGGTCATCCGGTCCAGCTCGGCGCGCGGGGCCTCCATGATGTGGAGCTTGCCCCGGGCGGTGGCGAGCTGGAGCGCCTCGCGGACGCGCTCGTCGTTGTCGATGTACTGCTGGACGTAGAGCATGGTGGCGGGCACGCCGTCGCGCAGCGCCTCGAAGACCGGGTTGCGGCCGACGACCATCTCGGAGCTGCCCTTGCCGCCGCGGCGGGCGACGGGACGGCGGGTGGTCTGCCTGGCCTTGGCGTTGGCGGCCCGGTTCTTGACATGCCCCTTACGGGCGGAGGCGGGCGGCGTCGGGCCCTTGCCCTCCAGGGAGCGGCGTCGCTTGCCACCGCTGCCGACCTGCGCGCCCTTCTTGTTGGACGTGCGGCGGTTCCTGCGCTGGCTGTTCCCGGCCATGACTGCTACCTGTTTCCGTGAAATCCGTAGGCGTACGTACGTATGAAGTGTGCCGCCCGGAGAGCCGGACGGCACACTCGGCGGGGCTCAGCGGGGGCCGAGCGTCCAGCGCGGCCCCTCCGGGCTGTCCTCGATGACGAGACCGGACTGCTGCAGCTGGTCCCGGATGGCGTCGGCGGTGGCCCAGTCCTTGCGGGAACGGGCCGCCTCGCGCTGCTGGAGCACGAGGCGCACGAGAGTGTCGACCGCGCCGTGGAGATCCTCACCGCTCTCCGCGTCACCCGCCCAGTGCGGGTCGAGCGGATCGAGACCGAGTACTCCGAGCATCGCACGAACCTCGGCGAGGCGGGCGACGGCGGATTCCTTGTCGTCGGCGGCGAGGGCGGAATTGCCCTGCCGGACGGTGGTGTGGATGACCGCGAGGGCCTGCGGGACGCCGAGATCGTCGTCCATCGCCTCGGCGAAGGCGAGCGGCACCTCGCCGGCGGGCTCGACCGGCCCCCCGGCCTTCTCGCAGACGCGCTCGATGAAGCCGGCGATACGGGCGAACGCGGACTCGGCCTCGCGCAGTGCCTCCTCGCTGTACTCGATCATCGAGCGGTAGTGCGGGGTGCCGAGGTAGTAGCGCAGGACGATGGGCTTCCAGTGCTTGACCATCTCGGAGACGAGCACCGAATTGCCGAGCGACTTCGACATCTTCTCGCCGCTCATGGTGACCCAGCCGTTGTGCACCCAGTAGCGGGCGAACTCGTCACCGAACGCCTTGGCCTGGGCGATCTCGTTCTCGTGGTGCGGGAAGATCAGGTCGATCCCGCCGCCGTGGATGTCGAAGGCGCTGCCCAGGTACTTGTGGGCCATGGCGGAGCACTCCAGGTGCCAGCCGGGACGGCCGCGGCCCCAGGGGGTCTCCCAGCTCGGCTCGCCGGGCTTGACCGACTTCCACATGGCGAAGTCGCGCGGGTCGCGCTTGCCGGTCTCGCCCTCGCCGGACGGCTGGCGGAGCTCGTCGATGTCCTGGTTGGAGAGCTCCAGATAGGAGGGGAGGGAGCGCACGTCGAAGTAGACATTGCCCTCGGCCTCATACGCGTGCCCGCGCTCGATGAGGCCGCGCATCATCTCGACCATCTCGGTGATGTGGCCGGTGGCGCGCGGTTCATAGGTGGGGGGCAGGCAGCCGAGGGCGTCGTAGCCGTTGTTGAAGGCGCGCTCGTTCTCGTAGCCGATGGACCACCAGGGGCGGTTCTGCTCCGCCGACTTCCAGATGATCTTGTCGTCGATGTCGGTGACATTGCGGATGAACGTGACGTCGTAGCCGCGGTACTCGAACCAGCGGCGCATGATGTCGAAGTTCAGCCCCGAGCGGATGTGGCCGATGTGCGGTGCGGCCTGCACGGTGGCGCCACAGAGGTAGATCGAGACACAGCCCGGAACGAGCGGGTTGAAGTCACGGATCTGCCGGGCGCTGGTGTCGTACAGGCGAATGGTCACGCAACCAGGGTAGTGGGCGCACGGCAGTGCCCCGCGACCCCTGGGGGTCGCGGGGCTGATTTTTCTTATCGGCGCGTTATGCGCCCTGGTGAGGGCGGTGCTCCACGGCCGTCATCGGCCATCGGCGGGGCAGTGGTGAGGGGTCCGGCGGGGCCGGGCGGTCAGATGCGGCCGACGACCTTGCGCGGGGTGACACGGACGACCACGCGCGGCGCGTCGTCGGCCGCGGCGGGGTTGAACTCCGCGTAGCTCTTGCCGGTGTACTTCACGGAGAGTTCGTCGATGAGCTCCTGGCCGCCCTCGGTGGTGAGCTCGGCGGTGCCGCGGATCTCGGCGTAGGTGTAGGGGGCGTCGAAGGGCTGGAGGAGAACCGTCACCCGGGGGTCCCGGCGCAGATTCTTCTCCTTGCGGCGGCCGATGGTGGTGGAGATGAGGAGGTCGTCGCCGTCGCGCTTCACCCAGACCGGGGACACCTGGGGTGTGCCGTCGGGCTGGATGGTGGCGATGCTGACGAAGACGGGGCTGTCCAGCCGGGCCTTCAGGTCGTCCGAGAGTTCGGCGGTCATGGTTACGGCCTTTCGGTGACGGCCGCGTCGGAGCGGCCGGGCGGCGACGATCCCCCTGCGTGTGCAGCACGTCACAGCTCCCGATTATTTCGGTCGGCCGATTCCTTCACACGGGGTTCACCCGTCTGTCGCATCCGGGCCGCGCGCGGGCGCCGGGCCGCGTCCACCGGTGCGCCGGGTGCGGTCCGGCCGGCTTCCCGCGGACGCGGTACGCCGGGGGCGGCGCGGGGCGTACGGGACGGGGCGCCGGCCGCAGGGACCTCGCGGGGCCGGGCGCGCACCGGAGCCGGGGCGGGTACGCGCCCGGCGCCGAGATCACTTCGTGATAAAGCGCGCCGGCCGGGTGTCAGGGGCGGTAGACCAGGGCCGTGGCGATGGCGGCCAGCCCCTCGGCGCGGCCGGTCAGCCCCAGGCCGTCGGTGGTGGTCCCGGAGACGGCGACGGGCGCGCCGATCGCCGCGCCCAGCGCCTTCTGGGCCTCGTCCCGCCGCTTGCCGATCTTCGGGCGGACACCGATCACCTGGATGGCGACATTGCCGATCTCGAAGCCCTCGGCGCGGACGATCCGGGCGGCCTCGGTGAGCAGGGTGATCCCGGAGGCGCCGGACCACTCGGGGCGCGAGGTCCCGAAGTGGGTGCCGAGGTCGCCGACACCGGCCGCGGAGAAGAGGGCGTCGCAGGCCGCGTGGGCGGCGACATCGCCGTCGGAGTGGCCGGCGAGGCCGGATCCGGCGTCGTCGCCGTCCCAGAGCAGCCCGGCGCACCAGAGCTCACGGCCCTCCTCGAAGGCGTGCACATCCGTGCCGATGCCCACCAGCGGGAGCTGAAGGGGCCGACGGGGGGGCTGGGGAGGCCGGGGATCAGAAGCCATCGTTGGCCCTCCTGCGGGCGAGTACCGCCTCGGCGAGTACGAGATCGAGCGGCCGGGTCACCTTGAACGCCTCTTCGTGGCCGGGTACGACGACGACGGAGCCGCCGAGGCGCTCGACCATGCCCGCGCAGTCGGTCGCCTCCCCGTCGGCCCCCGCGAGGATGTGGTGGGCGTTGACGAGAGTGGCGCGTTCGAATCCCTGCGGGGTCTGCACGGCGCGCAGCCGGGCCCGGTCGGGGGTGGCGACGACCGGTTCGGGTTCGCCCTTCTCGCCGGGCTCCACCTCTTTGACCGTGTCGGCGAGCGGGAGCGCCGGGACGACGGCGGTGGCCCCGGCGCGTACGGCCTCGATGACCGCGTCCACCGTGTCGACGGGGACGAGGGGGCGGGCCGCGTCGTGGACCAGGACGGTGCCGATGTCGTCGGGCAGGGCGTCGAGACCGAGACGCACGGATTCCTGGCGGCTCTCGCCGCCGGGGACGACGAGGAGTTCGGTGCGGTCGGGGAGGACCAGATCGGTGAGGAGATTCCGCACCGGGGCGGTGTCGCCGGGCGGGGCGACGACCACGACGAGGGAGACCGCGTTGGAGGCGGCCATGGCGCGTACGGCGTGGACGAGCATGGGCGTGCCGCTCAGCGCTCGGAGCGCCTTGGGGGCTCCGGGGCCCAGCCGTACACCCCGGCCGGCAGCCGGGATCACGGCCGCGGTACGGGGCGGAAGCGATTCGTCTGACATCGGTTGCACTCCGGCAGGTTTGTTTCCTCGGCCGACATGGGTATGGCCACAGCGTGCCGGGCGCGACGCCTTGACGGACCCTTCCGTGACCAGTGGTCCGCGTCTGCCGCCCCGGGCCCGGCACGCCACGCACTACCAGGGGGTTGGTGCGCGGCGAGTGCGGACACTCATGGGCAAGGTGTCCGGTTCAAGGACAATGAAGACATGCACAACTGAACATGCCGCAGCGCCCGGCGACAGAACCGTGATCAAAGATGATCATGTCATGTCAGCGGGCACCGCGGCATTGATGCGCCATTGCGTCAGGACGCGAGGACCTCGTCGAGCAGAGCCTCGGCCTTGTCCTCGTTGGTGTTCTCCGCGAGGGCGAGCTCGCTCACCAGGATCTGGCGCGCCTTCGCGAGCATCCGCTTCTCACCTGCGGAAAGCCCGCGCTCACGCTCACGACGCCACAGGTCACGCACCACTTCGGCGACCTTGATGACATCGCCGGAAGCAAGCTTCTCCAGATTTGCCTTGTAACGCCGGGACCAGTTCGTCGGCTCTTCGGCATACGGCGCGCGCAGCACCTCGAAGACCCGGTCGAGACCGTCCTGGCCGACCACATCACGCACACCCACGAACTCCGCATTGTCCGCCGGCACGCGCACCGTCAGGTCGCCCTGGGCGACCTTGAGCACCAAGTAGGTCTTGTCCACGCCTTTGATCTGGCGAGTTTCGATGGCCTCGATCAGCGCGGCCCCGTGATGGGGATAGACCACGGTGTCGCCAACCTTGAACGTCATGTGACAGGTACCCCTTCCGTGGCTATCCAGGGTAACACGGATACAGCATCTTCTGAATGGCGTTTTCGCAGGTCAGGGCATATCTCGGGGCTTGACAACAGCGCGCGGTACGTGCTGCGAGCAGCTTCCGGAAGGGGGTATTCGCAGGTGGGAGCCGCTGTGCGGGGGGCGGGAAACGGGCATGTCGCGCCGGCCACACGGCGCCGAGACGCAGATGAACGTCCCGATTTGCCTGGTTCCCGACGGTGGACTTCCTGTACTCCGTTCGACGGTCGTTCACCCGTACGGGGGCATCTGACGCGGAATCCTGAATTGATCAACGAAGGCGCGCCGGTTCTATTCGGAAGGGAATGCGCGCCGGGGCGGCGAAATTGATCACGGTGATATGTGAACGCGGTGCGAAACACCGGCATCGGCACTTCGGCGGAAGCGTCCCCGAACCGGCTCAAGGACCGGACGAGAGGACATGGGTGTTCGATCGCGCACGGATCGGATCGCGGCGGGCCGGATCGCGGGTGGGTCCGAGCGCGTATGGATCGGATCTGATCACGCGGATCCGATCGCGGCGGATCGGATCGGATCACGGGGCGGGGTCACGCGCGGACCGGATCGCGGCAGGTCGGACAGCGGACGGGCCGATCACCGCAGGGCCGATCGCGGCGGGTCCGGACAGCGGGCGGGCCGGATCGCGGAAACGCCCCGCCCGGCCCCGGGCCACCGGCCCCGGCCTCCCGGCACCCCCGGAAGGGGCCCGGGGGGGGCTCCCCGGGGGCGACTCGGGGGAGCCGGCCGGTGCGGCCGCGTGCGCATAGGGGCGGGTCGGGTGCGGGGCGGGAGCGGCGGCTCTGTAATCTGTCGGCGAACTGAGGTGATCTCGGGCGGTATCGCGAACCCTCGCGCTCCCGGCCGCCATTGCGCCGGTTCGAGCGACCCGTCAACCGTCAGTCCGTATGTCCAAGGAGATGCCGCCGCCGTGAGCCTCCCCCAAACTCCGTCCGGGGCCAACCTTCGACGCGGCGCCCTCGCCGCGGCCGCCACCGCGCTGTCGATCGCCGTCCTCACCGCCTGTGGCGCGGGCAACAACGCGCAGTCGCTGGGCATCAAGCCGGACACCGCCAATGTCAAGGTCGACTCGATCAACATTCAGAACTCGAATGTGATCACCGGGGCCGAGGGTGAGGCCGACGGCCCGGCCGTCATCTCGGCGACGATCTTCAACTCGGGCACCGCGGAGCAGACCATCGACTCGGTCACCCTCGGGGGCGGCGCGGGCACCGTGAAGCTCTCCCCCGCCGAGGGCTCCGGCCCGGTGACCGTGCCCGCGCAGGGCTCGATCGTCATCGGCGGCAAGGGCAACGCCTCCGCCGTGGTGGAGAACGCCCAGGAGCTCGCCGGGAACATCGGCGGCGTCCAGGAAGTGGTCTTCCGCTTCAGCGAGACCGGCGATGTCAAGATCAAGTCGTTTGTGGTGGCCGCCACCGCCGACGGCTTCGGGGACTTCGGCCCGAGCTCACTGCCGGCGCCGGCGAAGCCCTCCCCGTCCGCCGAGCCGGAGGGCACCCCCTCCGACGCCGCGAGCGGCGAGCCCGGCGGCGAGAACGAGTCCGGTGAGCCCGGCGCCCCGGCCGAGGGCTCGGCCGACCCGGCCGAGGGTCCCGCCGACGGCTCCACCGAGAGCACCGGCTGACCTCAGCGGGCCCGTGACGGGCAGCGACTTCTCCGTACCCCGGCCGGTCCGGCACGGAGGGCGCCCCACCGATGACCGGTGGGGCGCCCTCCGTGCGTCTGCTCTCAGCGGCTCGCCCGCCGCCGGCTACGGCTCGAACTTGTAGCCCAGGCCGCGGACGGTCACCAGATAGCGCGGCGCGCCCGGGTCGGGCTCGATCTTGGCGCGCAGCCGCTTCACATGGACGTCCAGGGTCTTGGTGTCGCCGACGTAGTCCGCGCCCCAGACCCGGTCGATGAGCTGCATCCGGGTGAGCACCCGGCCCGCGTTGCGCAGCAGCATCTCCAGCAGGTCGAACTCCTTCAGCGGCAGATCGATCTTGCCGCCGGCGACGGTGACCACATGGCGGTCCACGTCCATCCGGACCGGACCGGCCTCCAGGGCGGCCGGGGTGACCTCCTCCGGCTCCCCCCGGCGGCGCAGAACGGCGCGGATGCGGGCGACCAGCTCGCGGGAGGAGAAGGGCTTGGTGACATAGTCGTCGGCTCCTATCTCCAGCCCGACGACCTTGTCGATCTCACTGTCCTTGGCCGTCACCATGATCACCGGGACATTGGAACGGCCGCGCAGCTGACGGCAGACCTCCGTGCCCGGCAGCCCGGGCAGCATCAGATCGAGAAGGACGAGGTCGGCGCCATTGCGGTCGAACTCATCGAGCCCCTCGGGGCCCGTGGTCGCCACAGCGACCTCGAAGCCCTCCTTGCGGAGCATGTAGGACAGGGCGTCGCTGAAGGATTCCTCATCCTCGACGACGAGCACTCGGGTCACGGATGGACCTCCGGGGCAGGGATGTCGGTGTTGGGAATGTGGTCGTGGGGCCGGTCGTCGTGCGCGCCGCCGCCGGGTGGGTCCGGGCGGCGGTGGTGGTGGGCACCGGGGCCGGCCTCGGAGGCCGTCCCCGGGCCGGGTGATGACCGCGGGTCCGATGAGGACGCGGGGTCGGAGGGGGTTTCCGACCCGTACGGCGGGCCGGGCGCGGCGTGCGGGGCGAATGGGGTGTCGAGCGGGGTGTACGGGCCGGCGGCCGGGTCGCCGCCCGTGTCGCCCGTGTCGTCCGTGTCGGCGACCGGCTCGGTGACCGTCTGCGCGCGGGGACGGTCCCGGGTGGCGCCCGCCTCGGGAAGGCGGAGGGTGAAGGTGGATCCCTGCCCCTCGGTGCTCCACACCGTGACCTCCCCGCCGTGCGAGGCGGCCACGTGCTTCACGATCGCCAGCCCCAGGCCGGTGCCCCCGGTGGCCCGGGAGCGGGCCGGGTCGACCCGGTAGAAGCGTTCGAAGATTCGTTCGCGATCCTTCTCGGAGATGCCGATGCCCTGATCGGTGACGGCTATCTCGATCTGGTCCCCGCCCGGCACGGAGACCCGGCGGGCGGAGATGCCGACCCGGGTCCGGGCCGGCGAGTAGTTGACCGCGTTCTCGACGAGATTGCCGAGCGCGGCGGCCAGCTTGCCGCGATTGCCCCAGATGTGCAATCCGGCGGTGCCCCCGCTGACCATGGTGATCTGCTTGGTGGACGCGGGCTGCCGGGAGCGGTCGATGGCCTCCGCGACCAGCTCGTCCACCCGGACCGGCTCGGCGTCCTCCAGCGGGTCGTCGTTCTGCACCCGGGAGAGGTCGATGAGCTCCTGTACGAGATTGGTGAGCCGGGTCGCCTCGATCTGCATCCGGCCGGCGAAGCGGAAGACGGCCTCGGGGTCGTCGGCGGCGTCCATGACGGCCTCGGAGAGCAGCGAGAGCGCCCCCACCGGGGTTTTCAGCTCATGACTCACATTGGCCACGAAATCCCGCCGCACCGCCTCGATCCGGCGGGCCTCGGTGAGGTCCTCGACCAGCAGGAGAACCAGCCGGGAGCCGAGCGGGGCGACCCGGGCCGAGACGGCCAGCGCCTCGCCCCGGCCGGTGCCCCGGCGCGGGAGGTCGAGCTCGACCTGGCGTATCTCGCCGTCCCTGCGGGTGTCCCGGGCCATCTGCATCATGGGCTCGACCGTCAGTTTTCCGCCACGGACCAGACCCAGGGCATAGGCGGCCGAGGACGCCTTGACCACCGAGTCGCTCTCGTCGAGCACCACGGCGGAGGAGCGCAGCACGGAGAGCACCGTGTCCACTCCGGGTGGCAGCACGGCGTCGGTGTGCAGCGATGTCCGGGTGGGACGGCGCTGCTCGCGCTCGCTCCAGCGGAACGCCAGTACGGCGATGACGCCGGTCAGGAGACCGGCGAGTGCCGCCACTGCGGCGACCGCCGCGTTCACGTCCATGTATCCAGGTTATGCGTGGCCGCGGACATGCTCACAGCCAATCGGGTGGCACCTCGAACACTCGTCGCCCAGAGTTCACCGAGGGGACGGGGCCGGTTCATTTGGCCGGGAGGCCCTGGACGCGTTTCGGACTCACCGTGGGAGCGTGGGGGTCCGAGAGACCCACCCGGACCTCTGTTCACCTGTAGAAAGGGAACCCGATGCGGGACGCGTACCACGAGGAACTGGACTCGATCGGCGAGGGCCTGGTCGAAATGGCCCGGCTGGTGGGTTCGGCGATTGGGCGCGCCACCACGGCCATGCTCGACGCCGATCTCAAGCTGGCCGAGACCGTGATCGCCGCCGATCAGAAGGTGGACGATCTCCAGCACGATCTGGAGGCACGCGCCATCGCCCTGCTCGCCCGGCAGCAGCCGGTGGCCACGGATCTGCGGATCGTGGTCACCTCACTGCGGATGAGCGCCGACCTGGAGCGGGCCGGCGATCTGGCCCAGCATGTGGCCAAGCTCGCCCGGCTGCGCTTCCCGGACTCCGCGGTGCCGAGAGATCTCCAGGCCACGATCCTGGAGATGGGCCAGCTGGCACAGCGGCTGATGGCGAAGGCCGCCGAGGTGATCATCACCAAGGACGTCGATCTCGCGCTCCAGCTGGAGAACGACGACGACGAGATGGATCTGCTGCACCGCACGCTCTTCCAGCATCTGATGGACGACCGCTGGAAGCACGGCATCGAGACCGCGGTGGATGTGACCCTGCTGGGCCGCTACTACGAGCGGTTCGCCGATCACGCGGTGTCGGTGGCGAAGCGGGTGGTCTATCTGGTGACGGGGGAGCACGCCGACGAGATCCAGCCGGTGACACCGGTGGAGGGCGCGTGAATCCCGTACGACAGGGGAGGGAGTCGCGCCTCCGCGCGCCGTTGACGCGCCCGCCGGGGCCGTCGTGGAATGGCGGGAGGCGGCACGCCCCGGCCGGCTGACCGGGGGGTGCCCGTACATCCTGCACGGCTCGTACGCCGATCTCGTACGCCGATGAGGAGGAACCCATGGCCGACTCCCCCAGCACGGACCTCAGGCAGGCATTCCCGATCGAAGTGATGGTTCCGCCCGCGCTCTCCTGCTCCTGCGGCCCCGGCTGCTCGTGCGGTTGTCAGTCGGGCGGATCCTGCCAGTGCGGCGGCGGCTGCGGCTGACGGCCGCACCCGCCCGGCGGACACCGCGATGGCCCCGTCCCCCAGGGGGACGGGGCCATCGCGCATGCGCGGGGTGTGACTACTTCTTGCCCTGGTTCCTGACGGCCTCGATCGCGGCGGCGGCCGCGTCCGGGTCCAGGTAGGTGCCGCCGGGCTTGAGCGGCTTGAAGTCGGCGTCCAGCTCATAGGCGAGCGGGATACCCGTCGGGATGTTCAGGCCCGCGATGGCCTCGTCGGAGACGCCGTCGAGGTGCTTGACCAGCGCGCGCAGCGAGTTGCCGTGCGCGGCGACCAGGACGGTGCGGCCGGCCAGCAGGTCCGGGACGATGCCGTCGTACCAGTACGGCAGCATCCGGACACCGACGTCCTTGAGGCACTCGGTGCGGGGGCGCAGCTCCGGCGGGATGGTCGCGTAGCGCGGGTCGCCGCTCTGGGAGAACTCCGTGCCGTCCTCCAGGGGCGGCGGCGGGGTGTCGTACGAACGGCGCCAGAGCATGAACTGCTCCTCGCCGAACTCGGCGAGCGTCTGCGCCTTGTCCTTGCCCTGGAGCGCGCCGTAGTGCCGCTCGTTGAGGCGCCAGGAGCGGTGCACCGGGATCCAGTGGCGGTCCGCGGACTCCAGCGCGAGCTGGGCGGTGCGGATGGCGCGCTTCTGGAGCGAGGTGTGCAGGACATCCGGGAGCAGGCCGGCGTCCTTCAGCAGCTCACCGCCGCGGACCGCCTCCTTCTCGCCCTTGTCGGTGAGATTGACGTCCACCCAGCCGGTGAACAGATTCTTCGCGTTCCACTCGCTCTCGCCGTGGCGGAGGAGGATCAGCTTGTACGGTGCGTCGGCCATGCCTCCGAGCCTAATGGACGGGCGTACCGCCTTCCGGACAGGTGTGCTGGTCATCGCCCGATCGAGGCGTCTGTACCGGCTCTGAGCTGGGTATTCTCCCGGCGGCTCATGGCGGGGCGTCCACCTTTCGGACAGCGGCCCGTCCACCCTGCGGGCAGGACCCGCGTCCGCTCTCCGGACGGCCGGTGTCCGGGGGATGAGCGCCCTCCGCCCTCGCCCCGGCCGGCGCGAGGGCGGGGGCGCGAGGCGGAGGGGCGGAGGGCGCGAGGCGGGCGGCGGGCGGCGGGGGTACGGCGCGGGAGGCGCGGGAGGCGCGGGAGGCGCGGGCGCGGAAGCTCCGGCTCCGGTCCGGAGCCGCGGGGCGGTGGTGAGCGGGGTGACCCAGCGGGTCCCCCGGGGCCGGTGCTGCGGGACGGCTGTGTTCGACGTGACTGGTGAGGCTGGGCCATACGGCTGACGATGGACAGATCCGGTAAATCAACTGCCCATCGGCCCCGAGCCCCAGGTAATGTTCAAACCTGTCTAGAGACTCTTACACTGCTGCTCAAGCTCCTGGGGGATCCATGCTCGTTGCCGGACTGCGCCGCGCCGCGCGGGAGAGCGTCGCGGGGCTGCCCCGGGAATTCTGGTGGCTGTGGACCAGCACCCTGGTCAACCGGCTCGGCGGGTTCGTCGCCACCTTCATGGTTCTCTATCTCACCGCCGACCTCGGCTATTCCGCCTCGTACGCCGGGGTCGTGGTCTCCCTGTACGGGCTGGGCGGAGTCGTCTCCTCGCTGGCCGGCGGGGTGATGACGGACCGGCTCGGACGGCGTCCCACCCTGCTGATCGCCCAGCTCTCGACGGCGGTGTCGGTCGCCGCGCTCGGTCTGGTCAGCCACCCGGTGGCCATCGCCGCCGTCGCCTGTCTGGTCGGCATGGCCAGCAACGCCTCCCGGCCCGCCGTGCAGGCGATGATGGCGGACATCGTGCGGCCCGAGGACCGGGTGCGGGCCTTCTCGCTCAACTACTGGGCGATCAACCTCGGCTTCGCGATCTCCGCGGTGGCGGCCGGCTTCATCGCCGAGTACAGCTATCTGGCCGGTTTCCTGGGAGAGGCCGCGCTGACCCTGGCCTGCGCCGTCCTCGTCTACATCAAACTGCCCGAGTCCCGCCCGGCGCACCCGGGGAAGGCGGGCGACCGGGAACCGCCGGTGAGTCTGGCGACCGTACTGCGCGACGGCCGGTTCATGGGCGTGGTCGTCCTCTCCTTCCTGATCGCGCTGATCTTCATGCAGGGGCTCGTCGGACTCCCGCTGGCGATGGGCGAGACCGGACTCTCCCCCTCCGACTACGGCACGGTGATGGCGCTCAACGGCGTACTGATCGTGGCCCTGCAGATCCCGGTCACCCGCTTCATCGAACACCGCGATCCGCGCCGGCTGCTGATCCTGTCCTCACTGCTGGCGGGGTACGGCTTCGGGCTCACCGCCTTCGCCGGGTCGATCGGGCTGTACGCGCTGACGGTGGTGGTGTGGACGCTGGCCGAGATCGTCAACGCGCCCACCCAGACAGGACTGGTGGTACGGCTCTCCCCGGTGCACGGCCGGGGCCGCTACCAGGGCATGTACACCCTGACCTGGTCGGTGGCGACTCTGGTGGCGCCGCTGGCCGCCGGATTCGTCATCGACGGATTCGGGGCCGGGTGGCTGTGGGGGATGTGCGCGGTCCTGGGTACGGTCGCGGGTCTCGGGTACGGGCTGCTGATGCGGAATCTGCCGGCGGACGCCGGGTTCCCGGCCGTGCCCGCGCCGGTCCGGGTGCCCCCGGCGGAGCGGGAGAACCAGGCCCCGGACACGGGGAGGGCGGGGGTCTGAGCGGGCGGGGCTCAGTGCCCCGGAGGGGGGTCGCCCGCGCCGCCGGTCAGGCGGTCGAACGCGTCGAGGTTGCGGGTGGACTCGCCGCGCGAGACCCGCCAGGCGTACTCCTTGCGGATCGCCTCGGCGAAGCCCATCTCCAGGAGCGTGTTGAAGATCCCGTCCGCGGCTTCCAGTACGGAGCCCAGCAGCCGGTCCAGCTCCTCCGCCGTGACGACGGCGAGCGGGAGCCTGCCGGTGAGATAGATGTCGCCGAGCCGGTCGACGGCGTAGGCCACTCCGTACAGCCGCAGATTCAGCTCCAGCAGGCGGCGGTGCACGGCGGCGGCGTTCTCGTCGGGGCGGCGGATGACGAAGGCGTTCACGGAGAGGGAGTGCCTGCCGACGCGCAGGGAGCAGGTGGTGGCCAGCTTGGCGGTGCCGGGCAGGGTCACCGCGTAGGAGCCGGGTTCCGGGCTCTCCCAGGAGAGATCCGCGTCCTTCAGGGCGCGCTCGATCGTCTCGTGGTGCCGCCGTGCGTCAGACATGGCGTGAGCGTACCCGGCGGCGGTGTTCGTACATCGCCGCCGTGTAGACGTCGGCGGTGGCCGCCGCGGCGCGGTCCCAGCCGAAGGACTGGGCGTGCCGGGCGGCGGCGCGGCCCATGCGGTCGGCCACCTCCGGGCCGGCCAGCAGCCGGTGGAGGGCGCGGGCGTAGTCGGCGGGGTTGTGGCCGTCGACGAGGAAGCCGGTCCGTCCGTGGTCCACCGCGACCGGGAGTCCGCCGACCCGGGCGGCGACCACGGGGGTGCCGGCCGCCTGTGCCTCGATGGCGACCAGGCCGAAGGACTCGCTGTACGAGGGCATGACCAGGGTGGACGCGGCCCGGAACCAGTCGGCGAGCCGCTCCTGGCCGACCGGGGGGTGGAAGTGGACGATGTCGGCGATCCCCAGGCGGGCGGCCAGCTTCTGGAGCCCCTCGGGTTTGGCGAGGCCGCTGCCGCTGGGGCCGCCGACGACCGGGACGTACAGCAGGGAACGCAGGCCGGGGTCGCGTTCGACCAGCAGGGCGACGGCGCGCAGCAGGATGTCGGGGGCCTTCAGGGGCTGTATTCGTCCGGCGAAGAGGGGGACGAAGGCGTCCTGGGGGACGCCGAGCCGGGCGCGGGCGGCGGCGCGGCCGTCGGCGGGGCGGAAGCGGTCGAGATTGACCCCGGGGTGGACGACGGCGACCTTGGCGGGATCGGCGTCGTAGAACCGGATCAGTTCGCCGGCCTCCTCGGCCGTGTTGGCGATCAGCTGGTCGGCGGCCTCGACGATCTGGGTCTCGCCGATGACACGGGAGGCGGGTTCGGGCCGGTCCCCCTCGGCGAGGGCGGCGTTCTTCACCTTGGCCATGGTGTGCATCGCGTGGACGAGGGGCACGCCCCAGCGTTCGGCGGCGAGCCAGCCGACATGGCCGGAGAGCCAGTAGTGGGAGTGGACGAGGTCGTAGTGGCCGGGGCGGTGGCGGGCCCATGCCTGCATCACGCCATGGGTGAAGGCGCAGAGCTGTCCGGGCAGCTCCTCCTTGGCCAGGCCCTCGTAGGGGCCGGCGTCGACATGGCGGACCAGGACGCCGGGGGCGAGCTCGACGGAGGACGGGAGGCCGCCGGCGGTGGCCCGGGTGAAGATCTCGACCTCGATGCCGATGGCCGCGAGCCGTCGGGCCAGCTCCACGATGTAGACATTCATCCCGCCGGCGTCGCCGGTGCCCGGCTGGTGCAGGGGGGAGGTGTGGACGCTGAGCATGGCGATCCGGCGCGGCTTGCGGTGGCCGCCGGGGAATCTGATGAGGGGCGGCTTGAGGCCGCTGCCGAGGCGGGAGACGTACTGGCCGTACTGGCTCACGTCGACGATCCTCCGTTCCGGCGTGGTACGCGGCCGGTTTCGAGCACGACAAGCTGCGGGCTCGAGCAGCCGTCCAAGGGCACACAACAGCGGACCCTTCGCTTCCATTTCCCGCCCTCCATCACTTTGCCAAATCATTGCTTTGGGTGGTGGCGGGGGGTGGGGGCGCTCGCGGCCGGGTGGGGGCGTGGCTGCTCGCGGCGGGCGGCGGGGGGAGGGCGAAGCTTCGGCGGCGGGGCGGGTACGGGCTCCCGCGCGGGGTGCACGGTCCGGGCGGCGGCGGGTGCCGGCGTGACGCACGGTCCGCCCGGCGGGGCGCATACGCTCGGTGCATGCCCCGCCCCACCCCTCCGCCCCGTGCGACGTCCGGGAAGAACCGTCCCGTCGGCACCGTCACCCGCGGCACCACCAACCCGAACCGGCTGCGCCGGATGGACCGCTGGATCGCGGCCGTCCACGGCCCCGCGCTGCGGCGCAGCGACCGGCCGGTGGCCGTCGACCTCGGATACGGGGCGGCTCCCTGGACCCCGCTGGAACTGCTGGGGTGGCTGCGCACCGCCGATCCGCGGTGCGAGGTGGTCGGGATCGAGATCGATCCGGAGCGGGTCGCGGCGGCGCGGCCGTACGAGCGGGAGGGGCTGACCTTCCGGCACGGCGGTTTCGAGCTCCCGGTGGCCGAGCCGCCGATGCTGATCCGTGCGGCGAATGTGCTGCGCCAGTACGACGAGGGCGAGGTCGCCGCCGTGTGGGAGCGGCTCTGCGGGCGGCTCGCGCCGGGCGGGCTGCTGGTCGAGGGGACCTGTGACGAGATCGGGCGGCGCCATGTCTGGGTGGCGCTGGGGCCTCGGGGTCCGCGCGGTGTCACCTTCGCGGCCCGGCTCGGCTCGCTGGACCGGCCGTCCGATCTGGCGGAGCGGCTGCCCAAGGCGCTGATCCACCGGAATGTGCCGGGTGAGCCGGTGCATGCGTTTCTGCGGGACTTCGACCGGGCGTGGGCCGCGGCGGCGCCGTTCGCCTCGCTCGGGGCGCGGCAGCGCTGGATCAGGGCGGTGGGCGATCTGGCGGCGGACTGGCCGCTGCTGGACGGCCGGCGGCGGTGGAGACAGGGCGAGGTGACGGTGGAGTGGGCGGCGCTCGCTCCCCGATTCGCTCCCCGATTCGAGTGAACGTCCGTACGAATCGGGAACACGGGGCGGCCATCATTCGTCAGTGATCACGGGGGAACGCGGTCCGGAGTGATCCGCCGGACGGTCTCCGGGTGACCCTGTCGCTCCACGGGGTGCCGTGTCACCATCACGGCATCGCACACGTTACTGACGGTCAATCAGGTCCGGTCGGGTTTGCCGAGCGTCAGCTCCGCTGACGATGGAGGGGGAGTCGTGAACCGACGCCACTGTGCCACTGCCGCGATGACCCTGCTCTGCTGCGCCCTGACCGTGCTCGCGGCGCCGGGCACGGCGTTCGCCGCGCCGGCTCCGGCCGCGGGGGTCTCCCTCCCGGCGGCGGCCGTCTCCCTGCCCGCGCGGCCGTCCGCGCCGGTGCTGCCGGCCGTTCCGCTGCCGCCGGACGCCCCCCGGGAGAAGTCGCTGGAGCAAGTGCGCCTGGAGATAGAGGGCCTGTACCACCAGGCGGTCTCGGCGACGGACGCGTACAACCTCGCGGAGGAGCGGGCGAAGCGGAAGTCGGCGGAGATCGCCGCATTGGCACAGCGGATCGAGAAGGGGCGGGAGCGCATCGCCACGCTGAGGGATCTGGCCGGTGCCACCGCCCGGGCCCAGTATCAGGGCGGCGGGCTGCCGGCCGGCGCGCGGCTGGTCCTCACCGACGATCCCCGGCTCTTCCTGGACGGCGTGGAGCGGGTCCGGCAGAGCATGAAGGCGACCGGCGATCTGATGGCCGAGCTGACCAGGGCCCAGGCGGAGCTGGAGACGTACACCGAGGACGCCGGGGCTCACTGGAAGGACCTGGAGGCGGAGCGGGCCGCCCAGGCGAGTGCCAGGACACGGATCACGAGCAGGATCGCCGCCGCCGAGCGGCTGGAGGGACGGCTGGCCGAGGCGGAGCTGGCCAGGCTGCTGATATTGGAGAAGCGGGCGGCCGAGAAGGCGCAGAACGACTGGCTGAAGTCCGGCGCGCCGGGCGGTCCCGGCGGCGGGGCGAGCGCGCGGGGCGCGGAGGCGGTGGCCTTCGCGAAGGCGCAGATCGGCAAGGCGTACGAGTGGGGTGCCGAGGGCCCGCGTACATACGACTGCTCGGGGCTGACCTCCAAGGCGTGGGCGGCGGCGGGGGAGAGCATCCCGCGCACCTCACAGGAGCAGTGGCGCCGGCTCCCCAGGGTGGCCGTGAAGGACATGCGCCCCGGCGATCTGATCATCTACCACGCGGACGCGAGCCATGTCGGCATGTATGTGGGGGACGGCATGATGGTCCACTCCCCTCGGCCGGGCCGGCAGGTGACCCTCGCGGGCGCGGGTTCCATGAGGATCCTCGGCGTGGTCCGCCCGGAGCGGTAGCCGCGGGCGGCGGCATCGGGACCGGGACCGGGCACACCCGGCGCCGGATCGCGGGGCGGGGCCGGACCGGCGGCCGGGTCCGGCGGGGTCCCCCGGCGCGTGATGTTCGTCATGGCCGCCCGCCGCGGTTCTCCCCGGATGTCCTCCGTGTACCGGCGCGGGCCCCGGGCCCGCCCGGGCAGGCCGGGGCGGGCCCGGGCGGCTCTCCCCCGCCCTCCCGCTCTCGCCATTCCGCTCCGGGCCGGGGTACCGCTATGGTCCCCGTCTGGCGGGATGTCGAATGTCGCCCCGCCGTGCCCTCGGGGGGAGGGAAGGAAACCGGATCACATGCCTGTACCTGTACCGCGTCAGCGGAACGCCCCCGCGGAAAAGTCGGCCGCGGGCGGGGAGCTGACCCTGCTGGTGATCGAGGACGACCCGGGCAGCTTCCGCGTCCCGGAGCCGGACAGCGGGGCGGGCTTCCGGGTGCGGGTCCGCAGCGCACGGAATCTGACCGAGGCGGAGCGGCTGCTCACCGACGACGTCCACTGTGTGCTGGTCGATCTCGCGCTGCCCGGCGGCGCGGGTGACGAGGAGCTGGCCCCGCTGCGGCATGTGCTGCGTCTGGCGCCCCGGCACGCGGTACTGGCGCTGACGACCTCGGGGGACGCGGAGCGCGCGGCCGACGCCGTACGGCTGGGGGCGCAGGACCATCTCTTCCGCGACGAGCTGGACGGACGGCTGCTGAGTCGCACGGTCCGGTACGCCGTGGAGCGCAAGCGGGCCGACACCGTCCAGCGGAAGCTGGCCGAGTCCCGGCTGCGGGCGCAGGAGAACGCCCGGCTGGAGCGCGGTCTGCTGCCCACTCCCCTGCTCCAGGGGGCGAATCTGCGCTTCGCCGCGCGGTACCGGCCCGGGCGCTCGCGGGCGCTGCTCGGCGGAGATTTCTACGACACCGTCCGCACCCCGGACGGCACGGTCCACGCGATGATCGGCGATGTCTGCGGCCACGGCCCGGACGAGGCGGCGCTCGGCGTGGAGCTGCGGATAGCGTGGCGGGCGCTCACCTTCGCCGGACTGTGCGGGGACGAGCTGCTGTCCACGCTCCAGCGGGTGCTGGAGCACGAGCGGGAGAGCGAGGAGATCTTCGCGACGCTCTGCACGGTCGACATCGCTCCGGACGGCAGGCGGGCGGGTCTTTGCCTGGCGGGCCATCCGTCCCCGCTGATCGTCCGGGACGGCCGGGGAGCACCCCTGCTCCCCCAGTCCCACGAGAGCGGCGGCCCGGCGCTGGGTCTGCTGCCGCGTGCCCGCTGGCCGCGCCGCCAGGTGGAGCTGGGCGCGGCATGGAGTCTGATGCTCTACACCGACGGGCTGATCGAGGGACGCTCGGGCCCGGGTACGCGGCAGCGGCTGGGCGACGAGGGAATGCTGCGCATGATCAACCGGCAGCTCGCGGAGGGGCTGGACGGCGAGGCGCTGCTGGACGCCGCCGTGACCGAGGCGCGCGAGCTGAACGGCGGGGAGCTGACGGACGACGTGGCGGTACTGCTGCTGAGCCGGGACTGACGGGACCCGGCCAGGACCTCCGGTACTACCTGCCGCCGTTGTACGGGCCGTACGGGCCGTCGCTGCTGGATCCGCCGCGCCGGCCCTTGCCGCCGCCGGAGACCTGCGCGAGCGCGGGCCGTACATCCACGAAGAAGACGATGCTGGCGATCAGTCCGGCGATGGACAGGAAGAGCATGCTGATCGTCAGATTCACCGCCACGGTGACGCCGAGGATGACCAGCCAGAAGCTCTTGGTCTGCTTGTCGGCGGCCCGGTAGGCGTCATCGCGGGCCAGCAGGGCCATGATCAGTGCGGTCACCGAGGTCACCAGGAAGACCAGGCTGATGATCATCCCGATACCGGCGTCGAATCCTGCGCGCAACATGATGGGTACCGCCTACGCCTAGTGAGTGGTCAAGGCACGTCATCGCCAACGTACCCGGAGAACGAGCCGGACACCCCCAAAGGTGCCCGGCCCGCTTCGCGGGGGTGCGTTCACTCCGCCGGCGGCGTGTTCTTCTTCGCGGCGGACTTGCGGGCGGCCGGGCGGCGGGCGGCGGGCTTGCGGCCGGCCGTCCTCGGCGCCTCGGCCCCGGCGGACGCGCTCTCGGCGGACCCGGCGGGCTCCGTGACGGGCTCGGCGGGCTCCGTGACCTCGGCCGACCCGGCGGCGGGCTTCACGGGCTCGGGCTTCACCGGCTCGGGCTCCACGGCGATGGCGATCTCCGTGATCTCCTCCGCCGCCTCACCGCGCCACGACCGCACGGTCTGCTCACCGTGCTCGGCGACCTTCTCGTAGGTCTCGCGCGCCCTGACGGCGTACTCGGCGGCCACGCCGACGCCCCGCAGCGCGAGGTCCTGCGCGGTCTCGCCGAGCTTCTTCAGATCGGTGTCGAGCCCGCCGAACACCTCGCCGACCTTGGCCTGCACGGTGGCCTGGGCCTCCTTGGCCTGCCCGGTCACCTTCTCCTGCACGGCCCTGGGGTCGGCGCCGCGCACGGCCTCGATCCGGCCCGGCGCCTCGGCGGCGAGCTGCTCCAGCAGCGCGGGCACCTTCCTGGCCTGCTGGAAGGCGAGGTCGGCGGTGCCGGCCGCGAAGTAGAGGGGGGTGGGGTCGGCGAAGGTCTTGCGGAGGTCATCGGTGATGGCCATGACTTTGGTCCTCCTGGAACACGTTTCAGGGTGAGTTGTGGCCGGCATCGCTGCCGCCGGCCGTGCGGGGGCCGTCGACAGGGGTGTCCGAACCCGGGCCGGAACCCTTGTCCGCCACGGACTCCGCACCGGGATCGGCTGCCCCGGTCGCGGTCTCGAATCCGTTCTCCTTGCGGAAAGAGTCGTAGATCTGGAGCAGAACGGCCTTCTGCCGCTCATTCATGGAGGGGTCGGCGATGATGACGGCCCGCGTCTCCAGCTCGTCGCGATCCCGCTCGTCGAGGATCCCGGCCCGCACGTACAGCGTCTCGGCCGAGATCCGCAGCGCCTTGGCGACCTGCTGCAACACCTCCGCGCTGGGCTTGCGCAGCCCGCGCTCGATCTGGCTCAGATACGGATTGGACACCCCGGCGGCGTCGGCGAGCTGCCGCAGCGAGAGCTGGGCGTTGCGCCGCTGCTCGCGGAGGTACTCACCGAGATTCCCGACGTTGAGTGATGCCATGGTTCGATGGTGCCCCGCCCCGCTAACTATTGCAAGCAAATGCTTGCAATAGTGTTCCGCGCCACGTGTGACGGGCCGGGCCGGGCTCCTGCGGGAAGGAGTGAGCCGCCGCGCCCGGGGCCGCGTACCCGGCGCTCGGCGGGTTGGTCTCCCGGGAAGCCGCCGGTCAGGACGGCGTGGCGGCGAGGTTCGCGATGAGGGCGCGGACCCGGCGTTCGATCTCGTCGCGGATCGGCCGGACCGCGTCGACCCCCCGGCCGGCCGGGTCGTCGAGCCGCCAGTCGAGGTAGGTCCTGCCGGGGAGGACGGGGCAGGTGTCGCCGCAGCCCATGGTGATCACCACATCGGACGCCCGCACCGCCTCCGCCGTGAGGAGCTTCGGGATCTCGGCGGTGAGGTCGATACCGCGTTCCGCCATGGCCGCGACGGCGGCCGGATTGATCCGGTCGGCGGGGGCGGAACCGGCGGAGCGGACCTCGATCCGGCCGCCGGCGAGGTGGGTGAGGAACGCGGCGGCCATCTGGGAGCGGCCGGCGTTGTGGACGCAGACGAACAGCACCGACGGCTTCGGCCGGGCGTCAGACACGGGCGGGGCCTTCCGGGGAGACGGCGGGACGGGCCGCCGCGGCGGTCGGGGGGAAGCGGCCTCGGAGGCGCAGGGCGACATGGACGAGGCCGATGAGGACGGGGACCTCGATCAGCGGGCCGACGACGCCCGCGAGGGCCTGCCCGGAGGTGGCTCCGAAGGTGGCGATGGCGACCGCGATGGCGAGCTCGAAGTTGTTGCCCGCGGCGGTGAACGCCAGTGCCGTCGTGCGCGGGTAGCCGAGGCCGGCCGCGCGGCCGAGTGCCATGGACCCGGCCCACATCACGGCGAAATACACCAGCAGCGGCAGCGCGATCCGGGCCGCGTCCAGCGGTTTCGAGGTGATCGCCTCGCCCTGGAGGGCGAAGAGCACGACGATCGTGAACAGCAGCCCGCCGAGGGCGAGCGGTCCGGTCCGGGGCAGGAACGAGGACTCGTACCACTCGCGGCCCCGCGACCTCTCGACCAGGCGGCGGGTCAGGAACCCGGCCGCGAGCGGGATGCCGAGGAAGATCAGGACGGAGCGGGCGATCTCCCGGGCGGAGATGTCCAGGCCGGTGGCCGCCAGACCGAGCAGGCCGGGCAGGAAGTCGAGATAGAACCAGCCCAGCAGGCCGAAGGCGAGGACCTGGAAGACGGAGTTCACCGCGACGAGGACGGCGGCGGCCTCCCGGTCGCCGCGCGCGAGGTCGTTCCAGATGATCACCATGGCGATGCAGCGGGCCAGCCCGACGATGATCAGCCCGGTCCGGTACTCCGGCAGATCGGGCAGGAGGATCCAGGCGAGCGCGAACATCAGCGCCGGGCCGATCAGCCAGTTCAGCACGAGCGACCAGACCAGCAGGGGCCGGTCGCGGGTGACGGTGTCCAGGCGGTCGTAACGGACCCTGGCGAGCACCGGGTACATCATGATCAGCAGGCCGAGGGCGATCGGCAGGGACACCCCGGCCACCGTCACCCCCGCCAGCACGCCGCCGAGGCCCGGGACCAGACGTCCGAGAAGCAGGCCGGCGGCCATCGCGGTGAGGATCCACACGGCGAGGTAGCGATCGAGGAAGGACAGCCGGCCCGGCGTCACGGCCGGGGCGGTCACGCGGAGAGCTCCGCGGGCCCGGACGGGGACTCGCCCGCGGGGCGGGTGAGGATGCCGGCGAGCCGGTCGGTCATCTCCGGCAGCAGCCGGTAGTACACCCAGGTCCCGCGCCGCTCGGAGGCGATCAGCCCCGCCTCGCGCAGCAGCTTCAGATGGTGGGAGATCGTCGGCTGGGACAGGCCGAAGGCCGGGGTGAGGTCGCAGACGCAGATCTCCCCGCCCGCGCGGGAGGCGATCATCGACAGCAGCCGCAGCCGCACCGGGTCCCCGAGCGCCTTGAACACCTTCGCCAGCACCACGGCCCGGTCCTCGTCCAGCGGTGCCGACAACAGGCCGGGGCAGCAGCCCTCGGCGGCGGTGTCCCGCCCGATCACCGGAAGCTCTTGTTTCGACATACCTCTATGTTGACGAACTTCGATCCAAGGGGCAAGCTCGACACCGCAAGGCATCGATAAACATCAATACAGAGTGTTCGAGGAGTCCGCCATGTCCCGTGTTCAGCTCGCCCTCAAGGTCGCCGACCTTGAGGCTTCGGTCACCTTCTACACCCGGCTGTTCGGCGTCGAGCCCGCCAAGCGCCGCCCCGGCTACGCCAACTTCGCCATCGCCGAGCCCCCGCTCAAGCTCGTTCTCATCGAGGGCGAGCCCGGCCGGGACACCCGCCTGGACCACCTCGGCGTCGAGGTCGCCTCCACCGGACAGGTCACCGCCGCCGCACAGCGCCTCGAGGAGGCGGGACTCGCCACCTTCGAGGAGAACGACACCTCCTGCTGCTACGCCCTCCAGGACAAGGTCTGGGTCCACGGGCCCGGCCGGGAGCCGTGGGAGGTCTATGTCGTGAAGGCCGGCGCCGACCGGATGGGCGGGAAGCCCGCACCCGGCGCCGCCGCCTGCTGCGATGACGCCCCGGGCGGGCCGGCGCCCGCCCCGTGAGCCCGGCCGGCGGCGGCCCGGGACCGGAACCGGGCGTATTGTCCGATGTTGGTTGAGTGGTTGGCTCGACCGGGCGACACCGGCGGAGCCGGCGCGGTGCGCGGGCCGGCCCGCGCACCGCGGAAGCCCGCATCACGGCGGTCCGCGCCGGGAGAGTCCGCGCCGGGAGAACGGAGAGACGATGAGCAGGGCCAAGAGGACGACGAGGACGGAGCCGGCCGCGCCGCACGCCGCCGACCGTCACGATGTGATCAGCGTGCACGGCGCGCGCGTGAACAACCTCAAGGACGTCAGCATCGAGATCCCGAAGCGGCGGCTGACGGTGTTCACCGGAGTCTCCGGTTCCGGCAAGAGCTCACTGGTGTTCGGGACCATCGCGGCCGAGTCGCAGCGGCTGATCAATGAGACCTACAGCGCCTTCGTGCAGGGCTTCATGCCGGCCTCGACCCGGCCCGAGGTCGACGTACTCGAAGGACTGACCACCGCGATCACCGTCGACCAGCAGCGGATGGGTGCCGACCCCCGCTCCACCGTCGGCACCGCCACCGACGCCAACGCGATGCTGCGCATCCTCTTCAGCCGGCTCGGGAAGCCGCACATCGGCCCGCCCGGGGCCTTCGCCTTCAATGTCCCCTCGGTCCGGGCGAGCGGTGCGATCACGGTCGAGCGCGGTGCCCGCACGACGGTGAAGCAGACCTTCACCCGTACCGGCGGCATGTGTCCGCGCTGCGAGGGCCGGGGCAGCGTCTCCGACATCGATCTGAGCCAGCTCTACGACGACTCCAAGTCGATCTCCGAGGGCGCCTTCACCATCCCCGGCTGGAAGTCGGACAGCTGGTGGACCGTACGGCTCTACGCCGAGTCGGGCTTTCTCGACCCGGACAAGCCGATCCGCAAGTACACCAAGAAGGAGATGCGGGACTTCCTCTACCGGGAGCCGACCAAGGTGAAGGTCGAGGGTGTGAACCTCACCTACGAGGGCCTGATCCCCAAGATCCAGAAGTCGTTCCTCGCCAAGGACCGGGAGGCGATGCAGCCGCACATCCGGGCGTTCGTGGACCGCGCCGTCACCTTCACCACCTGCCCCGAGTGCGACGGCACCCGGCTCGGCGAGGCCGCCCGGTCGTCGCGGATCGGCGGGACCGGGATCGCCGACGCCTGTGCGATGCAGATCAGCGATCTGGCGGAGTGGGTGCGCGGTCTCGACGAGCCCTCGGTGGCACCGCTGCTCGCCGCGCTGGGGCAGACGCTCGACTCCTTCGTCGAGATCGGCCTGGGCTATCTCTCGCTCGACCGGCCCTCGGGCACGCTCTCGGGCGGCGAGGCGCAGCGCGTCAAGATGATCCGCCACCTCGGCTCCTCGCTCACCGACACCACCTATGTCTTCGACGAGCCCACCACCGGCCTGCACCCGCACGACATCCAGCGGATGAACAATCTGCTGCTGCGGCTGCGGGACAAGGGCAACACCGTCCTCGTCGTGGAGCACAAGCCGGAGACCATCGCCATCGCTGACCATGTCGTCGACCTCGGCCCCGGCGCCGGTTCGGCGGGCGGCACCGTCTGCTTCGAGGGCACCGTCGAGGGGCTGCGGACCGGCGGCACCGTCACCGGCCGGCACTTCGACGACCGGGCCGCGCTCAAGGAGACCGTACGGACCCCCACCGGCACCCTGGAGATCCGCGGCGCCGCGGCGAACAATCTGCGCGATGTCGATGTCGACATCCCGCTCGGGACGCTGGTCGTGGTGACCGGTGTGGCCGGTTCCGGCAAGAGCTCGCTGGTGCACGGATCACTGCCCGCGGGGTCGGGGACCGCCGGTGCGGAGGTGGTCTCGGTCGACCAGAGCCCGATCCGCGGCTCGCGGCGGAGCAACCCGGCCACGTACACCGGGCTGCTCGATCCGATCCGCAAGGCGTTCGCCAAGGCCAACGGGGTGAAGCCGGCGCTCTTCAGCGCCAATTCCGAGGGCGCCTGCCCCGGCTGCAACGGCGCCGGTGTCATTTACACCGATCTGGCGATGATGGCCGGGGTCACCACGACCTGCGAGGAGTGCGAGGGCAAGCGGTATCAGGCGGCGGTACTGGAGTACCGCCTCGGCGGCCGGGACATCAGCGAGGTGCTCGCGATGTCGGTGGCGGAGGCCGGGGAGTTCTTCGGCGCGGGCGAGGCGCACACCCCCGCCGCGCACCGTGTTCTCGGGCGGCTCGCCGATGTCGGCCTGGGCTATCTCACCCTCGGCCAGCCGCTCACCACACTCTCCGGCGGCGAGCGGCAACGGCTCAAGCTGGCCGGCCACATGGCCGAGAAGGGCGGCGTCTACATCCTCGACGAGCCCACCGCCGGGCTCCATCTCGCCGATGTGGAGCAACTGCTCGGCCTGCTCGACCGGCTGGTGGACTCCGGCAAGTCGGTCATCGTCGTGGAACACCACCAGGCCGTCATGGCGCACGCCGACTGGATCATCGACCTCGGGCCCGGGGCCGGCCACGACGGCGGCCGGATCGTCTTCGAGGGCACCCCGGCCGATCTGGTCGCCGACCGCTCCACGCTCACCGGCGAGCACCTCGCGGCCTATGTCGGAGCCGCCGGCTGAGCCCGGACGGAGCACCCGGTGGACGGCCCGGACCCGGCGGGCCGTCCACCACCCGCGCCACTCGTGACACTCCGTCAGCCCATCGTGCGGTACATGCCGATCGAGCCGTGCTCCGCGGTGTCGGCGAAGCCGAACTTCTCGTACAGGAAACGCGCGGGCCCGTCCGCGATCAGCGAGACATACGCGGTGGCGGGCGCCCGGCGCTCCAGTTCCCCGGTGAGCGCGGCCATGATCTCTCCGCCGAGCCCCTTCCCCTGGTGAGCGGGGTGGACACAGATGTCCACGATCTGGAAGGCGGTGCCGCCGTCACCGATGATCCGTCCCATGCCGATGGGCTCCCCGGCATGGTGGAGGACCACGCCGTACCAGGTGTTGGGGAGGGCGAGCGCCACGGCCTCGGGGGCCTTGTCGGAGAGTCCCGCGTCCGTGCGCAGCCGGCGGTAGACCTCGGCGGCGGGGACGCCCACCCGTAGCTCGTAAGGGTCGCTCAACGCATTCATGCGTTACATGGTACGGCTGGTCCCGGTGCCGTACGGGGCGGGGAATCCCCGTACGGCACCGGCGGGCGTCAGTCGCCGAACGGCGCGAGTTCGAGCCGGCCGAGGTGTTCCCGCTCCGCGATCACCTCGATGCCGGTGATCAGCCCATCGGTGATCTCGAAGCGGAGCACCAGGAAGAGCCGTCCGAGCGGCGCCATCACCAGTCCGGCGGTCCCGTCCACCAGCGCCGGTCCGGTGAACCGGGCCCGGCCCATCGCGGCCATCGCGCCCTTGGCCACGGTATGGGCGCCGAGCACCACGACCGGCCGGGGCGTGGGGCCGGCCGCCGGGTCGGCCCGCAGGACCACATCGGGGTGGAGCAGGGCGACCAGTGCCTCGAAGTCGCCGCCCCGGGTGGCGGCGAGGAACGCCTCGACCACCCGCCGGCGCCGGGGCAGATCGGTGCCGGGCGCCGGACCGGCGCCCCTGACCCGGCGGCGGGCCCGGCTGGCGAGCTGTCTGGCCGCCGCCGGGGAGCGCTCGATCATGGTGCCGATCTCGTCGAAGGAGACGGCGAACATGTCGTGCAGGACGAAGGCGAGCCGCTCGGCGGGGGTGAGCGTGTCGAGCACCACCAGCATGGCCACCCCGACCGTGTCGGCCAGCAGCGCCTCCTCCTCGGGACCCCGGCCGGGAGCAGTGCCGGAACCGCCCTCCGGGACGAGGGCCCCTCCGGATTCCCGTGTCTCCAGCGGGCCCTCCCGCCGCGACTCGCGTGTGCGCAGCATGTCCAGACAGATCCGGGAGACCACCGTGGTCAGCCATCCGGAGAGGTTCTCGACCCCGTCGGTGTCGGAGCGGCACAGCCGCAGCCAGGTCTCCTGCACCGCGTCATCGGCCTCGGCGGCCGAGCCGAGCATCCGGTGGGCCACCGCGCGCAGATGCGCCCGGTCCGCCTCGAAACGCCCGGTGAGCCGTGCGCTGTCGTTCATCGTTCCCTTCCCCGTTCGCGAGGTGTCGTGGCGGCGGACGCCGGTGAACCACCGGTCAGCACGCGGTCCGGTCCGGCCGGCGAGAGGCCCGTCGGAGCGCGGCGGGGGCGGGCCGGTCCGCCGTACGCCGGGGGCGTACCGCGAGGCGGCGCGCCTCGGCCATGACCTCGGCGTCGATCTCGGCCGGGGTCCGGTCGCCGGGGAAACAGCCGTGACCGCCGTACTCGTCGTACTCGTCGTTCAGTTCGGCCAGGCGTTCGGTCAGCGGCAGTCCGTGTCCGTGCGTCCGGTGCATGTGGAAGGCGAAACCGCGGGGGTCCGGATCGCCGGCGAGCATGCGGCGGGCGAGGGCCCGCGCACCGGCCTCCCGCCCCTCGGCACCGCCGGCCGGACGGAAGACGAGACCGAGTTCGCCCAGCGCCCCGGGAAGCAAATCCGGTACGTCGTAATCCGCTTCGCCCCTGGTGCAGGCGGCCAGTGTTCGCAGCGCGGGGCTGTCGAGCCCGGCGACGAGCGCGTCGCAGGCGGCGGCGACGAGCTCGGCGGGGCGGATCTCCCCCGCGCTCCAGAGATCGGCGTGGTCCTGGAAGCGGTCCGCCGCCGACGCGGCCGGCGCCACCCGTCCGGCGGCGGGCGCCACCCGTTCGATCGATGTCACCGGTCCATGATCCCCCGCCTGCGGACGCCCCGCCAGAAGGTTTTCCCCGTTCCGGACGCCCGTTGACCTTGCCCCTGGGGGAGGACACAGACTCATCGGGACGAGCAGAACGGAAGGGACGTCGCATGGGCCTGCTGACCATCGGAGCCTTCGCGAGGGCGGCACGGCTCTCACCGAAGGCACTGCGCCTCTACGACAGCCTCGGACTGCTCGTGCCCGCCCGGGTGGACCCGGTGACCGGATACCGCCTCTACGCCCCCGAACAGCTCGAACAGGCCCGGCTGGTGGCCTGGCTCCGCCGGATCGGCATGCCGCTCGCCCTCATCACCCGGGTGTGCGGGCTGGACGCGGGCGCCGCCGCCCGGGAGATCCGGGTCTTCCGGGCCCGCGCCGAGGCGGAGGCCGCCGCCCGCCGGGACCTCGCCGGCTTCCTCATCGAGCACTTCGAACGGAAGGACTCCGCCATGACCTCCGCGACTCCGCCTCTGGAGATCCGTTACGCCGCCCTCTCCGACACCGGCCTCGTCCGCGAGACCAACCAGGACACCGCCCACGCCGGATCCCGGCTGCTCGCGGTCGCCGACGGCTTCGGCAGCGGGGGAGCCGCCGCGAGCGCCGCCGCCGTCGAGGTGTTCCGCCGGCTGGACGCCGGGGCGATCCCCGCGGGCGCCCTGCTCAACACCCTGGAGGACGCCATCGGGAGCGCGGCCGAACTGGTCGCCCGGACCGGCACCGGTTCCGCGCCGGAGGAGACCGGCACCACGCTCACCGCGATGCTGTGGACCGGATCGCAGCTCGCCCTCGTCCACATCGGCGACTCCCGCGCCCATCTGCTGCGCGGCGGGGAGCTCTTCCGGATCACCCACGACCACACCGCGGCCCGGTCGATGGTGGCGGACGGGCGCATCACGAAGGCGGAGGCCGAATCCCATCCGCAGCGCTCGCTGCTGGTGCGGGCGCTGGCCAGGGGAGCCGACACCACCCCCGACATCCGGCTGCGCCACGCGGAGCCGGGGGACCGCTATCTGCTCTGCTCGGACGGGCTCTCGTCGGTGGTGGCGGAGGGGGAGATCCGCCGGGTGCTCACCGCCGCGGAGGAGCCCTCGGACGCGGTGCGCGAGCTGATCGCGCTGGCCAACGGCGCCGGCGGCCCCGACAACATCAGCTGTGTCGTCGCCGATGTGCGGGAACGTCCGCCGGGTGCCTGAGATCCGCCCGCCCGGACCGGCCGCGGCACACCAACAGGGCGGCTCCGGAAGGCCGTACGGCGACGGGAGCCATCGGGTAGCCTCCCTCGGATGAGCGCTGCCGGCCACCCACCAGAGCCCCGGACGGCCGACGGCCCGAGCCCGCCCGGGGCCGTCCCGCAGGTCTTTCCTTACCAGGGCAGCAAGCGGGCGCTCGCGGGACGGATCCTCTCGCTCTTTCCCGACGGCGGGGTTCCCCGGCTGGTCGAGCCGTTCGCCGGATCGGCGGCGGTCTCGGTGGCGGCGCGCCACCGCGGTCTCGCCTCGGCGGCGCACATCTCGGATGTCAATGAGCCGCTGATGGCGCTCTGGAGACTCGTCATCGAGGATCCCCGGCGGCTGATCGACGAGTACACCCGGCTCTGGAACGAGCAGTTGGCCGACCCGCGCGCGTACTTCCTGCGCACCCGGGCGGAGTTCAACGCCACGAAGCGGCCGGAGCTGCTGCTCTATCTGCTCTGCCGGTGTGTGAAGGCGGCCGTCCGCTACAGCCGGCGGACGGGTGAGTTCAACCAGGGCGCCGATCACCGGCGGCTGGGGGCGAGGCCGGGGAACATGGCGGACCGCATCCGCCGGACCTCGGTCACCATGCGCGGCTCCGCGGTGACCACGGGCGGCTACGAGGACGCTCTGGTCGGCGCGGAGCCGGAGGCGCTGGTCTATCTGGATCCGCCGTACCAGGGCACCAGCGGCGCCCCCGATCACCGTTATCTCCGGGGATTACGGCGCGATTCCTTCGCCGAGGTGCTCCAGCGGGCCGTGGACAACAAGGTCTCCTTCGTCGTCTCGTACGACATGGTGACCGAGGACAACACCTATGGTCTCGCCCTGCCGGGGGAGCTGGGGCTGACCCACCGTCATGTGGTGGCGGGCACCTCGTCCCAGGCCACCCTCGTCGGCAGGCGCCGGGTGACCGTCGAGTCCCTCTACATCTCACCGGCGCTGCTGGCCCGGCTCGGCGGCGCCGGCGCCCTGGACGGCCGGCTCGGCCTCGAACCCGCCGCGCCCGGGCCCGGGCCCTGAGCCAGGCCCTCAGGGCGCGGTCCGGCGGCGCCGGATCCTGGCATCGACACCGTCCAGCAGGGTCTCCAGACCGAAATCGAATTCGGCGTCGGCATCCCCTTCCGGGTCGGACGGACCGGCCGTCATCACCCCGGACTCCAGCAGCCGGGCCACCGCCGGATAGCGCTCCGGGTCGGCCAGCCGCCGGAGTGTGCGCTCGTATCTCCGCATCGCCTCGTCCGCCCCCACACCCTGGGCCTCGATCGCGGCCGCGAGATCCGCCGACAGCAGCACCTCGTTCCGCACGAACCCGGCGACCAGCATGATCACGCCGATCTTCTCGCCCTCGTCCAGTCCGGTGTCCGCGAGCGCGGCGAGGCCGCACTCCCACCAGGCCACCGAATGGGGGGTGACGGGCGGTCCGGAGACCGGCATGCGCAGCACCCAGGGGTTGCGCCGGAAGAGCGCGCGGTGTTCCGTCGCCCAGGCGGTGAGCGCCTCCCGCCAGCCGGTGCCGGGCGCGGGGGGTGCCGGCGCCGGGCCGGCCACCGCGTCCTGCATCAGGATGTACAGCTCGTCCTTGGCCGCGACATAGCGGTAGAGGGACATCGTGGCCACACCGAGCTCGCGGGCGACCCGGCCCATCGACACCGCGCCCAGCCCCTCGGCCGCCGCCAAAGCGACCGCCGCCGCCACGATCTTGTCCAGGCCGAGTCCGGGCTTGGGCCCCTTCGCCGGGCGTTCGCGCAGCCCCCACGCCGTCTCGATGCTCGCGGGCAGTCCGGTGTCGTCCGTGCGGCCGGAGCCGCCGGCGCCGGCCGTGTCCCGCGCACCGCCGCTGCGGTCCCTCATCGCGTCTCGCTCTCGTCTGCGCCGGTTCCCCTTGACCTCCATCCTAGTAATGCGTAACCCTTACGCAATAACGCGTATGCCATACGCAGAAGGAGGAGCCATGGACCGGACACCGGTCATCGGCCGGCGGAGCACGGAGCGCGCCCCCGGCCGGGAGCCGGCGGCGATCGAGGCCGCCGGACTGACCAAGGCGTACGGACGGGTCCGCGTCCTCAACGGCGTCGACCTGCGCGTCGAACGCGGCGGCGTCTTCGCCCTGCTCGGCCCCAACGGCGCCGGCAAGACCACCACCGTTCGCATCCTCGCCACCCTCACTCCCCCGGACGCGGGCCGGGCCCGGGTGGCCGGCTGGGACATCGCCGCCGAGCGCGGCCGGGTGCGCCGGGCCATCAGCCTGACCGGCCAGTTCGCGGCGGTGGACGAGAAACAGACCGGCGAGGAGAACCTGCGGATGGTGGCCCGGCTGCACGGGATGTCCCGCACCACCGCCCGCCGGCGCGCCGCCGAGCTGCTCGAACGCTTCGGGCTCACCGGAGCCGCCCGCCGCCGCGCCGAGACCTTCTCCGGCGGCATGCGGCGGCGGCTCGACCTCGCCGCGAGTCTGATCGGGGACCCGCAGGTCGTCTTTCTCGACGAACCCACCACCGGACTCGATCCCCGCAGCCGCGCCGAGCTGTGGGAGGTGGTGCGCGAGCTCGCGGCGGGCGGCACCACCGTCTTCCTCACCACGCAGTATCTGGAGGAGGCCGATCAGCTCGCCGGCCGGATCGCGCTGATCGACGGCGGGCGGCTGATCGCCGAGGGCACCTCCGACGAGCTCAAGGCACGGGTCGCCGATCACCGCCTCGATCTCGTGGTCACCGACTCCGCCGCCTTCACGCGCGTCCGGAACCGCACCGGAACCGGGATCTCCGGCCGGGTCTGCGAAGCCCGTACGGATCAGGGCGCCGGATCGCGGACGGCCCGCTGCTCCCCCGGGGCCCTGACCGTCGAACTCCCCACCGACGGCACCGCCGCCGGAATCCGCGCCCTGCTCGACCGTGCCGACCCGGAGCGGTGCGATGTCGTCCGCTTCACCGTGCGGCAGGCGACTCTCGACGATGTCTTTCTGACCCTGACCGGCAAGGAGCCCGGACATGCCTGACACCCCGCGACCGCCGGCGGCCGGCCGGCCCTCTCCCGCGCCGCCCGGCCGTCTCGCCCTCGCCCTGCACCGGACCGCGACCCTCACCGGGCGCCGGATCCGGATCAGCCGGCGGGACATCGACGCGATCATCACCGCCCTGCTGCTGCCGCTGATGCTGATGCTGGTCTTCATCTACTTCTTCGGCGGGGCGATCGACACCGGAACGGCGTATGTCACCTATGTCGTGCCCGGCATCCTGGTGCTGTGCGCGTCCTTCGGCGCCTCCACCACCGCGGTCGGGGTCAGCGAGGACATGAAGAGCGGGATCATCGACCGCTTCCGCTCGCTGGACGTCGGCGGGACACCGGTACTGACCGGCCATGTCGTCGCCAGCGCCCTGCGCAACATCCTCTCCACCGCGCTGGTGCTGACGGTGTCGCTGCTGATCGGCTTCCGCCCGGCCGCCTCGGCCGCCGACTGGCTCGCCGCCGGCGGGCTGCTGCTCTTCTTCGTGGTGGCCGTCTCCTGGCTGTCGGCGGCGCTCGGACTGCTGGCGCGCAGCCCGGAGGTGGCCGGCGGATTCACCTTCTTCATGACCTTTCTGCCGTATCCGAGCAGTGCGTTCGTGAAGATCGAGACCATGCCCGACTGGCTGCACGCCTTCGCCGGGAACCAGCCGGTGACCCCGCTGATCGAATCCCTGCGCGGACTGCTGCTCGATCAGCCGGTGGGGAACGCCCCCTGGATCGCGCTCGCCTGGTGCGGCGGGCTCACCCTGCTGGGAGTGGCGGCGTCGGGACCGCTCTTCCGGCTGCGGACACGGTGAGCGAGCGGCACGGGAGAGCGGTACGGAAGCGGTACGGGAGGGGTACGGAAGCGGTACGGGCACGGGGGCGCCCCCACCGCCTCAGCCGCCGCCCGACCTGAGCCAGCCCCGGTAGACCGCCATCACCTGCGGCAGCGACGGCACGTGGGCCAGCCCCAGCGGCTCACGGGCCGCGATCAGGGCGCGGCGCACCTTCCAGGCCGCGCCCGGCAGCGCCTTCCAGTTCGGATCGGACCGCGGGCCCAGCGCCGCGGCGGTGCGGATGACATCGGTGAAGACCGACTGGGTGCGCTTGTACGCCAGCAGGGCGGGCAGATCCCGTACCCAGGCCCGGGTGCTCCCCGGCAGCACGCTCTCCACCGCGGTCGCCCACCGCAGCCCCACCCTGCGCTCCTCGCGCCGGTGGTAGCCCATGAGATGGAGATGGGTGGCCAGTTCATAGAGCGGGTCGCCGATCATGGCGAGTTCCCAGTCGATGGTCCACAGGTCGCCCCGGGTGTCCACGATGAGGTTCCGCCGGTGCAGATCGCCGTGGAGCAGGGCGAAGGGGCGGTTCGCGAGCCGGCCGGCCGCCGGGGACCCGACCCGGTCGAGCGCGGCGGGGCGCACCCCGAGTCCGTCGAAGAGCTCGCCGTACACGGCCTCATTGCGCCCGTACACCTGGTCCCGGGTAAAGCCGGCCAGCCGGTCGAGAAAGGCGGCCGAGTCCTCGCCGGACGGCGGGGGCCCGCCCGGCGGGCAGGTGCGCGCCACCCCGTCCAGCTCATCGGTCTTGACCGCGACCAGCTCGCCGAAGAGCCGGCCGAGCTGGCGCTCGTGGCGCGGGGAGAGGGAGTGGCCGGAGAGCGCTCCGGCGCCGAGCGTCCTGCCCTCGATGAAGCCCTGGAGATGGAATCCGTCGGCGACCTCCATCGTCTCCGGAATCCGGGAGATCCGTCCCCGCAGGGCGCGCAGCAGCTCGTCCTCGGAGGCGAAACAGCGGCGGTCGTACCAGAGGACCCCGGGGCGCGGAGCGCGGAGCTTTCCGCGCTCGAACCGCTCCCGGAGCGGGTTGCCGGCCGGCAGGGGGAAGGCGTACGCCTCGTGGTGGTAGCCCTTGAGCGGGCCCACGACCTCCCGGTCGTCGCGGCTCAGCGCGACGGCCCGCCGATGGACCTCCGATGCCGGCTCGTCTGTCATCGCTGGGTGCCTCTGGTGCTTGTGGTGCGGGTGATGATGTGGTCCACCCATGGTGTGATGAGGGGGAAGTTACCCGTACGGCCCGCGCACGGTGGACCGTTTCCGCCGATGTCACCTCTTCGGGAGCGGCCCCACGGCGCGGGCTGTAGCGACGGTATAGCAGTCACACCGCCCGGGTGCACAACTCGGCTGTACAACTCGGCCACTTCATTCGACATCGCCGGCCAACTTCCCGCTCCTGGCCGGGGCCGGGGAGACGGCGGCTCACGGCCGTCCGGTCTCCAGGGTGTCGAGCACCGAGGTCAGTTCCGTCATGCCGGCGACGATCTCCGTCGCCCCCGCCGCCGCCAGCCGTTCGCGCTTGGCCGGGGTGCGGGCGTAGCCGAGGAAGGCGACCCCGAGCCGGGCGGCGGCCTCGCAGTCCGCCGCCGAGTCGCCGATCATCAGGGCCTCGGCGGCGGTGGAGCCGGTGGTCTCCAGGGCCCGCCGCAGACAGTCCGGATCCGGTTTCATCAGCGCCGGATCCGGTCGGCGGCCGTGGACATGGCGGCCGAAGCGGTCCGCGGTCCCGGGGCGGGCGAGATAACGGCGCACCGCGGCGGCGGAGTTGTTGGTGGTGACGGCGAGCCGGAAGCCGGCCGCGTCCAGCCGCCGGATCAGTTCGTCCGCGCCCTCGGTCGGGCGCGCGGTCCCGGCGGCGGTGATCTCCTCGGCGGTGAGCCGGCGCTCCATCTCCCGCACCAGCTCTCCGCCGGGGTCCCGGACGGCGGCGGCGCGCAGCAGCGCGAGGGGGTCGTCGGCCGGCCCGGGCGGGACGGGCAGGCCGCCGGGGACGCGCCCGGCGGCCCACCGGCGCAGTCCGGCGGCGACCGCGGCGGCCGGATGCCCGGCGAAGAGATGGCAGACGGGTCCGTCGAAGTCGAAGAGGACACAGCCTGCCTTGGTGAACAGACCGGGCACAGCGGTCGGGTGCGAGGCGGTCACAGCGCTCCGTCCGTACGGGGCAGGGGTGGGTACGGGCGCGGGGGCGCCGATCAGCTGCCGAGCGAGATGTCCATGGCGAGCGTGCCCCACAGCCCGTCGAACCACGCCTGCGACTGGGTGACGAAGGAATCGTCGCGCGTGCCGCCGCCGCGTTCGAAGGGGAAGAGCACCGAATCGCTGCCGAGCGCGTCGAAGATCTCGGCGGTGCTGTCGCCGATCTGCTCCTCGCGCCGGGTGACCGTGTAGTACGCGAAGAGCGCGGCGGAGCCGTTCAGCAGATAGAGCTTGACGGGCGGGGTGAACGGCAGCGCCCTGAGGGTCACCTCCACATCGATCCCCCGGGTGGTGCGCAGGGCGCGCAGCCCGGCCCCGAGGACCCGGCCGTGGCTGTTGCGGAGCGAGAGCCAGTGCTCGTGCACGCGGCTCTCGTCCACCGAGTCACCGGCGGGGCGGGGGAAGGCGAGCTCCAGATCGCGGGAGGGCAGCAGCAGCCGGACCCGTACGGTGCGGGGCGCGAGCCGGCCGGTGCGCATCAGGCGCAGCGGTTCGGCGAGCGCCAGATTGAGTGATTCGGCGGTCAGGCAGATGGCGTCGAGCCGGACGTCCCGCTCCCGGAAGGCCGCCAGCAGCCGCGGGCCGAGGCCGGCGTCGGTCTGCTGGGGTTCGGTGCCGTCCGGGCCGGGCGGGCGGGGCAGGGCGATCCGGGCCGGGGCGCCGCGGACCGCCGCGGTGAGCAGCCCGGCCTTGCGGAGCAGGTCCAGGGCCTGGCGGACGGCGCGGCGGTCGATGCCGAACTCCTCGGCCAGGGCCTCCTGGGTGGGCATCCGCTCCCCGTCCCTGAGCTGCCCCTCGTGGATCCGGCCGGAGAGGATCCCGGCGACATCGGCGGGCGAGGGCTTCCGGGTGCCATGGGCTGCGCGGTGCTCCTGGGTCACAACAGAACGCTACAACTCTGCGCTCATCGGCGGGAGATGTTGGAGAGTTGTTTATCTATCTTGAACAACTGGGGACAACTTAAGTGAAGTTGGCCGCCACTTGGCCAGGATATTGCCGCCCCGCTCACCGGGACCGCCTTCCGGTACCGGCGGGCGACGGCGGCGGGATCCGGCGGGCGTCCCGCACCACGCGCCGTCCGTGCCGTGTCACGGCACCTCCCGGCGCCGGGCTCCCGCCAGGGCGCCCGCGCACCTCCCGCACCTCCCGGCCGCACCGGCCGTCCGGACCCGTCCACCGCCGTACGGGTGCCGGCCCGCACCCGGGAGAGCCCGGCTCAGCCCATCCGAGGGGGAATCGCCCATGCCACTGATCGCCCTGGTCGTCGAGCAGTACATACAGACGCGGTTCGGCCTCACGGCCGCGCTCGGACTCGCCCTGCTCACCGTGGGAGTGAAGTCCGAGAACGCCGCCTGCGCGGGCATCGGCGGGGTGCTGCTGCTCTCCCCGGCCCTCGCCTCCGGCCGCTGAGAGGGGAGCGGGGTCAGAAGATGTCCGGGCACCAGGGGCGGCGCGGAGTGCGGAACACCGACTCCGCGACCGCCGCCGCGCCCGGCCGGTTCTCCTCCACCGTGCCCAGCGCCGCCAGCCGGACCGGCGAGGCGTCCCCCAGATAGAGCGCGCCCAGCTCCCCGATGTCCATCGTCAGATCCGCCGGCCCGGCCGTCGGGACGCACTCCGCCCCCTCCGGCGACACCTCCAGCCGGAAGCGGCCCCCGGCAAGACCCATCCGGTCGCGCAGTTCCAGGACGAGACCGGCGGAGACCGCGTACCCGCGCGCCTCCAGCGCCCGGGGCACATCGAGGATCCGCAGCCACATCATGTCGGCCAGGGTGGTGATCCGGGCCGCGCGCGGATCCGGGAGGTACTGGGGCAGCAGATCGTCGGGCGCGCGATTGCCCGAGCGCACGGTGACCACCCAGTCGATGGAGCAGAGGAACTGCCACAGCGCCCGCTCCGCCGCCGGGTTCACCGCCAGCAGATCCCGCACCCTCAGCGTGTTCAGCGGCTGCTTGGCGTCGCCCCAGGTGTCGTCGGCGCTGTAGACCGCCAGGCCGTCGATCTCACCGGAGGCCGACCGGTACACCGCGTAAAAGGGCTCGGTCCACGGCATGCTCGGCAGCTGGACCTCCCCGGTGGCCGCCTGCCACCAGCGCTCCTTGCGCCGGACCACACCCGCCCGCACCCCCTCCAGCCGGGCGTGGAGCGCCGGGCCGAGCTCGCGCACATCCGCGCCGTCCACCAGATCGATCCGGCCGCCGCCGGCCGGGCCCGCCCGGCGCGGGTCCAGACCGGTGCGCGGGACGTCGATGCTCCACTGGGCCGTCCAGGTGGCCGGGCCGAAGCCGTACCGGCCGTAGATGGGGTACTCGGCGGCGATCAGCGAGGCCACCATGTCGCCGCGGTCCCTGGCCGCCGTCAGATCGTCGGTGATCATCCGGGTGAGCAGACCCCGCCGCCGGTGGGTGGCGGAGACGCTGACATTGGTGATGCCGTTCGACACCACCGTGCCCCCGCCCACCACACTGAGGTGCTGGGCGAAGGCGCGGTAGGTCGCGACACAGCGGCCCCGGTCGAAGGCGCCCTGCGTACGGCCGAAGTCGATCATGGACCGGCGGAGCTCGATCTCGCGCTCGCCCGGCGTCGGCGCCATCAGGAAGCCGGTGGACATGGCCCGCAGCCACTCGGGCAATTCGGACTCGGTGATGCCGCGGGTCTCAATCGTCATGCCGCCCACGCTAGGCAGAACGGCGTCAGAAAGTCGTCCGAATTTCTCCGACCCGCACGCCCCCGCCGAGCAGCGGCGCCTCCCCGATCCGGGCGGTCACCGGGGAGTCGACGCCCAGCAGCTCCAGCGCCCGGCCGAGCACCGGGCCGAGCGCCCGCGCACCGCCGTCGTCGATCTTGAAGGCGAGGGCCCGGCCGTCCGCCAGCGCCACGGCCTGCACCGCCTCCGCGCCCATCTTGGCGAGCGTGCCCGGCACCTCCCGCATCAGCCAGGTGTCGGGCCGGCGGGTGCCCGCGACGTACTCCGGGTGGGCGCGCATCGCGTCCGCCACCCGCCGTCCGGGGGTGCCGGGCTCCGCCAGGACCAGGGAGCGGAAGGCGCGGGCGAGGCCGGTGAGGCCGATCGCCATCAGGGGCGCCCCGCAGCCGTCCGTGCCGACCGCCGCGACCCGCTCGCCCGCCGCCTCCTCGACCACGGTGTGCACGAGCCGCTGGAGGGGATGGCCCGGATCGAGATAGGAAGCGCGGTCCCAGCCGTTCAGGACGCAGGCGGCGAGCATGGCCGCATGCTTGCCTGAGCAGTTCATGGTGACCTTCTCGCGCACCCGGCCGGCGGCGAGATAGCTCTCGGCCTCGACCGGGTCGAGCGGCAGATCGGGCGGGGTGCTCAGATCCGCCGCGGTCAGACCGTGTTCGGCCAGCATGGTGTGGACGAGTGCGAGGTGGAAGCCCTCGCCGGAGTGGCTGGCGGCGGCGAGTGCGAGCCGCTCACCGGTGAGGTCGAGCCCGGCCCGCAGCACGGCGGCGGCCTGGAAGGGCTTGTTGCTGGAGCGGGGGAAGACGGGGGCGGCGGGATCCCCGAGCGCGTACTCGACGGAGCCGTCGGCGGCGAGCAGGACCAGGGAGCCCCGGTGGTGGCCCTCGACAAAGCCGGAACGCACGACCTCGGCGAGGACCGGCGGTATCGCGCCGGAGGTTTCGGCGGGGCGGGGCTGCTTGCTCATCGATGGCCTTCCGGAAGGGAACCCGCTTCCGGAAGGATCGCTTCAGGTCAGCAGGTCGTCTACTTGTGCTTCGCCTTCACGGTACCTGCGGGCGATCTCGGCGCTGCACTCGTCGGTGGTGCGCTGGAGGAGGTGCCGGCGGAGCGAAACCCGCTGTTCATGGCCGATCAGCCGGCCGAGACCGGCGAGGAGCTCGTCGTCCGTCCGGGCGGTGAGGTCGGAGAGCTCGACATCGCCGAGCATGTCGGCGGCGAGCAGCCGGTACTCCTCGCCGTGCGGGGTGGAGAGGGTCACATGGCGGGCTGAGGTGCGGAGCCGGGAGGGGGTGTCGGTGAGGATCTCGGAGAGCCGGTCGACCACCGGGGCCTCCGGGTCGGTGCGCCGGGCCAGCTCCGCCCGGAGGATGTCGATCCGGCCCTGGAGCAGCCGCCGCACATAGCTGAGGTCGGCCTCGTCGCGCTGAGAGTCGCGGCGCAGGGCGCGCAGCTCGGTCAGGCGCAGGGTCCGCACCTCGTACTGCGGCTGCTCGGTGAGGGTGTCCGCGCCGGCGCGCTGCTGGGGCGGCCTGGGCGGGCGGACGGCGCCGGCGCCGGAGTGGGCCGGCGCGGCGACCGCCGGCGGCGGGAGCGCCGGGGCCGATACGGGGCCGCCCGGCTGCCCGGTTCCAGATGTGCTCATATGCCTGCGTCCGTCCCCTCGACCGGTGCATGGGGTCTCACCGGGCCCGGAGGGCCGAGGGGATGCACCGCCTCCGTGCATCGTGCCACTCCGCGGCCGTCCGACGCAGGTGCTCTGCACCCGTTCAGCCCCGGATAGGTTGGTCTGTATGCGTGCTGTGGTGCAGAGAGTGGACGGCGCCAGCGTCGTCGTGACGGATGAGTCCGGGACCTCGACGGTCGGCGAGATCCCCGGCGAGGGGCTGTGTGTGCTGGTGGGGGTCACCCATGAGGACACCCCGGAGAAGGCGGCGCAACTGGCCCGCAAGCTCTGGACGATGCGGATTCTGGAGGGCGAGAAGTCCTGCTCGGAGGTGAATGCACCCTTGCTGGTGATTTCGCAGTTCACTCTCTACGGGGACGCCCGCAAGGGCCGCCGCCCCACCTGGAACGCGGCGGCGCCGGGGCCGGTGGCGGAACCGCTGGTGGACGAGGTGGTGACCCGGCTGCGGGAGCTGGGCGCGACGGTCGGCACGGGCAGGTTCGGCGCGAGCATGCGGGTCTCGATGACCAACCAGGGGCCGTTCACGGTGCTGCTGGACATATGACCGCGCCGGGGCCGCGGCGGGGCCGTACGGCTGTCGCCCCGGCCCCTCCGGTCCCTACGGCTCGACGACCGTCTCCTGAGCCGCCGCGGTCTCCCCCGCCATCAGCTCCGCGTCCACCGGTACGTTCCGCTTCACCAGCGCCAGCGCGATCGGCCCCAGCTCGTGGTGGCGGGCCGAGCTGGTGACGAAGCCCAGCGGGCGCCCGTCCGGGCCGTCCGAGGCCAGCCGGACCGGTGTGCCGTGCCCCGGCAGATGCACCTCGCTGCCGTCCAGATGGAGAAAGACCAGCCGGCGCGGCGGCTTCCCCAGATTCTGCACCCGGGCCACCGTCTCCTGGCCCCGGTAGCAGCCCTTCTGGAGGTGGACGGCGGTGCCGATCCAGCCCAGCTCGTGCGGGATGGTGCGGTGATCGGTCTCGAAGCCGAAGCGGGGCCGGTGACCCTCCACCCGCAGCGCCTCGTACGCCAGGATCCCGGCCGCCGGGCCGTGCGCGGCGGCGAACGCCGGCAGATCGGCGCGCGGCAGGAAGAGATCCCGGCCGTGGGACATCTCGCGGACGACCACACCCCCGGGCACCTCGGCGATGGATCCGGCGGGCAGATGCACCACCGCGAAGTCCGCGGTCCGGTCGGCGACCTCGACCCGGTAGTAGAACTTCATCGACTCCAGATAGTCGATCAGCTCCCCCTGCGAGCCGGCCTCCACATGGATCCAGACGGTGTCGCCGGTGTCCACCAGATAGAGGGCATGCTCGATATGGCCGTTGGAGGTGAGGATCAGCGACTCGGTGGCCCGGCCCGCGGGAAGGTCGGTCATGTGCTGGGTGAGCAGCAGATGGAGCCAGACCAGCCGGTCCTCGCCGGTGACGGTGACCACCGCGCGGTGCGAGAGATCGACCAGACCCCTGCCGTCGGCGAGGGCCCGCTGTTCGCGGAAGAGATCGCCGTAGTGCGCGGCGACGCCTTCGTCGACGCCCTCGGCGGGGACGGCACCGGGCAGGGACAGCAGAGGGCTCTTCACAGTGGCCATGGGGAAAGCCTACGACTCGCCGGCCGGCGCCCCGTCGGCGCGATCCCCGGACCCGGAGGAGGCCGCCTCGGCGGCGCTCTCGCGGGCGGCCGTGCACCCGCCGCACCTGCCGAAGATCGCGAAATGCTTCATGTCGGTGTCGAAGCCGTCGAAGGTCTCGCGCAGCCTCGCGGTGAAGTCGGCGGCCACGGAGACATCGGCCTCGATCACCGCCGAGCAGTCCCGGCAGACCAGATGGATGTGATGGTGCCGGTCGGCGAGATGGTAGGTGGGCGCGCCGTGGCCCAGATGGGCATGCGAGACCAGCCCCAGCTCCTCCAGGAGCTCCAGGGTCCGGTAGACGGTGGAGACATTGACCCCGGAGGCGGTTCTGCGCACCTCGCAGAGGATGTCGTCCGGTGTCGCGTGGCCGAGGGTGTCGACCGCCTCCAGGACAAGCTGGCGCTGCGGGGTCAGCCGGTAGCCGCGCTGCCGCAGATCACTCTTCCAGTCGGTGCTCACCACGCTCCCAGTGTAGGCAGGCGCGGCGGCGGTGCCGCCGGTCCGGCGGCCCGCTCGCGGCATTGGCCTACTTGAAGAAGGTGATCCCGTCGTCCGGGAGGTCACCGAGGTCCTTGGCCCAGGACTCCACCTGCTCCGGGGTGACGACCTTCTTCAGATGCGCCGACATGTACGGCCGCAGCGGAACCTCCGGGGTGGACTTCTCGCCCACCCACATCAGGTCGCCCTTGACATAGCCGTAGAGCCGCTTGCCCCCGCTGTAGGGGCCGGACGCGGCGGTCCGCGCGACGGCGTCGGTCACCAGGTCGATCTGCGGCTTCTGATCGGCGAGCTCGCCGTACCAGACCTCGACCACGCCCTGGTCGCGGACCATGACGATCTCGACCTTGCGGTCCTTGTCGATGCGCCAGTAGCCGTGCTCGCTCTCCAGCGGCCTGACCTTGCCGCCCTCGGCGTCGAGGACCCAGCTGTGCGAGGAGTACTCGACGAAGTCCCGCCCGTCATGACTGAAGGTGACGGACTGGCCGAAGTTGCACTTCTCGGCGCCGGGGAAGTCGGAGACGCCCGCGCCCTCCCAGGTGCCGAGGAGGAAGGCGAGGGGGACGAGGTCCGGGTTCAGGTCGGACGGAATCTCGATCATGATCAGCTCAGGCGATCTGTGGGGAGGGGCGGTACGGAAAGGGCGGTCAGCGCTGGCCCTGGTACAGCTTCTTCACGGTCAGGGCCGCGAAGGCGCCGACGCCGACGCAGACCAGAACCAGCAGGGCCTCGAAGAAGAACTCAAGCACGGGGTGCTCCTCGGTACGCACGGGGGACCGCGGGGTGGAAACGGACCGGTCCCCAGCCTAATGGGTTGGGGCCCGGCCGCCGGTGTGAGGTCGGCCGGCGTCGGCGGGAAAGCCGTTGCCCGGCCGGGAGACCCCACCGGATCCGGCCCGCCGACTTCCTCCGTGCATCGTGCACACATCCGGCCCGCCGGGGATGCGCGGGGTCGCGGCGGCCCGGATTACAGTTCGGTCATGGCGAAGAAGCTCGTGATCAAGGTGACCGCAGGTGCCGACGCGCCCGAGCGGTGCTCGCAGGCGTTCACGGTGGCGGCGGTCGCCGTGGCCAGTGGGGTCGAGGTGTCGCTCTGGCTGACCGGCGAGTCCTCGTGGTTCGCGCTGCAGGGCCGGGCGGCGGAGTTCGAACTGCCGCACGCGGCACCGCTGCCGGAGCTGATCGACTCGATCCTGACGGCCGGGCGCATCACCCTGTGCACCCAGTGCGCGGCCCGCCGGGAGATCACCGGGGAGGACGTCCTGGAGGGCGTGCGGATCGCGGGGGCGCAGGTCTTCCTCGGCGAGATCATGGGCGAGGGCGTACAGGCGCTGGTCTACTGACCGGCCGGGCGCCGGCCGCTCACGGCCTGCGCTTGCCGTCGAGTTCGTCCCACCACTCGTCGGACTCGGGGTCACCGGTCGGCGAGTCCCCCCGGCGCCGCCGGCGCGGCGGGGGCGGCGGCGGCTGTTCCTCGTCCCACCAGGGATCGTCCGGGCCGCGCCGGTTGGCGATGATCGCCGCGAAGGGCGGAATGACCATCGCCACCACACACATGGCGACGGCCGCCGGGACCGACCAGAGCCTCACCAGGGCCCCGGCGGTGACGAAGAGAAGCAGGCACACGCCCATCAGCAGGAAATAGGCACGCCGCCGCCGTGCGTACATGTCTCCAGCGTACGACCGGATCGGCCCCCCGCCACCGAACGGGACGGGCGGCGGGCACAACCGAAGGGCCGCACCCCGATCCAGTGGCGTCCAACCCCCGGGGATGCGGCCCTTCGGCCGTTCAATATGATCACCGATCGCTCGACGGATGATCAATGGGCGGTCGAGCCGCCCGGGTCCGGCCCGCGTCAGACGGCGATGGCCACCTCGGCCAGGCCACCGGTCTGCGCGACGACCGTACGGTCGGCCGTGCCACCCGGCACCAGGGCGCGGACGGTCCAGGTGCCCTCGGCCGCGTAGAAGCGGAACTGGCCGGTCGCCGAGGTCGGGACCTCGGCGGTGAACTCGCCGGTCGAGTCCAGCAGCCGGACGTAACCGGTGACGGGCTCGCCGTCGCGGGTCACATGGCCCTGGATGGTGGTCTCACCGGGCTTGATCGCCGAGGCGTCGGGGCCCCCGGCCTTCGCTCCACACATACGGTTCTCCAGATCAGGAAGCTTCGGAAAGCAGGGAAGGGCAGGACTACTTGGCGGCGCCGAGCTCGATCGGCACGCCGACGAGGGAGCCGTACTCGGTCCACGAGCCGTCGTAGTTCTTGACGTTCTCGACACCGAGCAGCTCGTGCAGCACGAACCAGGTCAGGGCCGAGCGCTCGCCGATGCGGCAGTAGGCGATGGTGTCCTTCGCCAGGTCGACCTGCTCGTCCTCGTAGAGGGCCTTGAGCTCGTCGTCCGACTTGAAGGTGCCGTCGTCGTTGGCGTTCTTCGACCACGGGATGGAGCGGGCGGTCGGGACGTGGCCCGGACGCTGCGACTGCTCCTGCGGAAGGTGGGCCGGGGCGAGCAGCTTGCCGCTGAACTCGTCGGGCGAGCGCACGTCGACGAGGTTCTGCGTGCCGATCGCGGCGACGACGTCGTCACGGAAGGCGCGGATGGAGGCGTCCTGCGGCTTGGCCTTGTACTCGGTGGCCGGGCGCTGCGGGACTTGCGCGCCGTCGACCAGGTCGCGGGAGTCCAGCTCCCACTTCTTGCGGCCGCCGTCGAGCAGCTTGACGCTGTCGTGGCCGTAGAGCTTGAAGTACCAGTAGGCGTAGGACGCGAACCAGTTGTTGTTGCCGCCGTAGAGGATGACGGTGGTGTCGTTGCCGATGCCCTTGGCGGAGAGCAGCTTCTCGAAGCCCTCCTGGTCGATGAAGTCACGGCGGACCGGGTCCTGGAGGTCCTTCGTCCAGTCGATCCGGATCGCGTTCTTGATGTGGTTCTTCTCGTAGGCCGAGGTGTCCTCGTCGACCTCGACAATGGCGACCTGCGGGTCGTCGATGTGGGCCTCGACCCAGTCGGCGTCAACCAGGACGTCGCTGCGGCTCATGCTGTTCTCCTCCGGGGCAGTGTGCGGCGGGCGGTGCGAAGAAAGCTTGCGAATCAGCTGTGCGGGAGCGTGAGGGACGCGGGGAGGCGTGCGTACGCGGCGCACAGCGGGTGGCCCTGATCCGTGAGAGGGGTCGAAGGGCCGGGGCAGGGGAGCGAACGCTCCCGCTCAGATGGCGCGACAGAGCATGGCGGCGACGCGGCACAGGTCGACTGCCCGCCGCTTCGTGAGATCCGCCTGTCGCTGCTTCATGCGACCGATCGTAGGGACGAAGCGCCCGCAATGTCACCGGTGTGTCAAATACCGAGACACGATCATCCACTATTCGATACGAAGACGAGGTTGCACCGGGTCCGGAACCACTCCTTCCAGGTCTCGGCCCCCTTGGCCTTCTACCCATCGGACAGAGCCGTCTCACCATGCGGCCGACCGGGCCGGGGAAGCGCGGGCGGGGCTTCTGTAGTGGACGTTCCATCCAGTACGTTCGGGGGATGCAGACCAGGACACAGCGGCACGGTACGCCCGCGGCGGACGAGGACCGGCCCGGCACACGGGAGCGGATCGTCCGGGCCGCCTCGGCGCTGATGCAGCGCCAGGGGTACGAGGGCACCGGGATCAAGCAGATCTCGCAGCGGGCCGAGGCCACGCTCGGCTCGGTCTACCACTTCTTCCCCGGCGGGAAGCAGGAGCTGGCGGTGGCCGCGGTGCACCGCGGGGACGAGGAGTTCTCCGGGGTGCTCGGGGAGCTGCTGGACAGCGAGCCCGATCCGGGCGCGGCGATCGGCGCCGTCGCCCGCAGCCTGGCCGAGTCGCTGCGCGCCTCGGAGTGGGCCGACGGCTGCCCGGTCACCGCCACCGCGCTGGGCACGGCCGCCCGCTTCCCGGACATCCGGGAAGCGGCGGCCGAGGCGTTCACCCGCTGGCAGGGGCTGGTCGGCGAGCGGCTGCGGGCGGCGGGCATCGACGACAGGACGGCGGACGAACTGGCGAGCACGGTGATCAGCACGCTGGAAGGAGCGGAGTTCGCGGCACAGGTCGCCCGGGACGAGCGCGCGCTGCTGCTGGCAGGGGTCCATCTGGACCGGCTGGTCTCCCTCCATCTGCCGGACTGACCGCCCTCCCGGGGGAGAGAAGGCGCGGCACAGGGTGCGGACCGCCGGCGCCAATCCGCTCACGCCGGGACCCTTGCTCCCGGCCCTCCTCGCCCCGGAGGTGACGGCGGAGACCGGCGTCCCGCTGACCATCGCCTTCCATCCGGGCCCGGTCACGGAGCGGCTGACCCGGATCCCGGTCCGGAATTAGCTACTCCACTACTGCTGGTACGCCCCTCCGGTGATCCTCTCCGCCGCGGCGCTGCCGCGGATGGCCACCGCCGTCGGGTGAGGCCCGGGGGCCTCACCCCACCAGCGCCACATCCCTGCCGGTGCCGGAGAACTCGATCCCGCCCTGATCCACCCGGGCGCGGTCGAGCTTCAGGCCCACGGGCAGGCGCTCGATCCTCAGCTCGTAGTCCAGGGCGCGGCGCAGCTCGGTGTCGAAGCCGGGCACCGGCAGATCGGGCAGGGACTCGGCCCTCAGCCGGACCGTGTCGCCGCCGGTGAGCTCGACCTCGCTGTGCACGGTGACACTGCGGTCCCCCAGCGCGTCCGCCACGGCGCGGGGCACCGGTATCCCCGCCCCCTCCAGCACCCGGACCAGCGGACCCGTCACCTTGACCTGGTTCTTCGCGGCCCGGTCGGCACCCGCCCAGGAGACGGTGGCACCCCCGGGCGCGGACCTGGCGAGATCGGCGTAGGAGATCCTCGCGGAGCCGTCGGCCCGCGCGGCGACGGCGGAGGAGAAGTTGCCCCGGATCAGCACATCGCTCAGCTCGGCCCGGACCTCGGTGACCCGCACGGGCCGGCCGCCGGCGCTCGCGGTGATCCCGGCGAGACTGATGTCGACCCGTTCGAGCCGGCGATCCGCGACCTGGGTGAGGAAGGGGAAGCCCTTGATCGAGACCTCGGGGGTGTCGCTCAGATCCTGGCTGCTTCTGATCCGGTCGGCGGCCTCGGACTCCGCGTAGTGGACCGCGATCCGGTCCGCCGCGATGAAGATCCCGCCGAGGACCACGGCGAGGATCAGGAGTATTCGCACGGCGCGCATGATCGGTCTCCCCCAGCTGGCGATTCGGCCGCTCTCCGCGCCCTTTCACCCGGCTCCGGACAACACCCTGTCGCTGGGAACCGACGAACGGGCGGCTCCTTTGGTTCCGGTGCCCGGGGCCGCCGCGCGGCCCCGGGCACCGGATCCGGGCCGGTCAGGCCAGCATCCGGCCGATCAGATAGACGCCGGGCGCGGCAGCGGTCAGCGGCAGCGCCACCCCGGCCGTGAAGTGGACGAACCGGGAGGGATAGTCATAGCTCGCCACCCGCAGTCCGATCAGCGCGAGGCCGCCGGCGCCCAGTCCGAGCAGCACCCCGCCGGAGCCGAGATCCGCCAAGCGGCCCGCGAGGGCACCGGCACCGGCGCCCGCGGCCAGGGCCGCGGCGACGGAGACGATCCCGGGCAGCGGCAGCGCGCGGACCACGACGGCGGCGGCGACCGCGACCGCGCCGGTGATCACCGCCGCGTCGGCGGCCGCGAAGTATCCGGCCGCGAGGACGGCCAGGGCCGCCGAGGCGACGGTGGCCATCAGGCCCTGCATGCGTTCGTCCGGGCTGGCATGGCTGCGGAGCTGGAGGACGAGGGTGATCAGCACCCAGACGCCGAGGGTGCCGAGGATCGCGGCGGGGGCGTTCTCCCGGCCGGCGGTGAGCAGGACGCCATCGGCGACGAGCCCGCCGGCGAAGGCGAGCGCGATGCCCTGCCGGGCCGGCCACATGCCGTTCAGCCGGAACCAGCCGGCCGCGGTGACGGCCTGGAGCAGGACGAGCGGGAGCAGCAGGGCGTACGAGCCGATCGCCGCGCCGCCCGCGATGAGCAGGCCGAGTCCGGCGGTCAGCACGGCCGGCTGGATCCCCGGCGGAATGATCGGTGAGCGCCCCTCGGCACGGGCCCGCTGAGCGTCGGTGATCCGGGCGTTGCCGCCGGTGGTGGGGGTGGTGTAGCCCTCGGCGGGCTCCGGGGCGGCGGGTCCGGCGGGGGTGCCGGGCCCGGCGGCGCGGTGCGGGGCGGGTGCCTCGGGCGGCAGCGGAAGCGCCCCCTGGAGCGACCCGGGAGGTGCGGGCGCGACCGGTGCCCGCCGGTGGCCGCCGTGCGCCTGCGGGGGGTACGCCTCCCGCACCGGCGGCAGATGGGCGGTCTCCTCAACGGCCGGCCCGGGCGCGGGCGCGGCGGGCACCGCCGGCTGGTACTGAGTGCTCCAGGTCTCGCCCTCCCAGGTCTGGGCGGACTCCTGGTACTCCCCCGGCGAGGGCTGCGGGTACTGGTACGGCCCGCTCTGTCCGTACGCCCGGGGTGCCTGCGGCTGGTGGTACGGACCCGGCTGCTGCTGCGGCTGGTGGTACGGACCCGGCTGCTGCTGCGGCTGGTGGTACTGCTGCTGCCCGTAGGGGTCCGGCTGCCCGTACGGATCCGTACCGTGCGGATCCGGCTGCTGCCCGTACGGATACTGCTGATCGCTGCTGTCACTGCTCATGCTGTGCGGTTCACCCTCCTGCGAACGGCGGGAGCACCTCGACCGTGCCGCCCTCGGCCAGCCGTACGGTCTCATGGTCCCGGACCCCGACGGGGTCCCCGTCGATCAGGAACGAGCACCGCCGCAGCACGCGCGTCAGCTCGCCGGGGTGCCGCTGCCGGACCCCCGCGAGGGCCTCGGCGAGCGTGCCCGCCTCGTACGGCTCCGCGTCGGTCCCGGCCGCGGCCCTCGCCGCCGCCCAGTAGCGGATGGTCACCGCCGGCATATGCCTCTCCCCTGTCGGTCGTCCGCATCCATCATGAGCCATCGCCGGCGGACTCCGGATCGGCGAGCCAGGCCCCGATCCGGCCGAGCAGCCGGTCGCCGGCGGCGTTCTCGGCGTGGCCCATCCCCGGCTCCAGCCAGAGCCGGACCGGATCCCCCGCTCCCGCGGCGGCGGCGAGGGCCCGGGGATGGTCGAGCGGGAAGTACGGATCGCGGTCGCCGTGCACGATCAGCAGCGGGGCCGGCGCGATCAGCGGCACCGCCTCCACCGGGGAGAGCGGTACGGGGTCCCACGCCGCCGGTTCGATCCGGGTGCGCAGCCCGTACCGGCCCACCGCCCGGCCCAGCGGCCGGGACACCACCCAGTGCAGCCGCCGCATCGGAACGGTGCCCCGGTAGAACCAGCGGGCGGGCGCGCTCACCGCGGCGACGGCGTCCGCACCGGCGGCGGACACCCCGTTCACGGGGGCGTGCGGGTCACTCTGCGTATATGCGGCGTGCGCCCTGTGCGCCTCCCGCGCTTCGATACGCCCCCGGCTCAGCGACCGGCCGGGGCCGGCGCCCGGCCCGTACAGCGCGGCATGGCGCAGCACCACGGATCCGCCCATCGAGAACCCCGCCGTCACCACCCGCCGGTGGCCCAGCTCACGCGCCCAGGCGACGGCCGCCGCCAGATCGAGAATCTCGCGGTCACCGACCGTGCAGCGCCCGCCGGACCGGCCGTGACCACGGAAGGAGAAGGTCACCACGGCCGCGTGGGCGGCGAACACGCCCGCCGCGCGGCGCACCGACGGCCGGTCCAGCGAGCCGCTGAAACCATGGGCGATCACGATCGCGGTCTCGTCCCGAGGGCGGGTTGTGCGCGATTCGAGCGCCCCCGTACGCGGTCTGTACTCGGCTTCGATCGGGACGCGATCGAAAGTGGTAAGAGTGGTACGCAGGGCTTCGCGGAAAGAGCCGCGCAAAGCCGGCAGGGCGTCCGCACTGTGAAATCGGCCCTCTGGCTCGGAACGCATGTGAGCTATTGTGCTCGGAGAGGATCCGGGCGACGCAGCCCCCGGGTCCTTTTGTGTTTTCTGACCGTTGTTACGAGCAGATGAACCAACCGTACAAAGCAGGGCCGCACCAACGTCCTCGCAGGGACCGAGGAGGAACCGACGTTATGGGCGAGCGAACCGTGCACCAAACAATGACCCGGACCGGGGCAGGTGGGGCGCGATGAGTTCCCTTCTGCTGCTGACGAATGCCCTCCAGCCGTCGGCGGAGGTACTCCCCGCCCTCGGACTGCTGCTGCACAGCGTGCGCGTGGCACCGGCCGAGGGCCCCGCCCTCGTGGACACTCCCGGGGCCGATGTGATCCTGATCGACGGCCGCCGCGAGCTCCCGCAGGTGCGGTCGCTCTGTCAGCTGCTGCGGTCCACCGGGCCCGGCAGCCCGCTGATCCTGGTGGTGACCGAGGGCGGCCTCGCCGCCGTCACCGCCGACTGGGGTGTCGACGACGTCCTGCTCGACACGGCGGGACCGGCCGAGGTGGAGGCCCGGCTCCGGCTGGCGATGGGCCGCAGGCAGATCGGCTGCGACGACTCCCCCATGGAGATCCGCAACGGCGATCTCTCGGTGGACGAGGCGACCTACAGCGCGAAGCTGAAGGGCCGGGTGCTCGATCTCACGTTCAAGGAGTTCGAGCTGCTGAAGTACCTCGCCCAGCACCCCGGCCGGGTCTTCACCCGGGCCCAGCTGCTCCAGGAGGTCTGGGGGTACGACTATTTCGGCGGTACGCGGACGGTCGACGTCCATGTCCGGCGGCTGCGCGCCAAGCTCGGCCCCGAGCACGAGTCGCTCATCGGCACCGTACGGAATGTCGGCTACCGCTTCGTCGCCCCCGAGAAGGTGGAGCGGGAGGCCGCCGAGGCCGCCTCGGCACTCACCCGTTCGGGTGAACCCGCCGAGCAGCAGAAAGCCGCTGTAAGCCCTGCCCAGAGGTAGGTCACCACGCGTAGACTGCCGCGCGTGGCCAAGGTGACGCGGGACGATGTGGCGCGACTGGCGGGGACTTCGACCGCCGTCGTCAGCTACGTCATCAACAACGGACCCCGGCCGGTCGCCCCGGCCACGCGCGAGCGAGTACTCGCCGCGATCAAGGAACTGGGGTACCGACCGGACCGGGTCGCCCAGGCGATGGCGTCGCGGCGGACCGACCTCATAGGAATGATCGTCCCCGACGCACGGCAGCCGTTCTTCGCGGAGATGGCCCACGCGGTCGAGCAGGCGGCCGCCGAGCGCGGGAAAATGGTGCTGGTCGGGAACTCCGACTACCGCCGGGAGCGCGAGGTCCACTACCTCCGCGCCTTCCTCGGCATGCGGGTCGCCGGTCTGATCCTGGTCAGCCAGGGTCTGACCGAGCAGGCCGCGCAGGAGATCGAGGCGTGGGAGGCCCGGGTCGTGCTCCTGCACGAGCGCCCCGAGGCGATCGACGACGTCGCGGTCGTCCTGGACGACGTCGGCGGCGCCCAGCTCGCCACCCGCCATCTGCTGGAACACGGCTATCCCTATGTGGCCTGCCTCGGCGGCCCGGACACCACCCCGCCGGTCGGCGACCCGGTCACCGACCATGTCGAGGGCTGGCGCCGCGCGATGCTGGAATCCGGCCGCTCGGTGGAGGGCCGGCTCTTCAAGGCCCCCTTCAACCGCTACGAGGCGTATCAGGTCGCCCTGAAGCTGCTGTCGGGCCCGGACCGCCCGCCGGCGATCTTCTGCTCCACGGACGACCAGGCGATCGGCGTGCTGCGGGCCGCCCGCGAGCTGCGCATCGACGTCCCGGGCGAGCTGGCGGTGGCCGGCTTCGACGATGTGAAGGAAGCCCATCTGACGGACCCCCCGCTGACCACGGTCTCCTCCGACCGTCCGGCGATGGCCCGGGTCGCCGTCGATCTGGTCCTGGACGAGAGCCTCCGGCTGGCCGGCTCCCGCCGCGAGCGGGTCCGGCTCTTCCCGTCGGGCCTGGTCATCCGCCGCTCCTGCGGCTGCGGCTGAGCCCCGGGCCGCGCCCGCCGGCCCTCCCCCGCCCGGAGACCCGGGCCCCTGAACGCCCACCGGTGGGCCACTGCCCCGCGCCAGGGCGCCCACGACCCGGAGGAAGGCCGCCGGCCGGGAGAACCGGCGGCCGGACCGGGGCACCGCGGGAGAACACCCGGGGGCCGCTCGGCCGGGGCCCGATCACCCCGGCCGGCCGTGCCGCGGGCACCCCGGACGCGTGGCCGCCGCCCCCGGCGGCGGGCGGGAGCGCTCCCGCCGGGCGGATCAGACCCGCCGCCGGCTGTGCGCGTTGACCTCGGCGACCGCCGCGCTCAGCGCGTCGGACGAGGTGAGCCTGCGCAGATTCTGCGGCAGCGCGTCCCACTCCACACCGCCGTGCAGCGGGCGGAGCTGAACTCGCCCTCCCACATGGCCCATTACCCTTCCGACGCGCTTGCCGGCGGTGTCCGTGACCACCTCGCCGACCCGGTAGCGATATTCGTTGTAGTTTGCAGCACTCATGAACGACCACCTCAGTCCAATGCCGAACCAACTCCCGCCGAACGGCGTCGGGTTGGCATCGCGGTTACCCGGAGCACTCTTCCGGGTGAGAGCCGGAGCGGCGCACACGCGTATGAACTCGCCCCGGCGGGGGATGTCGGCGGACTGAATGACGGCGGCCCGCTGGGCCCGTCCGGGATCGTTCATCGCTGCCCCTCGGCTCGGTCGGTGCTGGACTGAGAGAGTCAACCGGGAGCCCGCTCCGGCCACCACCGCGCAAATGCCGCACTTCTGCCGCGGAGTTGCGGCACCGGATACTCTCACCTGGGAAGTTTTCTCCGGCGCCGGAGGTACGAGAATGACCGCCAGACGACACGGATTTATTCAGCATCGGAAGTCATGCGGTTACAGTCAGGAGAAGTTCGCGGAAGAGGTCGGCGCCGACCGGACCACGGTTCAGCGGTGGGAGAGCGGCAGATCCGCGCCCCACCCCTGGCAGCGCCCCAAGATCGCGAAGCTCCTCAAGCTGACCACTGAGGAATTGGCAGTGCTCCTGGCACCGGACACGGCTGCCGGAGCGGAAGAAATGTTCGACACCGTCAAGGCGGAACCGGCCGATCGGGGCCGGGACTCGGCCCTGGCGGAAAGGCCGCGGGAAGCACAGGCTTCAACAACTCCGGGGCCCCACACCCAAGACGGAGACGACCCCATGAAGCGCCGCAACCTATTGCGCGGCGCGCTCGCTGCCGGACTGGCCGGTCCCGGGCTCGCCGCTTTGACCAACGCCCGTCACGATATCGATGCCGCGCTGGCCGCCGACCCCAGCGCGGCCGACATCGGATTCTGGGAGACCACGACCGAGCGATACGGATACGGATACCGGGGGCAGAACCCCAGCGATGTCCTTTCCCATCTCCTGGAGGACTTCGCGGAGTTGCATCCGCTGCTCTCCCGGCCCCAGACCGTGAAAAGCCGGACGGAACTCTGCTACATCACCGGACGGATGGCCGGCATGACCGCGATCGTCCTGCACGATCTCGGTCAACACCGCGAGGCGCACCGCTGGTTCGGGACGGCCGGACGGGCCGCCGAACAGTCCGGCGACCGGCTGCTGCACTCCTGGGTGCTCGGCCGCGAGGCCATGGTCCCGCTGAACTACGGCGCACCGCGGGCCGCCGCCGCGCTCGCCTCCCGGGCGCGGCAGCTGGCCGGTGCCAAGCCGTCCGCCGCCGCCGCGCTCGCCGCCGCCGTCGCCGCCCGCGCGCATGCCGCCACCGGCGACCGGGAGAAGGCGCTGAAGGCGGTCGCCGACACCGAGGCCATCGCCGAGCGCCTGGTGCCGCAGCAGCGCACCGACACCTGGTTCGGCTATCCGCTCCAGAAGCACTTCGTCCACGCCAGCCAGGCCCTGACCCAGCTCGGTGAGACGCGCAGGGCGTACGAGGCCCAGGAGCGGGCCCTGGAGCTCTCCCGGGCGCCCTCGCTGATGACCAGGGCGCTGATCGCCATCGACCGGGCGTCCTGCCGGGCGCACGACGGCGAGCGGGCCGAGGCGGCGCACATCGCGGCCGAGGCGTACAGCAGTCTGCCCCCCGGCTACCGCGGCGGTCTCACCCGGACCCGTGCCGTGGCCTTCTACCGGTCGCTGCCCGCCGGCGCCCCGGGCGCCGACCGGCTCGCGGACACCCTCGCCGCCGCCACCTGAGCCGGGGATTCATCCGGCTTCCACCGAGTTCTGCGCGGCTTCTCAGTGGCAGTTCAGACGGTTCTCATGTGCGGCCGGGAGAGTCGGGGGCATGACGGACCACTACCGCGATCAGGCCCACGAGGCACACCCGCCGTACCATCCGCAGGCGTACGACGCCGCCGCGGGCGCCCCCTGGGCCGCCTATCCGCCGCCCCCCGCCGAACCCCCGGCCGCCGCACCCCGGCACCGGGGCCGCGGCAGGCGCCCGATCGGCCTGGTGCTGGCCGTCGCGGTGCTCGCCGCCTCGATCGGGGGCGGCGTCTCCGTACTGATCGACCGGGCCGCCGGCAGCGAGGCCGCACGGGGCTCCACCGGGATCAGCGGCACCACCGTCTCCACCACCAGCGCCGGAACCGTGGCCGGGGTCGCCCAGGCCCTGATGCCCAGCATCGTCGAGATCAGGGCCGGCCAGTCCACCGGCTCCGGGGTGATCATCACCTCCGACGGCGAGATCGTCACCAACAGCCATGTGCTCTCCGGCGCCCAGACCGTCCAGGTGCGGCTCAGCGACGGGAAGACATACACCGCCGATGTGATCGGGACCGAGCCGGAGAAGGACCTCGCCCTGATCAAGCTGCGGGGGGCCAGTGGTCTGCGGGCCGCGGCGCTCGGCGACTCCAAGGACGTCAAGGTCGGCGAGGAAGTCGTGGCCATCGGCTCCCCCGAGGGCCTCACCGGCACCGTGACCAGCGGAATCGTCTCCGCGCTCGACCGCGATGTCACCGTCGCCAAGGAGCCCGACCGCGCCCAGCGGCAACAGCGGCAGGACGGCACCGGCTGGCCCTTCGAATTCGGCGGCCGGCAGTTCAACGGCGACACCGGCGAGTCGAAGACCACCTACAAGGCCATCCAGACCGACGCGTCCCTCAACCCCGGGAACTCCGGCGGCGCGCTGATCAATATGCGCGGGGAGATCATCGGCATCAACTCCGCCATGTACTCGCCCAGCGCCGCCAACGGGGCCGCCGGAAGTGTGGGGCTCGGCTTCGCCATCCCCGTCGACACCGTCAAGGACAGCCTCGGCGATCTGCGCGCCGGAGGCTGACCGCGACGGAGCCCGTACCGGCTCCGTGTGCGGTCCCGGCCGCCGTGAAACCCTGATCCCATGACGACCACTCCCCGTGAAGGCGAACGCATCCTCATCGTCGACGACGAGCCCGCAGTCCGTGACGCCCTCCGGCGCAGCCTCGCCTTCGAGGGGTACGCCACCGAGACCGCCGTCGACGGCGCCGACGCGCTCGCCAAGGCGGAGGCGTACCGGCCGGAGCTGATCGTGCTGGACATCCAGATGCCGAGGATGGACGGCCTCACCGCCGCCCGCCGGATCCGGAGCACCGGCTCCACCGTGCCGATCCTGATGCTCACCGCCCGGGACACCGTCGGCGACCGGGTCACCGGGCTGGACGCCGGGGCCGACGACTATCTCGTCAAGCCGTTCGAGCTCGACGAGCTCTTCGCCCGGATCCGCGCCCTGCTGCGCCGCAGCTCCTACGCCGGGCGGGCGGAGGCCCCGGGCGCGGCGGACGACGGGCACGAGGTGCTGGCCTTCGCCGATCTGCGGATGGATCTGGCCAGCCGCGAGGTCCACCGGGGCGAGCGCGCGGTGGAGCTGACCCGGACCGAGTTCACCCTGCTCGAACTGCTGCTGGCCCACCCCCGTCAGGTGCTCACCCGGGAGCAGATCCTCAAGGCCGTCTGGGGCTTCGACTTCGAACCCAGCTCCAACTCACTGGATGTGTACGTCATGTATCTGCGCCGGAAGACCGAAGCGGGCGGCGAGCCCCGGCTCGTGCACACGGTGCGCGGGGTCGGCTATGTGCTGCGGGCCGGGAGCGGTGAGGCGTGACGGGTCCGGCGGCCCGGTTCCGCGCCCTTCCGCTCCGATCCCGGCTCGCCCTGCTGGTCGCCGTCGCGGTCGCCATCGCCGTGGCGGCGGTGGCCGTCGTCTCCTGGCTGCTCACCCGCAATCAGCTCAACGCGGAGCTCAACAACACGCTCCGCAACACCTCCGCGCCCGCCGAGGCCGTCCAGCAGGCCTATGACAACTGCTACAACAACGCCCGGGTCGACCAGGACTTCCCGCCCTTCGCCTATTTCCAGCTGGTGGCCCCGGACGGCAGGCGCTGCGTCGCGCCGTACTCGGAGCCGGTGAAGGTCAAGCCCTCGGACGTCGAGGTCGCCAACGGCAAGCGCAAGAGCGCGCTGCACGACAGCGTCACGGCCGACGGTTCGCCGGTCCGGGTGCACACCTCGCTGATGCGGATCGGCAACGGCCTGCCGGTCACCGTCTCGGTCTCCCGGCCGCTGGACGAGATCGACACCTCGCTGAACCGGCTGGCGCTGCTGCTCTCCGGGCTCGCGGGCTTCGGTGTCATCGGCGCCGGCCTGGCGGGCCTGTGGGTGGCGCGGACCGGGCTGAAGCCGGTGGACCGGCTGACCGGGGCCGTGGAGCATGTGGCCCGCACGGAGGATCTGACCATCCACATCCCGGCCGACGGCGAGGACGAGATCGCCCGGCTCTCGCGTTCGTTCAACGCGATGACCGCCGCGCTCGCCTCCTCCCGGGACCGGCAGGCCCGGCTGATCGCGGACGCGGGGCATGAGCTGCGCACCCCGCTGACCTCGCTGCGGACCAATATCGAGCTGCTGGCGCGGAGCGAGCAGACCGGCCGGGCGATTCCGCCGGACGACCGGCGCGCGCTGCTGGCCTCGGTGAAGGCGCAGCTGACCGAGCTGGCCGCGCTGATCGGGGATCTTCAGGAGCTCTCCCGGCCCGACGCCGCGCAGGGCGGGCCGCTGACGGTGGTGCCGCTGCACGAGATCGCCGGCACCGCGCTGGAGCGGGCCCGGCTGCGCGGTCCGGAGCTGGTCTTCGAGACCTCGCTGGCGCCCTGGTGGGTGCGGGCCGAGCTGGCCGCGCTGGAGCGGGCGCTGGTGAATGTGCTGGACAACGCGGTGAAGTTCTCGCCGCCCGGCGGCACGGTGGAGGTGCGGCTGGCGGCGGGTCAGCTGACGGTGCGCGACCACGGGCCGGGGATTCCCGCCGATGAGCTGCCGCATGTCTTCGAGCGGTTCTGGCGCTCGCCGTCGGCGCGGGCGCTGCCCGGCTCAGGGCTCGGTCTCTCGATCGTGGCGCGCACGGTGCAGCAGGCCGGCGGCGGGGTGGAGCTGACCCCGGCGGCCGGCGGCGGTACGCGGGTGGCCATCAGCCTTCCCGGGGCCGCCGAGCCGCCGCCCGCGGTACCGGCCCCGCCGCGGCCCCCGGCACCGCCCTCCTTCTGAGGAGGCCGGGGAGGCGCGCGGCACAGAGGGAAGCGGGGCGGCGGGCCCTCCCGGCCCCGCCGCCCCGCCCTCGTGCCACCGTCCTACTTGATGACGGTGATCCGTCCCGGCGCCGGCGGGGTCAGCGGCGCGGACGCGCTGGACTTCGCGAGCGTGTCGATGAGGACATCCAGGTCGGAGGCTCCGACGAGCTTGTTCTTGTGCTCCTTGAGGACGGCGAAGCCGTCGCCGCCGCCGGTGAGGAACTCATTCATGGCGACCCGGTAGGTCCTCGCCGGGTCGATCGGCTCGCCGTTCAGCCGCACCGAGCCGGTGACGACCCGGTCGGCACCCGCCCTGGTCATGTCCAGGGTGTAGGTGAAGCCCCGGGAGACCTGGAGGATCTTGGGCGCGCCCTGGTTCGAGCCGCTGACCTGCTGCTGAAGCGCGGTGACCAGCTGGGCGCCGGTCAGGTCCACCACATTCATCATGTTGGTGAACGGCTGCACGGTGAACGCCTCGCCGTAGGTCACCACTCCGTCGCCCTCGGCGCCGGACGCCTTGTGGGTCAGCGGGGCGCGGATGCCGCCCGGGTTCATCAGGGCGAGCTGCGCACCGCCCTTGTCGGCCGGGGCGAGCGCGTCGAGCTGTGCGTCCGCGATCAGATTGCCCAGCGGGCGCTCCTCGGTGAACGGGTTCTCGATGTCGGCGGCGATGTGGCCGACGGGACGGTTGGCGACCGGGGCGGCCAGCGTGTTCCAGCGGTCGATCAGCGCGGTGATGTCCGGCGCCTTGGGCACATCGCGGGTGACGACGTGGTTGGCGGACTTCACCGAGGTGCGGACCACGTCGCCGACGCGGCGGTCGTAGGTCAGCGTGGTGTCGGTGTAGAGCCGGCCCGCCGAGGCGGCCGAGGTGACGGTGCGCGGGTTGCCGGAGGGGTCCGGGATGGAGCAGGCGTACGCCTGGTGGGTGTGGCCCGTCACCATCGCGTCGACCTGCGGGCTGACGTTCCTGGCGATCTCCACGATCGGGCCGGAGATCCCGTCGCCGGGGCCGGGGCTGTCGCAGTTGTAGTTGTACGAGGAGGAGGCGGGCGAGCCGCCCTCGTGCAGCAGCGCGACGATCGCCTTGACGCCCTGGCGCTCCAGGATCCGGGCGTACTTGTTGATCGACTCGACCTCGTCGGCGAACTTCAGGCCCTTGATGCCCTCGGAGTTGACGATGTCCGGGGTGCCCTCCAGGGTCACTCCGATGAAGCCGATCTTGACGCCGTTCTCCTTCCAGACCCAGTACGGGTCGAGGAGCGGCTTGCCCGTCTTCTCGTGGTTGACGTTGGCGGTGAGGTACGGGAAGGCGGCGCCCTTGAAGCGCTTGCCCTTCTCGTAGCAGCCCTCGGTGGGGTGACAGCCGCCCTTCTGGATCCGGGCCAGCTCCTTGGCACCCTCGTCGAACTCGTGGTTGCCGACCGAGCTGACGTCGAGCTCCAGCTTGTTCAGCGCCTCGATGGAGGGCTCGTCGTGGAAGAGCCCGGAGAGCATCGGGGTGGCGCCGATCAGGTCACCGGCCGCGGCGGTGACGGAGTAACGATTCCCCTTGCGGGCCTCGCGCAGATGGGTGGCCAGATACTCGGCGCCGCCCGCGTCGATGGTCCGGGTGGTGCCGTCCGGGTTGGTGTGGGTGACCCGGCCGCCCGAGCCCGAGGGCGGCTGCAGATGGCCGTGGAAGTCGTTGAAGGAGAGGAGCTGGACGTCGACGGTGCGGTCCTTGCCCCGGTGTCGCTCGTCCTTCCCCTGCTGCGCGGAGGATCCGGCGGGCATGGCGGCGACCAGCGCCCCCAGGGTGGCCAGTCCGGCGACCGCGGCGAGCGTGCGCTTGACCCGGCGCTCCGTTCTCGTGCGCTGGGTGCTCTGCGGGACGGGTGTCATCGTTCCCCTTGCTGGTTGGGCGGTTGAAATGGGGGGCTGCGAGCGCAGCCTAGAGTCAACGCGCGTAGCGCGACAGAGGGATGAGGTCACGACCTGATTGCCTTCGCGCGCCGTCCGGGGCCGGATCGCGCCCGGAAGTGCGTTCTCCGCCAGCGGCGGTATTCGGCCATAGCGGAACGCCGATCAACCAAAACCCCTCCCCCCGAGGTCACTTCAGGCGATGCCGCTGCGCGGCGGCCCTGCCCGGACGGGATCACGTCACGGAACACCACAGCCGTACGGACAGGGCCGCTCCGGCGGCGGAACCGCACCGACCCGTCGCACCCGCCCCGGCGGCCGTCCGAATGAATCCGGACAGGCCCCTCCGATCCATCGGAAACCCAATGGAACCGGATCAAGCGGGGGCACGTACGGGCACGGCGACGGCCGCCGCGCACGGCAGCACAGCGACACCGCCCGCCCCGCCGACCACGGGACGGGCGGAAGAGTGAGGAGTACGGGCATGAGAGCACGCATCGGGGCACGCACCGCGCTGGTGGGCATCACCGCGGCGGCCCTGGCCGCCACGGCGTTCACCGCCTCCGCGCGGGCGCAGCAGGGGGACCGGACACCGCAGCGGCCGGAGGTGCAGCGGGCCATGGACGCCATCGTGGCGAGCGGCATCCCCGGGGTGACCGCGCAGGTGAGAGAGGGAAACCGGGTCTGGAAGGGCACCTCGGGCGTCGGTGACCGCCGAACCGGCAAGCCGCGCGGGACCAACGACAAATTCCGGATCGCCAGCATCACCAAGACCTTTGTCGCCACGGTGATGCTCCAGCTGGAGGCCGAGGGGAGGCTCGGTCTCGGCGACACGGTGGAGAAGCATCTGCCGGGCCTGGTCCGGGGCAACGGCCACGACGGCCGGAAGATCACCGTGCGGCAGCTGCTGGAGCACACCAGCGGCGTATACGACTTCCTCAACGACACCGAGTACCGGAACAAGTACATGGCGGCCGGGGGCTTTCTGAAGCACCGCTACGACTACCGGAGCCCGCAGGTGGCGGTGGCCACCGCGATGAAGCACCCGCCCGGCTTCGAGCCCGGCACGGACTACGCGTACTCCAACACCAATTACGTCCTCGCCGCCCTGATCATGGAGAAGGTGACCGGCTCGACCTATGAGCGCGAGGTGCGCGAGCGCGTCATCGAGCCGCTGGGGCTGCGGGCCACCACCGCGCCCGGCAACCGGTCGCGGATGGAACTGCCGAGCAGCCGGGCGTATTCGAAGCTCTCCTTCGACCCCGCCGCGACCAGGATCCACGACGTCACCCACCAGAACGCCTCCCAGTCCTGGGCCGAGGGCGACATGATCTCCGACTCGCGGGATCTGAACCGGTTCTACCGCGCGCTGCTGGGCGGCAAGCTGCTGCCGGCCGCGCAGCTGAAGAAGATGAAGACCATCAGCCCCGCCTCGGACGACGCCGGCTCCGGCTATGGGCTCGGTCTGGAGCGGAATGTTCTGACCTGCGGAAAGACCAAGAAGACCATCTTCGGCCACGGCGGCGGCTGGATCGGCTCCACCTCGTACTCGGCGACCTCGGAGGACGGCAGCCGGTCCTTCACCTTCAACCTCAACGGGGACTGGTCCGACGGCGGGCTCGCCGAGCTGCTGACGGCCGGGTTCTGCGACGGCGCCGAGGCGAGGGCCGGCGCGAGCGCCGCGGAGCCGGACACGGGCCCGCGGGGGAGGACGGCCGCCCGGGAGGCCGCGGCCGGGTCCGGGCGCTGACCTTCCCGTACCACCGCCGCCGGGAACCGGCACACACCACACAGCGAGGAGCAGGACATGACAGCACACGTCGGAATAGCCCGGAGCGCGGCACGGGCCGGGGCGGCCGGGATCGTGGCGGCGGCCCTGGCCGCCACCGCCTTCGCCGCGCCCGCCCACGCGGAGCAGGCGGGCGAGCGCGGGCACCCGGCGGCCCGGCAGGCCATGGAGGCGATCGTGGCGGGCGGAATCCCCGGCGTGGTCGCGGCGGAGAGCGTCCGCGGCGGCTCCTGGAAGGACCACGCGGGCGTCGGCAACCGGACCACCGGGAAGCCGCGCGATGTGAACGACCGCTTCCGGATCGCCAGCATCACCAAGACCTTCGTGGCGACCGTACTGCTGAAGCTGGAGGCCGAGGGGAAGCTCGATCTCGACGACACGGTGGAGAAGCATCTGCCGGGAGTGGTCCGGGGCCATGGCAACGACGGCCGGAAGATCACCGTACGGCAGCTCCTCAACCACACCAGCGGGCTCTTCGACTATCTCGCCGACGAGGAGTACGTCAAGAAGTACCTGCTGGCCCCGGGCTTTCTGAAGCACCGGTACGACACGATTCCGCCCGAATACCATGTCGGGGTCGCCATGGGCCACGCACCGCTCTTCGAGCCCGGCGCCAAGCACAGTTACTCCAACACCAACTACATCCTGGCCGGCCTGATCATCGAGAAGGTGACCGGCTCGGCCTATGAGCGCGCGGTGCGCGAGCGCATCATCGAGCCGCTCGGTCTCACCTCCACCAGCCAGCCCGGCAACAGCGTCCACCTGCCGAAGCCGAGCAGCCGCGCGTACTCCAGCCTCTACGACTTCACCACGCCGGCGCCCAGGATCTACGACGTCACCAGGATGAACGGCTCACAGGGCTGGGCGGACGGCGACATCATCTCCACCACCGGCGATCTGAACCGGTTCTTCCGTGCCCTGCTCGGCGGCAAGGTGCTGCCGCCCGCGCAGCTCAGGGCCATGAAGACCGTGGTGCCCGCCGGGGATCTGGGCGAGGGCGGCGGATACGGCCTCGGTGTCTACACCTACAAGACCAGTTGCGGCACCAAGGTCTGGGGCCACAGCGGCGGGATCGTCGGCTCCGTCTCCGAGGTCGTGACCACGGAGAACGGCCGGCGTGCGGTCGCCTCCAACCAGAACGGCGACTGGAGCAGGGCGGCGTCCGTCACCGACGCGGCGTTCTGCGGCAACACCGCGGCGAAGGCGCGCAAGATCTACTGAGCGCGGCCCCGCCGGGCCGGGCGGAAACGAGTGTTCCGCCCGGCCCGCACGGCTCAGAGCGCCGGTGCGCGGCTGTGCCCGCCGGAGGCGGGACCGGATCTCGCCGCCCGTACGGTGCGCGGGCCGCGGGCCGGATGGACCGCCGGGCGCACGGTGCGCGGCTCGAAGGCGGCCGTCTCCGCGCTCCGGCCGGGCGGACAGGCCGCACCGCCGTCCCGGACCCGGACCAGCGCGAGAAAGGTCACCGGGCGCACCGCCCATTCGAGATGGTCGCCGCTGAGCGAGGTGAAGGCGAAACCGACCGGCAGGCCCCGGTGGAGCGCGGCGACCGCCTGCACATCGCCGGAGAGCCCGCCCTCGCCGTGGTCGTCGAGCGCCTCCAGAATGGCGTACCGGTCGCGCGGGCCCAGCAGCGCGGCCCGCGCCCGCACCGAGTCGCGCAGGGCCCGGATCGCCCGGCGCGGGGTGTCGGGCGCGCCCAGTTCCTGGGGTTCGGGGCAGCGTTCGTTCTCGTTCTCGGCACAGGGCCGGTGGAGCAGGAGTTCGTACCGGAGTCCGGTGCGGACCAGGGATGAGCGAATCCGTCGCGAGGGCGGCATTGCCCCCGGCCGGCTCGCCGAGTGGGACGGCGCGAGCATGTCTCGCCTCCTGTCGCAGTGGCATGGCCGGGAACCGGCCCGTGGTGGCGACGCACAGCGACGGTAGCGCCGCGCTCCGCCACGGCGCAACAGTGGGACGTCACACAGTTGTGCCGAACCCGGCCGCCGGCGCCCGCCGGGACGGCGAGGAGGGGCGCCGCGCGTTCAGCCCGCCGGACCTCCGGTCAGATGGTCGAACTCGCCCGCCTTGACGCCGCGCAGAAACGACCGCAGCCGCTCCACGGGCATCGTGATGACCTGGTCGGGGTGGTCGCTCTCGCGCAGGCGGATCATTCCGTCGACACCGGCCAGCTCGACACAGTCCTGAGTGTCGTCCGCACCCGAGAACGACGACTTCTGCCAGTGGATTGCCTCGGACATGCGGAAGAACTCACCGTTCCCGGGATATGCGCCGCAGCGCGGTGCGCGATTCATCGGGGTCGAGGGCGGCCGCCCCCGCCGACTCCAGCAGCACCCGGTACCGCGCCAGCTGCGGCTCGGCGTCCAGGAATCCACTGCCGAAGGCGCTGTCCAGCTGGACCGTGTCCAGCGGCGGAATGCCGGCGCTCGCGTACATCATCGAATGGACCGAACCGGTGATCCGGGCGCCGAAGGGGATCACCCGCACCGTGACACTCGGCCAGTGCGAGACCTCGTGCAGAAACTCCAGCTGCCCGCGCATGACCTCGTCCGAGCAGTACCGCATCCGCAGCGCGGCCTCGTGCACCAGTGCCTCGTACCGGGTCGGCACCGGGCGGTCGAAGATCCCCCGCCGGGATATCCGGAACTCCACCCGGGGAGCGAGCTCGGCCTCCGGGAGCCCCGCGACCCCGCCGAGGATCAACTCCCGGGCGTACTCCCGGGTCTGGAGGAGTCCGGGGATGTGCAGCATCTGGATCTGGCGGACCCCGGTGGCGTGGTGCTCCAGCTCGGCCAGATCGGGGAAACCGGGCGACAGCACCCCCCGGTACGCCTCCCACCAGCCCTTGGTGCGTTCCTCCGCCATCTGCGCCAGCGCGTCGACGAGATGCCGGTCGGTCGCGGAGTAGTGGGCGGCCAGCCGGCGCACGCGCTCGGCGCTCACCCCGTAACGGCCGGATTCGATATGGCTGATCTGGGCCCGCTCACCGCCCAGGAACGCGGCGGCGGTGGCGCCGGACATCCCCGCCCGTTCGCGCAGTTTCCGCAATTCCGCCCCCAGCCGCCGCTGTCGGGCGGTCGGATAACTCCTCGGCGGCATGGCGGCCCCTCCCCTTCGCGAGGCAATGAGTGTGCGCCAACACTGTGTCACGGCACCATGATTCGGGTGCGACGCCCGTCCCACTGTTGCGCCCCGCCGCTGCCCCTCCTGCTGCTCTCGGGGGCGCCGTCCTAGGCTGTCCCCATGACGACCGACGCAGTTCCCCCCGGGCCCGGCAGGCAGATCGAAACCCTCGACGAGCCGACGGCGGAACAGGCCGATGCCGTACTCACCCTGCTCGCGGAGGCCGCCGCGTCCGACGGGACCCAGGCCGTCTCCGAGCAGGGACGGCTCCAGCTCCGCGGCGGCCGGCGGGAGGGCGTGCGCCATCTGCTGCTGACCGCCGGCGGCGAGCTCGTCGGATACGCGCAGCTGGAGGACACCGACCCGGTCGAGGCCCCGGCCGCCGAACTGGTCGTCCACCCCTCGCACCGGGGGCAGGGCCACGGCCGGGCACTCGGCAGCGCGCTGCTCGCCGCCTCCGGCAAGCGGCTGCGGGTCTGGGCGCACGGCGGGCGCTCGGCCGCCCGCCATCTGGCCCAGGTGCTCGGCCTCACCCTCTTCCGCGAACTGCGCCAGCTGCGCAGGCCGCTGGAGCCGCTCGACCTCCCCGAGCCGGTGCTGCCGCCCGGGGTGAGTGTGCGCACCTTCGTCCCCGGGCAGGACGACGCCGCCTGGCTCGCGGTGAACGCCGCCGCCTTCGCCCACCACCCCGAGCAGGGCTCCCTCACCCAGCGGGACCTGGACGACCGCAAGGGCGAGCCCTGGTTCGACCCGGCCGGATTCTTCCTCGCCGAGCGGGACGGCGAGCTCATCGGCTTCCACTGGACCAAGGTCCACGCCGCGGAGCGGCTCGGCGAGGTGTACGTGGTCGGCATCCGGCCCGACGCCCAGGGCGGCGGCCTCGGCAAGGCGCTCACCGCGATCGGACTGCGCCATCTGGCGGCACAGCGGCTGCCCGCGGCGATGCTCTATGTGGACGCGGACAACACGGCCGCGGTGACCGTCTACGAACGGCTGGGCTTCATCACCCACGAGGTCGATCTGATGTACCGCACGGAGTCCTGACCGGCGGCGGCCCCGGGGAGCCCGCCCCGGGGCCGAAGCCCGGACACCGGTCCGCCCACCCCGGCGGAATCCCGCCATCCGGGCGCCCTTCCTTGATCACCGAGGCCCCCACACCCCATCCGGCCCGGAAACCTCGCAGCTCAGCGCCGGTATCCCAGCGGGCGCCGCATCGATTCCCCAGCGTCATATCCTCTTAACCGGCCATTCAGACAGCGTTGCGATCCTCACTCAATGCAGCCCGCTGTACCCGACTCGGTCACCATTCCGCCGGACGCCGTGATCCCCCCGGCCCGCTCCGACGCGCTCGTTCCGCCCACCACGCGGAAGAATGGGTTCATGAGTCAGCAGCCCGCCGAGGCATCGGTCCAGCATCCCCAGCCGTCCATCGGTTCCATAGCCGCGCACCGGCCGCACACGGTCGCCGCCACGGTCTCCGACCTGGAGCCCGATCTCGACGCGGATCTCGACGCGTACGACGAGGAGGAACACGGCGGCCCGGGCGGCGAACTGCCCCAGGGACGCTTCCTGGACCGGGAGCGGAGCTGGCTCGCCTTCAACGAACGAGTGCTGGAACTCGCCGAGGATCCGGCGACCCCCCTCCTCGAACGGGCTAACTTCCTCGCCATCTTCGCGTCCAACCTGGACGAGTTCTTCATGGTCCGGGTCGCCGGCCTCAAACGGCGCATCGCCACCGGGGTCGCCACCCGCTCCGCCTCCGGCCTCCAGCCGCGCGAGGTGCTGGATCTGATCTGGACCCGCTCCCGCGAGCTGATGGCCCGGCATGCCGCCACCTTCCAGCAGGACATCTCGCCCGCGCTGGCCGACGAGGGCATCCACCTCATCCGCTGGCCGGATCTGACCGAGAAGGAGCAGGCCCGGCTCTTCACCCTCTTCCGGCAGCGGATCTTCCCGGTGCTCACCCCGCTGGCGGTGGACCCGGCCCACCCCTTCCCGTACATCTCCGGGCTCTCCCTCAATCTGGCCGTCGTGGTCCGCAACCCCGTCAGCGGGCACCGCCACTTCGCCCGGGTCAAGGTCCCGCCGCTGCTCACCCGCTTCCTGGAGGCGTCGCCCCAGCGGTACGTCCCGCTGGAGGACGTCATCGCGGCCCATCTGGAGGAGCTCTTCCCCGGTATGGAGGTGCTGGCGCACCACATGTTCCGGGTCACCCGCAACGAGGACCTGGAGGTCGAGGAGGACGACGCCGAGAACCTCCTCAAGGCGCTGGAGAAAGAGCTGATGCGGCGCCGCTTCGGCCCGCCGGTCCGGCTGGAGGTCGAGGAGTCGATCGACCCGTACGTCCTCGATCTGCTGGTCCGCGAGCTGAAGATCACCGACGCCGAGGTCTATCCGCTGCCCGGCCCGCTCGATCTGACCGGTCTCTTCGGCATCGCCTCCCAGGACCGGCCCGAGCTGAAGTACAAGAAGTTCATCGCGGGCACCCACCGCGACCTCGCCGAGGTCGAGTCCGCCTCCGCGCCCGACATCTTCATGGCACTGCGCGAGCGGGACGTCCTGCTGCACCACCCGTACGACAGCTTCTCCACCTCCGTCCAGGCGTTCCTGGAGCAGGCCGCCGCCGACCCGGACGTCCTCGCGATCAAGCAGACGCTCTACCGGACCTCCGGCGACTCCCCGATAGTGGACGCGCTGATCGACGCGGCCGAATCCGGCAAGCAGGTGCTGGTCCTGGTCGAGATCAAGGCCCGCTTCGACGAACAGGCCAACATCAAGTGGGCCAGGAAGCTGGAGGAGTCCGGCTGCCATGTCGTCTACGGCCTGGTGGGCCTGAAGACCCACTGCAAGCTCTCCCTGGTGGTCCGCCAGGAGGGTGAGACCCTGCGCCGCTACAGCCATGTCGGCACCGGGAACTACCACCCCAAGACCGCCAGGCTCTACGAGGACCTGGGGCTGCTCACCGCCGACCCGCAGGTCGGCGCGGACCTCTCCGACCTCTTCAACCGGCTCTCGGGCTACTCCCGGCGCGAGACCTACCGCCGGCTCCTGGTGGCCCCCAAGTCGCTCCGCGACGGACTGGTCTCCCGCATCAACAAGGAGGCCGCGCACCACCGCGCGGGCCGGCCCGCCTATGTCCGCATCAAGGTCAACTCGATGGTGGACGAGGCGATCATCGACGCCTGCTACCGGGCGTCGATGGCCGGGGTGCCGGTGGACATCTGGGTACGCGGCATCTGCGCCATCCGGCCGGGTGTCACCGGGCTCTCCGAGAACATCCGGGTCCGCTCGGTGCTGGGGCGGTTCCTGGAGCACTCCCGGGTCTTCGCCTTCGGCAACGGCGGCGAGCCCGAGGTGTGGTTCGGCAGCGCCGACATGATGCACCGCAATCTCGACCGCCGGATCGAAGCGCTGGTCAGGGTCACCGACCCGGCGCACCGCGCGGCACTGACCCGGTTCATGGAGACCGGGATGTCCGATTCCACGTCCTCCTGGCACCTGGGCCCGGACGGGGCCTGGACCCGCCATGCGACCGACCCCGAGGGCCAGCCGCTGCGGAATGTGCAGGAGATGCTCATTGACGCCCGGAGGCGAAGGCGTGCCCAACCCTGATGTGACACGACTCCCCGCCCGGGGGAGAGTGCCGGCCCCGGACCGCGTGTCCGGGGCCGGCCGGACCGCCGGCGGCCCCGGTCTCCCGGGGCCGCCCGCCACGGCCGCGCTCACCGCGTATCTGAACGACCGGGCGGCGGAGTTCCTGCGCGGACTGCGGCTCCACGAGGAGAGCGGCGGGGGCGCGGGCCCGGAGGGAGCCGCGGCGGAGCACGCCGCCCGCGCCCTGCGGATGTCCTCCCGCCGGATCAGCGGCACGCTCCACACCTTCCGCCCGCTGCTCGACCCGGTCTGGGCGGACCGGCTCCGTACCGAACTGAACTGGCTCTCCGCCGTACTCGCCGAGGAACACGCCTGCCTCTCCCGGCTGAACCGGCTGCTGGACGCGCTCGGCCGGCTCTCCGGAGCCCCGGCCGGCACCGGCGGGCACAGCGGGCAGGACGGCACCGGCCACGGGCCCGCGGGCGGGCGGGCGGCGCTGCCCCGCCCGGCCGGCGGACGCACCGGCCGCGGACCCGCCCCGGCCGCCGGGCGCGGCACCCTCACCGCCGGCGCCGCCCGCGCCGCCGCCCTGCTGGAGCGCCGGCTCGATCCGGCCAGGACCCGGGCCCACTCGGCCGCCCTCCGGGCACTGGGCTCCGCCCGCTTCCACGCCCTCGCGGACTCCGTCGCCGTACTCGCCTCGGAGATCCCCCTCGTCCCCGTACCGCACCCCCTCCCGGAACCGCTGCCGGTCCCCGCCGCCGAAGAGCGGCTGCTGCACGCGGTGGCCGCCCTTCCGCCGGCCCCCGCGGGCCGGCTCCACCACGCGGAGGCACTGATGAACGGCCTCGCCATCGCCTCCTCCGAGGCGCAGGACGCCCCGTGGCACCGGGTGCGCCGGCTGCTGCGGCTGCACCGGTACGCCGGCGAGGTGCTGGCCGGTGAGCCGGATCCGGCCATGGCGGCGCTGCGCCGCGCCGGGGCGCTCCTGGACCGGCACCGGGACGCCGCGGAGGCGGCGGCAGCGGCGGCGGAGGCCGCCCGCACCCCCCGGATCGCCCCGGCGACCGCGTACGCGCTGGGCATCCTCCACGCCGACCAGCGGCACGAGGTGGAGGCCGTCCGGTTCGCCTTCCACGAGCTCTGGGCGCGGATCCCCGGCCACGGCCGGACCGGCCGCGCGGAGGGCCCGGCGCTGCCGGGAGCGGTCCGGTGACCCCCGGCGACGGGCCGGTGCTCGCGGCGGGATGCGTGCTGTGGCGCGTCTCCCCGTGCGGCGACGGCGTGGAGATCTGTCTCGTCCACCGCCCCAAGTACGACGACTGGTCCCATCCGAAGGGCAAGCTCAAGCGCGGCGAGGAATTCCGGGCCGCCGCCCTGCGCGAGGTCCTGGAGGAGACCGGGCGCGACTGCGCGCTCGGACCCGCGCTGCCGACCGTCCGCTACGAGGTCGACGGCCGGCCCAAGGAGGTCCGCTACTGGGCCGCCCGGGACACCGGCGGCTCCTTCGCCCCCAACAGCGAGGTCGACCGGCTCGTCTGGCTCTCCCCCGCCGCCGCCCGCGGCCGGCTGACGCAGATACGGGACCGGGAGCTCGTGACGGCCTTCCTCGACACCCTGAACCGCACCCCGGAGCGGACCCCGGACCCGGCCCCGGAGCGCTGACCCGCCGCCCGGCGCCCGTCAACACGCCGCCGCGCCCCCGTGTGTTCCCGGCGCGCGGGCGCCCGGGGCGCGTTACCTTGCGGGTTGATTTCCCGGACAGATCACCCCGCACGGGTCACGCGCGGGGCCGGGACGACGCGGGGGGCTCCGCCCCGGAGTGAGGAGGTGGACCGTTCCCGCGGATTCGCCGTGTCCACCCCGTCCGCCGGATCCGCCGGGCCCGCGCCCGCCCGCCCGGCCCCGTGCGCCACTCGGCGCACCCCCGTACGGGCTCCCCGGGGCGGCGCACCCAGCCGCCCGACACGGTTCACCTGGCGTTCACTCTCTCCCGTGGGCGGCTTCACCTGATCTGCTTAATTTCGGCCTTACGCGGTGACCGGCACAGGGCCGGCTCTCCCACACCCGACATACGCCGCCGTCGAACGTCAGGCCACGGTCATGGTTCACGGTCAAACGTCCGAGCGGCTTCTGGAAGGAAACACCCGAAAGTGAAGCTTCAGCGCAAGAACGGGCTTCGCGCCACCGCACTCGGCGCCCTGGCCGTCACCGGCGCACTGGTTCTCACGGCGTGTGGCTCGGACGACAACACCGCCGGCACCGGCGGCGGAGACGGCCGGACCGGCGCCGCGTCGAACATCAAGTGCGACGGGGCCACCGGCAAGCTGCTCGCCTCCGGTTCGAGTGCGCAGAAGAACGCCATGGACCTGTGGGTCAAGAACTACATGGCCGCCTGCTCGGGCGTGGAGATCAACTACAAGTCCTCCTCCTCCGGCGAGGGCATCGTCGCCTTCAACCAGGGGACGGTCGGGTTCGCCGGTTCCGACTCGGCGCTCAAGCCCGAGGAGGTCGCCGAGTCGAAGAAGATCTGCAAGAGCGGCCAGGGCATCAACCTGCCCATGGTCGGCGGCCCGATCGCGATCGGCTACAACCTCGACGGCGTCGACAAGCTGAACCTGGACGCCCCGACCATCGCCAAGATCTTCAACGGCAAGATCAAGAAGTGGAACGACCCGGCGATCACCAAGCTGAACGACGGCGCGGACCTCCCGGACAAGGCGATCCAGGCGTTCCACCGCTCCGAGGACTCCGGCACCACCCAGAACCTCGGCAAGTACCTCGGCGCCACCGCGAAGGCGGAGTGGCCGTACGAGGCCGAGAAGGCGTGGCCCGCCCCCGGCGGCCAGGCGGCCTCCGGCTCCTCCGGTGTCGCCGCGCAGGTCAAGCAGGTGGACGGCGCGATCGGCTACTTCGAGCTCTCCTACGCCACCTCGCAGTCCATCCGGACCGTGAGCATCGACACGGGCGCCGCCGCCCCGGTCGAGGCCACCTCGGAGAACGCCTCCAAGGCGATCGCCGCCGCGAAGGTGAAGGGCACCGGCAAGGACCTGGCGCTGGAGCTCGACTACACCACCAAGGCCGACGGCGCGTACCCGATCATCCTGGTGACCTACGAGGTCGTCTGCGACAGCGGCAACAAGCCGGAGACCCTGAGCACCGTCAAGTCCTTCCTGGGATACACCGCGAGCGACGAGGGCCAGAAGGTGCTCTCGGACGCCGGTTACGCCCCGATCCCGGCCGAGATCAACGCGAAGGTCCGCGAGACCGTCGCCGGCCTGAAGTAGCCCGGAGCGGTGGCGGGGCCCCCGCCCCCGCCACCGCCTCCCACCCGTCCTTCCCGTCCCTCCGGTGCACCGCCGCCAGGGGAGCCGAACCGCTCCCCCACACAGACCGGAAAGAACATGGTTTCCACCACTCCCATGGACTCTCCCCCCGGACCCGCCGGGCCCGGGGGAACCCCCGCCCCGCCGACCGGATCGCCCCTCCTGGAACCGAAGCCCCGGCCCAGCGGCCGCGCGGGCGACAAGATCTTCCTGGCGCTCTCCCGGGGCTCGGGCATTCTGCTGCTGGTCCTCATGGCGTCGATCGCCGTCTTCCTCGCCTACCGGGCCGCCATCGCCATCTCGGCGGACGAGGGCAACTTCCTCACCACCTTCGAGTGGAACCCGGCCGGGAACCCGCCGGTCTTCGGCATCGCGGTGCTGCTCTTCGGCACCATCGTCAGCTCGGTCATCGCCATGCTGATCGCCGTGCCGATCGCGGTCGGCATCGCGCTCTTCATCTCGCACTACGCCCCGCGCCGGCTCGCCGCGCCGATCGGTTACGTGGTCGATCTGCTGGCCGCCGTGCCGTCGATCATCTACGGCATCTGGGGTGCGCTCTTCCTCGTCCCGTATCTGGAGGGGCTCAACCTCTGGCTGGACGACTGGTTCAGCTGGACCTATGTCTTCGACAAGACCGAGATCGGGGTCGCCCGCTCGCTCTTCACCGTGGGCGTACTGCTGGCGATCATGATCCTGCCGATCGTGACCAGCGTCAGCCGCGAGGTCTTCCTCCAGGTCCCGAAGATGAACGAGGAGGCCGCCATCGCGCTCGGCGCCACCCGCTGGGAGGTCATCCGGATGTCGGTGCTCCCCTTCGGCCGCTCGGGAGTGATCTCGGCGTCGATGCTGGGCCTGGGCCGGGCACTGGGCGAGACGATGGCCGTCGCCACCGTGCTCTCGCCGAGCTTCGTCATCTCGCTCCATGTCCTCGACCCGGGCGGCGGCACCTTCGCCCAGAACATCGCGGCCAAGTTCGACGAGGCCAATGAGCTGGGCCGGGACGCCCTGATCGCCTCCGGCCTGGTGCTGTTCATCCTGACCCTGCTGGTCAACGGCGCGGCCCGGCTCATCATCGCCCGCCGCAAGGAGTACTCGGGGGCCAACGCATGAGCCAGACCGCCGTCCGGGACACCCCGGCACCCACCCCGCCCCCCGCCCCCGTGAACAGCCTGAGCAGCAGGGCGCTGCCGCGCTGGGCCCCCCTCGGCTTCGCCGCCGCGGGCCTCGTCCTCGGCTGCGGCCTGGGCGCGCTCGCCGGCTGGCAGAGCCGGACCCAGTGGGGCCTGGTCTCCGCCCTCTTCTTCCTGGTCATCTCCTACGCCGTCACCTCGGCGGTCGAGAACCGCCGCCAGGCCACGGACCGGCTCGCCACCAGCATCGTCTGGGTCTGCTTCATCCTCGCCGTCGTCCCGCTGCTCTCACTGATCTGGGTGACCGTCAGCCGCGGTGTGAAGGTGCTCGACGGCTACTTCCTCACCCACTCGATGGCGGGTGTCCCCGGCTTCGAACCGGGCGGCGGCGTCTACCACGCGATCGTCGGCACCCTCCAGCAGGTCGGCCTCGCCACCGCGGTCTCGGCCCCGCTCGGCCTGCTGACCGCGATCTATCTGGTCGAGTACGGCAAGGGCGCGCTGGCGAAGGCCGTCACCTTCTTCGTGGACGTGATGACGGGCATCCCGTCGATCGTCGCCGGACTCTTCATCCTCTCGATCATGCTGATGTTCGGTCTGAGCCCGTCCGGGCTGATGGGCGCGATGGCGCTGGCGATCCTGATGATCCCGGTCGTGGTCCGCTCCACCGAGGAGATGCTGAAGCTGGTCCCCAACGAGCTGCGCGAGGCGTCGCTCGCCCTCGGGGTGCCGAAGTGGCGCACCATCCTCAAGGTGGTCATCCCGACCGCGCTCGGCGGAATCACCACCGGTGTGATGCTGGCGATCGCCCGCATCGCCGGCGAGACCGCCCCGATCATGCTGCTGGTCTTCGGCAGCCAGCTGATCAACGCCAATCCGTTCGAAGGCGCCCAGTCCTCGCTCCCCTTCTACATCTGGGAGCAGTACCGGGTCGGCAGCGAGGCGTCGTACGACCGCGCCTGGGCGGCCGCGCTCGTCCTGATCGCCTTCGTCATGATCCTCAACCTGGTGGCCCGGGGCATCGCCCGCTGGAAAGCCCCGAAGACCGGCCGTTAAGCAGCCATACGCGGCTTACGCCGTTTATGTCATCCTGAAAGTGATCTGACCATGGCCAAGCGAATCGATGTCAGCGGACTGACGGCCTACTACGGCAACCACAAGGCGATCGAGGACATCTCGATGACCGTGGAGCCGCGCTCGGTGACGGCCTTCATCGGCCCCTCCGGCTGCGGCAAGTCCACCTTCCTGCGCACCCTCAACCGGATGCACGAGGTCACCCCCGGCGGCCGGGTCGAGGGCAAGGTGCTGCTGGACGACGAGAACCTCTACGGCAGCAGCGTCGACCCGGTCACGGTGCGCCGCACCGTCGGCATGGTCTTCCAGCGCCCCAACCCCTTCCCCACAATGTCGATCTTCGACAATGTGGCGGCGGGTCTGCGCCTGAACGGCGCCTACAAGAAGAACAAGCTGGCCGACGTGGTCGAGAAGTCGCTGCGCGGCGCCAACCTCTGGAACGAGGTCAAGGACCGCCTCAACAAGCCGGGCTCCGGCCTCTCGGGCGGCCAGCAGCAGCGGCTCTGCATCGCCCGCGCGATCGCGGTCGAGCCGGAGGTCCTGCTGATGGACGAGCCCTGCTCGGCCCTGGACCCGATCTCCACGCTGGCGATCGAGGACCTGATCGGTGAGCTGAAGGAGCGGTTCACGATCGTGATCGTGACCCACAACATGCAGCAGGCGGCGCGGGTCTCCGACCGGACGGCCTTCTTCAACCTCGCCGCGGTGGGACAGCCCGGCAGGCTGATCGAAATAGACGAAACGGAACGGATCTTCGCGAACCCGTCGGTGCAGGCGACGGAGGACTACATCTCCGGCCGCTTCGGCTGATCCCGCCACCCCCACTCGTCCTGCGGTGCTGCATGGCGGTGCCACCCCAGGACCCCCGGGCCCGCCCTCTTCTCCCCCGAGGGCGGGCCCGGGCATGCGCGCGTCCCCCATGCCATGCCCGGGGTGCGGGTGCCTTTCCGGGGCTCCGCCCGGCCCCGGCGCCTCAATCTCCCCCAGAGCTTCGCCTGGGAGGTACCCCCAGCGAGGCTGAGTTTGGTGCTGTTGTCCGCTGGTGCGGGCGGGTGTGGGGGCGGTGAGATGTCGTCGCCTGTGTTGTTTCGGGTTGCCCGGGGTGCGGGCCTACAGACGCCTTCGGCGCCTTGCAGTGCCTCGGGGCCTTGCTCCGTTCACTCCCCTCCGGTGCGCGGGTACGGGGCGGGAGTGCTTGTGTCATGGCGGCCCGGGGGTCCTCCGGGCTCGACTCCTCAGAGCCGGCGGAAACCGGCCCGCTTGTCCCGTGCACCCCGGTCTTACCGCCGACTCTTCCGGGGACGACCCTGCACACCCCCTCCACGAGCATCGCCCGATAAGCAGCCCCCCACCCCAAGCAGCCTGTTTCCGGTGCGGGAGCGCCCGCCCAGAAGCACCCGCCCACTCTGACGCCCATCACCCACCCACCCCCGGACGACCTTCCGGACCCGGGTTCCCCGCCTTGTGAAACCGACTCGGAACGCGCAGACGGGCAAAGCACCGTCATCACGCACTGGGCTTACTCGCGGAAGGGGGGACGCGCAGGAGCGGTACTGGGGCGTCAAGCGTGATTTGTGGCGCACAGGAGAAAGACCAAAACAAGGGCGGCACATGCGCCGTAAATCATGCAGCCCCAGTGCCGAACCGGAGCGGCACCCAACCCGCACCAACAAGCACCCAACCCGAGCAAACGGGCAACCCGCACCAACAACAGCCCAGCCGGCGATTGAGGCGGCGCCCACCCCGGACCAGGGTGACCAAAACCAAGCCCCGCCGGAGGCAACCGCGCCACCCCCGGGGCCGAGCCCCGGACAACGCACCCCCGGCATCAGCCGAAGATCAGCCAGACCACGCCATAACTCGTCGCCGCCACCGCCGCCGCCGCCGGCATCGTAATGAACCACCCCAGAATGATGTTCTTCGCAACCCCCCACCGCACCGCGTTCAGCCGCTTCGTCGCCCCCACCCCCATAATCGCCGAGGTGATCACGTGCGTCGTCGAGATCGGCGCGTGGAACAGGAACGCCGACCCGAACATGATCGACGCCCCAGTCGTCTCCGCCGCGAACCCCTGCGGCGGATCCAGCTCGATGATCTTGCGCCCGAGCGTCCGCATGATGCGCCAGCCGCCCGCGTACGTCCCCAGTGACAGCATCACCGCACAGGCGATCTTGACCCAGACCGGGATCTCGTCGCCCTGCTGTTCCACATCGGCGATGACCAGCGCCATCACCACGATGCCCATGGTCTTCTGCGCGTCCTGGAGGCCGTGGCCGAGTGCCATCGCCGCCGCCGAGACGGTCTGGGCGATCCGGAAGCCGCGCTTGGCCTTGTGCGGATTGGCCTTCCGGAACATCCACAGGATGGCGACCATCACCAGATAGCCGGCGATCAGCCCGACGAACGGCGAGACGAACATCGGGATGACGACCTTCTCCAGCACGCCGGACCAGATCACCTCCGTACCGCCCGCCAGCGCCGCGCCGACCATGCCGCCGAACAGCGCGTGGGAGGAGGACGACGGCAGCCCGAAGTACCAGGTGACGAGGTTCCAGACGATCGCGCCGAGCAGCGCGGCGAAGAGGATGCCCATCCCCTTGCTGCCCTGGGGCGTGGCGATCAGGCCCTCGCTGACCGTCTTGGCCACTCCCTGGCCGAGGAACGCGCCGGCCAGGTTCATCACGGCGGCCATCGCCAGCGCCACCCGGGGGGTCAGCGCACGGGTGGAGACGGAGGTCGCGATCGCGTTCGCGGAGTCGTGGAAGCCATTGGTGTAGGTGAATCCGAGCGCGACACCGATGGTCACGACCAGAGCGAAGGTGTCCACGTGGTTCAGGACTCCTTGACCGCGATGGTCTCCACGGTGTTCGCGACGTGCTCGAAAGCGTCCGCGGCCTCTTCCAGCACGTCGACGATCTGCTTGAGCTTGAGCACCTCGAGGGTGTCGTACTTGCCGCTGAAGAGGTGGGCGAGCAGCTTGCGGTGGATCTGGTCGGCCTGGTTCTCCAGGCGGTTGACCTCGATCCAGTACTCGGTGAGGTTCTCCATGGTCCGCAGATGCGGCATGGCCTCGGCGGTCAGCGCCGCCGCCCGGGCCAGTACCTCGATCTGCTGCTCGACGCCCTTGGGCAGCTCGGCGACCTGGTAGAGGACGACGAGGTCGACGGCCTCCTCCATGAAGTCCATGATGTCGTCGAGCGAGGACGCGAGCTTGTAGATGTCCTCGCGGTCGAACGGCGTGATGAACGAGGAGTTCAGCTGGTGGAAGATGGCATGGGTGGCGTCGTCGCCGGCGTGCTCCGCCGCCCGCATCCGCTCCGCGATCTCGGCCCGGGAAGACGTATCGGCCCCGAGCAGTTCCATCAGGAGCTTGGAGCCCGTGACGATGTTGTCCGCGGACGCGGCGAACATGTCGTAGAAGCTCGTCTCCCTGGGGGTCAGACGAAATCGCACGTGGGGTCCTCGGGAAGCTCTGGGTTCGGACAGGCTGATGCTAGGCGCATTCATCCGGCCACGGCCAACCGGCATTCCTCAGTGTCGCCCATAGGACACCATGACCGGGAAGGGGCCGGTACGGCACGCGCGGGCCCATCTTCGCGAGATTCGGTACCATATACCCATGCGGGGTATGCAGCCCCGCTTGTCGAGCAGAATATTCGCAGATCATTTTCGGACACACAGCGCAGGACAACGGGAGGATCCGATGACGACCACCGAGGCGGCCGGCCCCCCGGCCGCGGACATCACCACCGCAGGCATCGGCACCGCGGACATCACCACCGCTCAGACCGCGGCACAGGCCGTCACGGACCATGACCGCGGGGTGCACGGCTACCACAAGCAGAAGGACGAGCACCTGAAGCGGCTGCGCCGGATCGAGGGCCAGATCCGCGGCCTTCAGCGGATGGTCGACGAGGACGTCTACTGCATCGACATACTGACCCAGGTCTCCGCCTCCACCAAGGCTCTCCAGTCCTTCGCGCTCCAGCTGCTGGAGGAGCATCTGCGCCACTGTGTCGCCGACGCCGCGGTCAAGGGCGGAACCGAGATCGACGCGAAGGTGGAAGAGGCGACGAAGGCGATCGCCCGGCTGCTGCGGACCTGACCCGCGCGAAGGGCCCGATGCCCAGGCGTACGGCCGGAGCGGCTCGACCGCCCCGGCCCGCCCGCGGTCACCCCTGCTGGACCTGGCGCGCGGCCCGTTCGGCCGCCACCTTCAGCACCTCGTCGATACGGTCAGAGCTGAGCCGCTCCCCATCCGCGGCCGAGGCCGCGATGATCAGATCACCGCACAGCTCGATCTCGGCGAGGGCCACGTGGTCCTGGACCAACGTCGTACTGGGCGGAGCCACGTGCATTCACCTCTTCCTGCCGGTACCGACTTCCTAGCGTAGGGAGTGCCGAACAGACCGCGCATGGCACGTCCGGACCATTTAGGGCCTGTCTTAAGTCCCTTCCCGCGAGCTCCGATCGCTGATCCTCACCCGCTGATCCGCCCGGCGTAGATGTCCCGCCGGTCGGGCAGCCGCACGGTGACCGGGGTGCCGAAGGCGTAGAGCTCGGTGGTCGAGGTGACCGCGACGGTGCGCTTGCCGTTGGTGAAGCTGAACTGATGGCGCACCTTGCGCACCCGGCCCCGGTCGTCGAGGAAGACGTCGAACGGCACGGAGTCCCTGGCGAACCCTTTCGCCGCCGCGGTGAGCGAGTCCCGTGCGTACCCCCGCGCGAGCAGCGCCGCCCGCTCGATGTCGGCGGATCCCCGGTAGTGCCGCACCGCCGTGCCGTCGCCGAACCGCCGCACACCCACGAACGTCACATCCCGCGCGCTGCGCAGCAGCTCGGCCGCGGCGAGCGGATCGGTCGCACCGCCGGTGACGAGATTGCCGTCCGCCAGCGTCGCCGTGTCGACCCGCACCCATTTGTCGGCGGGCACCCCGGCGCCCCGGTTCTTGAGATAGAGCGCCCCGGTGGTCATCAGCTCGGTCACCGGACGGCGGCTGTCCGCGCCCGACGGCTCCTCGGGCAGCACCACGGTCAGCCGCCCCATCCGGCGCCGGAAGTCATAGCCGCCCTCGCCCCGGATCGTCACCCGCGTACCGCCGGTGGCCGACTCCATGAAGGTACGGGCCCGGGCGCTGCCCGCGGCGATCAGCGCGTCGGCCGCCTCCCGCACCCGCCTGGCCCCTTGGGCGGCGTCCGGCACATCGGGCGGGCCCTGGAGCCCGGCGGTCCGCTCCGGGGCCGCACCGCTGCTCACCGCCGCACCGGTGCTCACCGCCGCCGCGGGCTCCGGCGCCCGGCCGGTGGAGGTCCCGCGCACCGGACCGGCCCCCGCCGGGGATCCCGCGCCCTCCCCGGAACAGCCGCCGGCCGCCATCACACCCAGTACGGCCGCGGCGACGGCGACCGCGCCGCCCGTCCGCCTGTGCTGCTGCACCACCATCGTCTGCCAAACCCCCAACACGGGAAGACTCCTCGGCCGGACCCCCGCCCCGCCCTGCGCCGGAGCGGCACGGGGAAGAGCCCTCACCGCCTAACGAGAACCGGCGCCCGCCGTCACGCCGGGTACACCCGACCCGCGCCGCGCAGTACGGTGGTGAGGTGCTGCCGCAAGACGCCCCGGCCACCGTCCCGGGCCCGGATGACACCTCCCTCGACACCCCGCACACCATCACCGTGAGCGAGCGCGGCTCCTTCACCCTGGCCCGCTGTGTCTGCGGCTGGTCCGGCCCCGCGCGGCGGTCCCGGGACAGAGCCCGCTCCGACGCCCGTACGCATGCGCCGGCGGCCCCCGAGAGCTGAGAAGGCCGCCCCTTGAGCCGGGCGGCCGTGGACGCTCCGTCCGCACTCCCCGGAACACCGGGCGGTTCACCCGGCCGGCGGCACCCGTACCCCTGATGGCGGCGTCCGGATGGCCGACGGCCCGGAAGGGCGGTGCCCTGGGGTGAGAGGTACCCGCGCGCGACCGCCCGCCGGCGGTTCCGGGTCCGTCCCGGGCCCGGCGGGCCGATTCCGTACCGCGGTCATTGTCGTGGTTCCAGCCCGGTCAGCAGCCCCGCCCGACCGTGCCGGCGGTTCTCCCCGCGCCCGTCCCGGCCGCCCCGCGCGGACCGGCGGCGGAGGCGGACGGCACCCGGCACGGTCCCGACGCCGAGGACGTCACCCCATGAACCCATCCGCGGGCCGCAGCGCCCGAATAGCCGCGGCCGCCGCGCTCACCCTGTTCCTGCCCCTGGCGGGCGCGGCACCCGCCGCGGCCTCGTCCGGGTCCACATCGTCGAAGCCGGACGGCCCGATCGAGAGCTCACTCGCCGTCGCGGGGACGGGGGCGATAGCCGCCGCGAGCACCGTCATGATCGTCCGCCGCCATGAGCGGCGCAGCCGCAACAGCCGCCGCTGACCCGCCGAAGCCCGTGAGCCCCGGAGTCCTGGACGGGAGTCAGGCGGCGAGGTCCTTCTCGCCCTTGCCCTCGGTACGCGGCTCCGGGATGCCGAAGTGCCCGGAGCGCTCGCCGTCCCGCCCCCGGCCCGCGTTCCCGGCCCGTACGAGCCCACCGGCCCGCGATCCGGCGATCGCCGAGACCAGCGGGGTCAGCAGCGCCAGCGCGAGCGGGGCGAGCAGCAGGGTGACCGCCGTGCCGAGGGCGAGACCGCCGATGACATCGGTGGGGTAGTGGACTCCCATGTAGATCCGCAGGAATCCCTCGGCGAAGGCGAGGCCGAGCGCCACGAAACCGAATCTGCGGTGGGCGAGGAAGATTCCGACCGCCAGGGCCATGGCCATCGTGGAGTGATCGCTGACGAACGAGAAGTCGGTCTTGCCGGAGACCAGGACTTCCAGGCCGTCGTGGTCGACAAAGGGACGCGGGCGTTCGACGAATCCCCGGATGGGGATGTTCACCACCACCGCGGCGGCGGCGGCCAGCGGCGCCCAGGCCAGTCCGGCGACGGCGGCGACCGAATCCTCGGCGGTGCCCTGGCGGCGCGCGCTCCACCAGGCCCAGAGCCCGACGATGCCCATGGCGAGCATGATCCCGGTCTCGCCGACGAACCCCATGATGGAGTCGACCCAGGGCGGGGCGGCCTTGGAGAGACCGTTGATGTCATAGAGCAGACTGAGGTCGGCTCCCGACCCGCCGCCCGCAGTCGCGAGAGGGGTCTCCTGTGCGAGTCCAGCCATCTGCTCCGACCCCTTGCCTTCGTCTGCCCTGAACTGCCCTGAACTGCTCTGCGCCGCGTCGCGCCGACCGGCCCCGCACACGGTGGCCCGCGGCCGGCGCCCGGCGGCGCCTGCCGCACCCCGGCGGCACGGCCGCTCCGTCCAGGGAACGGCCAGTTCCGCGTCAGCGTTCCGCTCTCCACCGAACGATCACCATGACGTTACCGAAGAGAAACGTGGAGAGACACATCGCCGCAGCTCAGAGCCGTGGTCCAACCGACCTGTTCCGGCCATGCGGGGAGGCTCGGTCAGGTCGCGGACCGAGGGGTCGAGACCGCTTTCGCGCCATCCTCGGTGACCCTGGTCGCCCCGAAATAATCCGGAGTATCGATCTTGTCGAAGCGGATCACCGCGCCGCGACGGGGAGCGTTGATCATATAACCGCCCCCCACATAGATGCCGACATGCCGGATGGCACGGGAATTGGTGAGATCGTCGGAGAAGAAGACGAGATCACCGGGGAGCAGTTCGTCCCGCGAGGGATGCGGTCCGGCGTTGTACTGGTCATTGGCCACGCGCGGCAGCTCGATGTCCACGGTGCGGTACGCGGCCTGGGTCAGCCCGGAGCAGTCGAAGCGTCCGCCGTGCTCAGGGGTGCCGTTGCCGCCCCAGAGATACAGCGTGCCGAGTTGCTTCTGCGCGAAGGCGATCGCCCCGGCGGCCTGCCGCGAGGGATCGACCCGCCCGACCGGCCGGGCGAAGCTCTTCTCCAGGCTGCGGATGATCTTCACATAGTGCTGGGTCTCCCGGTACGGGGGAACACCGCCGTACTTGATCACCGCATAGGCGCCCGCGTTGTAGGCGGCGAGCATGTTGTTGGTGGGGTCCCCGGGGACCTTCTTCACATATTTGGCCAGTGAGCAGTCGTACGAGGCGGCCGACGGAATCGCGTCATTCGGATCCCATACGTCCCGGTCCCCGTCCTTGTCCCCGTCCACCCCGTGTGTCGCCCAGGTGCCGGGGATGAACTGCGCGATGCCCTGCGCGGCCGCGTGGGAGCGCGCGGTGGGGTTCCAGCCGCTCTCCTGGTGGAGCTGCGCGGCGAGCAGCGCGGGGTTGATGGCGGGACAGAGATTGCCCCACTTCTGCACCAGCGCCTGATAGCGGGCGGGCACGGCGCCCTTGGCGAGGCCGATGGAGCCGTTGCGGCTGTCGGCGCCGCCGAAGAATCCGGAGGCGGCCGTGTAGGTCCCGACGACGAGCAGCGCGATGAACGCCAGGCACAGCCCGACGGCCCCACCCGCGATCAGCCACGTCCTGCGCACCGTCAACCACCCTTCACACCAGGGGAGTACACCCTGCGCCAGTGTAGGCGGGCGGATCCCGATTCAGCAGTGGGACTCATCAGCACCCGGAACCGCCCGGCGGGACGGGGGCGCGGGGCCAGGGGTCACGCGTCGCGCCGCCCCGGACGGGACCGGGTCACGCCTTGCGCCCCACGCCCCCGAACATCGCCACCGCCTCCGGCTCCGGCTCCCCGTCCGCACCGCCCCGCACGGGCTGCCAGCGGTTGCAGGAGACAACGCCCGGCCCCACCGGCTCCAGTCCCCCGAAGTACCGCTCGATCTGCGCGGGGGTGCGCTGGGTGAGCCGGGGTGTGCCGTGCTCGTTCCAGAAGGCGACGGCCTCGTCGATCCAGGGCATCGTCGGAAGGGTGACGGTGTGTGAGAGCACCAGATGACTGCCGGACGGCAGTGCGTCCATCAGCCGGCGCACGACGTCGTACGACTCCTCGTGGTCCTCGATGAAGATGACGACACCGAGCAGCATCAGGGCGACGGGCTCGGAGAAATCGAGCGTGCCCGCCGCCCGCTCCAGGATGGCGTCCACATCGCGCACATCGGCGTCGAGATAATCGGTACTGCCCTCGGGCGTGCTGGTGAGCAGCGCCCGGGCGTGACTGAGGACGAGCGGGTCGTTGTCGACGTACACCACCCGCGCGCCGGGCACCGCCCGCTGAGCCACCTCATGCGTGTTGTCGGCGGTGGGCAGGCCGGTGCCGATGTCGAGGAACTGCCGGACCCCGGCGGTGGTGACCAGATGGTGCACGGCGCGCCCGAGGAAGAGCCGGTCGGCACGGGCGTAATCACCGATACCGGGATGGATGTCCCGGATCCGGTCACCGGCCTCGCGGTCGACGGGGTAGTTGTCCTTGCCGCCGAGCCAGTAGTTCCAGATCCGCGCGGTATGCGGGCGGGTGGTGTCGATCCTGTTGCGTATGTCGCCTGTCTCGGCTGTCTCCATGGCCTCGGTCACGCACACACGGTAGCGACATCCGTACCCGCCGGAGGGGCGGTTGACGAGGTTCGCCCCGCCCTCCGGCCCCGGGCCCGGGCGCGACCTCCCGGCAACTCCCCCGCCCGTCCGCCCGCCTCCCCCTGACACCGGAACACACTCCGGGTACAGAACGTGCGTTCGCCACCCCAATCCGGACACCGGCCGCCCGAAACGTGAGGAGCGCCCCAAAGGTGGAACAACGACAGTCATTGCCCGGAGTCACGCTCCGTGATACACAGAGTGACGGTACGGGCCACTCAAGGCACCCGGCTCCACTTCTTCGCAGGTCAGGGCGGTGAGATCGGTCATACGTGCGGAGATCGGGTAAAGAGACCAGCGAAGTCGGCGCACATGGGCGGTTTCATCAGCGAAGATAGGGCCATGACCCGTGCCGGAGGGCAAGGGCAGCTAACAACCCGACAGGGGCGGTGAGTTACAGATGATCCTGGCAGCCAAAGAGGGCGACATCACCACCATCATTGGCGGTATCGCTCCCAATTGGGGGCCTTTCGGAGACCTGGGAGGTGAAGCCCGGGTGATGATCGAGGTGGTGATGGCCGTGGCCATCCTGCTCTGCCTCGGCATCGCCATCTGGGGTGCGGCCAAGCAGCGCATCGGCGCGACGGCCCTGCGCGACACCTTCAGCGCCGAACAGGGCAAGGGCCTCATCGTCGCCGGGCTGACCGGGGTCTTCATCATCGGATCCCTCGGCACCGTCTTCACCATCGTGTACGGGATGGCCGTCTGACCTCACCCACCCCGTCCGCCCGCCTCCCGCCCCGACGGCTCCCTCCGTCCCCGCGTGCCCGGCCCACCCTCAGAGGTTGCGTCTTCCTGATGTCGAGTCACCACACCGCGCGCGCGCGGAAAGCAACACGACTACCGTCGTCGTACAACACCACGACGCACGGCACGGAGCCGGACGCCACGGATCAGCACCTGGTTGAGGGAGGGCGTCTCCCCCAGCGGAGCGAGGGGATGCACGCGAGATGAGCCTCGGGGACGAACACGGTTACCCCGGCGACCCGGGCCGCCGGGCCGACGACGGTTTCGGCGGCACGGGCCAGACCCGTACCCGGCTGCCCGGCTCCGCCGACACCGACGGCTTCGGCGGCCCACCGCGCCGCCCGGCCCGCGGCTCCCGCTCGATGATCACGGTGGCCGGGATCGTCGTGCTGCTCATCGCGGCCATCGCCTTCGCCAACCGCGGCGGCGGCAGCGACGACGGCACGGACGGCTCCGCGAAGCCCCGCGCCGCAGACCCCACCGCGGCGACCGGCGTACAGCCGGTCAAGGGCACGACGGACGGCATCCCGACCGGCTACCCGCGCACGGAACAGGGGGCCCAGAGCGCGGCCTCCAATTTCGCCGTCGCCCTCGGATCCACCGGCATGTTCAACACCGAGAGCCGCCACCGGATCGTGGACACCGTCTACACCAAGGCGGCGGCCGGCCGCCTGAAGGGCCCTCAGGACGAGGCGTACTCGTCCGATCTCCTGGCGAAGATGGGTCTGGACGCGAACGGCAACGCCCCCAAGGGCAGCACCTTCGTCTCCCGCACCGTCCCCGTCGGCACCAAGGTCGAGAAGTTCACGGCCGACAGCGCCAGGGTCTCGGTCTGGTACACCGGACTCATCGGCATGTCCGGGCCGGAATCCCTCGACCCGGTCCGCACCACCTGGAAGACCTGGACATTCGACCTGAGCTGGACCGCGGGCGACTGGCGGATCGCCACCGACTCCGAGCGCGAGGGCCCCGCCCCCGTACCGGGGGACGTCGCCGCGTCCACCTCCGATGAGATCAGCAAGGCCGTCGCCGAATTCGGAGGGTTCACATATGCCCGGTAGCCCCCGCCCCCGGCTCGTCGGACCCCGCCGGCCGAGCGACCGCACTGCTCCCGCCCCCGGCAGCCGCACGCGCGCACCCCTCGCCACCGGAAGCCCGCGCGGCCGGCGGACCACCGCGGTCCTCACCCTGCTCGCCGGAGTCCAGGCATCCCTCTTCCTCTTCGCGGCACGGGCCGCCGCCGCGCCCACCCCCACGCCGACCCCGACTCCGAGCCCCTCCGCCACCGGCGAGGACAAATGCCGCTACCTGAGCGGCAACTCCAAGCGCTACTGCGAACAAGGCGAGGGCGGCGGGTCGAGTTCGGCCAACACCCCCGACCCCACCGACGCCGCCGACCCCCTCGGCGCCCTCGGCCGGGCCTGCGCCGACGCCGCCGCGTGGACCGTGGAGAATCTCTCCAAGGCCGTGAAGTCGACCGCCACCGTCGACTTCACCAACACGACCTTCCTCTCCCAGTACGCCATCGTCTTCGCCGCCGCCACCATCCTCACCCTCGTCCTCTGGCTCCTCGCGGTCGCCAAGCGCGCCATCCGCGGCGTCCCCCTGATGACCGCCGTCACCGAGGCCATCGGCTTCCTCTGGCTGACCGTCCTCGCCTCCGCCTTCACCCCGCTGATCCTCTTCACCCTCGTCTCCGCCACCGACGGGGTCACCGAAGTCGTCGCCGGCGGCACCAGCAAACAGACCGACATGTTCTTCGGAACCTTCTCCGCCACCCTGGAGAAGGGCACCGACGTCGGCGGCGGGCCGATCATGCTGATCGTCATCTCGCTCGTCACGATCCTCGCCGCCGGAGTGCTCTATCTGGAGCTCTTCATCCGCGCCGTACTGCTCTACGTCGGCGCGCTCCTCGGCGTCATCGTCTACGCCGGACTCGTCGACAAGAACATGTGGGGCCACGTCCGCCGCTGGGCCGGGCTGATGATCGCGATCATCCTCGTCAAACCGGTCATCGTGATCGTGCTCGGCCTCGCCGGCGCGCTCTCCGCCGAGGACGGCCCCGACTCCGTCTCCGCGATCGTCTCCGGACTCGCCATCATCATCCTGGCCATCGTCGCCTCCGGAATGATCTACCGCTTCGTCCCCGGCTTCGGCGACGACATCATCGCCTCCCGCAACAACCGCCTCCAGGGCGGCGTCGAGAACCGCGCCGCGGCCGTGATGAGCTCCCCCGCCGCCCTGGTCTCCCAGGGCATCAAGACCCACAGCACCCGCAGCTCCGACGGCGGCGGAAGCGGAAGCTCCGGCAGCGCGCCCCGCCCGGCCAACCCGGTCAGCGGAGGCGTCGCCGCCCACAGCAGCCGGCCCACCGGCGCCGCCCCGTCCGGCGGCGGCACCGCACCCCCGCCCCGCAGCAGCCCCACCACCGGCACCCCGCACGGCACCCGCAACACCAACAGCACAGGAGGAGGAGGGCGTTGACGACCCACTCCCACCCCATCACGCCCCGCCGCACCTATCTCATCGGCCGCGCCCGGCCGAATGCGATCATCGGCAAGAACCGCGAGACCGGCGAGATCGCCCTGATCATCGCCGGCGCGTTCCTCGGCATGATGAGCGGGCTGCTCGTCCCCGTCCTCACCCTGCGCATCGTGCTGCTGACCGGGTTCCCCATGCTCGCGCTGGCCGCCGTCTACGTCCCGTACAAGCACCGCACCTTCTACCGGTGGTTCGAGATCAACCGCAGCTTCAAGCGCAGTGTGCGCAAAGGCAACACCTACCGCTCCGCCGCCCCCGAGGCCGGCATCGCCATCGACGGCCGCGAGGTCGAGGTCGGCCCGCCCCCCGGCATCGGCCGGATCAACTGGCTCGCCGCCCCCTTCGGCCCCGACGAGATCGCCGTACTCCTCCACGCGGACCGCCGCACCGTCACCGCCGCCATCGAGATCGAGGGCCCCGGCGTCGGACTGCGCGACAGCGAGGACCAGGAGGCCCTCGTCGACCGCTTCGGCACCCTCCTCAAGCACGTGGCCAACGGCGACGGCTTCGTGACCCGCATTCAGATGCTCGCCCGCACCCTCCCCGCCGACCCGGACGCCCATGCCAAGGACGTCGCCCAGCGCGGGGACACCCACTCCCCGGCCTGGCTGCGCGACTCCTACGACCAGCTCCAGTCCATGGTCTCCACCTCCAGCGAGCAGCACCGCGCCTACCTCGTCGCCTGCATGCACTACACCCGCGAGCTCGCCGCCGAGGCCCAGGCCATGGCCCGCGCCGCCCGCACCGCCACCAAGAGCCGCAGGCTCGACAAGGACGCCGGACTCGCCGTGGTCATGGCCCGCGAACTGACCGACATCTGCGCCCGGCTCGCCGAGGCCGACATCCGGGTGCGCCAGCCCCTCGGCCAGGGCCGCCTCGCCTCCCTCGTCCACTCCATGTACGACCCCGACCACCCCATCGACCACATCCAGGCCATGACCAAGCGGAACGCCTGGCCCGCCGAGCTCGACGCCATGGAGCCCACCTACCTCCAGGCCAAGACCCGCGAATCCTCCACCCGCGCGCCCTGGTGCCACGCCACCGCCTGGGTGAAGGAGTGGCCGATGACCCCGGTCGGCGTCAACTTCCTGGCCCCGCTCCTCGTGCACACCCCCGATGTGATCCGTACGGTCGCGGTCACCATGGACCTCGAACCGACCGAGGTCGCCATCGAGCGCATGCTCACCGAGAAGACCAACGACGAGGCCGACGCCAGCCGGGCGGCCAAGATGAACCGCACCGTCGACCCCCGCGACATCGCCGCGCACGGACGGCTCGACCAGCGGGGTGAAGATCTCGCCAGCGGTGCGGCGGGAGTCAATCTCGTCGGGTACATCACCGTGTCGTCGCGTTCGCCGGAAGCCCTGGCCAGGGACAAACGCACCATCAGAGCCTCGGCCGGCAAGTCGTATCTCAAGCTGGAATGGTGCGACCGCGAGCACCACCGGGCCTTTGTGAACACCTTGCCGTTCGCGACCGGCATCCGCCGCTAGACGTCGTTAGGGGCCCTTCCTGATGCGAGACCCGCTCTCCGTCCTCACCGACGCCTTCACCTCCTTCGTCTTCGGCAAGGTCGAGACAACCCGGCTCCCCGTCCGCACCTCCACCGGACAGGCGCAGGCGGTCTATCTGCCGACCGCGGCCCCCGGCCTCGGCGACTCGGGCGTGATCATCGGCCGTGAGGTCTACAGCGGAAAGGGCTATATCTACGACCCGTTCCAGCTGTACGGCCAGCAGCTGCCCGCCCCGCACTGGCTGGTGCTCGGCGAATCCGGAAACGGCAAGTCGGCGTTGGAGAAGACCTACGTCCTGCGCCAGCTCCGCTTCCGCGACCGCCAGGTCGTCGTACTCGACGCCCAGGGCGAGGACGGCGTCGGCGAATGGAACCTGATCGCGCAGGAGCTGGGGATAACCCCCATCCGGCTCGACCCGATGACCGCGCTCGACGCCGGCATCCGGCTCAACCCGCTCGACCCCGCGATCACCACCACCGGCCAGCTCGCCCTGCTCCGCACCATCATCGAGGTGGCGCTGGGCCACGGCCTCGACGAGCGCGCCGGCTTCGCGCTCAAGGTCGCCCACGCCTACGTCAATGAGACGATCACCGAACGCCAGCCCGTCCTCACCGACATCGTCGAACAGCTCCGCCACCCGGAAGCGGAATCCGCGGAAGCGATGAATGTCGACATAGACGATGTACGGGCCTGGGGTCTCGACGTCGCCCTGGTGCTGGACCGGCTGGTCGACGGCGACCTGCGCGGCATGTTCGACGGCCCAACCACGGTGGGCATCGACCTCGACGCGCCCCTGATCGTCTTCGACCTCTCCCACATCGACCGCAACTCGATCGCGATGCCGATCCTGATGGCGATCGTCGGGGTCTGGCTGGAGCACACATGGATCCGCCCCGACCGGAAGAAACGCATCTTCCTGGTCGAGGAGGCATGGCACATCATCAACTCCCCCTTCGTCGCGCAGCTCTTCCAGCGGCTGCTGAAGTTCGGCCGCCGGCTCGGCCTCTCCTTCGTCGCCGTGGTCCACCATCTCTCCGATGTGGTCGACGGAGCGGCGGCCCGGGAGGCCGCCGCGATTCTGAAGATGGCCTCCACCCGGACCATCTACGCCCAGAAGGCGGACGAGGCCAGAGCCACCGGGCGGGTGCTCGGCCTGCCCCGCTGGGCGGTCGAGATCATCCCCACCCTGACCCCCGGTATCGCCGTCTGGGACGTCAACGGAAATGTCCAGGTCGTCAAACACCTGATCACCGAGGCGGAACGACCACTGGTCTTCACCGACCGGGCCATGACCGAATCCTCCGGAGCGACGCTCCAGGAGGACATGGAGGCCGCGGAGTGGGAGATGGAACAGCGGGCGGCACTGATCGAGCAGCAGCAATTCGGCGCCTCGGCCGAGTCCTCCGAGTCGACGGTGGCATGACGTGCGGGAGCCCCACCGGCGCGGACAGCAGTGGCAGCGGCAGCGGTACGGACCCGAGGTCCATCACCGCCGCCGCGAGGGCACCGGCGGCGGCGTGCCCGACGGTCTGCTCCTCGGCCTGGTCGGGCTCGGCATCTTCTCCCTGCTGGTGGTCTGGACGGCGACCGGCCTCGCCGGCCTGCTCTCCCACGGCTCCTGGCCGTCGGAGGTCACCTTCAAGAACACCCCGGGTGCCGTACGCTCCCTGATCTCGTCCCCCCAGGACATCCCCGCCGCCTGGCCGTCCACCCCGCGCGGGGAACTCTCCGGGTACGGGCTGTTCTGGGGCCTCGCGATCAGCGAGCTGATGATCCTCCTGGTGGTGGCGGTCTTCCTGCTGGGCACACTGGCCCGCTGGCGCACGCTCCGCGAGACCCGCCGCGAGGAGCGCCATGAAGCCGCACGGAATGCCGAGACCGCGGAGCCGGAGGTACGGGAGGAGGCGAACGCCCCCGACCTCACCAAGAGCACCCCGGCGCCCGCCGCGGATACGGCCGTCCCGGCCACCCAGCCGACCCCCGCACCCGCACCCGCACCCGCACCCGCACCCGCACCCGCACCCGCACCCGCTGGGAACGAGCCGCCGCCCGTCCCCTTCGTCTCCCCGGTCCCGGCACCGCGCACCCAGCGGCTGATCTACGGCGGCCCGGCGACCCGTCGCCCGGCCACCATCCAGGCGGTTCTCGACGCCGAGGGCTCCGCCCTGGTCGTCACCTCCGACCCCACGGTCTGGTCCGAGACCAAGGACGCGCGGGCCAAGCTCGGCCCCGTCCTCCTCTACGACCCCGGCCATCTCTGCGACACCCCGTCCCGTCTGCACTGGTCCCCCACGGCCCGCTGCGAGGACGCGGACACCGCCGCCGCCCGCGCGGGCGCGCTGCTGGCTCCGGTCCGCCCGCGCGCACTGCTGGACGCCGCGATGGCCGACACCGCCGAGACTCTGCTGCGCTGCTGGCTTCATGCGGCGGCCGTGGACAACCGGCCTTTCAAGCAGGTCCAGCGCTGGGCGCAGGGCGGCGGAGCCCAGGACGCCGTGCGGATCCTGCGTACGCATCCCAAGGCGGCGAGCGGTCTCGCCGGCCTGCTGGAATCCGCGCTGACCGCCCACCCCGAACGCCGTGAGATCGCGCAACAGCTCGTGGCCCGGGCCCTTGGGGCGCTCTCCTCGGTCCATATCCGTGACGCTTGCACCCCCAACCGAACCGATTCGCTCTCGTTGGAATCATTCGCGGACGAAGGGGGAACCCTTTATCTGGTGGGTGAGTCCATCGAGGACCCGAAATCCCGCCCCGGAGCTATGCCACTGCTCACCGCACTGGCAGCAGACGTGGTCGAGCTCGGCCGCCGCATGGCCGTACGGTCATCCGCCGGCCGGCTCGACCCACCAATGACACTCGTCCTGGACGATGTCGCCGCGGTGGCCCCGCTGCCCCGCCTCCCCGAGCTCCTGACGGCCGGCCAGGACCGCGATCTGCCCACCCTGGTCCTTCTCCGCTCCGCCGAACAGGCCCGCGCCCGCTGGCCGGAGCCCCTGCCCCAGTAGCCCGGCCGAGGACAGCCGGGGAGCGGTGAAGAGCCCGGACCGAAGCACTCCAGCACCCCTCCCGCAGGGCGACAGCAGCGCTCCAGGAGCCGTGCGTGCCCGCACAGCCTCCCCGCCAGGTGGGGTTCTGTTGGTTGCTTTATGGGTCGTGAACGCAAAAAAGCCTCGTCCCCCGGACAATGTCCGGGGGACGAGGCACAAAAATTGTTCGGCGGCGTCCTACTCTCCCACAGGGTCCCCCCTGCAGTACCATCGGCGCTGAAAGGCTTAGCTTCCGGGTTCGGAATGTAACCGGGCGTTTCCCTAACGCTATAACCACCG
>NZ_JBDQQP010000023.1:0-128573 GCF_039888735.1 Streptomyces sp. CAU 1734
CCACTTCGCCCTCACCCGCCTCGCCGACAACGACACCCTCCACCACACCCCCATCGGCGTCATCCGCAACATCCAACGCCCCGTCTACGACACCCTCATGAACGACCAGCTCCACACCGCCACCCAGCAACAAGGCCCAGGAGACCTCGCCACCCTCCTCGCCGGCAACGACACCTGGACGGTCACGGAGTGATGCCCCCGGCCGCCCGGACCCGGCGGCCACGGAGCAGTTGACGGCACACGTGACAAGTGGCCCGCGCGGTCGGATGACCGCGCGGCGGCCCGGTGCGGTGCCGTGTGGGTACGGAGGGATCGGCGCGGGCGGCCGGAGGGCCGGGCCCGGACCCGGGGCGCTCTCGTAAAGCGGAGGGCGCCCCCGTACGTGAGAACCCGTCGCGCCCCCGGCCGATTCCGGCGCGGCGGAGTCAGAGCTCCCGGTACGAGCCGAGGAAGCGCGGACGGCCCCCCTCCACCCGGTGGACATACATACCGCCCCTGCTCTCGTCGATCAGCTCGGTGCTGTCCCGGAAGACGACGGGCTTCACGATCCCGTCCTCGAACTCCACCGTGCGCAGCCGCTGCGCCAGCCTGGCCCGTCCGATCCTCTCCCCCGGCTCGCTCATCCCCCGCGCGATGAAGTGGACCGCGTCATACGCCTCCGCCGCGTACCGCCCGGCCTCCTCCGTCTTCCACCGCTTCCGGTAGGCGGCCAGGAAGGGGCGTGCGGAGGCCACTTCCGCCGGGTCGATGTACGAGGTGCCGAAGACCCATCCCTCGGCGGCCTTCCCGGCCCGGGCCAGGAACTCCGGTTGCAGTACGGGCTCGGGGGCTCCGCACGGACCGGTGTGGCCCCGCCCGGCCAGGGCCCGGGCGAGCAGCGCGGCGCGGACGGGGCTGCTCCCCGCGTAGACCACACCGCCGGACCCTTTCGTCACGGCGGTACGGGCCGCCGAGGCGAAGTCCTCACTGTCGGCGGGGACCTGGTGGTGGGATATCTCGCCGAGGCCCGGGGGTGCCTCCCGGAGCGATGTGGCGATGTTCCAGGAGAGATCGCCGCCCGCGAGATCCTCGACCACGGTGACCCCTCTGACTCGCCGGCCGGCGAGATAGGCGGTGACACAGGTGAGCAGCACCCGGTCGGCGGGCCGGAGCTCGTAATAGGCGCGGCGGGCCGCGCCCGGCATCGCCATGCCCGCGTCGGCGGAGACCGACACCAGGGGCAGCCCCGCCTTCAGATATATCGCGGCCACCTCGCGAACGGTGTCGCCGGTCACCGGGCCGAGCACCGCGACGACCGGCGCGGCGGATACGTGCGCGGTCGCGGCGAGCCGGGCCCTCGCGCGGTCCCCGGCATCGTCCAGCACCTTCAGCCGGAGGTCGAAGGGGCGGCCGGCGCGGGCGTTGAAGGACTCGACCGCGAGCCTGGCCCCGCGCTCCTGTGCCCGCCCGTCCGCCCCGCGCGGGCCGCTGAGATCGGTCTGGATCCCGATCGTGTGGACCGGGAGGGGCCCGCCCCGGGTCGCCGTGGTGCCCGATCCGTCCGGCTCACGGCGGATCAGCCAGGTTGTGACGGAGCCGGCGGCGACCACGGCGGCGGCCGAACCGAGGGCGAGGAAGCGCCGCCGGGAGGCCGCCGCGCCGGCGGGCGCCGGGCTCACCAGCAGGGTGGGCTCGGGGACCGGCAGATCCAGGACGCGGGCGGAGCGCTCGGCGATCAGACCGGGCAGCCCGGCCGGAAGCCAGTCGGTGCCGACGTCCGTGCCCGTGCTCGTGTCCGCACCGGCGGGGCCGCCCAGAGCGGCGCGTATCGCCACGGCGGTGGGGCGGGCCGCCGGGTCCTTGTCCAGACAGGAGCGCACCAGCCCCAGCAGGGCGGGCGGGACACCGTCGAGATCGGGCTCCTCGTGGACGGTGCGGAAGAGGATCGCCGGCACGGTGCCCACGCCGAAGGGCCGCCGCCCGGTGGCCGCGTGGGCCAGCACACAGCCGAGGGAGAAGATGTCACTCGCGGGGCCGACCGCCGCCGCCCCGCCGGCCCGCGCCTGCTCCGGGGAGAGATAGCCCGGCGAACCGATCACGGCACCGGTCGCGGTGAGCGCGGTGGCACCGGCCGTGCGAGCGATACCGAAGTCGATCAGCCGGGGCCCGTCCAGGGCGAGCAGGACATTGCCGGGCTTCACATCCCGGTGGACCAGACCCTCCCGGTGCGCCCCGTCGAGCGCTTCGGCGAGCCGGGCGCCCAGGATCCGGACCGTGTGCTCGGGCAGGGCGCCATGAGCCGCCACGGCCTCCGAGAGGGAGGGGCCGGGGATGAACTCGGTCGCCAGCCAGGGCTCACGGGCCTCCGGGTCGGCGTCCACCACGCGTACCACCCAGTGGCCGGTGACCCGCCGGGCGATCTCCGTCTCACGCCGGAACCGGGCCCGGAAGCCCGGATCGGCGGCGTGCTCGGCGCGGATCACCTTGAGCGCGGCCGGCGCCCCGCCGCCGGTACGGGCGAGATAGACCACGCCCATCCCGCCCGCGCCCAGCCTGCCGAGCAGCCGGAATCCGGCGACAGCGGACGGATCCCCGGTCTTCAGCGGGTCCATGGATCACCCCTTCCAGCGGCCGGGATCTTCGGTCGGCGCGGTACCGATGTAGGTGAAGCGCCCCTGCTTGACGCCGTGGAGATGGGTACGGAGGCCGGTGAGCCCGCCGGCCTTCGGGTCGAAGCGGTAGTAGCCCATGACGCCGTCATAGGTCTTGTCCCGCAGGGCGCCGGCGAGGGTCTCGCGGCTGGGCCGCTTGCCGCCGCCGGCGGCACCGACCACCTCTTCGATCATCATGTTGACGGCGTCGAACGCCTCACCCGCGTAGTAACCGGGCGCGGTGCCGTACTTCTTGCGGTACGCGGCGGCGAACGGCCTGGCCGTGGCGAGCGCGGTGGGATCCCCCACCGGGGCGCCGATCGTCCAGCCCTCGGCGGCCTCGCCCGCCTCCTTCAGGAACTCCGGGTCGAGCGCGTGGCCCCCGGCGAGCATCGGCCCGTCGAACTTCCGCTCCCTGAGGAGCTTCGCGACCTTCGCGGTGGTGCGGGGGCCGCCGCTGTGGAGGAAGGCATCGGCGCGGGCGTCGAGGATCGAGTCGACGACCGGTCCGTAGTCCTCGACGGAGGCGGGGACCACCCGGGGGAGGGTGTGGTGCCCGTAGACGGTCTGCATGAGCTGGTTGAACCTCACCGTGTACTGCCAGGAGTACTCGTCGTCCGTGCGGTCCTGGATGAGTCCGGGGCGGGCCTTCCGCCGCTTCAGCCGGAGGCTGTAGAAGCGCTGGAGCGAGTAGGCGAGCTGGGAGGCGATCTCGGGGTGGGAGGAGATGGTGCGGTTGAAGGCGCGGTTGTCGGCGGCGGTCAGCAGATTGAGCCCGGCGGAGACCGATATCAGCGGCAGCAGCGCCTCTTCGTAGAGGGGGCGGACGGCCTGGGTGGTGTAGTCGCCGGTGGAGCCGAGCACGGCGGTGATGTCGCGGTCCTCGGCCATCTCCCGGGCGACGGCGGTCGCCCGGATGGTGTCGCCCCGGTCGTCGGCGGTGCGCAGTGCGAAGGAGAAGGGCCGGTCCGCGCGGGCGTTGAAGGCGTCGACGGCGAGCCGGGCCCCGCGCTCCTGCTCGGCTCCGACGCGCTTCTGCGGGCCGGTGAGATCGGCCTGGACGCCAATGACCCAGTCGCGCTTGCGGGGTGATCCGGCGGAGCCGCCGCTGCCGCTCAGTCCGGCCCACAGAGCGGCTCCGCCGCCGGCCGCCGCGAGCACCGCCGCGCCGGAGAGCAGAAGGACCCGCCGTCGGCCGGCGCCGGTGGCGGCGGGCCCCGGCTTCCCGCCCCGGGTGAGGTCGATGTCGGGGAGGGCCAGCATCCGGGCGGAGCGCTCGGCGATGGTGCGGACGACCTCGGGCGGCAGCCAGTCGGCGCCGCGCGGTTCGTCCTCGGCGAGCCGCTCGGCGACCTGATCGGCGGTGGGCCGGGCGGCCGGGTCCTTGGCGAGGCAGCCGGCCAGCAGCGCGGCCATGTCGCCCTCGATGCCGCGCAGGTCGGGGGCGTCGTGAACGGTGCGGTAGAGCAGGGCGTCCACGGCGCCCCGGCCGAAGGGCAGCCGTCCGGTGACGGTGTACGCCAGCAGGCATCCCAGGGCGAAGACATCGCTGGGCGGCCCGATCTCGGCCCCGCGCGCCTCGGCCTGTTCGGGGGCGAGGAAGCCGGGAGTGCCGACGACCATGTCGGTGGAGGTGAGGGCGGATTCGCCGGTGGTCCGGGCGATTCCGAAGTCGATCAGCCGGGGCCCGTCGACGGCGAGCAGCACATTGCCGGGCTTCACATCCCGGTGGACGAGGCCGGCGGCATGGACGGCGGCCAGGGCGCGGGCGATGGCCACCCCCAGGATCCGTACGCTGCGGACCGGCAGCGGGCCGTGCGCGGCGACCGCCTCGGCGATGGAGGGGCCGGGCACGAAGGCGGTGGCCATCCAGGGCTCGGGTGCCTCCGGATCGGCTCCGGTGACCGGCACCGCCCAGGGGCTGGAGACCCGCCGGGCGGCCTCCACCTCACGGCGGAAGCGGGCCCGGAAGTCGGGGTCGTCGGCCTGACCGGAGAGGGTCACCTTGACGGCGGCCAGCTCACCGGCCTCGGTCCGGCCGAGATAGACCACCCCCATCCCGCCCGCGCCGAGCCTGCCGAGCAGCCGGTATCCGGCGATGGCGGAGGGATCGGAGGGCAGCAGCCGCTGCACCGACCCGGCGGGATCGGGCCCGCGCTCGGGCACCGGCCCCGCGTGAGCGCCGCCGGGCGGTGGCGGTACGGATCCGGCTCCGCCGGGCGGCGGTACTGATCCGGGCGGTACGGGCGCGGGCGCGGGTCCGGATCCGGGTCCGTACGGCGGGGTTACGGATCCGGGCGGTACGGGCCCGGGTACGGATCCGGCGGCACCCGGCAGGGGCCCCGGCGGGCCGGCGGGAACACGGGGCGGCCCGAAGGACCCGAGCGGCGGCCCGAACTCCCCCGGCGGCCGGTCCGCAGCGCCCGACCCCGGGAACGCCACCGGCACCGGCGGCCCGGACTCCCCCGGCGGCACGGCCGCTTCGGCGGATTCACCATCGGCACCCGGCCCGGACTCGGCCCCCGTACCGGACCCGCCGGCCGGCGGCGGTCCGGCGCCGGGCGGTCCGGCGGTCCCGCCCTCCCCCGTACCACCCGGCGGCGAGGGCGGCCCGGACGACACCCCGGGGCCGTCCGCACTCCCCCGGACCCCGGCCGGGCGCACGGCATCCGCCGGCCCCGGCTCCCCCGACGCGCCTGATCCGGCAGGTCCGGTGGGACCCGGCCCGCCCGGGACCCGGACTCCCGGCCCCTCCGGCATCCCCGCCGGCTCGGCGGAAAACGCGGGCCCGGACTCCCCCGGCCCGGTGGATTCGGCGGACCCCGCAGAACCCGGCCCGTCCTCCGGCGTCCCCGCCGGCCGCTCGGCGCTCATTCCGCACCCTCCAGCCGCTTCTCCAGGCGGTTCATCATCCTGGTCATCGCTTCCACCCTGGCGGTGTGGATCTCCTTGGCGGCATGGCCCTCGGCCCCCTTGGTGACGGCCGCCACGGTGACCTGCCCCAGCCGGGACTGGAACCAGCCGTACTCATAGGGCTTGCCGCCGAAGGCGTCGCTCACGAACTCCCCGACCTCGCCTATCGCGTCCTCGGCGACGAGATTGCCCCCGGTGCCGAAGCCGTACCCGATCGACATGAGCCCCCTGATCCGCTCCCCGTCGCGCAGCTTCTGACCGGGGCAGCGCAGCGCCTCCTCCAGCGTGTCGGCCATCTCCCACTCGGCGTCCGCCACTTCGCGGTGGACGGTGACGGTGGCGGCCACCCGGAGCGGGCCCTTGCCCCCGGCGGCGGGCAGTTCGCTGTGGGCGGTGAGGCTGTACAGCACATCGGACGGCGGGGTGCCGCCCTGCCACGCACACGTCTCGTCCAGCACCGGCCAGTACCCCGGCGGGCTCAGGAACGGGGTCCGCCGCACAAAGCCGGGGCCCCACAGGTCGGGCCCGGCGACGACGGCCTCGGCCAGCTCCCGGGCCGCCGCCGGGTCCTTCGGCGCGCGGGCGGGGTCGGGATCGAAATCGAGCCGGGGCGGTGACTCCGACAGCGCCGCCGGTCCGGCCCCCGGACTCCCCACGCCCGGCGGCGCGGAGCCCGTACCCGCAGGACCCGGCCGTCCGGGCGGATCATCCGCCTTCGAGCCGGAGCAGCCGATCAGCAACAGGCCGCCGGCCAGCACGCCACAGACAGCGCGCGACACCCTTCCGTACGCCATGGTTCCCCCGCCACACGTTCCCCCAGTGTTGCCCCGATCGTACGACCCGCCACCGACAATCAGCCCTGGCTTCAAGGTGATTGATCACCACCACTACGGGACGAATGTCCGCCGTGACTCGTCGTACTCCTCGCGCGCGAGCTCCACGGCGGGCAGCCGCCCCTCCGCCCACCGGGCCAGCGCCCACACCTGTTCGGCGGCCTCCCGGCCCAGTGGAGTGAGGGTGTAGTCGACACGCGGCGGGATCACCGGCTTGGCGTCGCGGTGGACGAGGCCGTCGCGTTCCAGCGTCCGGAGTGTCTGGGCGAGCATCTTCTCGCTGACCCCGCCGATGGCCCGGCGCAGTTCGCTGAAGCGGTACGAGCGCTCCAGCAGGGCGGCGAGCACCAGCACACCCCATCGGCTGGTCACATGCTCCAGCACCGCGCGCGAGGCGCACCCGGCCTCATTGACATCGGCCTTCGGGCGGAAGGGCGCGACCCCTGTCACGGCAGCGCTCCGGTGGTCGTCGCCGGTTATCCCGTTGATGGTGCCTCCCGCCGGCCGCGTCTCCGAAGAATTCATGGGCACTTACCCCAACACCAGTACCTTACGTCAAAGTGGGTACTTTCCCTCAGTAAGCGCTCTCCCTAGGCTGGTGCGCACACCCCTACCGAAGCGGAGAAAAGCCATGAGCGTTGTCGTCACCGCGGCCACCGGAGCCCTCGGGCGGCTCGTCATCGAGGAGCTGCTGACCCGGCTGCCCGCCGACCGGATCGCGGCGGTCGTCCGCGACCGGGAGCGGGCCGCGGACCTCGCCGCCCGCGGCATCGAGCTGCGGATCGCCGACTACGGCGACCCGGAGGCGCTGGCCGGCGCCTTCCGCCCCGGCGACCGGGTCCTGCTGATCTCGGGCAATGAGCTGGGCCGGCGGGTGGCCCAGCACACCGCCGTCATCGAGGCCGCGAAGACGGCCGGCGTCGCCCAGCTGGCCTTCACCAGCTTCCACCGCGCGCCGGACGCGGAGTTCCGGCTGGCCGAGGAGTACCGGGTCACCGAGCGGGTGCTGACCGGATCCGGAGTCCCGTACACCATCCTCCGCAACGGCTGGTACACCGAGAACAACACCGACCGGCTCGCCGCCGTACTGGCGCACGACGCCGTGATCGCGAGCGCCGGCGCGGGCCGGATCTCCTCCGCCTCCCGCGCCGACTACGCCGCCGCGGCCGCCGCCGTACTGACCGGGGACGGCCATCTCGGCCGGGCGTACGACCTGACCGGGGAGGTGGCCTGGTCGTACGAGGAGTACGCGGCGGAGCTCTCCCGGCAGTCCGGCCGGACCATCAGCTACCGGAACGTGCCCGCCGAGGCGCATCTCGACGTGCTGACCGGAGCGGGGATGCCGCAGCCGATGGCCGAGATCTTCGTCGATCTGGACGCGAAGGTCGCCCAAGGGGCCATGGCCCACACCACCGGCGATCTGGCCGGGCTGATCGGGCGGGCGCCGACCCCGCTGGCGGAGACGGTCCGGACGGCCCTCGCCACCCACTGACCCGGCGCGGGACCCCGGCTTGGCCACCCACTGACCCGGGCCGGGACCCCGGCCCCGCCATGCGCCGACCCGGGGCGGGATTCGTGCCTCATCACGCTCTGACCCGGTGCGGGACCCCGGACCGCGCGGTGCCGCGGGCGCGGTCCCGTACCGCGCGCCGGCCGGTGCGGGACCCCGGAGCGGCCGACCGTCCGACCGGTCATGACCGTATGCCGATACGGGCATGACAGCCCGCCCCGGGTGCGCGTACCTTCGTTCGACGGATGAGCGCTCGGGCCGGGAGGTTTCAGTGAAGTCGAACGACGGCGAACAGCGGGCAGGACTGCTGTACGGGGTCGCCGCCTACGGTCTGTGGGGACTCGTCCCGCTCTTCTGGCCGCTGCTGAAGCCCTCGGGCGCGGTGGAGATCCTGGCTCACCGCATGGTCTGGTCGCTCGCCGTCGTCGGCATCGCCCTGCTCGCGCTGCGCCGCTGGGCGTGGCTGGGCAAGCTGCTGCGCGACCCCCGGAAGCTGGCGCTGATCACCGCCGCCGCCGTGGTGATCTCCGTCAACTGGGGCATCTACATCTGGGCCGTGAACACCGGCCGGGTGGTCGAGGCGTCCCTCGGCTACTTCATCAACCCGCTGGTCACCATCGCGATCGGCGTCCTGCTGCTCAAGGAACGGCTGCGGCCCGCCCAGTGGGCGGCCGTGGCGACGGGCGCCGTCGCGGTGCTGGTGCTGACCATCGGATACGGGCAGCCTCCCTGGATCTCACTCGCCCTGGCCTTCTCGTTCGCGGTCTACGGCCTGGCGAAGAAGAAGGTGAACATCGGCGGCCTGGAGTCGCTGGCGGCCGAAACGGCCGTCCTCTTCCTTCCGGCGCTCGGCTTTCTGCTCTGGCAGGGCTCCCGGGGGAACATCACCTTCGGCACGGAAGGGTTCGGGCATGCCGCGCTGCTCGCCGCGACCGGTCTGGTGACGGCCATACCGCTGGTCGCCTTCGGGGCCGCCGCGATACGGGTGCCGCTCTCCACGCTCGGGCTGCTCCAGTATCTGGCCCCCATGTTCCAGTTCCTGCTGGGGGTGCTCTATTTCAAGGAGGAGATGCCCGCCGAACGCTGGGCGGGCTTCTCCCTGGTCTGGCTGGCGCTGATCTGCCTGACCTGGGACGCGCTGCGGACGGCCCGCCGGACGAGAGCGCGGGCCCTGGCCGCCCTCAAGCTCGTCCCCGACGCCCCGGCGGCCGTCCCGCCCCCGGCGGCGGAGACGGCGGAGGCGCCGGACCGGGTGGCGGTGGCCCGTCAGGGCGCGCCGGCCCTGGACATACCCCCGAAGCAGTGAAGCGCCGGCTCCGGCCGCCCACTTCGGCTGCCCGCCGGAGGGAGCCGGTCCGCGGGACGGCGTACGCGGACCGCTCTGCCGCACGCACACCGCCGGGCCGCCGCGACACTCCCGCCCGGTGCGGCATTCGCCCGATTTACCACTCCATCGGCCCAGCCCACGGGCCGGGCGCAGGCCCCGCCCCCCTGACCGGTGTTACGACCGAAGTCCAGGCCCCGGTCAGCGGGGACCGTCAGCGGACGGAGTGAATGCGTCATGTCACAGCCCCTCGCCCTCTCAGTGGACTTCGGTCAGGGCCTCACTGACGCGTGGTCCGCGGTGGCCCGGTTCATCCCGAGGCTCATCGCCTGTCTGGCCATCCTGATCATCGGCTGGTTCATCGCGAAGCTGATAGCCAAGGTGGTGGACCGGCTGCTGCGCCGGATCGGTTCGGAGAAGCTCGCCGAGCGGAGCGGGGCGGCCGACGCGCTGCGGGACTCCAAGTACGACGCGACCGGCATTCTCACCAAGGTCATCTACTACGGTCTGCTGCTGATCGTCCTTCAACTGGCCTTCAGCGCCTTCGGGCCCAATCCGATCAGCAGCATGATCAACGCGGTGGTGGCCTGGCTGCCCAAGGCCATCGTGGCGCTGGTGATCATCGTGGTGGCGATGGCCATCGCCCGCGCGGTCCGGGACATCGTGCTCGGGGCGCTGGGCGGGGTCTCGTACGGCAAGGTCGTGGCGACCGCGGCCTGGGCGTTCATCGTCGCGCTCGGTGTGATCGCGGCGCTGGGACAGGCGGGGATCGCGACCGCGATCACCGGACCGCTGCTGACCGCCGTGCTCGCCACGGTCGCGGGTGTGATCATCGTGGGCGCGGGCGGCGGGCTCATCGGCCCGATGCGCCAGCGCTGGGAGCGGTGGCTGTCCCGGGCGGAGGAGGAGTCGGCGGTGGCGCGGGAGAGCATCAGCACCTATCAGCGCGGCCGGGCGGACGCGCAGGCCGGGCAGCCGGCGCCGGGCGCGCGGACGGCGGCGGACCCGACGCGGCGGCGGCCGGGCACGGACGGGCCGGAGCACATCGACCCGATGTGAGGCCGTACACGGCACCGGGTGCGGGACGGCGACGGTCCCGCACCCGGTGCCGTGTGCGCGTCCTCAGGTCAGCAGATCGTGTTCGCGGATCAGCCAGCAGACCGCGGTCAGCCGCAGGCTGGCGAAGTCGTACCCGACCGGCTCGGTCCACCCCGTCTCGTCCAGCCAGTCCGTGAAGCCGAGGACATAGTCCGCCAGATCCTCCCGCCGTACGGGTGGGGGTACGGGAGCGAGTACGGGCTCGGCCGCCCGCGCCGCCGCACGGTGCCGGGACGTCCGGCCGGGCTCGCCCCGCCGGGGTTCCGGAAGCAGCGCGTCCCGGACCGCCGCCGCATGCTGGTCGACGGCGGCGACCAGCCCGGGATCGAAGGAGAACTCCGAGAGCCGGGACATGTACGTCACCACCACACCCGGCAGCGGGCAGCCGGCGGCCGGTCCGTCTCCCGGTCCCTCCATGGGCGATATGTCCATCGTCCCAAGGTAAGCGCGGCGGAGCCGCCCGCCGGCGTGAGCTTGGTCGCACTCGGACCGGCCGGTCAGCGCGCGCCGGCCCCGGCCGGGGCGCCACCCGGCTCGGCCGTGCGCACCACCCGCCCCGGCTGCCCGCCGCGTACCCCCGGCAGGGAGACCGCCACCCCCAGCAGCGCCATCACCACGGGCACCACCAGCGCCGCCCGGAAGGCGTCCATTCCTGTTCCGGCCAGGCCGTGCACCGCCGTGACGGCGGCGATGCCCACCGCCGCGCCGAACTGTGTGGCCGTCTGGAGCAGACCGCCCGCCAGGCCCTGTTCCTCCGCCGCGACCCCGTCGGTCGCCGCGATGGTCAGCGGTCCGTACGCCAGGGCGAAGGCGATCCCGGTCAGCGCGAGGGTCGGCACCATCGCCGCGTAGGTCCAGTCCGGCCCCACCGGCAGGAAGAGCGCATAGCCGAGGGCGGCCAGCGCGAAGCCGCCGAGGATCACTCTCCGATAGCCGAAGCGGTTCACCAGGAGGGGTGTGAGCGTGGGCGCGAGAATCACATCGGCGCCCATCAGCAGCAGGGCGAACGAGGTCTCCAGCGAGGACCAGCCGCGCAGTTCCTGGAGATACAGCGTGATCATGAACTGAAAGCCCATGAAGGACCCCAGGAAGAGCAGTGCCCCGAGATCGGCCCGGACCATGGAGGCGCGGCGCAGAATGCCGAGCCGGACCAGCGGCGTGGCGGAACGGCGCTCGATCACGGTGAAGAGGCAGACCAGGAGCGCGCCGGCGAGGACCGCCGCGAGGGTGATGTCCCAGCGGTGGAGACCGTGTTCGAGGCGGATGATCCCGTACGCGAGAAGCAGCATCGCCCCCGCCGCCGTGATCGCGCCGGGGAGATCGAAGCCGCCCCGGCGCACGGGCGCCGGCTCCCCGGCCGGGAGCAGCCGGATCGCGGCGGCCAGGATCGCCCCGGCGAGCAGTACCGGGGCGAAGAAGACCCAGCGCCAGCCGAACTGGGTGAGCACCCCGCCGATGACCAGCCCGAGCGAGAACCCGCCGGCCCCCGTCCCGGCGAAGATCAGCAGTGCCCTGTTGCGCTGCGGACCCTCCGCGAACGAGGTGGTGATGATCGACATGGAGGCGGGGGTCATGAACGCGGCGGCCAGCCCGGTGACAAAGCGGCTGACGATCAGCATCCACCCCTCGGTGGCGAAGCCGCCGAGAGCGGAGAAGGCGAGGAAGGCGCCGAGCCAGAAGAGGAACATCCGGCGCCGGCCGAGGAGATCGGCCGCACGGCCGCCGAGCAGGGTGAAACCGGCGTATCCGAGGACGTAACCGCTGACCACCCAGGCCGCCGCGCCGGTGGTCAGCGCGAGGTCGGCCCGGATGGCGGGGATGGCCACGGCGAGCATCGCGATGTCGATGCCCTCCAGGAAGATCGCACCGCAGAGAACGAGAAGCAGGGCCCAGGCGCGCCGGGACATCGCCCCGGTGCCGGAAGCGGCGGGGGCGGGCGGATTCGGGGCCGGGGGCAGGGCTGAGGACATGGGCGGGGCTCCGCTGAGAGCAGGGATCGGGGATGGCGGTTACCGAGAGGGTGGCCAGTTCCTTCTTGTAACCGCTTCGATCCTCCGGCAGCATGCCGGTTCATGGAAGAAGGCACTTTGAAGTCACCGAGGCACTGCGCGGTGACCGACTTCGACGACAGCGGGGATCCGGACCCCTTCCAGTGGGACACCCGGAGCGACTGCGAGGTCCGGCAGATCCTCGACCGGGTCGGCGACAAGTGGTCGCTGCTGGTGATCGCGCTGCTCGACAGCCGGGTACTGCGCTTCACGGAGCTGCGGCGGGAGATCGACGGCATCAGCCAGCGCATGCTGACCGTGACCCTGCGGCAGCTTGAGCGGGACGGGCTGGTGAGCCGCACCGTCCACCCGGTCGTCCCGCCCCGGGTGGAGTACGCGCTCACCCCGCTCGGCTGCACCCTGCACCACACCATCCGGGCCCTGGTCACCTGGACCGAGGAACACCAGAGCGAGATCGCGGCGGCACGCGCGGAGTACGACACCCGCACGGCCCCGGACGCCTGACCCGCGAGACCGGGCCACCGATCCGGGCCGCCCGGCCCCGCGCTCTGCCGCCGCCGCGGGGCCGGGCGATCCGTCACCGGCCGGCCGGCCGTGATGGTTACCGGCCCTCGGGATGTCCCCGACCGGTGACGGAATCCGTGCTGCCGATGAAGGCGGGTCACCCCCAGGGGACCCCGGCCCGCTGCCGGCTCTCGGCGTTGACCTCGGCGAGCTCGGCCGAGAGCTGATCGGTGACGGTGGCCGGCCGGACGTCTTCCTTGGGCGCCTCCCACTCACACCCGCCGTGGAGGGGCCGCAGCCAGTACGTCGACTCGTACGCGTCCATGACGACACCGACGCGCTGAACACCGGTGTCGTACGCCACCGCGCCAATCCTGAGATCGCCCTTCATGCCGCCCCCACGGTCTCGTGTGCCGGTGCGGCATTCTCCCGGGGCCCGCTCACGCGTCCGGGGCGAACGGGGTTGAGCACGCCGGGGTGCTGGGCGGGCGAGGGGTCCCACCCGGTCCGGGGGTCACTGGACATCGAACACTCCTCTCCGTAGCGCTTCCGCTACCAAGGGGAGTCAGCGTGGCTTAGAGTCGAGCTGTCTTCAACTGGTGTTATGCGAAGGAAGAGTTGAGGGGCTTGCGTTGAACCGGAAAGAACTGGACCCGCAGTCTTCGGCGTCGGCAGCGTTCGGGGAGCATCTTCGCAGGACTCGGGATGAACGCGGCTGGACCCAGGATGATTTGGCGGAACACACCGGGTACTCCGGAACGCATATTTCTGCCGTCGAAACCGATCGTAAGCCCCCGACTCTTCGCTTCGCGAACAGAGTCGACAAGGCATTCGGGACCGGTGAGAAGTTCGAGCGCATGTGCCGGTCCGTGCGAAACGCGGCCCTGCTGGAGGGGTTTCCGGAGTTCGTCGGACACGAGATGCGCGCGGCGGAGATCAGACTCTTCGAGCTGGGCATCATTCCGGGATTGCTGCAAACCGCCGGCTACGCCGCCGCGATCACGATGGGCGCCGTGCGCCGGGGAGCGATCACGGAACAGCAGGCAGAGGAACGGCTGGCTCTCCTCGCGGATCGACAGGCGGCCATAGCCCGGACTCCCACACCGCTGATCTACGCCGTGCTCGACGAGAGCTGCATCCGGCGACGGGTGGGCGGGGCCGGAGTCATGGCCGCCCAACTGGATCAGCTCGCCGCGTTCGCCGAACTGCCGAACACCGTGTTCCAGGTGGCACCCTACGATCTCGGCGAACGACGGGCGTTCGATCTGCCGGTGACGCTGGTGATACTGCCCGACAGGACCCATGTCGCGTATTCCGAATCCGCGCAACAGGGGCGCCTGGAACGGGACATCGACTTCGTACAGCCCCTGCTCACCGCCTACCATCAACTACAGGCTGAAGCGCTCTCACAGGCAGCTTCCGTGGCCATGGTCCAAGATGCCTTGAAAGGGAACTCACCGTGACCGAACCCCGCTGGTTCAAGTCATCCCACAGCAGCAACGGCGGCCAGTGCGTCGAGGTCGCGGCCAACCTCGCCGGCACGCTCGGCATAGTCCCCCTCCGCGACAGCAAGGTCAGCGACGGCCCGGTCCTCGCGCTCTCCCCCACGGCCTTCGCCGGGCTGGTCGCACTCGCCCGTTCCGCTGAGCTCTAGAACCGCACGACCCGGTCCCCGCCGCTTACCGTCCTCCGGAGCGGCGGGGCTCTTTCATGTCAGTGGAGGCGCGGGAACCACGGCCGGTGTCGCCATCCCGTTGTGCTCCAGGGCGAGTGGATCGAGCTCGACACTCCGGATCAGCACACCGGGGAACTCCTCGAAGAAGCCGAGCGCTTCCGCGACGGCATCGGTCAGCGCCTCGGCCTCGAAGGAGCACATGAACTCTGCCGTTTCCGGCCCCTCGATCAGGCCGATACGACCGTCGTTGAATCGGTCGAGTCCCGCCAGGGTGTCGGACTGCTCCTCGGTCAGCGCGTCCGCCAGATGCAGGGTGAAGTGCCACTTACGCGCAGTCGCGGTGGTTCCGAGTGAAGGCATCGATCTTGTTCGCCTCGTCTCCTGTGTTCTGAGGGGTGCAGTGAACGGTATAGCGCTTGCTGCAAGGGCAGCACAGCACAAAACCCCAGTTGTGCCTGTTCTTCGCGTGCGTCACCTTGAGGCCGGCCGCTTCCGCCCGCTTGAGCGCCGCCTCGATGTCCTTCTTCTGATGCCGGTCCCCGATTCCCATGCCACCACGTTCCACGCGCCGACGACGTGACGTGTGCCGAGCGGGAGTCGATCACCCCATCGAGCTACCGTCCCGTCAGAACCGTGAGACCGGCGGAACACGGGATGGACCCTCACAAATCGCACTGAATGGCGAAATGACGACACGACTCGCACACGCATCCGGGTGTCAGTGGTCGCCCCTATAACTGATCACATGACCCTGCACTGGAAACTCACCATCGACGCCGCCGACCCCGTCGCCCAGGCCGACTTCTGGGCCGAAGCCCTCGGGTACGAGGTGGAGGACCACAGCGCGCTCATCGAACGGCTCCGGGAGCACGGGCAGTTGCCCGAGGGCTCGACCATCCGGGCGCACGGCCGGGACGCTTGGCGGGAATTCGCCGCCGTCCGGCATCCGGACGATCCGTTCAACGAGGAGACGGGCGTCGGTACGGGCCGCCGGCTGCTGTTCCAGCGGGTGCCGGAGGCCAAGACGGTGAAGAACCGGCTCCACATCGATGTGCATGCGGGGCCGGAGCGGCGCGAGGCCGAAGTCGCGCGGCTGACCGGGCTCGGGGCCACGGTCCTGTACGAGCAGAACCAGTACGGGGGGAGCTGGACGACCATGGCCGACCCGGAAGGAAATGAGTACTGCGTGGAGTGAGCCGGAGCGGGCCGCACACCAAGGAAGCGGAATACCGGTGAGTTCGACGCGTTCTGGGGCTCGGCGGTCATTTCCCGACCGATCGAGTCCTATATGCGAACGTAACTGACCGGTTTCCGCCCTTGACGGTATGACGAACTCTCGCTGAACTCTCAGGGCGCACAACACGCCACTCAGTGCACCCGCCCCACCACCGCACGCCCCGCACGCGACACCCCGTGCCATGGAGCGGGGCCGGAGACACCGGACGCCACCGCCCCACCCCACCCGGCGGCCGGCCGATCAGCGCCACTGCTCCAGCGCCCCGGAAACCGCCACTCCGGGGCGTCCCGCACGTTCCGTCCTGTCCCCGTACGGAATCCGGAGCCCCCAGATGAAGCTCTCCTTCTCCAGACGCACGGCCGCGGCGGCCGGAATAGCCCTGGCCGGGCTGCTCGCCACCGCGATACCGGCGGCGGGTGCGGCCACGGCGGCACCCGCCGGCACCCCGGCCAAGACGGCGACCAGCACCGCACAGGCACTCGCCGCCCCTGACATACCGCTGGCCAATGTCAAAGCCCATCTGACGCAGTTCCAGTCGATCGCCACCGCCAACGGCGGCAACCGCGCCCACGGCCGCCCCGGCTACCGCGCCTCCATCGACTATGTGAAGGCCAAGCTGGACGCGGCCGGATTCACCACCACGGTCCAGCAGTTCACCACCAGCGGCGCCGTCGGCTACAACCTGATCGCCGACTGGCCGGGCGGTGACCCGAACCAGGTGCTGATGGCGGGCGCCCATCTCGACTCGGTCGCCTCGGGCGCCGGGATCAATGACAACGGCTCGGGCTCCGCCGGTGTCCTGGAGACCGCGCTCGCCGTCTCCCGCGCCCAGCTCCAGCCGGCCAAGCATCTGCGATTCGCCTGGTGGGGCGCGGAGGAGCTCGGCCTGATCGGCTCGCGCCACTACGTCACCCAGCTTCCCGCCGCCGAGCGTTCGAAGATCTCGGGATATCTGAACTTCGACATGATCGGCTCGCCCAACCCCGGCTACTTCGTCTACGACGACGATCCGCAACTGGAGAGCGTGCTCAAGAACTACTTCACCGGCCTCGGCGTCCCCACCGAGATCGAGACCGAGGGCGACGGCCGCTCCGACCACGCGTCCTTCAAGAATGTGGGAATCAAGGTCGGCGGGCTCTTCACCGGCGCGGGCCGGGTGAAGACCGCGGCACAGGCCCAGAAGTGGGGCGGCACCTCCGGTCAGGCATTCGACCGCTGCTACCACTCGTCGTGCGACACCACGGCGAACATCAACGACACCGCGCTGGACCGCAACAGCGACGCCATCGCCCACTCCATCTGGACACTGGCGACCGGCCCGGTCGTGCCGCCCGGTGATGTGTACGAGAACCTCGCCGACGTGGCCATCCCGGACAACGGCGCCGCCGTGACCTCCACGGTGACCGTCGCGGGCCGGACCGGCAACGCCCCCGCCGCGCTCGCCGTCGGAGTGGACGTCAAGCACACCTGGCGCGGTGATGTGGTGATCGATCTGCTGGCCCCGGACGGGACCGCCTACCGGCTGAAGAACTCCAGCACCAATGACTCGGCCGACAATGTCATCACCACCTTCACGGTGAACGCCTCCGCCGAGGCGGCGAACGGTGCCTGGAAGCTCCGGGTCCAGGACGTGGCCGCCCAGGACACCGGCTACATCGACAGCTGGAAGCTCACCTTCTGACAGCGGTGAGCCGGTAGTAGCGGTGGGCCGGTGAGAGCGGTGGACTCCGTGACACCGGCGCTACCGCCGGCACTCCGAATCCGGCGGATGTCCCCCGCCCCAGCCCCCACGGGATCCGCCCGCACGGCAGCCGGCCGTACGGGCGGGACCGCGACCGGCCCCGGCCAACGGCCCACGCATCCCGCGGCCGAACGGACCGCCACCCCCCACCGGCTCCATGCGTGTGCGTCCCGCACACGCATGGAGTCATGTCCGGACGCCGCTGGCCGAGGGCCCCGCCGTGGTCAGCTGCTGATGTCCTTGGCCGTGAACCGCGCCCAGGCAGCCGAGCCGAAGACCGCCGCGTACACCGCCTGGAGTCCGAGGTTCTTCACCACCTCGTCCCAGTACAGCGGATCCCGCAGCAGATCCGAGAAGGACATCCAGTAGTGCGGGAAGAGATAGGGATGGACCGCGTCGAGCTGCGGTATCGATCCCAGGATCTGCACGGTGATCAGCAGTCCCACCGTGGTCGCCATCGCCGCGACACCGCTGCCGGTGAGGGTGGAGACAAAGAGACCCAGCGCCGCCAGCCCGGCCAGTGAGGCCGCGACCACGATCGCGACCAGCCCGGCGCGCAGCAGCCCCTCCCCGAAGCCGATCGTGGTGCCGGAGATGGTGGTGACCTCCCCGAGCGGGAAGAGCAGCGCTCCCACGGCGAGCGCGGAGACCGCCACCACCAGGGTGGCTATCAGGCAGAACGCCAGCGTGGTGGCGTACTTGGCCAGCAGCAGCCTGGTCCGCCCGGCCGGGGCCACCAGCAGATAGCGCAGGGTGCCCGCGTTCGCCTCGCCCGCGATGGAATCCCCGGCGATGACACCGACCGCCATCGGGAGGAAGACGGGCAGGGTCGCGGCGAGCGCGGCGAAGACCAGGAAGACCCCGTTGTTGGTGATCTGACTGATGAAGGCGGGCCCCTCACCGCCCCCGCCCCCGCCGCCCCCGTCATCGCCGAGGGATCCGCCGCCGCCGGTCTCGATCCGCACGGCGATGCCGATCAGTACGGGAACAGCCGCCAGCACCCCCAGCAGGGCGAGGGTCCGCCAGCGGCGCAGCGTGATCATCAGCTCGGACCGGAAGAGCCCCGCACCCGACCACGCGCGCCGCGCCGGATAATCCGCCGGACCGGCCGGACGCGCCTGTTCCGCCGACCCCGCGTCGACCGCTTCAGCCCGCGACATCGAAACCCTCCCCCGTCAGTGCCACGAAAGCGTCCTCCAGTGAGGCCCGCTCGATCCCGAACGCCCTCACCCGTACCCCGCCCCCGACCAGCGCGGCATTGAGGTCGGCCGGATCGGTCCCCTCCCCCGGAGGGTCGGCGGTGACCCGGTCGTCCGCGATCTCCACCCCGGTGAGGCCCAGTTCCTTGAGGAGCCGCGCCGCGTCACCGGTGTCCGGAGTGAGCACGGAGAGCCTGCCCCGGGCCCCGGCCGCCAGCTCGGCCACCGGCCCCTGGGTGATCAGCCGCCCCTGGGCCATCACCGCCGCGTGGGTGCAGACCTGCTCGATCTCGTCGAGCAGATGGGAGGAGAGGAAAACGGTGGTGCCGTCCGCCGCCAGCTCCCGGATGAGCGAGCGGATCTCCCGCATCCCCTGCGGGTCGAGACCATTGGTCGGCTCGTCCAGCACGAGCAGCCGGCGCGGCTGGAGCAGCGCCGCCGCGAGCCCCAGGCGCTGCTTCATCCCGAGGGAGTACGCCTTGGCCTTCTTGCCCGCCGCCGAGGCCAGGCCCACCCGGTCGAGCGCGGTGCCGATCCGCCGGCCGCGGGTCCGGGGGTCGGCGGTCGGGTCGGCGGAGTCGTACCGCGCGAGATTGTCCCGGCCGCTGAGGAATCCGTACAGCGCGGGCCCCTCGATCAGTGTCCCCACCCGGGGAAGCACGGTACGCGCGGCGCGCGGCATGGGCTCGCCGAGGACGGTGGCACTGCCCGAGGTGGGCTCGATCAGGCCCATCAGCATGCGGATGGTGGTGGTCTTCCCCGATCCATTGGGGCCGAGGAAGCCGAACACGCTGCCGTCGGGGACGGTGAGATCGAGCCCGTCGACAGCGAGCTGCCCTCCCCGGTAGCGCTTGGTGAGGCCACGCGTCTCGATCACAGCCGTCATTGCGGTACCCGTCTCCCTCGGTCAGCAGTCCGCCCCACCGTACGGAGGGTACGGCGGGGCGGACGTCGCTCACAGACCGCCGGGGACCACCCCGGCGGCCGGCGTCAGCGGCCTGCGCTGTCGGCGTTCGCGGCCTTGAGCAGCGCGCCCTTGGTCACCGCACCCGCGTAGACCGTGCCGTCGTCCGTCATCAGGGCATTGACGAGGCGGGTCTTGACGATCGTGCCCGAGCCGAAGTCACCGGTGACCCGGTCGCCCAGCATGCCCAGGAGGTCCCCCGCCTCGGCGGGTATGTCGGCTTCCTTCTCCGCTCCCGGAGCCGCGTCGGAGGAGCCGCCGAACTTGGCGATGGACGTCCAGCCCTCGCCGATGACCTCCGCGCCCTCGGGGAAGGCACCGAGGCCGAGGGGGCCCCCGCCGGCCTCCGCGTTGACGGCCTTGCCCTCGCCCAGGAGCTTCTCCAGCTCCGCCTCCTGGTCCTTCGACAGCCCCTTGCCGGTGTCGGCCGAGAGGTCGCCCAGCTCCTTCTCCAGCTCGTCCGCCTCGGTGACCTTCGCACCCTTCGGCGGCTTGAAGTCGAAGACCGAGGCGTCGGGCGCGGAGAAGTCGACCTTGGTGAAGCCGATCTCGACAACGGCCTTGCCGCCGCTGCTCGAATTGACCGAGAGCCTCAGGGGCGTACCGGTCTTCGAGTCCACCGCGATCTTGACGGAGCCGATCGTGGAACCGCTCTGCTTGGGCTTGATCACCAGCTGGTACGCGTCCCGGCCGGCCACCTGGGCGGTGCCGTCGACCGAGACCGAGGTGGTGTCGCCGACCGCCTTCAGGGCCTCGGCCGCGAAGTCCTTGGGCAGGGTGGGCAGATCCTCCGCACCGTGCGGCGCCTTCTTCCCGCCCTTCCCGCCGCCGGGCTCGCCCTCGCCGTGGAAGACGGTGTTGGCCGCGCTGTCGTACGCCCAGACCTCGCCCTTGTTCTGGATCAGGCTGTACTCGGAGCTGTTCCCCAGGATCGAGACCTTCTGCCGGTCGGGGCCGTCGACCGCGACACGCAGCGTGTGCGAGCCGGTCGCCAGCTCCATCAGCTTCTCCTGGGGCGCGGCCGCGGAGCTCTTGCCGCCGTCGCTGCCGGGGCCCGGGGTGAAGTTGTCCGCGAGACCGGCGAAGTCGGGAAGGCCCAGGTCCGTACTGATCTTCACGGTGCCGGAGAGCCGCTCGGTGTCGGACGCGGCGATCTTCTCGATGAGTTCCTGCGCACTGATCTCGGGCAGGTCCGGGTCACCGGAGGCCGCGAGGGCCGGGACGAGACCGATGGTCGCCGCCGCGAACCCGGCCACCGCGACCGGGACGAGGTAACGCGCCGCCTTGCGGCGGCCCGCCGAGACATCCCTGGACTCGTCGGTGGAGTGAGCGCTGTCGTTCGGTGCCATGGTGTGGCCTACCTCCGTGGTCGGTCAGAGAGCGGTGCGGTGCTGCTCGTAAGCCTCTGCTGAAAGCCTTCACTGCCGGGCTCGGGCCCATGCCGGCGGTGTCACCGGAAACCGTGTGCCGCGACGCTCAAGAACTCTTCGCTCAGGAGTCGTGCGCTCCGGTTCCCGTTCCGCCGGCGAGCCGTGTGCCTCGGGAGTGCTGATACCCATCTGACCAAATCAGCCGCCCGCGAGCGTCAACCCCCGGGCGCAACTTGGCGTACTGCTGAGGGATGACGAATCAACGCGTCACCTCCTCCGTCCAGTAGGGGAGACGTCATGGCGACGGCAGGGGTTTCGCCGCGAACCGCCGTTCAGTGGATGACCTCCGCCGGATGAGGCCATGGTCCGCTCCAAGGGCGAATCCGACAACCTTCCCCTTGGCACGGCTGCCGGAGTGGGCCGCTCCGCCCAGTGCGGCGGGCCGCCCGGCCCACCCGTCCGCCCGATTGCGTGGCCCTGAGGTCCGGCTCGGGGACACCGCCGCCGGGCCACCTCGACCACATGACCTGTGTCACACCGCCCGGTTGGTGCGATGCGCCCGTCTCGTGACACCGGAGACACGAGACGGTGCGCGGATCGGTTCAACGGCGGGCGGGAGTCTCCTCGACGCGGTGCGGACGCTCCGGGCCGGGCGCGATCCCGCCGCGTACACCGGCCGGCCGTGCGGCGGGTGCGCGGGGTACGTCTGCCCGGCCGAACCCGGCCCGGCTCCGGAACACTCGGCTCCGGAAACCCGGACGACGGACACCCGGAGGACGAAGTCCGGACGAGCGGACCGGCCAGGCGCACGGACCGGACGGACCGGCCAGGCGCACGAAGCGGACCGGCATCCGGACGGCGGAACCATCAGCCCGCGCGGTGCACCACGGCGTCGCACAGCTCCTCCAGAGCCGCCTTCGCCCAGCACTGCGGCAGCGGCGCGAGCATCGCCCGCGCCTCCTCCGCGTACCGCACGGTGTCCCGGCGGGCCAGCTCCAGCGCGGGGTGCACCCGCAGCCGCCGCAGCACCTCGCCGTGGCGGGCGTCGTCCGTGAGGTCGCCGTCCAGGAGCTCGACCAGCTCCAGATCGGCCGCCTCGCCCTGCGCCTCGGCCTGGGCGCGCAGATGCAGCACGGGCAGGGTGGCGATGCCCTCGCGCAGATCGGTGCCGGGCGTCTTGCCGGACTCGTGCGAGTCGCTGGCGATGTCGAGTACGTCGTCGGCGAGCTGGAAGGCGACGCCGAGCCGCTCCCCGTACTGGGTGAGGATGTCGATGACCGACTCGTCCGCGCCGGACATCATCGCGCCGAACCGGCCGGCGACCGCGACCAGGGAGCCGGTCTTGCCCGCGATCACGTCGAGATAGTGCTCGACCGGGTCGCGGCCGTCGCGCGGTCCCGCCGTCTCCAGGATCTGGCCGGTGACCAGCCGCTCGAACGCCTCGGCCTGGATGCGGACGGCCTCCGGGCCGAGGTCGGCCAGTATGTGGGAGGCCCTGGCGAAGAGGAAGTCGCCGGTCAGCACGGCCACCGAATTGCCCCAGCGGGTGTTGGCGCTCTCCACCCCGCGCCGGACATCGGCCTCGTCCATCACATCGTCGTGGTACAGCGTCGCCAGATGGGTCAGCTCGACCACCACGGCGGAGGGCACCAGGTCAGGGGCGTGGGGATCACCGAACTGGGCCGCGAGCATCACCAGCAGCGGCCGGAAGCGCTTGCCCCCGGCCCGTACGAGGTGCTGTGCCGCCTCCATGATGAAGGGCACCTCGCTCTTGGTGGCATCGAGCAAGCCCGCCTCCACAGCGGACAGTCCGTTCTGGACATCGGCTTCAAGAGCCTGGTCCCGCACGCTCAGCCCGAACTGCCCGACGACGGTCACGAGGGGGTCTCCTGTCTGCTGATAATCACACGGATTGTCGATGTGTCGGTGGATTCACTCAAGTCAGCGTATCCGGTCGCGTTTCGATCACCGTGAGCGCCTTCCCGCCGTCGCCGGTATGTTCGCCATCAGCTCATATGGCCGGAGGCGGGCCTCCGGCCGGCAGCGGTGCCGGCCCCCGGAGCCGGGCCGCAATCGGACTCCCGCCCTCCGTGAGGATCACCGCAGAGCACTTCGCGCACTTCCTCCACGAGGTGGCCCGGTGAGCCCTCCCCGCACCTTCCCGGAGCATCCTCCGCGCGCTCGCGGGAAAGTTCTCCGCACACCTCCCCGGAAGATCGTGGACGTACCGCCGGAGCGTCCCCGGCGAATATTCGCCGGAAAGGCTGACGGCGCACCGCCCGGCCCGGCTGCCCGCGCACCCCTGCGGATACCCGGCCCGCGGGCGCCCATGCCGGACCGGGCCGGCCACGCGCGAGTGTGTCCGGTTCCGGGCCCCGGGGGCCCGCCCCGGGACGCCCGGGGCCGCTCCGGGGACACCGCTCCCGGCCCCGCTCCGGGACCCCCGCGATGATCGTCCTCTGCCGGACGGGGGTGTCCCCGACGTAACGTGTCCTCACACCGTGGAAAGCGAGGCAGGCACCGATGTCCGAGCAGAGCCCGCTCGATCTGGCCGAGGGCGATCCCTTCGGTCCGCACAACCTCCCGTACGGAGTCTTCACCCCCGCCGGCGAGCCCGAACGCCCCCGACTCGGCGTCCGTATCGGAAACCATGTGCTCGACGCCGGAGCGGCCGCACACGCCCTGGGCTCGCCCTACGCCGTCCTGCTGGACCGCCCGAGCCTCAACCCGCTGATGGCGGCGGGCCGCACGGCCTGGCGCGATGTCCGGCGCGCGCTCACCGCCTGGGTGACGGTGCCCGCCCACCGCGCCATCACGGAGGCGCTGCTCCACCCGCTGGAGTCGGTCACCCTCCATCTTCCGTACGAGGTCGCCGACTATGTCGACTTCTACGCGAGCGAGCACCACGCCACCAATGTCGGCCGGATCTTCCGCCCCGACGGCGAGGCGCTGACCCCGAACTGGAAGCACCTCCCGATCGGCTACCACGGGCGCTCCGGCACGGTCGTCGTCTCCGGCACCGATGTCGTGCGCCCCCGGGGGCAGCGCAAGGCCCCGTCCGACGCGGCCCCCGTCTTCGGCCCCTCGGTGAAGCTCGACATCGAGGCCGAGGTCGGCTTCGTCGTCGGCGCCCCCTCCGATCAGGGGCACCCGGTGGAGCTCGCGGACTTCCGCGACCATGTCTTCGGCCTCTGCCTTCTCAACGACTGGTCGGCACGGGACATCCAGGCCTGGGAGTACGTCCCGCTGGGCCCCTTCCTGGGGAAGTCCTTCGCCACCTCCGTATCGGCCTGGGTGACCCCCCTGGAGGCCCTGGAGGCGGCCCGTACCGACCCGCCCGCGCGGGACAGGGAGCTGCTGCCCTACCTGGACGACTCCGCCGAGGAGGAGAAGGGCGGCTTCGATCTGCGGATCACGGTCGCCGTCAACGGCCGGGTGATCGCCGAGCCGCCGTTCGCCGGCATGTACTGGACGGCCGCGCAGCAACTGGCCCATATGACGGTCAACGGCGCCTCCCTGCGCACCGGTGATCTCTACGGCTCCGGCACCGTCAGCGGCCCCGAGGTCCACCAGCGCGGTTCCCTGCTCGAACTGACCTGGAACGGCCGCGACCCCTTCGAGGTCCCCGACGGCGAGCGCACCTTCCTGGAGGACGGGGACACGGTGACCCTCACCGCCTGGGCCCCCGGCCCCGACGGCACCCGTGTCGGCCTCGGCGAGGTCACCGGCCGGATCGTTCCCTCTCCCTGACCCGGGCCCGCCCCGGCCGCCCCGCACCGTCAACGACACGCCCCCTCGGTCATCTGTTCGCGGGGGCGTGTCGCGATTCCCGCCGATACGCCGGCCGGACCCGCGGGACTCCGTCCCGTGGGAGCACCGATGAGCGTCGGACCCGGGCCCCGAACCGGCTGACCACCGCCCGCCCGCATGCGAGGGGCCCGGCTCCCCACGGGAGCCGGGCCCATCGCGTGTGACCTCACGCGTCAGCGGACGAAGGTGCTCGCCTGCCCCGCCAGATCCAGGAAGTACTGCGGCGCGACACCCAGCACCAGGGTCACCGCCACCCCCACCCCGATCGCGGTCATCGTGAACGCCGACGGCACGGCGACGGTCGGGCCGTCCGCCTTCGGCTCGCTGAAGAACATCAGCACGATGACCCGGATGTAGAAGAAGGCCGCGATGGCCGACGAGATCACACCGACCACGACCAGCGCACCGGCGCCGCTCTCCGCCGCCGCCTTGAAGACGGCGAACTTGCCGGAGAAGCCGGAGGTCAGCGGGATGCCGGCGAAGGCCAGCAGAAAGACCGCGAAGACCGCCGCCACCAGCGGCGAACGGCGCCCGAGCCCGGCCCACTTGGAGAGATGGGTGGCCTCGCCGCCCGCGTCCCGGACCAGGGTGACGACCGCGAAGGCGCCGATCGTGACGAAGGAGTACGCGCCCAGATAGAAGAGGACCGAGGAGACGCCCTCGGGCGTCACCGCGATCACACCGGCGAGGATGAAGCCGGCGTGGGCGATCGAGGAGTACGCCAGCAGCCGCTTGATGTCGGTCTGGGTGATGGCGATGATCGCACCGGCCAGCATGGTGACGATCGCGACGCCCCACATCACCGGGCGCCAGTCCCAGCGCAGGCCCGGCAGGACCACATAGAGCAGCCGCAGCAGCGCGCCGAAGGCCGCCACCTTGGTGGCCGCCGCCATGAAACCGGTGATCGGGGTCGGGGCACCCTGGTAGACGTCCGGGGTCCACATGTGGAAGGGGACCGCGCCGACCTTGAAGAGCAGCCCCATCAGGATCAGCGCGCTGCCGATCAGAAGGAGGGCGTCATTGCCCATGGTGTCGGCGAGCGCCGGGTCGATGGAGCGGACATTGCCGTCCACCACATCGGCGATCCGGGCGTACGAGACGGAGCCCGCGTAGCCGTAGAGCAGCGCGACACCGAAGAGCAGGAACGCCGAGGAGAACGCGCCGAGGAGGAAGTACTTCACCGCCGCTTCCTGGGACATGAGCCGCTTGCGGCGGGCCAGGGCGCACAGGAGATAGAGCGGGAGGGAGAAGACCTCCAGCGCGATGAAGAGCGTCAGCAGGTCGTTCGCCGCCGGGAAGACCAGCATTCCGGCGATGGCGAAGAGGGCCAGCGGATAGACCTCGGTGGTGCTGAAGCCGGCCTTGACCGCGGCCTTCTCGCTGTCGCTGCCCGGTACGGAGGCGGCCTGGGCGACGAAGGAGTCGACAGGGGTGCCGTGGGTCTCCGGGTCGAGCCGGCGCTCGGCGAAGGTGAAGACGGCCACCACCGACGCCAGCAGGATCGTGCCCTGGAGGAAGAGGGTCGGTCCGTCGACGGCGATGGCGCCCATCGCCGCGATGTTCACCTTGGTGGTGCCGTAACCGGCCTGTGCCAGGCCGACGACGGCGGCGAAGGAGGCGGCGAGCGCGACGACCGTCACGGTGACCTGGACGGGGTGGCGCACCTTGCGCGGGAGGAATGCCTCCAGGAGCAGGCTGATGATCGCGGCACCGACGATGATCAGGATCGGCGCCAGCTGCGCGTACTCGATGTCCGGGGCCGGGATCTTGGCGATCGGGTCGGCCGCCGTTGTCCACAGGGTGTGGACAGCTGTTGTGCTCACTGCGACGCCTCCACCTCGGGCCGGGGGTCCTTCTTCTGTACGTCCGACATCGTGTGCTCCACCGCCGGGTTGACGATCTCCGTGAGCGGCTTCGGGAAGACACCGAAGAAGATCAGCAGCGCGATCAGCGGGGCGATGACGGCCAGTTCACGGGGCCTGAGGTCGGGCATCGACCGCACCTCGGGCTTCACCGGGCCGGTCATGGTCCGCTGGTAGAGGACCAGGGTGTAGAGCGCGGCCAGCACGATGCCGGAGGTCGCGATGATCCCGGCGACCGGATAGCGGGCGAAGGTGCCCACCAGGACCAGGAACTCACTCACGAACGGCGCGAGCCCCGGCAGCGAGAGCGTCGCCAGGCCGCCGATCAGGAAGGTGCCCGCGAGCACCGGCGCGACCTTCTGCACTCCGCCGTAGTCCGCGATCAGCCGCGAGCCGCGCCGGGAGATCAGGAAGCCGGCCACCAGCATCAGCGCGGCGGTCGAGATCCCGTGGTTGACCATGTAGAGCGTCGCACCGGACTGTCCCTGGGAGGTCATCGCGAAGATGCCGAGGACGATGAAGCCGAAGTGCGAGATCGAGGCGTAGGCGACCAGCCGCTTGATGTCGCGCTGGCCGACCGCGAGCAGTGCCCCGTACACAATGCTGATCAGCGCCAGCACGATGATCACCGGGGTGGCCCACTTCGACGCCTCCGGGAAGAGCTGGAGGCAGAAGCGGAGCATCGCGAAGGTGCCGACCTTGTCGACCACGGCGGTGATCAGCACGGCGACCGGCGCGGTCGCCTCCCCCATGGCGTTCGGCAGCCAGGTGTGCAGCGGCCAGAGCGGCGCCTTGATCGCGAAGGCGAAGAAGAAGCCGAGGAAGAGCAGCCGCTCGGTGTTGGTCGCGATGTTGAGCTCACCGCTCGCCCTGGCCTCCGCGATCTCCGTGAGCGAGAAGCTCCCGGCGACCACGTACAGCCCGATGACCGCGGCCAGCATGATGAGGCCGCCGACCAGGTTGTAGAGGAGGAACTTGACCGCCGCGTACGACCGCTGGGCGGCGGCGTTCTGGTCGGTGCCCGCGTGGGCGCGGTCGCCGAAGCCGCCGATGAGGAAGTACATCGGGATCAGCATGGCTTCGAAGAGGATGTAGAAGAGGAAGACGTCGGTGGCCTCGAAGGAGAGGATCACCATCGCCTCGACCATGAGGATCAGGGCGAAGAAGCCCTGGGTGGGCCGCCAGCGGGAGCTTCCGGTCTCCTCGGAGTCGGCGTCGTTCCAGCCGGCCAGGATGATGAACGGAATGAGCAGCGCGGTCAGTGCGATCAGCACGACCCCGATGCCGTCCACGCCCAGTTCGTACCGGACGCCGAAGTCCGCGATCCAGGAGTGGGATTCGGTGAGCTGGTAGCGGTCGCCGCCCGGTTCGAAGCGGATCAGCACCGCGGCGGCGAGCGCCAGGGTGCCCAGCGAGACCGCCAGGGCCAGCCACTTCGCCGCGGTCCGCCGCGCGGCGGGTACCGCCGCGGTGGCGATCGCGCCGATCGCCGGGAGCACCGCGGTGGCGGTGAGGAGCGGAAAGGACATGAGTTACACCGCCCTCATCAGCAGGGTCACGGCGATCAGCACCGCCGTGCCTCCGAACATGGAGACGGCGTACGAGCGGACGTAGCCGTTCTGGAGTTTGCGCATCCGGCCGGAGAGGCCGCCGACCGAGGCCGCCGTGCCATTGACCACGCCGTCGACCAGGGAGTGGTCGACATAGACCAGCGAGCGGGTCAGATGCTCACCGCCCCGGACCAGGACCACATGGTTGAAGTCGTCCTGGAGCAGATCGCGGCGGGCGGCCCGGGTGAGCACCGAGCCGCGCGGCGCGGTGACCGGGACCGGGCGGCGCCCGTACATCAGCCAGGCGATGGTGACGCCGATCAGCAGGGCGACCACGGTCAGCCCGGTGACGGTGATGGCGCTCAGCGGCGAATGGCCGTGGTCCCAGCCGGTGACCGGCTCGAGCCAGTTGAGGAAGCGGTCGCCGATGGAGAAGAAGCCGCCCGCGAAGACCGAGCCGAAGGCCAGGATGATCATGGGGATGGTCATCGAGCGCGGCGACTCGTGCGGATGCGGCTCATGGCCCTCCGCGTCGGGCTGCCAGCGCTTCTCGCCGAAGAAGGTCATCACCATGACCCGGGTCATGTAGAAGGCCGTGATGGCCGCGCCGAGAAGGGTGACGCAGCCGAGGATCCAGCCCTCGGTGCCGCCCTTGGCGAAGGCGGCCTCGATGATCTTGTCCTTGGAGAAGAAGCCCGAGAGCCCGGGGAAGCCGATGATGGCGAGATAGCCGAGCCCGAAGGTGATGAAGGTGACCGGCATGTACTTCCGCAGGCCGCCGTACTTGCGCATGTCGACCTCGTCGTTCATGCCGTGCATGACCGAACCGGCGCCGAGGAAGAGCCCGGCCTTGAAGAAGCCGTGGGTCACCAGGTGCATGATCGCGAAGACATAGCCGATCGGGCCGAGGCCCGCCGCCAGGATCATGTAGCCGATCTGCGACATGGTCGAGCCGGCCAGCGCCTTCTTGATGTCGTCCTTGGCGCAACCGACGATCGCTCCGAAGAGGAGGGTGACCGCGCCGACGACGACCACCGCGAGCTGGGCGTCCGGGGCGGCGTTGAAGATCTCGCCGGAGCGGACGATCAGATAGACACCGGCGGTGACCATGGTGGCCGCGTGGATCAGGGCCGAGACCGGGGTCGGGCCCTCCATCGCGTCCCCCAGCCAGGACTGGAGCGGCACCTGCGCCGACTTGCCGCAGGCCGCGAGGAGCAGCATCAGGCCGATCGCCGTCAGGGTGCCCTCGCTCGCCTCGTCCGCCGAACCGAGGACCGACCCGAAGGTGAAGGTCCCGAAGGTGGTGAACATCAGCATGATGGCGATCGACAGACCGATGTCGCCCACCCGGTTGACCAGGAAGGCCTTCTTGGCCGCCGTGGCCGCGCTGGGCTTGTGCTGCCAGAAGCCGATCAGGAGGTACGAGGCGAGGCCGACGCCCTCCCAGCCGAAGTAGAGCAGCAGGTAGTTGTCGGCGATGACCAGCAGCAGCATCGCCGCGAGGAAGAGATTGAGATAGCCGAAGAAGCGGCGGCGGCGCTCGTCGTGCTCCATGTACCCGATCGAGTAGACATGGATCAGGGTGCCGACACCGGTGATCAGCAGGACGAAGGTCATCGAGAGCTGGTCGAGCTGGAAGGCGATGTCAGCCTGGAAGCCCTCCACGGGGATCCAGCTGAACAGCTTCTGGTGCAGCGCGCGGTCGTCGGCGCTCTTGCCGAGCATGTCCGCGAAGAGCACCGCGCCGATGACGAAGGAGGCGCCGGCGAGCGCGGTACCGAGCAGATGACCGACACGGTCGAGCCGCCGCCCGCCGCAGAGCAGCACCGCCGCTCCGAGCAGGGGCGCCGCGACGAGCAGCGCAATCAGGTTTTGCACGGTTCAGCCCCTCACAGCTTCATCAGGCTGGCGTCGTCGACCGAGGCCGAGTGGCGGGAACGGAAGAGGGAGACGATGATCGCCAGCCCGACCACGACCTCCGCGGCGGCCACGACCATCGTGAAGAAGGCGATGATCTGGCCGTCGAGATTGCCGTGCATCCGGGAGAACGCGACCAGCGAGAGATTGCAGGCGTTGAGCATCAGCTCCACGCACATGAACACCACGATCGCGTTCCGCCGGATCAGCACACCGGCGGCGCCGATGGTGAAGAGGAGGGCGGCGAGATAGAGGTAGTTGACCGGATTCACCGACTGGCCTCCTCTTCGTCCCGGCCGGTGGAATCGCCGGTGCCGGAGTCACGGGGTGCGGAGTCGCGCGGACCGGGGTCGCGGTCCTCGACTCCCTTGCGGCCCAGCCGGTCCTCCGAGCGCTGCTCCAGGGCGCGCAGATCCTCCAGCGCCCGGGCGGACACATCGCGGACCTGGCCGCGCTCCCGCAGGGTGCTGATCACGGTCAGCTCGGAGGGGGTGCCGTCGGGCAGCAGGCCGGCGATGTCGACGGCATTGTGGCGGGCGTAGACACCGGGGGCGGGCAGCGGCGGGAGCTGCTTGCCCTCGCGCACACGCTCCTCGGCCAGCTCGCGCTGGGTCTTCGCGCGCTCGGTGCGCTCCCGGTGGGTGAGCACCATCGCACCGACGGCCGCGGTGATCAGCAGCGCGCCGGTGATCTCGAAGGCGAAGACGTACTTGGTGAAGAGCAGGGCGGCGATTCCCTCCACATTGCCGCCGTGCGCGGTGTTCGCGGCGCCCAGGCCGTTGAAGTTCTTCAGCGAGGCATTGCTGATTCCGGCGATGAGCAGCACGCCGAAGCCGATTCCGCAGAGGGCGGCGAGCCAGCGCTGGCCCTTCAGCGTCTCCTTGAGCGAATCGGCGGCGGTGACGCCGACCAGCATGACCACGAAGAGGAAGAGCATCATGATCGCGCCGGTGTAGACGACGATCTGGACGACGCCGAGGAAGTAGGCGCCGTTGGCGAGGTAGAAGACCGCCAGAATGATCATGGTCCCGGCGAGGCAGAGTGCGCTGTGCACCGCCCGCTTCATCAGGATCGTACAGAGCGCGCCGATCACCGCGACGGTGCCGAGCACCCAGAACTGCACGGCCTCGCCCGTCGAAGTGGTGCTCGCGGCAAGGATGTTCATGCGCCGATCACCTTCCGGGAGACCGGGCCGCCCGCACCGGGACCCTCCGCGGGCCCGGCCTCGTCCGACTCGGGCTTCTCGCCCTTGGAGACCGCGACCTGCCGGACGGTGCCGGGCGCGGCCTCGGTGACCGCTCCCCGGTAGTAATCCCCGTCGTCCATGCCGGGGAAGATCGAGTGCGGGGCCTCGACCATGCCCTCGTCGAGCCCGGCGAGCAGCTGCTCCTTGGTGTAGATCAGATTCTCCCGGGAGCTGTCGGCCAGCTCGAACTCATTGGTCATCGTGAGCGCCCGGGTGGGGCACGCCTCGATGCAGAGCCCGCAGAGAATGCAGCGCGCGTAATTGATCTGGTAGACCCGGCCGTACCGCTCACCCGGGGAGTAGCGCTCCTCCTCGGTGTTGTCGGCGCCCTCCACATAGATGGCGTCGGCGGGACAGGCCCAGGCGCACAGCTCGCAGCCGATGCACTTCTCCAGCCCGTCCGGATGACGGTTGAGCTGATGCCGGCCGTGGAAGCGCGGCGCCGTGACCTTCTGCTGCTCCGGGTACTGCTCGGTCAGCCGCTTCTTGAACATGGCCTTGAAGGTCACGCCGAAGCCGGCAACCGGGTTCTGGAACGAACTCTCCGATCCGTCAGACACCGTCAGCCTCCTTTCCGTTACTCGAACCGTCACCCTCAGTATTGGGGCCGCCACTGACAATCAGCTCGCGCTCCCGGCGCGGACGCCTGCGCGGCACGGGCGGCAGGGTCTGCCCGGGCAGCGGCGGTACGGGGAATCCGCCCGCCATCGGGTCGAAGGCCGCGGGCGGTTCCTTGGCGGCCTCCTCCTCCCGGTCCTTTCTGCCGCGGAACATGTCCGCGACGAAGGACAGCAGCAGTACGGCGATGACCGCGCCGCCCACGTACAGCAGGATCGACTGGAAGTCGTAGTTCTCGTTCCGCAGCGCCCGCACGGTCGCGACCAGCATCAGCCAGACCAGCGAGACGGGGATGAGGACCTTCCAGCCGAGCTTCATCAGCTGGTCGTAGCGGACCCGCGGGAGGGTGCCGCGCAGCCAGATGAAGAAGAAGAGCAGCAGCTGCACCTTGAGGACGAACCAGAGCATCGGCCACCAGCCGTGGTTCGCGCCCTCCCAGAAGGTGGAGATGGGCCAGGGGGCGCGCCAGCCGCCGAGGAAGAGGGTGACCGAGACCGCGGAGACGGTGACCATGTTGACGTACTCGGCCAGCATGAACATCGCGAACTTGATCGAGCTGTACTCGGTGTTGAAGCCGCCGACCAGGTCGCCCTCGGACTCGGGCATGTCGAACGGCGCCCGGTTGGTCTCGCCGACCATGGTGATCACATAGATGATGAAGGAGACCGGCAGCAGGATCACGAACCAGCGGTCGGCCTGTGCCTCCACGATCGCCGAGGTCGACATCGATCCGGAGTAGAGGAAGACCGAGGCGAAGGCGGCGCCCATGGCGATCTCGTAGGAGATCATCTGGGCGCAGGAGCGGAGCCCGCCGAGCAGCGGATAGGTGGAGCCGGAGGACCAGCCCGCCAGGACGATGCCGTAGATGCCGACCGAGGCGATGGCCAGGACGTAGAGCATCGCGATCGGCAGGTCGGTCAGCTGCATCGTGGTGCGCTGGCCGAAGATCGAGACCTCGTTGCCCGCCGGTCCGAAGGGGATGACCGCGATGGCCATGAAGGCGGGGGCAGCGGCGATGATCGGGGCGAGGATGTAGACGACCTTGTCCGCCCGCTTGACGACCAGGTCCTCCTTCAGCATCAGCTTGATGCCGTCGGCGAGGGACTGGAGCATGCCCCAGGGGCCGTGCCGGTTGGGGCCGATGCGCAGCTGCATCCAGGCCACGACCTTGCGCTCCCAGACGATCGAGAGCAGCACGGTGACCATGAGGAAGGCGAAGCAGAAGACGGCCTTGATCGCGACGAGCCACCAGGGGTCGCGGCCGAACAGCGACAGATCCTCGGCGGCGAGGACGGCATGGCCCCCGGCCGCGTATGCCTCGGAGATCATGAGCGCACCTCCGGCGCTTGGGTGGCGGCGCCGTCCTGCGGGGCCGGCGCCGGACCGATGCGGACCAGCTGTCCGGGGACGGCCCCGGTGTCGGAGGCGACACCGCCGCCGGTGGAGTTGAGCGGCAGCCAGACCACGCGGTCGGGCATCTCGGTGACCTGGAGCGGCAGCCGTACGGTGCCGGCGGGGCCGGTCACGGCGAGCTCGCCGCCGTCCTTGACGCCGGTTTCGGCCGCGGTGGCGGCGGAGAGCCGGGCGACGGCGGGGTGACGGGTGCCCGCCAGCGCGCTGTCCCCCTGCTGGAGCAGACCCTGGTCGAGCAGGAGCCGGTGACCGGCGAGCACTGCCTCGCCCTCGCCCGCGCGGGGCAGCGGACGGGCGGATTCCATGGGCTCGCCCGCCCCGGCTCCCCGCCAGGTGCCGAGGCGGTCGATCTCCCGCCGCACGGCGGTGACATCGGGGAGTCCGAAGAAGACGTCCATGTGGTCCGCGAGCATGTGCAGCACCCGGGCGTCGCCCGGGGCGAGCGGCCGGGTCATCTGCTCGGGCTTCAGGGCCGCCTCGAACATCCGGGCCCTGCCCTCCCAGTTGAGGAAGGTGCCGGACTTCTCGGCGACGGCCGCGACCGGGAAGACGACATCGGCGCGGTCGGTGACCTCGCTCGGCCGCAGTTCCAGGGAGACCAGGAAGCCGACCGCGTCGAGCGCCTCGCGGGCGCGGGCCGGGTCGGGCAGGTCCGCGATCTCCACTCCGGCGACCAGCAGGGCGCCGAGTTCGCCGTCGGCCGCGGCGGCCACGATCTGGCCGGTGTCGCGTCCGTACCGGGTGGGGAGTTCGCGTACCCGCCAGATCTCGGCGGTCTCCTCGCGGGCCGCCGGGTCGGTGGCCGGACGGCCGCCGGGGAGCAGCGAGGGGATGGCGCCGGCTTCGACGGCGCCGCGCTCACCGGCCCGGCGCGGGATCCACACCAGGCGGGCGCCGGTGGCGGTGGCGGTGCGGACGGCGGCGGTGAGGCCGCCGGGCACGGCCGCGAGGCGCTCGCCGACGATGATCACGGCGCCGTCGGCGCGGAGTGCCTCCGCCGCGGCGGCGCCCTTCTCGTCGAGTCCGATGGTGCCGCTGAGGGCGTCCAGCCATTCGGTCTCGGTGCCGGGTGCGGCGGGGAGCAGGGTGCCGCCCGCCTTCTCCAGGCCGCGGGTGGCGTGGGTGGCGAGGGCGAAGGTGCGCTGGCCGTGCTTGCGGTGGGCCTTGCGCAGTCGCAGGAAGACGCCGGGGGCCTCCTCCTCGGACTCGAAGCCGACCAGGAGTACGGCGGGGGCCCGCTCCAGTACGGAGTAGGTGACCCCCGCTCCGCCGCCGAGGTCCCAGCCCTTGCCCGCGACACGGGCGGCGAGGAAGTCGGCCTCCTCGCCGGAGTGCGCCCGGGCCCGGAAGTCGATGTCATTGGTGTCGAGCGCGACCCGGGCGAACTTGGCGTAGGCGTAGGCGTCCTCGACGGTGAGCCGGCCGCCGGCCAGGACTCCGGTCCGGCCGCGGGCGGCGGTCAGTCCGGCGGCCGCGGCGGCCAGCGCCTCGGGCCAGCTCGCCGGCTGGAGGACTCCGGCGGCGTCGCGGACCAGCGGGGTGGTGAGGCGGTCGCGCTGCTGGGCGTAGCGGAAGCCGAACCTCCCCTTGTCGCAGATCCATTCCTCGTTGACCTGCGGGTCGTCGGCGGCGAGCTTCCGCAGGACCTTGCCGCGCCGGTGGTCGGTGCGGGTGGCGCAGCCGCCGGAGCAGTGCTCGCAGACGCTGGGCGAGGAGACCAGGTCGAAGGGGCGGGAGCGGAAGCGGTACGCGGCCGAGGTGAGCGCGCCGACCGGGCAGATCTGGATGGTGTTGCCGGAGAAGTACGACTCGAAGGGAACGCCCTCGCCGGTGCCGACCTGCTGGAGCGCGCCGCGCTCCAGGAGTTCGATCATCGGGTCGCCGGCGATCTGGTTGGAGAAGCGGGTGCAGCGGGCGCAGAGCACGCACCGCTCGCGGTCGAGCAGTACCTGGGTGGAGATCGGTACCGGCTTCTCGAAGGTCCGCTTCTTTCCCTCGAACCGGGATTCCGGGCCGCCGTGGGACATGGCCTGGTTCTGGAGGGGGCACTCGCCGCCCTTGTCGCAGACCGGACAGTCGAGCGGATGGTTGATCAGCAGCAGCTCCATCACGCCCTTCTGCGCCTTCTCGGCGACGGGCGAGGAGAGCTGGGACTTGACGACCATGCCGTCGGTGCAGGTGATGGTGCAGGAGGCCATCGGCTTGCGCTGGCCCTCGACTTCGACGATGCACTGGCGGCAGGCGCCGGCCGGGTCGAGGAGAGGGTGGTCGCAGAACCGGGGGATCTCGATGCCGAGGAGTTCGGCGGCGCGGATGACCAGGGTGCCCTTGGGCACGCTGATCTCGGCGCCGTCGATGGTCAGCGAGACCAGGTCCTCGGGCGGGACCGCCGCCTCCCCGCCCCCGGAGGGAGCGCTGGTGGTCACAGTCATGCGTTCACCTCCGTGCGGTGATCGGCCCAAGCGGTCGACTTGGCCGGGTCGAAGGGGCAGCCTCTGCCGGTGATGTGCTGTTCGTACTCCTCGCGGAAGTACTTGAGCGAGGAGATGATCGGGGCGGCGGCGCCGTCGCCGAGTGCGCAGAACGACTTGCCGTCGATGTTCTCCGCGATGTCCACGAGCTTGTCCAGGTCGGACATGAGGCCGTGGCCGGCCTCCATGTCCCGCATCAACTGGACGAGCCAGTAGGTGCCTTCGCGGCAGGGGGTGCACTTGCCGCAGGATTCATGGGCGTAGAACTCGGTCCAGCGGGTGACGGCGCGCACCACACAGGTGGTCTCGTCGAAGCACTGGAGCGCCTTGGTGCCGAGCAGGGAGCCGGCGGCTCCGACGGCCTCGTAGTCGAGCGGGACATCGAGGTGGGCGTCGGTGAGCAGCGGGCTGGAGGAGCCGCCCGGTGTCCAGAACTTCAGACGGTGGCCGGGGCGCATGCCGCCGCCCATGTCGAGGAGCTGGCGCAGGGTGAGCCCGAGGGGGCCCTCGTACTGGCCGGGTGCGGCGACATGGCCGCTGAGGGAGTAGAGCGTGAAGCCGGGCGACCGCTCGCTTCCCATCGACTTGAACCAGTCTTTTCCGCGGAGCAGGATCGCGGGAACCGAGGCGATCGATTCGACGTTGTTCACCACAGTGGGGCAGGCGTACAGACCGGCGACCGCGGGGAAGGGAGGTCGCAGCCGGGGCTGGCCGCGCCGCCCTTCCAGGGAGTCCAGCAGCGCGGTCTCCTCGCCGCAGATGTACGCGCCCGCGCCCGCGTGCACCGTGATGTCGAGGTCGAGTCCGCTGCCGAGGATGTCCTTGCCGAGGAGTCCGGCCTCGTACGCCTCGCGGACGGCTTCGTGCAGCCGCCGCAGTACGGGGACGACCTCACCGCGCAGGTAGATGAAGGCATGGCTGGAGCGGATCGCGTAACAGGCGATGATCATCCCCTCGATGAGGGAATGCGGGTTCGCGAAGAGGAGCGGGATGTCCTTGCAGGTCCCGGGCTCCGATTCGTCGGCGTTGACAACAAGATAGTGGGGCTTGCCGTCTCCCTGGGGGATGAACTGCCACTTCATCCCGGTGGGGAAGCCGGCGCCGCCGCGGCCGCGCAGACCCGATTCCTTGACGTAGGCGATCAGGTCGTCGGGGGCCATGGCGAGGGCTTTGCGCAGTCCCTCGTAGCCCTCGTTGCGGCGGTAGGTGTCCAGGGTCCAGGAGCGCTCGTCGTCCCAGAAGGCGGAGAGGACGGGGGCGAGCAGTTTCTCGGGGCTCGCTTCCGCACCGGTCCCGGGCCCGGCGTCGCCGCCGTATTCGGTGGACAAGGTCATCACTCCCCCTCCTCGGTGACCGGCCCGGACGGGTGGTGCGGGTCGGAGTCGGCCGTCTTCTGCGGTGCGTCGTGCGAGCTGAGGTGGTGCCGCTGCCCGGTGTCCGCGGCGTCGCCCGGCACGGTCCCGGCCGGGGCCGCCGGGGTCTCGCCGCGCGGGGAGACCACCCGGGCGGGGATCGCCTCGCCCTTGGCGAGACGGAGTCCGATGAGGGAGGCCGGGCCGGCGCCGCCGCCGCCCTCGACGGCGCCGGGGCGCTCGTCGGGGAAGCCGGCGAGGATCCGCGCGGTCTCCTTGAAGGTGCACAGGGGAGCGCCGCGGGTGGGCTGCACCGGGCGTCCCGCGCGCAGGTCGTCCACGATGCGCCGGGCCGACTGCGGTGTCTGGTTGTCGAAGAACTCCCAGTTCACCATCACCACGGGGGCGAAGTCGCAGGCCGCGTTGCACTCGATGTGCTCAAGGGTGACCTTGCCGTCCTCGGTGGTCTCGTTGTTGCCGACACCGAGGTGTTCCTTGAGGTCGTCGAAGATGGCGTCGCCGCCCATGACCGCGCAGAGGCTGTTGGTGCAGACCCCGACCTGGTAGTCGCCGGAGGGCTTGCGCCGGTACATGGTGTAGAAGGTGGCGACCGCGGTGACCTCGGCGGTCGTCAGATCGAGCATCTCGGCGCAGAACCGCATCCCGGTCCGGGTGACGTACCCCTCCTCGGACTGGACGAGGTGGAGCAGCGGCAGCAGCGCGGAGCGGGAGTCGGGGTACCGGGAGATGACTTCCTTGGCGTCCGTCTCCAGTCTGGCGCGCACCTCGGCCGGGTAGTCGGGGGCGGGGAGCCGGGGCATGCCCAGCGCCACCTCCTGACCGGGCCGAGCCGGCTGAGTCGGCTGTGCGTTCATCGGTCCACGCCTCCCATCACGGGGTCGATGGAAGCCACGGCGACGATGACATCGGCGATCTGGCCGCCCTCGCACATCGCGGCCATGGCCTGGAGGTTGGTGAAGGACGGGTCGCGGAAGTGGACCCGGTAGGGACGGGTGCCGCCGTCGGAGACGACATGGGCGCCGAGCTCGCCCTTGGGGGACTCGACGGCCGCGTACACCTGTCCGGCGGGGACCCGGAAGCCCTCGGTGACCAGCTTGAAGTGGTGGATCAGGGCCTCCATCGAGGTGCCCATGATCTTCCGGATGTGGTCGAGGGAGTTGCCGAGTCCGTCCGGGCCGTGGGCGAGCTGCGCGGGCCAGGCGATCTTCTTGTCGGCGACCATCACCGGTCCCGGCTCCAGCCGGTCGACGCACTGCTCGATGATCCGCAGCGACTGGCGCATCTCCTCCAGCCGGATGAGGAAACGGCCGTAGGAGTCGCAGGTGTCGGCGGTCGGGATCTCGAAGTCGTAGGTCTCGTAGCCGCAGTACGGGTCGGTCTTGCGCAGATCGTGGGCGAGCCCGGCGGAGCGCAGGACCGGTCCGGTGGCGCCGAGCGCCATGCAGCCGGTGAGGTCGAGATAGCCGATGTCCTGCATACGGGCCTTGAAGATGGGGTTGCCGGTGGCGAGCTTGTCGTACTCCGGCAGGTTCTTCTTCATGGTCTTCACGAACTCGCGGAGCTGGTCCACCGTGCCGGCGGGCAGGTCCTGGGCGAGTCCGCCGGGCCGGATGTACGCGTGGTTCATCCGCAGGCCGGTGATGAGCTCGTACAGATCGAGAATGAGTTCACGATCGCGGAAGCCGTAGATCATGATCGTGGTGGCGCCGAGCTCCATGCCGCCGGTGGCGATGCACACCAGGTGGGAGGAGAGCCGGTTGAGCTCCATCAGCAGGACGCGGATGACGGTGGCCCGGTCGGGGATCTGGTCCTCGATGCCGAGCAGCTTCTCCACGGCGAGGCAGTAGGCGGCCTCGTTGAAGAAGGGCGTCAGGTAGTCCATGCGCGTGACGAAGGTGGTGCCCTGGGTCCAGGTGCGGTATTCGAGATTCTTCTCGATACCGGTGTGGAGGTAGCCGATGCCGCAGCGGGCCTCGGTGACGGTCTCGCCGTCGATCTCCAGGATGAGCCGGAGCACTCCGTGGGTGGAGGGGTGCTGAGGGCCCATGTTGACGACGATGCGCTCGTCGTCGGCCTTGACGGCGCTCTGGACGACCTCGTCCCAGTCGCCTCCGGTGACCGTGTAGACGGTGCCCTCGGTGGTGTCGCGCGCGGAAGCGTGTGATGTGGACATCAGCTGTACGACCTCCGCTGGTCCGGTGCCGGGATCTGGGCGCCCTTGTACTCGATGGCGATGCCGCCGAGGGGGTAGTCCTTGCGCTGCGGGAAGCCCTGCCAGTCGTCCGGCATCATGATCCGGGTGAGGGCGGGGTGGCCGTCGAAGACGAGGCCGAAGAAGTCGTAGGTCTCGCGCTCGTGCCAGTCATTGGTGGGATAGACCGTGACCAGTGACGGGATGTGCGGGTCCGCGTCGGGGGCGGAGACCTCCAGCCGGATCAGCCGGCCGTGGGTGAGCGAGCGCAGATGGTAGACGGCGCGCAGTTCACGGCCCTTGTCGTCGGGGTAGTGCACCCCGCTGACGCCGGTGCAGAGTTCGAACCGGAGCGCCGGGTCGTTCCGCAGGGTGAGGGCGACCGTGAGCAGATGTTCGCGCTCGATGTGGAAGGTCAGCTCGCCCCGGTCGACCACCGTTCTGACGATGGCGTTCTCGGGGACGAGGCCCTGCTCCTCCAGCGCGCCCTCCAGCTCGTCGGCGACCTCGTCGAACCAGCCGCCGTAGGGGCGGGCCGCGGGGCCCGGCATCCGTACGGAGCGGACCAGGCCGCCGTAACCGGAGGTGTCGCCGCCGTTGTTGGCGCCGAACATGCCGCGCTGGACGCGGATCTCCTCGCCGTGATCGCCCCGCTGCCCCGGCAGATTCTGCTCGCTGAGTTCCTTCTCGGGGTTCGGCTGATCCGTCATGCCTGTACCTCTTCGTTCTTCCCCGGCGCCGGCGCCTGGGCGGTGCCCCCGTCCGCGCCCGCGCGGCGGTGCGGTGCGGTGCGGTGCGCCGGACCGGCGGCGCGGGCCGCCGGATCCGTGCCCGTACAGCCGGCGGCGGCCATTGCTGTCTCGCTCACCGGAGCAGCCCCTTCATCTCGATGGTGGGCAGCGCCTTGAGCGCGGCTTCCTCCGCCTCGCGGGCGGCTTCCTCCGCGTTCACCCCGAGCTTGGAGCCCTGGATCTTCTGGTGGAGCTTCAGGATCGCGTCCAGCAGCATCTCCGGACGCGGCGGGCAGCCGGGCAGGTAGATGTCGACGGGGACGACATGGTCGACGCCCTGCACGATCGCGTAGTTGTTGAACATGCCGCCGGAGGAGGCGCAAACCCCCATGGAGATGACCCACTTGGGGTTGGGCATCTGGTCATAGACCTGCCGGAGCACGGGTGCCATCTTCTGGCTGACCCGGCCCGCCACGATCATCAGATCGGCCTGGCGCGGCGAGCCGCGGAAGACCTCCATGCCGAAGCGGGCGAGGTCATAGCGGCCGGCGCCGGTCGTCATCATCTCGATGGCGCAGCACGCCAGCCCGAATGTGGCCGGGAAGACGGATGACTTGCGCACCCAGCCCGCGGCCTGTTCGACCGTGGTGAGCAGAAATCCGCTCGGCAGCTTCTCTTCGAGTCCCATTGGTGCCTCTCAGCCCCTCAGTCCCATTCCAGGCCGCCGCGCCGCCACACATACGCATAGGCGACGAAGACGGTGAGCACGAAGAGCAACATCTCCACGAGCCCGAAAAGCCCCAGGGCGTCGAAGCTGACCGCCCAGGGGTAGAGGAAGACGATCTCGATGTCGAAAATGATGAAGAGCATCGCCGTCAGGTAGTACTTGATAGGAAAGCGGCCGCCGCCGGCGGGCGTCGGAGTGGGCTCGATGCCGCACTCGTACGCCTCCTGCTTTGCCCGGTTGTAGCGCTTGGGGCCGATTAGCGTGGCCATGACCACGGAGAAGATCGCAAACCCTGCCCCTAGGGCGCCGAGTACAAGGATGGGCGCGTAAGCATTCACCCTCCTCGCTCCTTCCAGTCGTCCTTGACCGTGTTGGACCGCACCGGGCGTCTACCGTTCCGCCTCGAAGATCGTGTTCATGTGAGGCAGTTCACAAGCCCGACTGCCGTGCATCCTATGCCTGTCGGTCTGTGATCTGCGACACGGGGTCGGTAACCGTCCTTGTGATCTCCACCACCCGTTGAAGGCGGGTCGAGCGGGAGTGGAGACGATCTTCATACGTGAAGCGCGCAGTTGGTCACCAGAAGTGACGGCATCGGGCGTTTTCGCTGGTGGAAGCGGTTCGCGCTATATCAAGACATAGCGCGCGGGGGCAAATTCGCAATGGACCGCGACGGATGATAGTTAGGCTTGCCTCACTAAACGGCACCTTCGCGAGCGGCCGGCGGAGAACGCCGGCCGGGGCGGGTGGCGGGCAGTGCGTGAGCGCGATCACGAGCCCGTTCGCGGACCGGATCGCGGGCCCGGCCGCCGCGGATTCGGATATCGGATGCGACTTCCGGACACCGGCCTCCGGTGCCGGCACCGGCCTCCGGCACCGGCACCGGCACGGATGCGCGCATGGATACGGATACGGATGCGGCCGGGGACGGTCGCGGACCGGGGGCACGGGGCGGAAGCGCGGCGGCGGTCCTCGACCCGGCGCGTGTACGGAGCCGGCGCCGCCGGGCCGATCGCGGGCCGGGCCGCACGGGCGGACGGCGCGGGGTGCGGAATCCCGTCCGGAGCGGAGCCGCACCGGACGCGCGGGGCGGGACGTCATGGCGGACGCCGGAACACAATCCGGTCGATCATGCGCCCGGGTGTCCGGAACTCATATGACGGACCCGGCGGACGGGCGGACCGCCGATGACAGTCGTGATGTAATTGGGCACGGACTGTAGCGGCCCCTCCCGGGCCGCCCCCGGGCTCCACGTCGGCGCGATCCCGCCCGCGCGAGTTTCTGACGAAAGATCAGCTCAACTCGCCCCGCCCACTCAGCTCGTGATCACTCTGTGACCTGCGTCACATTCGAACCCTGCCCAAAAACGCGGGCTTGGCCATCGGTTCGAAGGAGTGGTAGGCGTCCGGCAATTCGGACTTTTTTCCGGAACTCCATGATCACACCCATGATCATCGGTGTCCGAATTGCCCGTTAGGGCGTCAATAAAGGCCCATGGAAAGCGGATTGGATTATTCCGATCGTAACTGTGGCGCAACACACGTTTCTTGTCGGGAACTATGGATGGCTGATAGCGGTTGTCCTTATGCCCCACACCGCTCACATACCCAGCCACCGGAAGCCCCGTCGCCGGAGCGCTTCCGCCATGGCACTCCGGGCCGGAGTCGCCGGTGGCGTTCTCAGCACCATCGCAGTGGCCGGAGCCGCCGGACCGGCCAACGCCGACCCGGTGACCGAGACCATTGAGATGCCCACGATCAACCCCGAGGGCCTCTCCCAGACCATCGCGCACTCCGCCCAGACCCAGCAGCAGGCCGTCTTCGACCAGCAGCTGGACACCCTGGAGGAGACCGCCGCGAAGAAGGCCGCCAAGGACGCCAAGGCCGCGAAGGCCGAGGCCGTCCGCGAGGCCGAGGCCGCCAAGGCCGCGGAGAAGAAGCGCGAGCGCGAGGCCGCCGAGCGCGCCTCCCGCACCGCCGACCGCACCTCGCTCACCGCGCCCGCCGGCAACAACTCCGGCGGTGGCTCCTCCTCGAACTCCCAGACCCCGTCCGGCTCCGTCGGCACGGTCATCGCCTTCCTCAAGGCGCAGGTCGGGGACGCGTATGTCATGGGTGCCACCGGCCCCAACTCCTGGGACTGCTCCAGCCTGGTCCAGGCCGCCTTCCGCCAGGTCAACATCGACCTCCCCCGGGTCTCCCAGGCGCAGTCGACCGTGGGTCGCGAGGTCGGCACCTCCAACCTCCAGGTCGGCGACATCCTTTACTGGGGTGCCAAGGGCAACGCGTACCACACCGGTGTCTACATCGGCGGCGGTCAGTACCTGGACGCCGCGAACCCCGCCAAGGGTGTTGTCATCCAGGATCTGTCGGGCTACCCGGCGACCGGCGCGGTCCGCGTTCTCTGAGCCGACCCCCCGGCTCCCCGGCTCCGTCCCGGCGCGCGGCACCGCTCGCCGCATGCCGGGTGCCGAAGTGACGCAGCCCGATGGGGCCGACAGCGGATGCTGTCGGCCCCATCGGGCTTTTCGCGGTGCGCGAGGGCTGGGCGAAAGAGCTGTGCGTACGGTGCGGGCGGGATCCGGCCGCCGGGTCAGCCGGCCGGCGGTCTGCGGGCAAGACCGCAGAGCAGATCCTGAGCCGCGTTCATGAAGCGCAGCCGCAGATTGGGCATGGTGTTGGTGAGCGCCACCACCGCGACCGCCGGATCCCGGCTGAAGCCGATGAAGGTGGTGAAACCGCGGGTCGCGCCCCCGTGGTAGTAGATCTGGCGGTCCGGTGTCTCGTGGTGGAACCAGCTCAGGGGGAGCGCGGGACCGCCCTGAGCACGCGGGCGCGCCCGGGTGACCTCGTCCAGCGCGGCGCGCAGCGCGACCCCGGCACCCTCGCCCGGGTGGCTGTCCGGCGCGATGTGGCAGCGCAGATAGTGCAGCAGATCGCGGGCGCTGGAGCGGAGCACCCCCGCGCCCGGCAGCCCCGGGATGACGAAGGGCGGCCGGGGCCGGCCGTGCCAGTGGCCGGTGGCCTGCGGTTCGGCGGGGTCGGATGTGGTGTCGGCGAGCCCCAGCGGATCCAGCACCTGGGCCCGCAGCAGGGCGCCGTAACCGGTGCCGCCCTGCTCGGCGAGGAGCTGGCCGAGCAGCCCCACCCCGAAGTTGGAGTAGTGCACCCGGGTCCCCGGAGCGCGCCGGACCCGGCTCCGCGCCAGCGACTTCAGCAGCCGCTGCGGCGGATACCGCCCATAGGGGTTGCTGGTCCAGCCGGGCAGCGCGGTGCGCAACAGCCCCGGTGGCAGCCGCGGCAGACCCGAGGTGTGGGTCGCCAGATGCTCCAGGGTGATGCTCTCCGCCGCGGCCCCCCTCGGCAGGGCCCACTCCGGCACCCGCGAGCTGAGCGGATCGTCCAGCCCCACCCTGCCGCGGGCGGCCATGTCGGCGAAGAGCAGCGCCGTGAAGGTCTTGGTGGCGGAGCCGAGTTCGAATCTGGTCCGGTCGGTGACGGCCTCGGCGCGCGTGCCGTCGGTGAATCCCCGGCAGTGGACGGTCTCCTCCCCCGCCCTGTCCACCGCGATCACGGTGGCGGCACGGCGGGGGGCGGCGTCCGCGACCTGTTGGAGCAGCGCGGCCGGCGACAGGGCCCGATCAGCGCACAACGGTGTCGCCGAGCCGGGAGAGCGCGAGGGTGCCGGCCACGATCGCCACGATCGAGGTGTGCCGGTTGTCCAGATACGACTGGGTCGGGTCGTCGTCGATCGGATGCCCGTCGCGCGGCAGCAGCCCGTCCGGATGCTGGGCGCCGGCCAGCCGCTCCCAGAACTCCGCCTCGCACTGCGGCTGGGGCAGGCAGGCGTCCACGATGATCAGCTCGGCGAGCAGATCCCACTCCTCGATCTCCGCCCAGGCGTCCATCCACACCGGCAGCCAGTCGACCAGATAATCCCGCACCCTCGGCGGCAGCCCCTGCGGCTCCGCGCCCCAGTCGGTGGCGTGGAAGACGGTGTGGGTCATGCAGTACGCCGTCATCCAGTCGATCATCCACGGCTCGGGGGTGTGCCCCAGCCAGGTCGCCTCCATCATCGAGGTCCAGTCGGCCTGGCGCTCGATTCCTGCCACCCGGGCGGCGTTCGCCACCGCCATCCGGCGGTTGGGAATCATCTCCGCGCCCCGGTGCGAGGCGAGCGAGCCGAGATGGCGCACCAGCTTGTCGAGCCGGTCGTGCCTATAGCCGACCCGGGCGAAGTGGGTGTACATCTCCAGCGGGTCGGTCATCATCGGGAACCGGATCTGCCGTTCGTAGAGCAGATCGCCGTGGCCCAGCTGCCCCCAGGAGAAGTCGAGCAGATCCCGCGCCTGCTGCTGCTCGCTCGCCGAGGCCATGCCCTCGCGCAGGACCAGCGACGACGCCAGCGCCAGCTCCCCGAGCGGCTTGTAGAAGCCGTCCGGGTCGGCGAGTACTTCGGTGGATTCCGGCGGCATCGCACCGCTGTCCCGGTTGGCATGCAGCCAGGCGAGCGACCGGGTGGCCACCTGATGTGCGATCTGCCGGCGGGTCGCCGGTGCTCCGGTCGACGTGCTCACGCGCCGTCCCCTCTCCGTGCCCCGCGCCCGGCGATGAGGCGCGCGGCGATCTCGGTGTCCAATACGGTTCTGGCGCCGACGGCGCCGCACAATTCCAGGTGCTCCACCACGGGCTCGATGTCGATACCCGGCAGCGCGCCCTCCCGGCTCTGGACCAGGGCCGCCCAGCGGGCCAGCCGCGCGGCCGTGGGGTAGTCGCGCCGCAGCATCGAGCGGGCCAGCCCGCGCTTGAGCGCGAGGACCCGCAGGCCGGCGTCGGTGATCACCGGGCTCTCGATCCCGGGCAGCGCCATCGGGGAGAGCCGCGCGATCCGCTGCGCCCACGCCCGCCAGTGCGAGATCTCGGGCAGGACCGGCGCCGACTCGCCGCTCGCCGGGTCCGGGATACCGGCGGCGCCCGCGCCGTACCGGATCAGGAGCGCGGTGGTCGCCTGCGCGAGGCAAGCCACTTCAGGGGGGTCGTCGGGAGCGCTCGGGAAGACGCTCAGCGCCTCGTACACCACATCCCGGTCGTCCGGGCCGAAGCGTACGGAGGCCAACAGCGCGGGTGCGAAGACATCAGGGCCCAGCACCCGCACCGCGGCCAATGCCGCCTTGGTGTCCGCCGCGCTGTCCACATGCGCCGCCAGACCCGGGAAATCCCCGGTGCCTCGCAGCGCAGCGAGCAGGCGCACGGCCAGACTCTCCACCGCCGCTCCGTATTCAGCCGACGGCACGGAGTCCGATTGCGACATTTGGTAACTCACCTTCTTCAGGGTCGATCAGATGTGCTGCCGCTCAGCGCGGCGGAGAACTACTTGCTGGGCTTGGGCGCCCGCGGCGAAAGGAGAACGGCGGCCAGCAGAAGCAGCACGGCCTCCGGGGCGTAGACCGGGGCGCCGGAGACGGTGGCCTCGGGCTCCGTGATCAGGCCGCGCACCGCGGTCCGCTCGGCCGCCTCGGCGCGGATGGAACGAGTACGGGTGGGGGTGTGGACGGACATGATTCCTCCAGGTTGTCTGCCGCCCGTTCTCGCGAACGGGCAACGGGCGTCACACGGCGAATACCGGTGACCGACGGAACACCGCATGGCGACGTGCCGTCACTCGATGGTCACTCCCTGAAGCGGCGACTCGCGAGACGAGGTCACGCTATTTCACCCGTTTCGGTGAATGGTGTGGCAGTGAAACAAACCCCCACCGGGGCGGATTTTCCTTGCGGGAACTGGGATCGGGCGGGCTGTCCGGCGTCCACCCGGCGCCGGGGGAGCGATTGCCGCCACCTGGCGGCAGCGGTCGAGAACCGCCGATGCGCAGGGGGTCGCGGGGGCGGAAGAGGGCGGATGAGTCCCCTCGGTGTTGATGGGACTCGGCCCGTCGGTGCCGATGGGATTCGGCTCGGTGTTGATGGGGCTCGGCTCGGTGCCGGGGGGCTCGGCTCGGTGCCGGGGGGCTCGGCTCGGTGCCGATGGGGCTCGGCCGCCCGCCGTGCGGCTCCCGGCCACCGTCCCGGCCGGGGGTGGGAAGCTCCCCGGACCGGGCGTCCCCGGCGGCGGGTCACGCCCGCGCGGATCGGCGCGTACGGCCGGTGGTGAGCGGGGCCCCGCGCCCCGCTCGCCGCCGTCGCAGGAACCGGCCGGCAGGGGAACGACGGCCGGCGGTGCCGGTCCGGCGCCGCCGCGCCCGCCGAGAGCAACCGGCCCTGATGAACGCCTGGTTGGCCGCCGCGCCGAGAGGCGGCCGGGTACGGCACCGGGGCGCGCGGGCGATACCGGCGACGCGGGCCGACGGCCGCGTACCCACTGCCAACAGCCCTGCGCCCAGCCGGGGTTGAGGTCCGCGCGCGGGACACCCCCGTGCCCACCGGCTCGCTCAACACCCTTGCGCGGAAGGCCCTTGGGAAACACGGACGGGCACGGCTGTCACCGGCCGGGGCACGCGTCCGGAGGAGCCGGCCGTACACAACCCGGCTCCCCACCCGAAGCGGGCGGGGAGCCGAATCCGTACCGGCCCCGTACGGCGGGATCAGTAACCGTCCTGCGCCTCCAGGCGCGTGAGGTCCATGTCGTCGAGCAGCGCCTCGATCGTGCGCCCGCTCATGTGCGCGTCCTTCTCGATCTCGACGGCCGCCCAGCCGGTGAGGCTCATGACCAGCACCCGCAGGCCGTCGGATCCGTACCGCTCCAGCACCGCGTCGGCGGTCCGCAGGGCCTCTTCCGGAATGCGTTCCTCGGGATAGGCACCGGCCACCTTCCGCAGGAGTTCGACCGAGATCTGCGAGATGTCCGGGGCTATGGCTTGCAGCCGCCGGTCCTCGGCTTCGTCCATGCTGTGCCCTCCCCATGTGTTGGCTGTGCGATGGCTGCCGCGCCGCCCCCGTGCGCATGCGGGCGCAGACAGAGGGTTTCCCGCGCGGCCGGTTCTCACACGGTCGCTTTCCGGCTCTTGGCGCGGTTGTCCGGTTCCTCCCGCCGGCACCCGGATCGGCGCCCCGGCACCGGTCTCCGCGCCCCGTTCCGGTATGCATACGCCACGCCGGAGCGGCACGGCGGTCAACCGCCGGAGAGTCGCCCGATCGGGTCATGACCGGGAGTCAACTCCCCTGCGGGCGGCGGGAGAACACCCGGGTACGCCGATCCGCGGCACCGGCGGGGAGGGGTGCCGGACGACGCCCGGCGGCGGGCCGGGTCAGGCGTCCGCGGCCGGGAGGTCCAGGAAGCCCGCGAGGGTGTCGCTCGCGTGGGTGAGGTGGAGGGTGACCGCCTCGGCGACGCCGTCCGGGTCGCCCTCGGTGATGCGGTCCAGGATCGCCTGGTGCTCCTCGGCGATGACCGAGGGCTGGAGCAGGCGCCGGCTCTGGACCTGGGCCATGCACAGGCGCATCTCACCCATCAGGGAGCCGTAGAGCCTGGTCATCCGGGGGCTGCCGGTGGCGTCCACCAGCGAGAGGTGGAAGCGGACGTCCGGGGCGACGATCGCCAGGGTCGGGGTGTCGCCGTGGGCGACGATCTCCGCCTGGGCCTCGATCGCGGCCGGCGGCACATACCGGCGCACGGCGAGCTTCCGCAGCACCTCGCGCTCGACGCACATCCGGCTGTCGTAGAGATCGCGGATGTCGTCGATGCCGAGCTCGGGGACATGGGCGGTCTTGTGCGCGGTGCGGCGCAGCAGGCCCTCGGCGACCAGTTTCTCGATCGCCGCCTTCGCCGTGGGGCGGGAGACCTCGTACCGCCCGGCCACCTCGGCCTCCGGGAGCAGGGCGTTCGCGGGGATGTCGCCACTGAAGACTTGCTGGCGGAGATCCTCCGCCAGCGCGTCGATGATCGACATCATTTGTAGCTTCGTGCCCCTCACAAAAACCCCGCTCCCTCGCCCGTTCCGGACCGATTGTGCCCTACGTCCGCACACCCAGGGGGTTGACTGACAAGTCAGATTGTCTTACAAGTTTACAACCGCGGACTCACTGGAGCGCGGAGGCCCGAACCCAGGAGTTCGCGTGTATCGACAAATACTGGATCCCATCGCCGATTCCTTGCTTCTGTCGGCTCTGTGTGCGGTTGTGCCGCTGATCGTTCTGTTTGTGCTGCTTGGCGCCTTCAGAGTGAAGGCGTACTGGTCGGCACTGGCCGCCGTGGCGAGCGCCGTCCTGCTGGCGATCGTCGGCTGGCAGATGCCCGCCGTCCAGGCTTTCTCCGGCGTCGCCGAGGGTGCGTTCTACGGGCTCTTCCCGATTCTGTGGATCCTGATCAACGCGCTCTTCGTCTACCGGCTGACCGAGATCACCGGCTGGTTCGCCGTGCTGCGGCGCACCTTCAACTCGGTCTCCGACGACCAGCGCATCCAGGCGATCCTGATCGCCTTCTGCTTCGGCGCGCTGATCGAGGCCCTGGCCGGATTCGGTACGCCGGTGGCCATCTCGGTCGTCATGCTGATCGCGGCCGGGCTCAAGCCGATCAAGGCCGCGACCGTGGCGCTGGTCGCCAACACCGCGCCCGTCGCCTTCGGCAGCCTCGCCGTGCCGATCACCACCCTGGCGGGCGTCACCGGGCTGCCGGTCGACGAGCTGGGTGCCATGGCCGGACGGCAGACGCCGGTGCTCGCGGTCTTCGTACCGCTGATCCTGGTGCTGCTGGTCGACGGCAAGCGCGGTGTCCGCCAGACCTGGCCCGCCGCGATCGTCGCCGGTCTGGCCTTCGGTATCAGCCAGTTCGTCTGGGCCCAGTGGGTGTCCGTGGAGACCACCGACATCGCGGCCGGAGCCGTCACCCTGGTCGCCCTCCTCGGCTTCCTGCGGATCTGGCGCCCGCGCACCCTGGTCACCGCCGCGACGAAGGAGGCCGAGAGCGGCAAGGGCTCCGACGCCGGCGAGGCCGACGAGGAGAACCCCGAGCTGGACGCCGACGCCGGCGAGGCCGACAGGCACCGGGCCCGTACCGGCGAGGGCAGCGCCTGGCTCGCCTTCGCCCCGTACCTGATCATCATCGTGCTCTTCGCGATCGCCCAGTTCGGACCGGTCAAGCAGTGGCTGGCGGTCAACGGCACCCACGCCTTCGCCTGGCCCGGACTCGACGTCTACCCGGCGACCGGGGACAAGCCGGTCGGGCTGACCACCTTCAAGCTCGACCACATCAAGGCGGCCGGCACGATCCTGCTGCTCTCCGGCCTGCTCACGATGGCCTGCTACAAGATCCGGCCGGGCCGGGCACTGCGCGCCTACGGCGGCAACCTCGTCAAGCTCCGCTGGACCATGGTCACCGTCATGCTGGTGCTGGCCCTCTCGTACACGATGAACCTCTCCGGCATGACCGCCACCCTCGGCGAGGCACTGGCCGCGACCGGTCCGGCGTTCGCCTTCCTCTCGCCGATCCTGGGCTGGATCGGAGTGGCCCTGACCGGCTCCGACACCTCCTCCAACTCCCTCTTCGGCAACACGCAGGTCGCCGCCGCGCAGAAGCTCGGCCTGGATCCGGTGCTGCTGGCCGCCGCCAACTCCTCCGGCGGTGTGCTCGGCAAGATGATCTCGATCCAGAACCTCTCCGTCGCCGCCGCGGCCATCGGGCAGCCGGGATCCGAGAGCCAGATCTTCCGCAAGGTGATCGGCTGGAGCCTCGGGCTCATCGTGGTCTTCGCCTTCTTCGTCTACCTCCAGTCCACCCCGGTGCTCGGCTGGATGACCAAGGCTCTGTGACCGGCCGTCATGACCGGGACCCGGAAGGAACACACCATATGAACCCCCTGAACAGGACACCGGTGGTGCTCTGCGCGCCGGACAAATTCCGGGACGCGCTCACCGCCCGGGAGGCGGCGAACGCCCTCGCCGCCGGGGCCGAGCAGGCGGGCTGGGAAGCGCTCACGCACCCGCTGGCCGACGGCGGCGAGGGCTCCCTGGAGGCCGTGATCACCAGCGGCGGCGGGACCACCGAGGCGGTGGACTCGGTCGACCCGCTGGGCCGCCCGATCCGTACCCGGGTGGGCTGGCTCCCCGGCCGGACCGCCGTCGTGGAGGCCGCCGAGGTGATCGGGCTGGCGGGTCTCGCACCCGCCGACCGGGACCCGCTGCGGGCCTCCAGCGCCGGCCTCGCCGCACCGATCCTGGCCGCCGTCGCCGGAGGGGCCCGCCGTGTGGTGGTCTTCCTCGGCGGTACGGCCACGGTGGACGGCGGCACCGGACTGCTCACCGCGCTCGGTGCCCGCCTCAGCGGCGAGAGCGGTACGGCGATCGCCGGCAGCGGCGCCGATCTCGCCCGGATCGCCCGGGCCGATCTCGAACCCGCCCGCCGGGCGCTGCACGGTGTCGAACTCGTCGTCGCCACGGATGTCCGCAGCCCCTTCCACGGCCCGGACGGCGCGGCCTTCGTCTACGGTCCGCAGAAGGGCGCCGACCCGGCGGCGGTGGAACGGCTCGACGCGGGTCTGCGCCGGTTCGCCCCGCTGCTGGGCAACGCGGCCGAGCTGCGCGGGGCCGGCGCGGCGGGCGGCCTCGGGGCCGCGCTGACCGCGATCGGGAAGCGCCCGCCGGTGCTCGGCGCGGAGATGGTGCTCGATCTGACCGGGTTCGCGGCGCGGCTGGCCGGGGTGGACCTCTGCCTGTCGGGCGAGGGGCGGATCGACCGCAGCACCGCCGCCGGCAAGACCCCCCACGCGGTGCTGCTGGCCGCCGAGCGGGCCGGGGTGCCCTGCGCCCTGATCGGCGGGACGGTGACCGCCGAGGCGGAGGAGCTGTACGCGCATCACGCGGCGGGTGTCTTCGCGGCGGGCCGGCTGCCGCGCCCGCTGGCGGAGGCGCTCCCGGCCACGGCCGGGGACCTCGCCACGACGGCCCGCGCGGTCTGCTCCCTGGCGGCGGCGTTCCGGCCGGTCCGGGGCGCGGTCGCGGGTACGGGTACGGGCACGGGCGCTTTCGCGGGTACGGGCGCGGGCGCGGTCTCCGGGCCGCTCGAACCCGCGCGGATCACCGGACCGTGATCACGGAGCGCCGGCCGTCATGCCTGTGAGCGGCCGACCCTCCGTTCCGTGATCACCAGCCGCCGGTCCCGCCCCCACACCGCACCGGCGGCACACCGCGGCCCCGCTCCCGGGAATCCCTCCCGGCCGCGGGGCCGCGGTCGCGCCCGGTCCCGGTCCCGCTCCCGGGTCACTTCGGCGGACCGGCCCCCTCGAAGCGGTGGACTCCCGCCGGAGCATTCCCGCCGGACGATTCCCCCGGATGTTCCGGGCACGTCAATTCACCGCGCTCATGTGCCAGGTGACGCACAGGACTTCGCGCGGAGCGTCTGAGCGGTCGGGAAGGAGGGGACCCCTACAGGGCTTCGGCCAACCGGATCCGCCGGCCGGGACCGGTGCAGCCGTGTCCCGTACCGATGCGGACCCCCACCGCGAAAGGTCCGCCCCCATGGCTCACCGCACCCGCAAGCCGCTCTTGCCCGCACTTCTCGCGCTGACGTCCTTCGCGCTGACATCGCCCGCGGCCACCGCGGCGCCGGCGGCTCCCGCCGCCCCGGCGGTCGGCAGCATATGTCTGGCGACCGCCTATCCGTCGTTCCACGCGGCCAGTGTGAAGTCCTGCAACGCGTCCTCGTCCGAGCAGCGATGGACCTCCAGCGGGGAGCTGATCCGCCTGGCCGCCCACCCGGGCATGTGCCTGGCCACCGGCTATCCCGGCTTCCACGCCGCCAGTGTGAAGTCCTGCAACGCGTCCTCGTCCGAGCAGCGCTGGACCTCCAGCGGGGAGCTGATCCGCCTGGCCGCCCACCCGGGCATGTGCCTCGCCACCGGCTATCCCGGCTTCCACGCCGCCAGTGTGAAGTCCTGCAACGCGTCCTCGTCCGAGCAGCGCTGGACCAGGGTGGGAGAGCTGATCAGCCTGACGGCGTACTAGACCGTCTCCCGGTCCCCCGCTCCGGCCGGCGCCGCCGCGCCCGCCCGCCGGAGCGGGGCCCGGAGGTCACGCCTTGGGGGCCACCTTCGACAGGCCGTTGATGATGCGGTCCATCGCGTCGCCGCCCGTCGGGTCGGTCAGATTCGCCAGCATCTTCAGGGTGAAGCGCATCAGCAGCGGGTGCGTCAGGCCCCGCTCCGTCGCCAGCTTCATCACCTTCGGGTTGCCGATCAGCTTCACGAAGGCGCGGCCGAGGGTGTAGTAGCCGCCGTAGGTGTCCTTGAGGACCTTCGGATAGCGCTGGAGGGCGAGCTCGCGGTGGGCCGGGGTGGCGCGGGCGTGGGCCTGGACGATGACATCGGCGGCGATCTGGCCCGACTCCATCGCATAGGCGATGCCCTCGCCGTTGAACGGGTTGACCAGGCCGCCCGCGTCGCCGACCAGGAGCAGGCCCCGGGTGTAGTGCGGCTGGCGGTTGAAGGCCATCGGGAGCGCGGCGCCCCGGATCGGGCCCGTCATGTTCTCCTCGGAGTAACCCCACTCCTCGGGCATCGAGGCGCACCACGCCTTCAGCACCTCGCGCCAGTCCAGCTCCTTGAAGGAGGAGGTGGTGTTGAGGACGCCGAGGCCGACATTGGAGGTGCCGTCGCCCATGCCGAAGATCCAGCCGTAGCCGGGCAGCAGCCGGTCCGGGCCCGGGCCGCGCCGGTCCCACAGCTCCAGCCAGGACTCCAGATAGTCGTCGTCGTGGCGCGGCGAGGTGAAGTAGGTGCGGACCGCCACGCCCATCGGGCGGTCGTCACGGCGGTGCAGGCCCATCGCGAGGGAGATCCGGGAGGAGTTGCCGTCGGCGGCGACCACCAGCGGGGCGTGGAAGGTGACCGGGGTCTTCTCCTCGCCCAGCTTGGCCTCCACTCCGGTGATCTTCCCGGTGCGGTCGTCGATGATCGGCGCGCCGACATTGCACCGCTCGTACAGCCGGGCGCCGGCCTTCTGGGCCTGACGGGCGAGCTGCTCGTCGAAGTCGTCGCGCTTGCGGACGAGTCCGTAATCCGGGTAGGAGGCGAGCTCCGGCCAGTCGAGCTGGAGCCGTACGCCGCCGCCGATGATCCGCAGGCCCTTGTTCCGGAGCCAGCCGGCCTCTTCGGAGATGTCGATTCCCATGGCCACCAGCTGCTTGGTGGCGCGCGGGGTGAGGCCGTCGCCGCAGACCTTCTCGCGCGGGAACGCCGTCTTCTCCAGCAGGAGTACGTCGAGTCCGGCCTTGGCGAGGTAATACGCCGTGGTCGCGCCGGCCGGGCCTGCCCCGACGACGATCACATCTGCGCTGTGTTCGGAGAGGGGTTCGGTCACGGCGGGTTCTCCCGGGGACTCTCGATATTGCATGCTCAGCGGCACTGGACAAGGGCAGTCTATGGGTGCGTATCGATCAACCGACTGAAGGGCTCCCCTCCATGAGCAGGCTCCTCCCCGCCTTGCGGCTCCGTGTGCCCACCGACGAGGACGCCCATGCCTGGCACCGGGTCTTCGACGACCCCGATGTCATGGAGTTCCACGGCGGACGGAGTGCGGAACTCTCCGTATACGAGGAGCTGACCGCACGGCAGCGGCGCCATGACGCCGAACTCGGCTTCTGCCTCTGGACAATTCTGGACGAAGAGGGCGAGGTCATAGGCTTCACGGGTGCGCAGCCGTGGCCGCGCACCGACTTCGGCCCGGTCGGCGCGATCGAGATCGGCTGGCGGCTGGCCCGGTCCGCGTGGGGGAAGGGCTGTGCCACGACCGCCGCCCTCACCACACTGGAGCGGCTGCGCGCCGCCGGGGTCGGCGAGGTGGTGGCCATGGTGAAGCAGGGCAATGAACGCTCGATCGCGGTGACCCGGCGCCTCGGCATGACGGAGGCGGAGAGCTACCCGATGCCGGGCACCGACGAGCTCGCGCTCTCCTTCCGGCTGGAGCTGTAGCGGCGGCGGCACGGGTACGGGGACGTCGCCCCCGTACCCGGCCGGCGCGTCAGGCCGTCTTGGTGCCCCGGTGCAGCGCCACGATCCCGCCGCTCAGATTGCGCCAGGCGACCTTGGACCAGCCCGCCCGCTGAAGCGCCGCCGCCAGGGCGGGCTGGTCCGGCCAGGACTGGATCGACTCGGCGAGATAGACATAGGCGTCCGGGTTGGAGGAGACCGCCCGCGCCACCGGCGGGAGCGCCCGCATCAGATACTCCTCGTACACCGTCCGGAACGGCGCCCAGGTGGGGTGCGAGAACTCACAGATCACGATCCGGCCGCCCGGCTTGGTGACCCGGTGCATCTCGGCCAGCGCCACCTGGGTCTCCTGCACATTGCGCAGGCCGAAGGAGATGGTGACCGCGTCGAACACCCCGTCGCGGAACGGCAGCCGGGTCGCGTCGCCCGCCGTCAGCGGCAGCCAGGCGTTGCGCTTCTTGCCCTCCCGGAGCATCCCGAGGGAGAAGTCGCAGGGCACCACATAGGCGCCGGCCGCCGCGAACGGCATCGAGGACGTGCCCGTGCCCGCCGCCAGGTCGAGGATCCGCTGCCCCGGCCGGGCGCCGACCGCCTTGGCGACCTCCTTGCGCCAGCGGCGGTCCCGGCCGAGCGAGAGAACATCATTGGTGAGGTCGTAGTTGGCCGCGACGTCGTCGAACATCGTGGCGACTTCGTGCGGCTGCTTGTCCAGGGATGCTCTGATCACGCTCCCCATTCAAGCAGTCCGCACCGCCCGGCTCACGAGCGGCGGTACACCAGCCGTCCGGCCAGTACGGTCGCCACACAGCTCGCCGCGCCCGGCCCGCGCAGGGCCGGCTCCCACGGCTCGTCCACCGGTACGGCGAAGACCGCGAAGTCGGCCGGGGCGCCCGGCACGAGCCGGCCGCCGAGGAGGGATTCCGGCGGCACCTCGTACGCCAGGGGGTCCAGCGAGAGCGGGCCCGCCACCGGCGAGGGCTCGCGCACCCGCAGACCCGAGCGGGCCACCGCCGTGCGCACCGGGGGACGGGTGAAGGGCCCGGTCACCGCCGTGACCCCATGGGCCAGCAGCCGCTGAAGACCGCGCCGGGCGCTGCCGCCCCACCGGGCCTCGTCGGGGGCGAGCGCCGCCAGGGCCGCGCCGGTGACCGGTTCGGTGCCCAGCTCGGCCGCCTCGCGCGGGTCGGGGTGGTACGCCGACTCCAGCAGCTCCCCGGTGCGCGGATGGCGGAGTCCGGGCATCAGCAGGCCCGGCCAGCTCCGGATCCGCGCGCCCGGATACGCGGCGGCCAGCTCCTCGTGGCCGCCCAGCGCGGCGATCCGGCCGGTGTCGACCACGATGGCGACCGCACCGGGGGTGCCGCCGAGGACGGCACCGGCCGTGTGGAGAGTGAGCAATCCGGGCTCAGTTGGTGCTGAGGAGCTTCAGCTCCGGGTGGGCGGTGCCGCCGTCGATCGCCGTGGAGGAGATGTGGGACATCACCCGCTCGTCGACCGGGTCGTTCGCCGGGTCGTCGTGGACCACCAGGTGCTCATAGGTCGTCGCCCGCTGCGCCGGGACCCGGCCCGAGGTGCGGATGAGATCGATGATCTCCTGCCGGTTGGAGCGGTGCCTGGCGCCCGCCGAGGAGACCACGTTCTCCTCCAGCATGATCGAGCCGAGGTCGTCCGCGCCGTAGTGCAGCGAGAGCTGGCCGACCTCCTTGCCGGTGGTCAGCCACGAGCCCTGGATATGGGCGATGTTGTCCATGAAGAGCCGGGCGATCGCGATCATCCGCAGATACTCGAAGAGCGTGGCGTGGGTGCGGCCCTTCAGATGGTTGTTCTCCGGCTGGTAGGTGTACGGGATGAAGGCCCGGAAACCGCCGGTGCGGTCCTGGACGTCCCGGATCATCCGCAGATGCTCGATCCGCTCGGCGTTGGTCTCGCCGGTGCCCATCAGCATGGTGGAGGTGGACTCCACCCCCAGATTGTGGGCGGTCTCCATGATCTCCAGCCAGCGCTCGCCGGACTCCTTGAGCGGGGCGATCGCCTTGCGGGGACGGGCGGGCAGCAGTTCGGCGCCCGCGCCGGCGAAGGAGTCCAGGCCGGCCGTGTGGATCCGCTGGATGGCCTCCTCGACCGAGACCCCGGAGATCCGGGCCATGTGGTCGACCTCGGAGGCGCCGAGGGAGTGGATCACCAGCTGCGGGAAGGCGGACTTGATGGCGGAGAAGTGCTCCTCGTAGTACTCGACGCCGTAGTCGGGGTGGTGCCCGCCCTGGAACATGATCTGGGTGCCGCCCAGTTCGACGGTCTCCGCGCAGCGGCGCAGGATGTCGTCGAGATCGCGGGTCCACCCCTTCCTCGTGTCCTTCGGCGGGGCGTAGAAGGCGCAGAACTTGCAGGCGGTGACGCACACATTGGTGTAGTTGATGTTGCGCTCGATGATGTACGTCGCGATGTGCTCGGTACCGGCGTACCGGCGGCGGCGTACGGCGTCGGCCGCACTGCCCAGCGCGTGGAGCGGGGCCGAGCGGTAGAGGTCGAGCGCCTCTTCCGGGGTGATCCGGCCCCCCTCGGCGGCACGGTCCAGCACGGACTGAAGGTCGGCCTTCTCGGTCACCGGGTGTCACCTTTCGGTGGATTTCCAAAGCGTTGCCGGACGTTCGCGGACGCTGGTCATCGGGCGGCTGCCGGATGGGCGTCGGTGCGTGTCCGCGGGCCGGTCCAGCCTACGCCAGGGGCATGCGCCGGTTACGGACCGGTTCGGCGCGGGGTGCGCCCGGCTGCTCCGGGGTGCGGCGCGGCGTGCCGGTCAGGGGCGGGGGCCGGGGCGCCGGAGGATTCCGGCGGGGCTGTCGGCGCCGGGCCGGCCGGAGGTCCAGCGCACGTGGTTGTCGATCAGCCGGAAGGTCACCGTGTGGGTGCCGGGGACACAGGAGGAGGTGCCCACGGCGCGGAGTTCCGAGCCGGTCGCCCCGGTCAGCAGGAGGCCGGTGGAGCAGAGGAGTCCGCCGGCACTGTCGTACTGGCGGACCGTGCCGATGCGGTCGCCGACGGGGCCCGGCTTGATGACGGCGGTGGCGGTGGTCCCCTCATCGCCCGAGGAGAGGGTGACCGGGCCCGTCCAGGTGCCGACGAACCCCTTCGGGACCTGGCGGACGGGGGTGGTCGCGGTGGGTTCCTTCATCCACGCGCCGTCCGTCGCCGAGCCGGACGGCAGGTGCTCGGGTGGCGAGGCCATTTTCCCCTTGTCCGCGCCGCTGTTGTCCCCGGTCCAGGTGTCGGGGAGGGAGTTCAGCCCGTAGGACAGGCCCGCCAGGGCGAGGGCCAGCGTGAGGGTGAAGGTGCAGCTGACCCGACGCCGGCGGCCGGATTCCCCCGAGCCGGGAGCGGCCCCGGGCCGGGGGCCGGTGACGAGCGGCGGTTCGGTGCCCTCGGTGCTCTCGGTGTCCCCCGTGCTCCCCGCCGGATCGCCGGTACCCGCCGAGGGGCCCATGGCCGGGCCCCGCACCGCCGGAGTGGTGAACTCCACCGGTCCCGACGCGGGGTCGGGGGCCGCTTCCGGCTCCGCCCCCGACACCGCCTCCGGCTCCAGGTCGAGCAGGCTCACCGCCACCCGGCCCGCCTCCGCCACCAGCGGCCCCGGCAGCCAGCCGGATCCGGCCGCTTCCGCCGCGCCGTCCGGGGCCATGGTCCGCGCGATCTCCCGGGGATCGGGCCGGTCCGCCGGGTCCTTGGCCAGACAGCCGGCGACCAGCTCCCGGATGGCGGCGTCCGGGCCCCCGGGGCCGTCCGGCCAGGGGAGCTCAGGCTCCCCGTGCACCACCCGGTAGAGCAGCGCCGCCGAGGAGTCGCCGGGGAACGGTCCCGCGCCCATCGCCGCGTACGCCAGCACCGCGCCCAGCGAGAAGACATCGGACGCGCCCGTGACCTCCTTGCCCAGGACCTGCTCGGGGGACATATAGCCCGGTGAGCCGACCGGGACACCGGTGGAGGTGAGCGAGGCGGTGCCGTCCGTGGCCCGTGCGATCCCGAAGTCGATCAGCCGGGGGCCGTCCAGGGTGAGCAGCACATTGGACGGTTTCACATCACGGTGCACGAGCTCCAGCGCGTGGACGGCGCAGAGCGCCTCGGCGAGCCCGGCCGCCAGTACGCGTAAGGACGGGCCGGGCAGCGGACCGTGCTCGGCGACCGCGCGGGAGAGCGGCGGACCGGCGACGAAGCCGGTGGCCACCCAGGGCACGGTCGCGTCGGGATCCGCGTCGAGCACGGGCGCGGTCCACCGGCCGCCCACCCGCCGTGCCACCTCCACCTCGCGCCGGAAACGGGCCCGGAATTCGCCGTCGCGCGCGAAGTGCGGATGGACGATCTTGACCGCGACCGTACGGCCCCCGGTGCTCCGTCCGAGATAGACCCGGCCCATGCCGCCCGACCCGAGCCGGCCCAGCAGCCGGTACGCGCCAATGGTGTGCGGCTCCTCCGGATTCAGCGGCTGCATCAGTTGACTCCCCCGTGTGCTGCTGCGCGCTTGTCCAACGCCAGCGTAGGGCCTGCCCGCCGGGCGGGGACCGGCACCGGACCCCTGCCGCCCCCGCCGTCCCTCCCGCCCCGGAAATTCTCCGATCCGCCTGTAACGATGCGCCGTGTCGAACCACTTCCTCATGGCAGATGAAACCCGGAGGGGACGGAGGTGCGGGCGGTGGCAGACGAAGCGGACCGCTTCACCACGATGTACGACGCCTGCCGCGGGCGGGTGTGGGCCTATGTGGTGAGCAGGGCCGGACGGCAGGTCGCCGACGAGGTGGTGAGTGAGACCTTCACCATCGCCTGGCGGCGGCGTGCCGAGATGCCGCGCGCGGAGCTCCCGTGGCTGCTCGGCGTGGCGCGCAATGTGCTGCGGGAGACGGTGCGGGCGGAGGTGCGGCGGGCGTCGTTCGCCGCCGAACTGCGGGAGTGGACCGAGCGGTCCGACCGCGGCAGCGCCGAGGACATAGCGGATGACGTGGCGGATCGCAGCGCTCTGCTCACCGCCCTGGCCTCGCTCCCGGAGGACGACCGCGAGGTGCTGATCCTCGCCGCCTGGCAGGGGTTCTCCCCCGCCGAGGCCGCGCAGGTCGTCGGCTGTACGTCGGCGGCGATGCGGGTCCGGCTGCACCGGGCGCGGAAACGGCTGACCAGGGCCGTGGAGGCCACGGCGGGTCCGTCGGCCGCGGCCGTGCGGCGCCGGGTTCAGCTCGTACGAGAGGAAGTGTGAGAGATGGGAGAGCACATGCGCGGGAATCCGCCGAAGGGCGATGTCATGCGCCGGCTGAGGGAGGCCCGCCCGCCGGAGCTGGCGGACGGGACCCGGGCCGATCCCGGGCGCAGGGTCGCGGAACTGACGGCGGCCATGACGGGGACGCCCCCGGCCGGCGCCGAGGCGGAACCGCGCCCCGCGCGGCAGCTGCCGCGGCTCCGCTGGGGCATCGGCCTGGTGGGGGTGGCGGCGGCCGGAGCACTCGCCGTGACCCTGCTGCCGGCCGACAGCGGAGCGCCCGCCCGGGCCGGCGCTCCGGCGCCCGGCACCGGGCCCGTCACCGGACGGGACTTCCTGCTGGCCGCCGCCGAGCGGGTGGAGAGCAGGGGGAAGAACACCACGGGGGCCTACTGGTACACGGAGGAGCGTTCGGGCAACTTCATCCCCGTCCCCGGCAAGGACGGAAAGCCCGCCTATCTCGTCGACGACCGCACCCAGAACCGGCAGTGGCTGGCCCGGAACGAGCACAAGCGCTGGAGCGACACGGCCGGAACGGGCGTGCGCCCCGCCTTCGCGAAGGACGAGCGGGCGTGGCGGGCGGCCGGATCGCCGAAGAACTGGGACCTGTGGGGCATCGGCGGGAAGCTGAAGTGGGACGCCTTCGGGCTGGTCGCCCAGGACGCCCCGGGCGGTAGCGGCGACACCATGCCCATGGGTGACATCTCGATCAAGGATGTACAGGCGCTGCCGACCGATGTGGACAAGCTGCGCAAGCGGCTGCGCGAACTGGTCGACAAGGAGTACAACGCCCCCGAGAAGCATCTGCGCGAGCTGGTGCAGCGCAAGGCGTTCGAGGTCGCCGTGCACATGCCCGCGGGCCCGGCGCTCCGCGCCGCCGCCTACCGGCTGCTCGCCGAGGAACCGGGGGTGCGCGCGCTCGGCGAGATCACCGACCGCTCGGGCCGCAAGGGGTACGGAGTGGGGCTGCCGGCGTGGGGCGCGACGCAGCAGCAGATCATCCTCGACAAGAGGAACGGCGCACCGCTCGGTGTGCAGACCGTGAATCTCAAGGCGCAGCACAACAGGGAGAAGGGCGGAATCCTCTACTACTCGACCATCGTCGAACAGCGCTGGACCAACACCGAGCCGCCGTTCAGCGAGGACAAGCAGAACCTCGGCGAGCAGCCGCCGTTCAACCCGGAGCTCGGCGAGTTCGAGTTCGCCGATGAGGACGGGAACGATCCCACTCCGGAGTAGCGGAACCGCCGCGGGCGGGGCGGGGAGCCGGTGACGCCGGGCGGGTGGCCGGCTCCGCGGTGAGAAGCGGTACGGGGGCGGGGTCCGGGATCCGGGGCCTCGCCCCTGCGGCCGTCCCGGGCCGGGGTCCCGCGGCGGTCCCGGCGCGGGGCCGGGGTCCCGCTCTCCGCGGCCTACGCCGGGGCCAGCAGCTCCACCGTCACATCCGGCGCGAAGCCGGTGGTCGCACCGATGCGGCGGGCGAATTCCCGCACTCCCCCGAGCTGGTCCGGCCCGAAGCGGTAGTCCAGGGTCCGGAAGTAGCGTTCCAGCAGCTCCGCGTCGAACGCCTCCCAGCGCGCCGCCTGCTCCGCGACCTTGGTGACCTCCTGGAGCGAGAGATCCCGGGAGTCGACGAACGCCCGGTGCACCTCGCGCACCACCTCGGGCTCGCGCGCCAGATACTCCTTGCGTGCCGCCCACACCGCGAAGACGAAGGGCAACCCGGTCCACTCCTTCCACATCAGACCGAGATCGTGGACCTGGAGACCGAGCCTCGGGGCGTCGTGGAGCGAGGCGCGCAGGGCGGCGTCACCGATCAGTACGGCCGCCTCCGCCTCCTGCATCATCACGCCGAGATCGGGCGGGCAGGTGAAGTAGTCGGGGGTCACCTCGTACCGCTCCGCCAGCAGCAGCTGGGCCAGCCGCACCGAGGTGCGCGACGTGGAGCCCAGGGCGACCCGCGCCCCGTCCAGCTTCTCCAGCGGGAGCTGGGAGACGATCACACAGGACATCACCGGACCGTCGCAGCCGACCGCGACATCGGGAAAGGCGACGAGCTGATCGGCATTGCGCAGGAATTCCACAAGAGTGATCGGGGCGATATCGAGATCGCCGCGCACCAGCTGTTCGCTGAGCTTCTCCGGGGTGTCCTTCGACAGTTCGAGGTCGAGCAGGGTTCCGGTGCGCGCCAGCCCCCAATAGAGGGGGAGACAGTTGAGGAACTGGATATGGCCTACACGGGGCCGGCTGCGATGGCGGCCGGCTGCTGGGGTTTCTCCAAGACTGTCCACAAACGCGAGGCTAGCCCAAGGCCGGCGTCGGACAGCCGCCCCGGGCACCGGGAGATGTGCGGGGCGCGTCACACGGACCGGAGAGCGGAAGGAGCGCGGCCGGAGCGCGGGCCGCGGCCGGCCCCGCATGCTCCTCGGACCCCCGGGGCGGCCTCCCCGTACGCCGTCGCCGCGACGTCGCCGCCACACCTCCCGGGTCTCCGGGGAAGCCCGTCCGGCCGCCGCCCCGGTGCCCGGCTCGGGCCGGGCCCGGAGGGGGCTCGGGCCGCCCTCGGGGCCCGCTCGGCGGCGGCCCCGCCGGCGGTGCCCGCGCCGCCCTCCGCCGTGTTCGCGCGGTCGCACGCGGTGTGCACCCGATCGGCCGATGCCCCGGGCCCGCGGCACAGTGGCACGTCAGCGCGTGGATGGGCGTTTCAAGCGTCCGAGTGAAGTGATCTTCACCTCTACCGCTGCGAACACAGTGCGTGCTAGGCTCGACGCAAGTTGCAGTTTGGTTTCCCTTGCAGTACAGAGCCTGCGGAGCATGTGACCCGCAGGCTTTTGTAGTTTTCAGACTTGTTTGCAGGTTCTGGAGCAGGGCAACCCTTTGGCCCAAGGAGGGCTTATGGCTACCGGAACCGTCAAGTGGTTCAACGCTGAAAAGGGCTTCGGCTTCATCGCCCAGGACGGCGGCGGCCCGGATGTCTTCGTCCACTACTCCGCGATCAACGCGTCTGGTTTCCGCTCCCTTGAGGAGAACCAGGTCGTGAACTTCGACGTCACTCAGGGTCCGAAGGGCCCCCAGGCGGAGAACGTCACCCCGGCCTGATCAGCCACGGGTTGACGATCGCGTACACCTTTTAGCAGTACCCAAGGAGCCCCGTCCTTCCAGGAACGGGGCTCCTGCCTTTTCCCGGCTCCCGGGCCGCCCGGCGAAACCCCCGGATTCAGCGGATCCGCACCGGGACGCATTCACCGGGCCCGCGCCGGAGCCGCCGTCGGCGAACCGGAGCGGATTCGCAGAATCCGGTTCCGGCATTCCCTCTCCCGGGTGCCGGCGTTCCCCCATTCGCCGAATTCCCGTCACTCCGGAGAGGGAACGGCCGGGGCCTCGCCAGGCCTCTCCCACTTCCTAGACCGGCCCCGCGGGCTGCGGCAGGGGCGGGAGAGCGGGCTCGTACAGCCACCGGGTGAAGAGGTCGTCCAGCGGACGCGGCGACCGGCCCCGGGCCAGCGCGATGAACTGCTCCGTGGTCACCACCCCGCCCCGGTGGACCGCCGTCCACTCCCGCAGCAGCCCCACGAAGGCCGGATGCCCGAGCTCCGTCCGCAGCGCGTGGAGGGTGAGCGCGCCGCGCTCGTACACCCGGTCGTCGAACATCCGCCGCACCCCCGGATCGGCCACCGTCAGATCCTGCGGGAGCAGGGCGAGCCGTGCCCGGGACGAGGCCGCCTTCGCCCCGGCCGAGGCACCGCCGGACAATTCCGACCAGAGCCATTCCGCGTACTTCGCGAAGCCCTCGTTCAGCCAGATGTGCCGCCAGTCGGCGACGGTGAGGCTGTTGCCGAACCACTGATGGGCCAGCTCATGGGCGATCAGCCGCTCGCTGCCCCGCTGGCCGTCCACATGGTTGGTGCCGAAGACCGACAGCCCCTGTGCCTCGACGGGCACCTCCAGCTCCTCGTCCACGATCACCACCCCGTACTCCTCGAAGGGGTAGGGACCGAAGAGATCCCGGAAAACGGTCATCATCCTCGGCTGACGGGCGAAGTCGTGCTCGAACCGCCCGCCGAGCAGCGCCCGCGGCACGGCCGCCGGCTGCGGCACCGCCCCCGCGCCGGCGATGTCGACCAGTTCGTACGGCCCGATCTGCACCGTCGCGAGATACGCGGCCATCGGCTCCGGCTGTTCGTACACCCAGGTCGTGGTGGAGGCGCCGATGGTGCGCGAGATCAGCCGGCCGTTGGCGACCGCGGTGTACGGGGTGGGCGCGGTCACCGTGATCCGGTAGACGGCCTTGTCGCCCGGCCGGTCGTTGCAGGGGAACCAGGAGGGCGCGCCGATGGGCTGGGACGCCACCAGCGCGCCCTCGTGCAGCTGCTCCCAGCCCAGCTCGCCCCAGTCGCGGGTGCGCACCGGCTGCGGGACGCCCGTGTACCGGACCTCCACCGTGAAGGCGGCGCCGGCGGGCAGCGGCCGGGCCGGGCGGATCCGCAGCCGGTCGGCGCGGTGGGTGTACCGGGCGGGGCGGCGGCCGTCGACCAGCACCTTGCCGAGCCGGAACCGGCCGAGGTCGAGCACGATCTCGGCCAGCGGGCCCGCGCTCCCGGCCACCGCGCTGATCACGGCCCGGCCATCCAGCCTGCCGCTGTGCGGCAGATACTCCAGCTCCAGGTCGTACGCGGTGGTGTGGTGGCCGCTGTCCCCGTGGAGCGGGAAGTAGGAATCGGCCCCGGGTGGTGTCGAGTCGGTCACCTGTGGTTCCTCACCTTGCTCCGCCGCGCCGCGCCTTCGCGCCTCCGGCCCTCCCGCGCCGCTTCCGCCGCGCCGGCCACCCGGCGATCGGATTGCCCAGCCAGCGGGTCCCGGCGGGCACCGTCTCGCCGCGCATCACCAGGGACGCCGGGCCGACGGTGGCCCGGTCGCCGATCACCGCGCCGGGCAGCGCGATTCCGTGCGGGCCGAGCGTGGCTCCCGCGCCGAGGACCACATTGTCCATCCTCATGATCCGGTCGTGGAAGAGGTGGGTCTGCACCACACAGCCCCGGTTCACACTCGCGCCGGCGCCGATGGCGACCAGGTCCGCCTCGGGGAGCCAGTACGTCTCGCTCCACACCCCCCGGCCGATCCGCGCCCCGAGCCCGCGCAGCCACAGGCTCATCAGCGGGGTCCCGCCGAGCCCGCCGACCAGCCAGGGCACGGCCACCACCTCCACAAAGGTGTCGGCCAGCTCATTGCGCCAGACGAAGCCCGACCAGAGCGGGTGCTCGACCGCCCGGAAGCGGCCCACCAGCAGCCATTTCGCCGTGATGGCGAGAAGGGAGGCGAGCAGCCCGCCGGTGAGCAGCAGCGCCCCGCCGCAGAGGATCGCGAGCGGGTGCCCCAGCCGTTCCGCCAGCGCCCCGAAGGCCGCCACGGCGAGGACCGCGAGACCGGCCGAACAGATCACCGGAACGATTCTGCAGAGCTCGACGGCGGCCCGCGCCCACTTCAGCCGGGCCGGCGGGGCGAAGGTGCGGCTCCGGTCCCCCCGCTCGGCCGCCCGGGGCAGCCGCATCGGGGGCATCCCGAGCCAGGAGGTGCCCGCCTTGGCGCCCTTGGGGGCGGCGGAGAGCACACCGACGAGCCCGCGCTTGGGCACCCGGCGGCCCGCGGCCGTCATCCCGGAATTGCCGAGGAAGGCCCGCTTGCCGATCCGGGCCTCGGCGATCCGGAGCCGGCCGCCGCCGAGCTCGTAGGAGGCGACCATCGTGTCGTCGGCGAGGAAGGCGCCGTCGCCGATCGTGGTCATCGAGGGCAGGGCCAGTACGGTCGACGCCTCCACGCCCCGGCCCACCTTCATCCCGAGCGCCCGCAGCCACACGGGGGTGAGCAGACCGGCGTACAGCGGGAAGAGCTGCACCCGGGCCATGTCCATCAGCCGCTCGGTGGTCCACGCCTGCCAGGCGATCCGGCTGTGGACGGGATGGCTGCCCGCCCGCAGCCCGATGCTCAGCGCGCGCACCCCGGCCAGGACGAGCAGGGCGTACGCGATCATCCCGGTCAGGGTCGCGAGCGGTACGGCGGCGAGCAGCGGGCCCGGGAGGGCGGCGAGGACCAGCAGCGCGGGGAGGACGGCGAGGGCGGGCAGCACCCCGAGGACGAGCGAGGTCAGCGCGTACACGGCGGTCCAGCGGCGGCGGCGCGGCGGGCGTGGTCCGCCCGCGCCCCTGGCCCTGCCGTCGCGGGCGGCCGGGACGCCCGACCAGCGCTGTCCCGCCGGGACGCCGCCGGTCACCCCGGAGCCAGGGGCGATCTCGGACCGCTTGCCGACCCGGGCGCCGGGGAAGAGCGTGGTGCGGGCGCCGATGACGGCGTCGGCGCCGACCCGGACCGTACCGATGTGCAGCCGGTCGCCGTCCACCCAGTGGCCGGAGAGATCCACTTCCGGTTCCACGGCGCAGCCACGGCCGAGCCGGAGCATTCCGGTGACCGGCGGCAGGGTGTGCAGATCCACCTCGTCGCCGATCCGGGCGCCGAGGGCGCGGGCGTAGTAGGTGAGCCAGGAGCCGGCGAGCGCGCCGGCGCCGCTCAGTTCGGCGAGCCGTTCGGCCGCCCAGAGCCGCAGATGGACCGGGCCGGCCCGGTCGTACGTGCCGGGCCGCACCCCGCGCAGCAGCAGCCGGGCGCCGCCCGCCGCGATGGCGATCCGGCCGGGCGGGCTGATCACCAGCAGCCAGCCGAGCGCGATCCACCACCAGGAGAGGGAGGGGCCGAGGCCCAGGAGATTGGCCGCGGCGGCGGCGAGCACGCTCCAGCGGAGCCCGGCGACGGTGAGCAGCGGGATCAGGAGCAGCAGCTGCACGGCCTGCGCGCGGCGCGGCACCGGGCGTACGTCATGGCCGCGCGCGCTGTCGGCGGGCCCGCCCTCCAGGGTCCGGGCGAGGGCCCCGAGGGTGCGGTGCTGGTAGATGTCACCGACGGACCCGGTGCCGTACCGCTGCCGGATCCGGGAGACCAGCCGGGCGGCGGCGAGGCTGCCGCCGCCGTGGTCGAAGAAGTCGGCGCCGGGGTCCCGGACGGACACCCCGAGCAGCTCCCGCCACTGCTCGGCGAGCCATGCCTCGGCCCCGGTGAGGGACTCCTCGCCGGGCGCCGCCGGACCGGCCCCCTCGGCCGGCAGCGGCCAGGGCAGGGCGTCCCGGTCGACCTTGCCCGAGGTCCGGGTGGGCAGCTCGGCCACCACCGCGATCAGGGGGACGAGCGCCGCGGGCAGCTCGGCCCGGAGCCGGGCGGCGGCCTCGACGGGGTCGAACGGCCGGGTGGGGGGCGTCGGGGGCAGGGGGACGGGGTGCGCCCGGCCGGCCCGGGCGCCCGGGGCCTGCGGGGCGGATTCCGGCGGGTGCGAACCGGCCGGGCTCCCGCCCGCCGGGGTTCCCGCCGTATCCACGGGTACGGCTCTGTCCGCCGCGGGGGCGGCCATGGGCGAGCGGGCGGTACCCCCGTCGCCCGGGAGAGGGGCGGCGGGACGGGGGCGCGGGCCGGCCGGCGGCGCGGCGGCGGGCGCCGGGGCCGCGTCGCGCGGCGCGGGATACCCCGCCACCCGCGCGGGCCCGTCGCCCGGCCCGCGCGAACCGGCGGGACCGGCACCGTCCGGAAGGGAGACGGACTCGGGGGGCGGATCTCCGGCGTCCGGGGCCGCGGCGGGCGCCGCGGAATCGTCCGCCGCCCGCGCGGGGGCGGACTCCTCCGGATCCACGGGCACGGACTCGTCCCCCGGCCCGGCGGCACCCGCGCCGGCGGCCGGGACCGTGCCCGGGCCGTCCGGGGTACCCGGGCCGTCCGGGGTACCCGGGCCGTCCGGGCCGTCCGGGGTGTCCGGGGTGTCGGTCGCCGGGACGACGTACCCCACCAGCAGCTGATGGCCCGCGACCGTGGTGCGGACCGCCGACGCCGCGCCCGCGACGCCCGGGAGGGCCCGGAGCGCCGCGTCGATCTCGCCGAGTTCGATACGGCGGCCGGCCAGCTTGATCTGCTCGTCCGCGCGGCCCGCGAAGAGCAGCCCGGCGGGTTCCGCGCGGACCAGGTCGCCGCTGCGGTAGGCGCGGGGCCAGCCCAGGGAGGGGAGGGGGGCGTACTTCTCGGCGTCCTTGGCCGGGTCCAGATAGCGGGCCAGGCCCACTCCCCCGATCACCAGCTCGCCGGTCTCCCCCATCGGCACGACCTCGCCCCGGGCGTCCACGACCGCCAGCTCCCAGCCGTCGAGCGGCAGCCCGATGCGGACCGGGCCCTCTCCCGTCAGCGGGGCGGCGCACGCCACGACGGTGGCCTCGGTGGGGCCGTAGGTGTTCCAGACCTCGCGGCCGGAGACGGCCATCCGCTCCGCCAGCTCGGGCGGGCATGCCTCACCGCCGAAGATCAGCAGCCGGATGCCGTCGAGCGTCTCGGCGGGCCAGAGCGCGGCGAGGGTGGGCACCGTCGAGACGACGGTGATGCGGCGCTCCACGAGCCAGGGGCCGAGATCGACACCGCTGCGCACCAGCGAGCGGGGCGCGGGCACCAGGCAGGCGCCGTGCCGCCAGGCCAGCCACATCTCCTCGCAGGAGGCGTCGAAGGCGACGGAGAGCCCGGCGAGCACCCGGTCCCCGGGGCCGATCGGGGCATGGGGGACGAAGAGCCGTGCCTCGGCGTCCACGAAGGCCGCCGCGCTGCGGTGGGTGACGGCGACGCCCTTGGGCCGGCCGGTGGAACCGGAGGTGAAGATGATCCACGCGTCGTCGCCGGGCCGGGGGCGGTCCTCGGAACCCGCGAGGGCCGGGGTGCCGGAGGGCCGCCCCGGTCCCGGCGCGATCACACCGCCGGGGCCGGTCACCACCGACACCGCCGCCTCCGTGAAGACCAGCCCGGCGCGCTCGTCCGGGTCGTCCGCGTCCACGGGGACATAGGCCGCGCCGGCCGTCAGCACGGCGAGAACGGCGATGTAGAGCTCCGCGGTGCCGGAGGGGACCCGGATCCCGACCCGGTCGCCGGGGCGGACACCGGCGGCGGTGAGCCGGTGCCGGGCCTCCGCGACCCGGTCGAGCAGGGTCCGGTAGGTGAGCGGGCCGGTGCCGTCGTCCACGGCGAGCGCGTCCGGATGACGGCGGGCCGTCTCGCGGAGGATGTCCACGAGGGTCCGCTCGGGCGCGGCGGGGGCCGAGCGGAACAGCGCCGGGGCGGCCTCGTCACCGGTCGGCGGTCCGGTGGGCGCCGGGGTGTGGGTGGCGAGGGTCATGCGGCGCACCCGCCGCCGGACCGCCGCGCGGGCGGTCCGGTCCGGCCCGCCGCATCACCGCGGGGCGGGCACCAGAAGTTCGTACGCATCGCTCACTCTCCGTCCGTCGTGTGGAGTGCGCCACGAGCGCCCACCCATGCCGCGCACGGCAAACGGGAAGTTTATCCACTGATGCCCCGACTCGCCTGTTGTGCGAGTGTCGCCCCGGACACAGGGCGTACCCGCACACGGCCGCCCCGCCGTCACCGGCCGTGACCACCGGTCGTCGCGGCGGCTCGCGGCGCCGGCCCGGAGAGCCCGTGCGGAGGGCTTCCGGCGGCCACCGCCCCCACGCCCCGGCGCACGCCCCCGCGCATGGGCAACTCCCCGCGAAATCCCCGGCACTTCCTGCCCCGGGACGGTCTCCGGAACCGGCCCGGGTGGCCTACGATCCAACCTTGCCCCCACGCCGTCCGCGGCCCGTCCACAAGGGAGGCCGGGCCACCGGGACGCCGGAATTCCGGAGCGCCGGGACACCGGGACGGCACGACGAGAGCACAGTGCGCGTGTTACCACCCCCGAACGGAGAGACCGTGACCCCGAGCCCGTTGCCCGATCAGGCCGACGGCGGACACGAACGCGTCTGGGCCAGAGCCCCCGCGGAGCCGGCCGTCAGCGAGGCGACCCGGCTGCTCTGCGCGGGTGTTCACCTGGACGGCCAGTACCGGGACACGGTCCTGGACGAGCTGTATGTCCACGAGGAGCGTTTCACCGCGCCCTCCTTCGGCTTCGACGCGGCCCGCGTCCTGGCCCACGCCCTGCATGCCCGCCGGGTCGAACTGGGCTGGGCCCTCGGCATCCTGGCGCTCTGGATCCTCGCGGTCCCGCTCACCGGCGGGCTCTTCCTGCTGCTGGTGATGCCGTGCGCGCTGGTGGCCGTCGCCCCCTGGATCAGGGGCCGTTCGGCCCGTCCGCGCCTGTTCCGCGTCGTGGCCGCGTTCGCCGTGCGCTGGTACGGGCGGATCTGGCTGCTGCTGGCCCTGCTGCTCTTCGCCGCCCTGGCCGTCTTCGGGCTCTTCGGCGACGAGGACGAGGGCGAGTTCGACCCGGTCGGCGGCGCGTCGCCGTGGAGCATGTTCACTTCGGGCGGTTCGGCGGAGAGCATTCCCGCAGCACCCGCCATGGCCTGGCTGACCCTGGTCCTCTTCGCTCTGACCACCGTGGCGGTGGCGCTCCAGCGCGGCCAGTTCGCCCGGATGATGACCGGCCCGCTCGCCCCGCACAACTTCCCCTCCATGGCGACGGATCCGGCCGAGGCCGCCCAGGGGCCGCGCGCCCGGCAGCGCCAGGCGATCATCCGCCACGAGCAGCACTCCCCGCTGGCCGTCTACGACGCCGCGGACCCCTTCCGGGGCGCCGGTGACGCCTTCCAGACCTGGACGCTCGCGGTGGAGCTGGTGCCCCGCGAGGGGTGCGAGCCGCGGCCCGTCAGCAACCGCACCATCCTGGAGCGGATCCGCCCGCTGGTGGAGGATCTGAGGATCCCCTCGGCGCACGAGGCCGACCCCCGGATCGCGGGCGCGGTGCGGGACCGGCTGCGCGAACTGCGGATCGACGAATGCGTCTTCCTGCCGGCCGAGGGCATCGGCAACCGCCACGGCGCGCCCTACGACCCGGCCGGATTCGAGGCGCACCGGGCGGCGGCCGTCGAGGAGGGCGGCGAGGCCAGACGGCACTTCCTGCGGATCCGGGTCGGCGGCTGGGAGGAGCAGCTGGTCGTGACGGTCTTCGTCCGGGTCCACACCCAGGGCGGCATGCTGATGCTGGAGGTGGCGCCGCATGCGCTGATGCCGGTGCACCCCCGCTTCCGCGAGGCGGACCGGCTCGCCCACCGGTATGTGAACAACAACGCCGTCGGCCGCGTGGCCTGGGCACTCGCCCACACGCCCCGCGCCCCGCTGTGGTGCGCGGTCACCCTCGGACGTCATCTCATCAGCCAGTGGGAGCTGCTGACCGGCGGACACCGCGGCGCGCTGCCGGACGGCCCCGCCCTCTCCATCCGGGAGTACGGCTCCGACACGGAGGCGTCGCTCTTCCACGAGATGGACATCATGCGGTATCTGAGGAGCATTCAGGACCGGATCGCGGGCGGAGTCACCCTCGCGCTGCGGGAGGCCGGCTGGCGGACCGAGGGCTTCGAGCAGAAGATCGTCCATGTCAGCGGCGGGGTCTACATCGACTCCGCGAACAACAGCGCCTTCGGCTTCGGATCCCACTCCACCGCCACCACGAACAACAACACCACCAACACCACCAAGGGTGGCCCGCGCGGCGGCGCGACGGGCCCCGCGTCCACCGGCGGCAACACCACGGGAGCAGGCAATGGCAGCGGCTGACGGCGGCACGGGCGGGGGTTCGCACGGCGGGCCGCCGAACGTTCACATCGGTTCGGCGGACAACAGCGCCCTCAACTTCGGCTCGCACGGGTCGGCGACCACCAACAACACCTGGGCCGCCGGCCCGGCGGCGGACCCCGCCCAGCGGGAACTCCTCGAAGCGGTACGGGCGCTGCGGGACGATCTCGGACGGTTCGCGCCCTTCGACAGCCGGGAGATCCTGGACGCGGAGCTCGTGGCGACCGAGGAGGAGATCACCTCCTCCGGCGCCGCCGCGCCCGGCCGGCTGGAGCGGCTGCGGGGCGCGCTGGCCGTCGCGGGCGGAAGCGTGGCGGCACTCGCCTCCTCCATCGCCGTCGGCGAGGCCGTCACCGCGCTGCTGAGGGGCTGAGGAGTCACAAGGTGACCGGAGAGACACCGCGCTGGAACGCGGAGGAGCAGCGCTGGGAGCGGTCCCGGAGGACCAGGGCGTACACACCGCCGCCCCCGCCGCTGCCGATGTTCCCGCCGCAGCCGCCCGCGGACGGGAGCGGCACGCACCTCGGGAAGAGCACACATCCCACCGCCCCGCCGGCGTACCCGCTCGTCCCCCCGGGGCCGGGCGGCGGGCGGCGGCTGGGGCGCACACCGGTGATCGCGTTCGCGGTGGCCGCGGTGGCGGGGGTGGCCGGGCTGGGCGTCTGGCTCGGTGTGCACCGGGACGACGGCGGGGAATCCGCGAAGCGGGGCTCCTCCTCCGGGGCGCCCGCGAGCACCGCTCCCTCTCCGGAGGACACCTGGCCGCCGGACGCCTCCGGCGTGGAACCGCCGGCGAGCTCACCGGCCGGGACCGAATCGGCGACGGAACCGCCCGCCGGATTCCGGATCGCCGAGGAGCCGTCGGGGATCGCCCTCGCCGTACCGGAGAAGTGGAAGCGCTCCACCGAGGGGGGCTCGGTCTTCCACAAGGCGCCGGACGGCCGGAGCCTGTTGCAGATCTTCATCATCAGCGAGCCGGAGATGACTCCGCTGGGCGCGGTGGAGGCCGCGTCGGCGAGTCTGGCCGAGACCAATGAGGGCTACCGGGAGCTGAGTGTGGGGGCGGTGGAGAGCGGCCCCGAGAATCCCGCCGCCGACGCCGCCGAGCTGCACTACTCGTACGAGAGCGAGAAGGCGGGCGGGGTGCGCGAGTGCGTCGACCGGGCGTTCACCGCGGCGAATGACACCAAGTACGCGGTGATCGCCTGCGCCCCGGCCGACGAGGCGCCGTATCAGCGCACCCTGCTGACCACGGCACTGAAGCACTTCACGACTTAGCGGACAGCCGAGCGCCCCGGACCTGGTGGTCCGGGGCGCTCGGGAGACACGAGGCGGGTGCTACGCGGGGACGGGCTCGCGGTCCCCGGCCGTGCGCGCCGGCTCCGGGTCGTCGATCGGCGACGAGGTGGCGCTGTTGTACGCGTCGTGGTCCAGGATCTTCTCCCGGGCCGCGACGATGACCGGGACGACCGCCTGGCCCGCCACGTTCGTGGCCGTGCGCGCCATGTCGATGATCGGGTCGATGGCCATCAGCAGACCCACACCCTCCAGCGGAAGGCCCAGCGTGGAGAGGGTCAGGGTGAGCATCACGGTGGCGCCGGTGAGACCCGCCGTGGCGGCCGAGCCGACCACCGAGACAAAGGCGATGAGCAGGTACTCCTGGATGCCGAGCTGCACATCGAAGATCTGCGCGATGAAGATCGCCGCCAGCGCCGGGTAGATCGCGGCGCAGCCGTCCATCTTGGTCGTCGCGCCGAACGGGACGGCGAAGGAGGTGTACTCCTTCGGCACACCGAGCCGCTCGGTGACGCGCTGGGTGACCGGCATGGTGCCGACGGAGGAGCGGGAGACGAAGGCCAGCTGGATCGCGGGCCAGGCGCCCCGGAAGAACTGGAGCGGGTTGACCCTGGCGACGGTGGCCAGCAGCAGCGGGTAGACACCGAACATCACCAGGGCGCAGCCGATGTAGACATCGGCGGTGAAGGTCGCGTACTTGCTGATCAGGTCCCAGCCATAGTCGGCGATGGCGTAGCCGATGAGACCGACGGTGCCGATCGGCGCCAGCCGGATGACCCACCACAGGGCCTTCTGGAGCAGTTCGAGAACGGACTCGCTCAGGCTCAGGATCGGCTTGGCCTTCTCGCCGAGGGCGAGGGCGGCGATACCGGCGACGGCGGCGAGGAAGACGATCTGGAGGACGTTCAGCTCGGTGAAGGGCGTGATCACATCGGTCGGGATGATTCCGGTGAGGAAGTCGATCCAGGAGCCGGAGCCCTCGGGGGCCTTGCCGTCCTTCGGCGTGAGGCCGGTGCCCGCGCCGGGGTTGGTGACCAGGCCGATGGTGATGCCGATGGCGACCGCGATCAGCGACGTGATCATGAACCAGAGCAGCGTCTGGCCGGCCAGCCGGGCGGCGTTGTTGACCTTCCGGAGGTTGGTGATCGACACCAGGATGGCGAAGAAGACCAGGGGCGCGACGGCCAGCTTCAGCAGCCGGACGAAGATGGAGCCGATCTGCTCCAGGGTGTCCTTGAGCCAGGCGATGTCGAAGTGGCGGGCGAGCCAGCCGAAGACGACACCGAGGAGCAGACCGACGACGATCTGGGCCCAGAAGGGGAACCTGGGTATGCGGGAACCGGAGCGCGGGTGCTCATCGGTCGGGGCGGACGCGGTGTTCGCGGACACGGACGGACTCCATAGCGGCGGGGAGGCGGGGAGACAGGCAGGCGACAACGAGGAGCGGCAGCTGAGGAACAGGGGCGACGCGGTGTCCCGGGCCGGCGGGGCCGGATGGTGCGGGACAGTGGCGCGGATCAGTCGGGGGCCGGGCCGGGGACGGAGCGGCCGGGAATCAGCCGGGGATCAGACCGGGCGACAGCGGACCGCGGGCATACAGCGGCGGAATGCGACATGCCGGCGCACCGCGAGCGGTGGGCTCGCGGCCGTGTGTAGGCGCCATGCAATCGTCATATCGACACGTTAACACTTGAACTTTGAGAATCTCAAAGCTCACCTTTGGGATCTTTACCAACCCGGAACCTTCGGCTCCCGCCGCCAAGACCCCGGAAGCGGCCATTCCAAGCCCCTGACATGCCCGGGAGCCTTCCCCGGCCCCGCCCCGGGAGTGGCCGAGAACACAGATGAGCCCCCGGCCGCGCGGGGCGGCCGGGGGCTCACTGGGGCCAAAGGGCCCGAAGGAGTAGAAAGGGGAGGTCAGTCCTCCTGGGTGCGGTTCGCCTCCAGCCGGACCTTCGCCCGGTCGACCTTGTTGACGATCTGCTCCGACATCGCGTCCCGCTGGCTGCGCAGCAGGACGAAACTGAGCGGCGCCGAGATCAGCAGGGCGAGCAGCACGACCCAGACGAAGTTGGAGTCACCGAGGCCCTTGGGCAGGATCCCGAACTGCACCAGCCCGGCCACCAGCACAAAGCAGCCGATGAAGACGGCGAAGCGCATGGCGGTGTACTTGATCGCGGCGCTCGACTTGGCGGACACGGCGAACCCTTCTCTCGTCATTCAGCCGGCGGATCGTGCGAAACCAGTGAAGCACGACCGAAAAATGATCAGCACGGCGGCGGTGGCCCGGCGCAATCGCCCTCCGGGCCGCGCGGGAATCCGGCCGCGTCAGACCCGCATGGGCTGCGGGGACTCGCGCCGCCCGGCGTCCGGCCCCGGGTACTCGCGGATGATCTCGTACCGGGTGTTCCGCTCCACGGGCTGGAAACCGGCGTCGCGGATCAGGTCGAGCAGATCGTCACGGGTGAGCTTGTTCGGCGTCCCGTAGTTGTCCGCGTCATGCGTGATCTTGTACTCGACGACCGAGCCGTCCATGTCGTCCGCGCCGTGCTGGAGCGCGAGCTGCGCGGTCTGCACACCGTGCATCACCCAGAAGACCTTGACGTGCGGCACGTTGTCGAAGAGCAGCCGGGAGACGGCGAAGGTCTTCAGCGCCTCGGCGCCGGTCGCCATCGTGGTCCGGGCCTGGAGGCGGTTGCGGATCTTGCCGTCCTTCATGTCCACGAAGTCGTGCTGATACCGCAGCGGGATGAAGACCTGGAAGCCGCCGGTCTCGTCCTGGAGCTCACGCAGCCGCAGCACGTGGTCGACCCGGTGACGGGGCTCCTCGATGTGCCCGTACAGCATGGTGCAGGGGGTCTTGAGGCCCTTGCCGTGCGCCAGCCGGTGGATGCGGGACCAGTCCTCCCAGTGGGTGCGGTGGTCCACGATGTGCTGCCGCACCTCCCAGTCGAAGATCTCCGCGCCGCCGCCGGTCAGCGACTCCAGGCCGGCCTCGATCAGCTCGTCCAGGATGTCGGAGGCCGACATGCCGGAGATGGTCTCGAAGTGGTGGATCTCCGTGGCGGTGAACGCCTTCAGCGAGACATGCGGCAGGGCCTCCTTCAGCGCGCTGAGGGAGCGGGGGTAGTAGCGCCAGGGCAGATTGGGGTGGAGGCCGTTGACGATGTGGAGTTCGGTGAGGTTCTCGTTCTCCATCGCCTTGGCGAGGCGGACGGCCTCCTCGATCCGCATGGTGTACGCGTCCTTCTCGCCCGGCTTGCGCTGGAACGAGCAGTAGGCGCACGACGCGGTGCACACATTGGTCATGTTGAGGTGGCGATTGACGTTGAAGTGGACGACATCGCCGTTCTTGCGGGTGCGCACCTGATGGGCGAGGCCGCCGAGCCACGCCAGGTCGTCCGACTCGTAGAGAGCGATACCGTCCTCACGTGTCAGCCGTTCACCGGCTTCGACCTTCTGCTCCAGCTCTCGCTTGAGCCCAGCGTCCATGCGCCCGCCTCCCATGTTCTCGTCCATCGGGCTCCCCCCACCGTACTCTCCCGCATTCCACGGACGGGGGTGGCCCCATGGCATCGAAAGCAATGTCGCGACGGGATGTCAGCTCTGCTCGGGCAGATCCCCGACGCGGTTCTCCCACTTGGTGGAGAGCACGATGGTGGTACGCGTACGGGAGACCCCGCGCGTGCCGCTCAGCCGGCGGATGGTCTTCTCCAGTCCGTCGACATCGCTCACCCGGACCTTGAGCATGTACGAGTCGTCGCCGGCGATGAACCAGCAGTCCTCGATCTCCGCGAGGTCGCGGAGCCGGCGTGCCACGTCCTCGTGGTCGGCGGCGTCGGAGAGGGAGATGCCGATGAGGGCGGTCACCCCGAGACCGAGCGAGGCCGCGTCGACGGTGGCCCGGTAACCGGTGATGACCCCCGCCGCCTCCAGGCGGTTGATCCGGTCCGTCACACTCGGCCCGGAGAGCCCGACGAGCCGTCCCAGCTCGGCGTACGAGGCCCGGCCGTTCTCCCGGAGAGCCTGGATGAGCTGTCTGTCCACCGCGTCCATGTGCCTGGAGCCTTCCATAGTTCCTTAAAATCCCCTGCGCGCAGGGCGAGCCCTGCGATCGGTTGTGAACGATTGGCCGTGCGGAGCCGCCGCGCCGCCGCTCACGGCGGCGCGGGGCCGGATCAGCCGGGCCGCGAGCCGCCGAGCTCGCCTTCCCAGCGGCGGTAGAGCCGGTGCGGCACCCCGGCCGCGTCCAGGACCCGTCCGGCCACGAAGTCCACCAGATCCTGGATGTGGGTGGCGCCCGCGTAGAACGCCGGCGAGGCGGGCAGCACCACCGCGCCGGCCTCGTCGAGGGTGACCAGATGCCGCAGGGTCTGGCCGTTCAGCGGGGTCTCGCGGACGGAGACGATCAGCGGCCGGCGCTCCTTGAGGGTCACGCTCGCGGTGCGCTGGAGAAGATCTTTGGAGAGCCCGAGGGCGACTCCGGCGACGGCCGCGGTGGAGGCGGGGACGATCATCATGCCCTTGGCCGGGTACGAGCCGGAGGACGGCCCGGCGGCCAGATCGCCCGCGGACCAGTGGCGTACGCCGTCGAGCGCGACCCGGAAGGTGTCCGGCTTGCCGTCGGCGCCCCTGGCCAGCCACTCCGCCAGATCCGTCCGCCAGTGGGCGTCCCGGAAGGAGATCCCGGTCTCGTCCAGCAGCGTCAGCCGCGACGCCCGGGAGACCACCAGATCGACGCTCTCGCCGGCGTCGATCAGCCCGCGCAGCACGGCGGCGGCATAGGGCGTCCCGGACGCTCCGGAGACTCCGACGATCCAGGGGCGGCGGGGGTTCATGTCAGCGGGCTCCACACAAGGAGCCTATCCGGCGGGCCGGCGGGGGTCGGCGCCAGGCATGGGGACCGGGCACCCCTCCCCCGGCGGCGCGGGGCCGCGGCCCGCCCGGGCCGGGGGCCGTCACCCGATCGATGGAATCGCGTGACGGACCGGCCGGGGACGGCGGCGTCAGACGGTCAGTCCCCGGACCAGCAGGTCCAGCAGGGCACAGACGAAGAGGCTGATCCCGATGAAGCCGTTGACCGTGAAGAACGCCCGGTTCAGCCGGGAGAGATCGTGCGGCCGGACCACCGTGTGCTCGTAGCAGAACGCCGCCGCCACGATCACCAGCCCCGCCCAGAGGAAGAGCCCCGCGTCCGTCGCCAGCGCGTACCAGACCAGCAGAGCGGTCGTCACCGCGTGGGCGGCCCGCGCCCCGTGGAGCGCCGCCGGGACACCGAAGCGGGCCGGGACGGAGCGGACGCCCTCGGCCCGGTCGGCGGCGACGTCCTGACAGGCGAAGATCAGGTCGAAGCCGCCGATCCAGACGCCGACCGCGACCCCGAGGATCACCGCGTCCCAGCTCCAGCTCCCGGTGACCGCGAGCCAGGCGCCGATCGGCCCCATGGCCTGGGCGAGCCCGAGGATGGCGTGCGGGTAGTGGGTGAACCGCTTCCCGTACGGATAGACCACCATCGGGATCACGGCGACCGGCGCGAGGGCCAGACAGAGCGGATTGAGCAGCGCCGCCGCCCCGAGGAAGACCGCCAGGGCGATCAGCGCGCCGGTCCAGGCGGAGCGGACGCTCACCGCGCCGGTGACCAGCTCACGGCTCGCGGTCCGCGGATTCCGGGCGTCGATCTCGCGGTCGATGATCCGGTTGCAGGCCATGGCGAAGGTGCGCAGGCCGACCATGGCGACCGTGACCAGCAGCAGGGTGACCCAGTCGATGCTCCGGTCCCGCTGGAACATCGCGGTGAGGGCGGCGATATAGGCGAAGGGCAGCGCGAAGACCGAGTGCTCGATCATCACCAGGCGCAGAAACGCCTTGGTGCGGCCGGGAGCGCCCGGCACCGCCGCGGCGGAGGCGCTCACCGGCGGGTCCCCCGGGCCGGGAAGCGGCTCACAGTCCGTACTCCTTCCAGCGGCGGTCCACCAGGGCCGCCGTCGCCGGGTCGGACTCGACCATGTTCGGCCAGCCGCCGTCCCGCGTGTAGCCCTCCTCGGGCCACTTCTTCGTGGCGTCGATACCCGCCTTGCCGCCCCAGAACTGCTGGTAGGAGGCGTGGTCGAGATGGTCGACGGGGCCCTCGGTGACGGTGAGGTCGCGGGCGTAGTCGGTATTGCCCAGCGCCCGCCAGGAGACCTCGTGCAGATCGTGGACGTCGCAGTCGGAGTCGACCACCACGATCAGCTTGGTCAGCGACATCATGTGCGCGCCCCAGATGGCGCTCATCACCTTCTGGGCGTGCTTGGGGTACTTCTTGTCGATGGAGACGATGGCGCAGTTGTGGAAGCCGCCCGACTCCGGCAGGTGATAGTCGACGATGTCCGGGACGATGATCTTGAGCAGGGGCAGGAAGAACCGCTCCGTCGCCCGGCCCAGCGGCCCGTCCTCGGTCGGCGGACGGCCCACCACGATCGACTGGAGCAGCGGACGCCGCCGCATGGTCACACAGTCGATGGTGAGGGCCGGGAACGGCTCCTGCGGGGTGTAGAAGCCGGTGTGGTCGCCGAAGGGACCCTCCGGGAGCATCTTGCCCGGCTCCAGCCACCCCTCCAGGACGACCTCCGCCTGCGCGGGCACCTGGAGCGGAACGGTCTTGCAGTCGACCATCTCGATCCGCTTGCCCTGGATGAACCCGGCGAACAGGTACTCGTCGATGTCGCCGGGGAGCGGCGCGGTGGAGGCGTAGGTCACGGCCGGCGGGGCGCCGAAGGCGATGGCGACCGGCAGCCGCTCCCCGCGCCGGGCGGCGACCTGGTAGTGGTTGCGGCTGTCCTTGTGGATCTGCCAGTGCATCCCGATGGTGCGCCGGTCGTGGCGCTGGAGCCGGTAGAGACCGAGGTTGCGGACCCCGCTCTCCGGGTCCTTGGTGTGGGTGAGGCCGAGGTTGAAGAAGGAGCCGCCGTCCTCGGGCCAGGTGAAGAGCGCGGGCAGCTGGTCCAGGTCGACGTCCTCGCCGTGCAGGACGACCTCCTGCACCGGCGCGTCCTTCACCTTCTTCGGCGGTACGTGGACCATGGAGCCGAGCTTGCCGAACGCCTCGCGCACGCCGACGAAGCCGTGCGGCAGCTCCGGCTTGAGCAGCCCGCCGATCTTGTCGCTGATCTCGGAGTAGGAGTTCAGTCCGAGCGCCTTGAGCAGCCGCCGGTCGGTGCCGAAGACATTCATCGCCAGGGGCATGGCGGCGCCGCGCACATTCTCGAAGAGCAGCGCGGGCCCGCCGGCCTTGTTCACCCGGTCGACGATCTCCCCCACTTCCAGGTGGGGATCGACCTCTGCCTTGATGCGCTTGAGGTCTCCCTCGCGCTCCAGGGCCCTGAGCAGGGAGCGAAGATCGTCATAAGCCATACGCCCCAGTATCGGGTACCGGTTACCCTGGCCGCGTCACCGGGGGCGCGTTCCGCGCCCCACCACCTCTCTCTGGGGGCCCGTAAGACCATGCTCCGGTATCTGCCCTTCCTGCTGGTCCTGGCGCTGTGGATCTATGCCTTCATCGACTGTCTGAACACTCCGGAGAACGAGGTCCGGAAGCTGCCGAAGCTCGCGTGGGTCTTCATCGTGCTGCTCTTCGGACAGGTGCTGATCGGCCCGGTCGCCTGGTTCGCCGTGGGGCGCCCGCGCAAGGCCGCGCCGTACGGCGGCGGGCGGCGCGGGAGCTGGGTCGCGCCGGACGACAATCCGGACTTCCTGAAGTCGCTGCGGGACGAGAAGCCGGCCGGCGACGGCGACGGCGACGGCGGGAAGAACACCGGGGACGAGAAGAAGGACGAGAAGAAGAAGGACAAGGACGACGAGGAGGCGTAGCCCTCCCCCTGGCACAGGGAGGCGTAGCCCCTCCCCCCTGGCACGAAGGGGCCGGCCCCCGCCTCTCCGGGCGGGGGCCGGCCCCTGGGTCGTGTGCGCCGCGCCCTACGCGTACGAGTGCAGACCGTCCACGAAGATGTTCACGCCGTAATAGTTGAAGAGCCAGCACGCGAAGGCGATCAGCGCCAGGACGGCGGCCTTGCGGCCCTTCCACCCGGCGGTGGCACGGGCGTGCAGATAGCAGGCGTAGGCGGCCCAGGTGATGAAGGACCAGACCTCCTTGGGGTCCCAGCCCCAGTAACGGCCCCAGGCGTCGCCCGCCCAGATCGCGCCCGCGATGATGGTGAAGGTCCAGAGCGGGAAGACGAAGGCGTGGACCCGGTAGGCGAATTTGTCCAGCGACGCCGCCGAGGGCAGCCGCTCCAGCACCGAGGCCGCGAAGGCGCCGGGCTTCACCCCGCGCGCCAGCTTGCTCTCGTGCGAGTCGCGGAAGAGATAGAGCAGTGTGGTGACCGCGCCCAGGTAGAAGACCGCGCCGCAGAAGATCGCGGTGGCCACATGGATGATCAGCCAGTACGAGTCCAGCGCGGGGACCAGCTGGTCGCTCTCGGTGTAGAGCCAGGTGACGGCGATGCCCAGATCGGCGAGGACGGTGCCGACCAGCGGCAGCCCCAGCCAGCGGACGTTCTTCTTCGCGGCCAGCAGGGCCAGATAGGCGCCCACCACCACCATGGAGAAGGTGGTGGAGAACTCGTACATGTTGCCCCACGGCACCCGCTGCACCGACAGGGCGCGGGCCAGCACCCCGCCGACATGGACGAGGAAGGCGAGGACGGTGAGCGAGATCGCGATCCGGCCGTACAGATCGCCCTTGACCGTGCCGCCCGCGGCGCCCGGGCCGTCGGGGACGTCCCGGCCGCCGGCCGCCGAGCGGGTGATGATCTCCGGCTTGTCCAGTACGGCGGTGGCGCCCTGCTCGCCCCGGCCGGCCGCCGCGGTGACGGCCGCCGCCCGGCCCGGCAGGGAGGCGGCGGAGCGGCCGACCTTGCTGCGGCTGCCGAAGGACCACTCGGTGATGAAGGCGAAGAAGGCCAGGGTGTAGACGGCCATCGCCGAGTAGATCAGCGTATTGCTGATCTGGGCGAGGTTCTCGTTGGTTGCGGCGGCGAGAGTCACTTCTCAGCCCCTTCGGCGGAAGCTTCCACGGGATCGTCGGAATCGTTGACGGGTACGGGGCCGGCCGGTGCGGCCGGGTCCTTCTCGGGGTCCTTCTCGGGCGCGGTCGGCGCCCCGGAGTGCAGGGTGAGGGCGAGGGACTTCAGCTCCTCGGGGAGTCTCGCCGACTCGCTGCGGCCGAGCCCGGCCATCTCCACGACGGTCACCCCGTCGGCGCCCCGGACGGCCCGCACCCAGACCCGGCGGCGCTGGATGAAGAGCGAACCGGCGAGGCCGAGCACGGCGGCGACCGCTCCGGTGAGCGCCCAGCCGTTCCCCGGCTGGCCGGAGATCTGGAAGCTGGCCCACTCCTTGATCCCCTTCTCGAAGGTGATCGAACCGGCGCCGCCCGGGAGCTTCATGGTGTCGCCCTGGAGCATCAGCTGCCGCAGGATCTCACCGTCCTCGGTCTTGAACTGCTTCATCTTGCGGGTTTCGAGCTGGTAGACGTTCTGCGGCAGGCCGGAGTCGACGCCCAGGTCGCCGATGAAGGCGTTGAGGGCGAGGACCGGATTCTTCAGCGCCGGGAACTGCGAGAGCATCGTGCCGCTGCCGTGACCGGCGAAGGTCGGCAGGAAGACGGCCTGGAATCCGAGCTGGCGCTTGACGCCCTTGGCGTCCCGGTAACCGTCCATGACCTTGATCGAGCCGGTGGAGGTCACATTGGAGTCGGTGGGCAGCAGCGGTACGGCGCCGTTGAAGACGACCTTGCCCCTGCCGTCCCGGACGGTGACGACGGGCGCGTACCCGTGGGCCAGCAGATAGACCTTGGTGCCGTCCACGACCAGGGGCTCGTTCACCCTGATCACCGACTTCCGGTCCTTCTCGCCCGGCCGGGACCAGGTGACGCCCGCCTCGAAGGTGCGGGGGGTGCCGCGCTGCGGTCCGGTCTCCTCGTAGGTGCCGGTGAAGCTGTCGAGCCGGAAGCTGAACGGTGCCAGATCGTCCACGTCGTAGAGGGCGCCGGAGCGGAAGTCGTCGTACTGGACGAGCGTGTTGGAGAACCCGTCGCCCTCGACGATCAGCTTGCCGCCCTCGGACTTGAAGAGCTGGCCGGCGGCGAAGGCGATCAGCATCACGATCAGCGCCACATGGAAGACCAGATTTCCGACCTCGCGCAGATAGCCCTTCTCCGCGGAGACGGCGTCACCCACCGTGTGGGCGCGGAAGCGGCGGCCCTTGAGCAGGGCGAGCGCGCTCTCCCGCACCTCCTCGGGGCCGGCCTCGGTGCGCCAGGTGGTGTACGCGGGCATCCGGGTCAGCCGTCCGGGCGCGGCCGGCGGGCGGCTGCGGAGCTGGCCGGCGAACTGCCAGGTGCGCGGGACGATGCAGCCGATGAGGGAGACGAAGAGCAGGATGTAGATCGCGGAGAACCAGACCGAGCTGTAGACATCGAAGAGCTGGAGCTTCTCGAAGATCCCGGTCAGGGCCTCGTTGTTCTTCTTCCACTGCTCCACCTTCATGTCGTCCACGCTGTTCTGCGGGACGAGCGAGCCCGGGACCGCGCCCAGGGCCAGCAGGAGGAGCAGGATCAGCGCGATCCGCATGGAGGTGAGCTGCCGCCAGAACCAGCGCACCCAGCCGACGAGGCCGAGGGTCGGCCCGCCGGCGAGTTCCTCGCGCGGGGCGGTCTCCTCGCGCGGGGCGGTGGAGAGCCGTGAACCGGCCGCGGCGTCGGCGGCGTCGGCTGTCGCGTCGGAGGGTTCGGGGGTCTCGCGGTTCTTGCCGGCCGAGGTGTCCGTTGTGCTCATGTGCTTGTCAGATCCCCACCGTGAAACCCTGGGACCAGGTCTGCATCTGCTGCACCATGGTGTCCCAGACACCGGTGAGCAGCAGTACTCCGGTCACGATCATCATGATGCCGCCGATGCGCATCACCCAGACATAGTGGCGCTTGACCCAGCCGAAGGCGCCCATCGCCTTGCGGAAGGCGAGGGCGGCCAGGATGAAGGGCACGCCGAGGCCGAGGCAGTACGCGACCATCAGTATCGCGCCGCGCCCGGCGCTGCCCTGCTCCCCGGCGAGAATCACCACGGAGCTGAGGGTGGGTCCCACACAGGGCGCCCAGCCGATCCCGAAGAGCGCGCCCAGCAGCGGGGCGCCCGCGAGGCCGGCGGCCGGCTTCTTGTGGATACGGAATTCCCGCTGGGTGAGCCAGGGCATCAGTCCCATGTAGAAGAGGCCGAGCAGCACCATCAGCACACCGAGGACCCGGTTCAGGATCTCCTGGTTCTCCAGCAGTTCCTGGCCCGCGTAGCCGAAGAGCGCACCGCCGGAGACGAAGACGGCGGAGAAGCCGACGACGAAGAGCGCCGCCCCGGTGATCATGCGCCCGCGTTTGGCCTCGGCGAGGTCGGAACCGGTGATGCCGGTGACATACGAGAGATAGCCGGGGACGAGCGGCAGCACACACGGGGAGAAGAAGGAGACCAGCCCGGCGAGCACCGCGATCGGGAAGGCGAGCGCCAGCGCGCCGTTGAGCACGGTCTCGTTGTTGGTCGCCGAGGCGAGCACGGTCGCGGCCGACAGCGCCTCTACGGTTTGCACAGCACCCACGGGATCACTTCTCGGCGATCAGCGGAGTGATCATCTTGCGGAGGTCCTTCTCGTTGAGCGCCTTGAGCGAGCGCGCCGCGATCTTTCCCTCCCGGTCGAGCACGACCGTGGAGGGAATGGTCTGCGGGTTGAGGGTGCCCCGGGGGAAACCGCTGAGCAGCAGCTTGCTGGCGGGGTCGTAGATGCTCGGGTAGGGGACCTTGTAGTCCTTCTCGAACTCGATCGCCGGGGTCTTGTTGGGGTCGCGGGCATTGATCCCGACGAACTCCACGCCCTGGGGCTTCAGATCATTGGCTACCTTGACGAAGTGCGGCGCCTCAAGCCGGCAGGGTCCGCACCAGGATCCCCAGACATTGAGCACCACGACCTTCCCCTTGAGGTCGGCCACATCGAGCGGCTCCCCCTCCAGGGTCTCGCCGGCGATCTCGCCGGTGGCCTTGCGTTCGCCCGCCGCGACGGTGGAGACGCCTTCGTCCGAGGTGATGAAGTTGGTGTCGTTACCGCCTCCGCGCGTGCCGTTGCCGCAGGCGGAGAGGGTGAGCGCGCCGACCGCGATCAGCACGGTCGGCAGGGCAGCGCGAGGGGCACGGCTAAGGCTCATGTGAAAAGTTTCGCATGGCACTTCCGGCGATCTTCCGCACCCCCCTTGCTGCCCGTAAGTCACCCAAAGGACCGTTGTCGGGAGGCCCTAAAGGCCGGCCGCATTGGAGAAGGTCAGGCGGCCTTGAAGAAGGTGTTCCAGCCCCCGGACGGACCCTGGCCGACGTCGAGAGTGCGGAGCTTGGCCAGTACCTTCGGATCCTGTGCGTCGAGCCAGTCGCAGAACTGGCGGAAGGACACCAGCCGTACATCCTTCTTCCCGGCCATCTCGCCGAGCGCGTTCTCGACGGCGTCCATATAGATACCGCCGTTCCACTCCTCGAAGTGATTTCCTATGAAGAGCGGCGCCCGGTTGCTCTCATAGGCGCGGCGGAATCCCTGGACATAGGTTCCGGTCGCCTGCTCGCGCCAGCGCGGATAGTTCGACGGCGGGGCCTTGGTGGAATTCCGGGACTGATTGGCGAGGATGTTGTAGTCCATCGACAGCACCTCGAAGGAGTGCCCGGGGAACGGCAGCGCCTGGAGCGGCAGATCCCACAGGCCCGCCCGCTTGACGGGCCAGACCTGGCGTCCGCCCGGGGAGCTGGAGTCGTACCGCCAGCCGAGTTCGCGGGCGGCGGGCAGCAGCCGCTCCTGCCCGAGGAGGCAGGGGGTGCGCGCGCCGATGAGTTCTTTGCGGTAGTCGAAGGGGAGCGGCGGGAGATCCTGCCATCCCGTGTTGGTGCGCCATTCGGTGACGAAGGAGACGGCCTGCTCGATCTCGTTCTCCCAGTCGGCGGAGGTCCAGTTGGCGACCGATCCGGAGCCGCCGCAGAAGTGGCCGTTGAAGTGTGTTCCGATCTCATGACCGCCGAGCCATGCCTCGCGGACGTACTTCAGGGTTTTCCTGATGTTCTCGTCCTTGAGGTAACCGATGTCGGAGGCGCCGGTGCGGTTGTTCGGCGGGCGGTAGCGCGCTTTCTCCGATTCGGGCAGCAGATAGAGCCCGGAGAGGAAGAAGGTCATCGCCGCGTCGTGTTCCCGGGCGAGTTTCAGAAAGCGCGGGAAGAGGCCGTTGCCGACCTCTCCGGCGCCGTCCCAGGAGAAGACCACGAATTGCGGCGGGGCCTGTCCGGGCTCCAGGGGGACGGGGGCGGGCGGCTGATTCGGCTGCTTCCCGGTGTCGGCGGTGGAGCCGTCGCCGATGAGCCGGGCCCGGTCCTCCTCCGCCGCCGACGGCCCGCCGCCGGCGGCTCCCCCGTCCGGGCCCTTGGCGGCGCGGGCGGCGGAGCCCCCGCGGTCACCGGTGCCGCAGCCCGCGATCCCCAGCGCGGCCGCGGCACCGATACCGGCCCCCAGCGCACTCCTCCGGCTGATGTCCCGCATGTCGTTCCCATTCCGCACACAGCCGCCCGCGCGCTGCGGAGGGCTGCCCACTCAAACCGTCCAAATGATGATCCGATGATGAAACCGGACATTGGTTGAGAGGTGGTGCGAACCGGGATGGTTCCGAAAGAGCCTTGATTTTTTATGGAGAGATGATGATCTCTCTGGAAAACGGGGGCCTCAGGCCCCGAACGCCTTGGATTTCCCCTTCACCGGCTTGGCTCCGGCGAGCAGATGCGGCGGCACCAGATCGCGGGCGGGCTCGGAGTACTTGACGGCGACGATGCGGTCGCCCTCGTAGGTGAAGGTGGTCAGCGAGGCCAGCGTGCACTGGCGGCGGCGCGGGTCGTGCCAGAGCGTGCGCCGCTCGACGAAGCTCCGGACGATCCAGATCGGCAGCTGGTGGCTGACGAGCACCGCCTCATGGCCGCGCGCGGCGTCCCGGGCCGTGCCCAGGGCGCCCATCATCCGGACGACCTGCTCGATATAGGGCTCGCCCCAGGAGGGGCGGAAGGGGTTGGTCAGATGCCGCCAGTTGCCCGGCCTGCGCAGGGCGCCGTCGCCGACCCCGAAGGTCTTGCCCTCGAAGACATTGCCCGCCTCGATCAGCCGGTCGTCAGTGCCGAGCGGCAGACCGTGGCTCTTGGCCACGGGGTCGGCGGTCTCCTGGGCGCGCTCCAGCGGGGAGGCGGTCACCTGGGTGATGTCCCGGTCGGCGAGCGCCTCGGCGACCCGGTCGGCCATCCGGCGGCCGAGGTCGGAGAGGTGGTAGCCGGGCCGGCGGCCGTAGAGGACGCCGTCGGGGTTGTGGACCTCTCCGTGCCGGACCAGATGGACGAGGGTGCGGGTGGTGTCGTCACCGCCGCTGCCGTTGCCGACCAGCCCGTGGGCGTGGTAGCCGCCGATCTTCTCGATGCCGGTCGGCTCGCCGGCGCGGTTCCCGCCGCTCATGCCGCGGCCTCCGCGGCGGCACGGGCGGCGGCGGGCAGGGCGGCGGCGATGCGCTCGACGGCACGGCTGTCATGGGCCGTGGAGACGAACCAGGACTCGAAGGCGGAGGGCGGCAGATAGACGCCGTGCGCCAGCATCGTCTGGAAGAAGGCATTGAAGCGGAAGGCTTCCTGCCGCTTGGCCGTCTCGTAGTCGGTGACCGCGTCCGGGGTGAAGAAGACGGAGAACATGTTGCTCGCCGTCTGGAGCCGGTGGGCCACCCCCTCCTTGGTGAGGGCGTCGGTGACCAGCCGCTGGATCTCCGCCGAGACGGCGTCCAGCCGGTCGTACGCGGCCCGGTCGAGCAGGCGCAGCTGGGCCAGGCCGGCGGCGGTGGCGACCGGGTTCCCGGAGAGGGTGCCCGCCTGGTAGACGGGTCCGGCCGGGGCCAGATGTCCCATCACGTCCGCCCGCCCGCCGAAGGCCGCGGCCGGGAAGCCGCCGCCCATGACCTTGCCGAAGGTCATCAGATCGGGCTCGACGCCGTCGACCCCGTACCAGCCGGCCCGGCTGGTGCGGAAGCCGGTCATCACCTCGTCGGAGATGTAGAGCGCGCCGTTCTCCCGGCAGAGGTCCTTCAGACCCTGGTTGAACCCGGGCAGCGGCGGGACCACGCCCATGTTGCCGGGGGACGCCTCGGTGATCACACAGGCGATCTCACCGGGGTGCGCGGTGAAGGCGGCGCGGACGGCTTCGAGGTCGTTGTAGGGCAGCACGACCGTCTCGCCCGCCTGCGCGCCGGTGACCCCGGGGGTGTCCGGCAGCCCGAAGGTGGCCACCCCGGAACCGGCGGCGGCCAGCAGCGCGTCCACATGTCCGTGGTAGCAGCCCGCGAACTTGACGACCTTCGCCCGGCCGGTGAAACCCCGGGCGAGCCGGATCGCCGACATGGTCGCCTCCGTACCGCTGGAGACCAGCCGGACCTGCTCGACGGGGGCGATCCGGGCGACGATCTCCTCCGCGAGGGCGACCTCCCCCTCGCCGGGGGTGCCGAAGGAGGTGCCGCGGGACACGGCCGCATGCACCGCCTCCAGTACGGCCGGATGGGAGTGGCCGAGAATCATCGGCCCCCACGAGCAGACGAGGTCGACATACTCGCGCCCGTCCGCGTCGGTGAGGTACGGGCCGGTGCCGGACACCATGAACCGGGGCGTACCGCCCACGGCCCGGAAGGCCCGCACGGGTGAGTTGACGCCGCCGGGCGTCACAAGGGAAGCGCGGTCGAAGAGCGCCTGCGAAACTGGGGCTTCGTATGAGTACGGCACTTTGGTCCTGATCTGCGATTCGAGGGCTAGGGCGGCCGGGGCGAATGATCTCGGCCACGGGTGAGCAGGGCGCGCGATCTCTTCGTATGACGAAACAGCGTCACCCTCGTCGCATCTGCGAAACTGGGGCGACACAGGGAAGGCTCACGGAATCCATGGTGTCAGAGGCCACGGTGTTCCTCGCGGACAGGTGTTTCACCTGACGTTCACGGGGGAGGTCACTGTCACGATGATCGGGTTGCGCGGCGGGGGCTGCGAGTGGTCGGGTGGAGATATGTATCGCGGTGGACCGGGCGAGGGGACCGACGACCTGGGACCTGAGCCTGCCCGTCGGGGCAGGCACCGGCGCGGCGACGCGGACGCGGGTGCCACGGCAGGCAGGAGCAGCGGCCGAGTGGGGGTGACCTACAAGTACTTCGGCGCGCCCGACGGGGCCACGGCCGCACGGGTGCCGATCTCCATGCGCCCGGAGGAGCTGGGCGGCGACGAGCTCGGCATGGGCGGACTCTTCACCAAGATCAAGCCGGAAACCATCGCCGCGATGGTCCTCACCGGCATTCAGGGCATGCCGCTGAACAAGGTGCCGCCGCTGGAGCTGGTGGTGCTCCACCCCGACTACGCGGTGGTGAAGCTCCCCATGACGGTGGTGGACCCGCTCCGCGACATAGGCGAGGAGTCGGTGGGCGCGGCGGCCTTCATCTGGTCGACGGTGCCGGACCGGGGCGGTCCCCGGGACGCCTTCCATGTCTACCGGCTGCTCCATGAGTGGCAGGACTTCAGCCAGCGGCTCCACGAGGCGGGGCACCAGCCCTACTGCCTGGTGTGGCCTTAGTCACCCCAGCCCGCGCCGCGACCGCCTCACCCACACGGAGACCGCCCCGGCCGGGGCGGTCTCCCGCATGCGGCGGACCGTACGACCGGGGCGGCCGGGCCGCGGACATCGGCCCCCGCACCCTCCGCGATCACCGCGCGGGCGGCTCCCAGTGCGGATCCCGGCCGGTCACCGCCAGCATCCGCTCGAAATCGGACGCCGCCTCCCCCGGCTCGACCGCCGCGCCGTACACCCCGTACTCGCGCGCCATCGGAGCCATCGCCGCCACGGCCGGCGCCAGCTCCGCGATCACGAACCCCTCCGGCGCGTAGCTCCGCCCCGTCGCCCGCGCCAGGTCCCAGGCGTGCACGGTCAGATCGCCCAGCGCCATGAAGCCCACCGTCCGGGCGGGCAGCCCGAGCGAGCCCGCGGTGCCCTCCTCCGCGCCCGGCGCCGCCCAGGCCGCCGCGAGCGCCGCGGTCTCCGCCGCGAACCGCTCCCGCCAGTCGCCGCCCGGCTCCACCCGGCGCGGCGCGGCACCGAAGTCCGCCTCCCGCTTCGCCGCCAGTTCCCGGAAATTGGTCACCACCTGGAAGAGATGGTCGGCCAGTTCCCGTACGTCATATTCCGGACACGGGGTCGGATCGCCCAGCTGGTCGTCGGTGATCGCGCGCACCACCGGCAGCGCGCTCCCGGCCGCCGCTCCGAGCAGCTCACTCATGGTTCTCGTCCGATTCGTCATGGTCCCGACCGTAGAAACCCGGCCGCCCGGCGTCTTGAACAAACGCGACATAGGATCCGGCCATGGCTGGTCATGGCCCGCGCCGCGACACCCGCGGCATCGTCGGAGCCCGCGAGCTCTTCACCCGGGTCCGCTTCCGCCGCCGGCTGCCCGACCCGGCGCTGCGCCCGTTCCTGGAGCACTACTGGCTGATCGACTGGGAGCTCACGGAGCCGTACGCGACCCATGTGGTGCCGCATCCCTCGGTGAACCTCGTCTTCCGGCGGTACGGGGACGAGCCGGCGCGGGGTGAGGTGGCGGGGATCGGCACGGAGCTGTTCACCATGAAGCTGGAGGGCCGGGGGCGGGTCTGCGGGGTGCAGTTCCGGCCCGGCGGATTCCGGCCCTTCGCGCCGGAGCGGCCCGTCTCGGCCTGGACGGGCCGCCGGGTGCCCGCCGGTGCTCCGGCCGGGCCCCTCGCCTCCCTCGGTGCCGACGGCGGCGCGGCGGCGGTCACCGCTCCGGAGTCCGAGGACGGCCGGGTCGCCGCGCTGGACGCCCTCCTTCTCCGGCTGGCCCCCGGGCGGGCGGATCCCCGGGCGCTGCGCGCCATGGAGCTGGCCGGCCGGATCCGTGACGACCGGACCGTCCGGCGGGTCGCCGAACTCGCCGCCGCCGAGGGAGTCTCGGTCCGCTCGCTGCAACGGCTCTTCGCCGACTGGGTGGGAGTCGGGCCGAAATGGGTGATTCTGCGCTACCGGCTCCATGACGCGCTGGAGCGCGCGGAGGCGCGGAGCCCGGCCGCCGCACCCGACTGGGCGGCCCTCGCGGCGGAGCTCGGCTACAGCGATCAGGCCCATCTGGTGCGCGATTTCACGGCCGCGGTCGGTGTGCCGCCGACCGTGTACACCGCCCGGACCGGCGCCTGAGCCCCGTGCGCTGTCAGACCCTCCCCCTACAGTTCGAACCATGGTGAACGAGAGTTCGGGAGTACGCATCGAGGCGTGGTCCGAGGAGGACTTCGACCTGCTCCGCGCTGCCAACGCGCCGGAGATGACGGCCCATCTGAGCGGGCCGGAGACGGAGGAACAGCTGCTCGCCCGGCACCGGAGATATGTGACCCTGAGCGCGGAGGACACCGCCCGGAGCCGGGTGTACCGCATCGTCGCCGCCGACACCGGGGAGCGGGCGGGGACCATCGGCTTCTGGGAGAGCGACTGGCAGGGGCGGGAGATCTACGAGACGGGGTGGGGCGTCCTCCCCGGTTTCCAGGGGCGCGGCATCGCCAGTGCGGCGGCCCGCGCGGTGATCGGGGCGGCCCGCGCCGCCGGCCTGCACCGCTGTCTCCACGCCTTCCCCCGGCTGAGCAACACCGCGTCGAACGCGGTCTGCCGGAAGGCCGGTTTCCAGCTGATGGGCGAGCACGAGATCGACTACCCGCCGGGCAGTTTCCATCCGTCCAACGACTGGCGGTTCGATCTGTGGGCGCCCCTGCCTCCCGCGCCTCCCGGCCCCTGAGCGGACCGCCCGCCAAACCGGATGCCGCCGTCCCCGCCCCCATGGCAAGCTGCTCGGGTGAACGGACCGGAGATCCATCTCAGCGTCGCCCCTGAGCTGCGCCTTTTCATCCCGTCAAAGCGCCGTGCGGGCTCCACGACACTGGTCACCGACGGGGTGTCGACGCTCGGTCATGTCATCGAGTCACTGGGCGTGCCGCTGACCGAGGCGGGCCGGCTCACGGTCGACGGCGCCCCGGTGACCACCGCCCACATCCCGCGCGAGGGCGAGACCGTCGAGGTGTACGGGGTCGAGCGGCCCCAGCGGGTCCCGGGCGCCCCGCTGCGGTTTCTGCTCGATGTCCATCTGGGCACCCTGGCGCGCCGGCTGCGGCTGCTCGGGGTGGACGCGGCGTACGAGAGCGAGGACATCGGCGATCCGGCGCTGGCGGCGCTCTCGGCGAAGGAGCGGCGGGTCATGCTCTCCCGGGACCGCGGGCTGCTGCGGCGCCGGGAGATCTGGGCCGGGGCCTATGTCTACAGCGATCAGCCGGATGACCAGCTCCGCGATGTGCTGGCCCGGTTCGCCCCCGAGCTGGCCCCCTGGACACGCTGCACGGCTTGCAACGGCCCGCTGCGGGACGCGGACAAGGACACCGTCCGGGATCAGCTGGAACACGGCACGGAGCGGAATTACGACGTCTTCGCGCAGTGCGCCGCCTGCGGCCGGGCGTACTGGCGCGGGGCGCACCACGCCCGGCTGGAGGCGATCGTGGACGGCGCCGTACGCGAATTCGGCGGCCCTTGAGGCCTTCCGCCGGATCCTGCCGGGGCTTCCCGGGTGACCGGCGCTCCGGGGCTCGGCCGCCGGTCCCGCCTATCCTGGCCGCGTAATCGACCGTATGCGCGAGGGAGCAGAAATGACCGCCGCCGGGACACCTGTCGCCGTCGTCACCGGAGCGAGCAGCGGCATCGGGGCGGCCACCGCGCGCCGGCTCGCCGCCGCCGGGTTCCATGTGATGCTCACCGCCCGCCGGGCGGACCGGATCCAGGCACTCGCCGACGAGCTGACGGAGGCGGGGCACCGGGCCACCGCGCGGACTCTCGATGTCACCGACCGGTCGGCGGTCGATGTCTTCGCGGCCGGGCTCGACCGCTGCGACGTCCTGGTGAACAACGCGGGCGGCGCGCTCGGCGCGGACCCGGTCGCCACCGCCGACCCGGCGGACTGGCGGCGGATGTTCGAGGTCAATGTCATCGGCACCCTCCACACCACCCAGGCCCTGCTGCCGGCGCTCACCGCGAGCGGCGACGGCACCGTGGTCGTCCTGACCTCCACGGCCGGCCTCGCCACCTATGAGGGCGGCGGGGGCTATGTCGCGGCCAAGCATGCCGAGCGGGTGATCGCCGAGACCCTCCGGCTGGAGATCGTCGGCACCCCGGTCCGGGTGATCGAGATCGCGCCGGGGATGGTGAAGACCGAGGAATTCGCCACGACCCGCTTCCGGGGCGACACGGAGAAGGCGGCGAAGGTCTACGCGGGAGTGGCCGAACCGCTCACGGCCGGCGATGTGGCGGACACCATCGCCTGGGCCGTCACCCGTCCGTCCCATGTGAACATCGATCTGCTGGTGGTGCGCCCCCGGGCGCAGGCGTCCAACCAGAAGGTGCACCGCACCCACTGACCGTGCCGCCGGGGGCGATCCGCCGGACCGCCCCCGCCCCGCTCAGCCCTTCACACAGATGACCTGCTTGAGCTTGGCGACGATCTCCACCAGATCCCGCTGCTGCTCGATCACCTTCTCGATCGGCTTGTACGCCCCCGGGATCTCATCCACCACACCCTCGTCCTTCCGGCACTCGACGCCCCGGGTCTGGTCCTCCAGATCCCTGGTCGAGAACCGCTTCCGCGCCTGGTTCCGGCTCATCTTCCGGCCGGCTCCGTGCGAGGCGGAGTTGAAGGACTTCTCATTGCCGAGACCCTTCACGATGTACGAGCCGGTACCCATCGAGCCGGGGATGATCCCGTGGTCGCCGCTGCCCGCGCGAATCGCTCCCTTGCGGGTGACCAGCAGATCCATCCCGTCGTACCGCTCCTCCGACACATAGTTGTGGTGGCAGGAGATCACGGGCCGGAAGGAGACCTTCGCCTTGCGGAACTCCCGCCGGACGACCTCCTGGAAGAGCCCCATCATCATGGCGCGGTTGTACTTGGCGTACTCCTGCGCCCAGAAGAGGTCATTGCGGTACGCCGCCATCTGCGGCGTCTCGGCGACGAAGACGGCGAGATCCCGGTCGATCAGATCCTGGTTGTGCGGCAGCTTCTGCGCCTCGCCGATGTGGTGGGCGGCCAGCTCGGCGCCGATGTTGCGGGAGCCGGAGTGCAGCATCAGCCAGACGGCGCCGGTCTCGTCGAGGCAGAGCTCCACGAAGTGATTCCCGCCGCCGAGCGTGCCCATCTGGAGCATCGCCCGCTCGCGGCGGAATTTCACCGAATCCGCCACCGTGTCGAAGCGGCCCCAGAAGTCGCCCCAGCCCTCGGCCGGGAAGCCGAACACCCGCTCGGGATCGACCGACTCGCGGTGCATGCCCCGCCCGACCGGAATGGCCTGCTCGATGCGCGAACGGAGCCCGGAGAGATCGCCGGGAAGGTCATTCGCGGTGAGCGAGGACTTGACCGCCGACATCCCGCAGCCGATGTCCACCCCGACCGCCGCCGGACAGACCGCGCCCTCCATGGCGATGACCGAACCGACCGTGGCGCCCTTGCCGAAATGCACGTCCGGCATCACCGCCAGCCCCTTGATCCAGGGCAGCGTGGAGACATTCCGCAGCTGCTGCATGGCCAGATCCTCGACCGAGGCCGGATCGGCCCACATCCGGATCGGCACCTGATCGCCGGGCATCTCCACGTACGGCATAATCGATCAATCCCCCCGATAAACAGATAAAACAAGCAAAAAGCAAAACCAGCGCCAATGCCTGCGAAAGACCCGGTGAACCGGCGGCCGCGGCGGCGCGTGCGATAGACATTGTGTCCACCGGCCGCTGTCACGCGGCAACAGCTTTTCCGCTCGAAAGGAGCCCGGGACCGTGCCACGAAAGGCGTACGCACCCCACCGCGAGACGGGCAGGACGCACCGGACCGCGGTGCGCGCGTCCGGCTTCGCCTCGGTGTTCCTCACCGCCGTCGCGGTCCTGGTGACCGGCTGCACCGGCACCGGCGGGGCCGAGGACGCCGCGGCGGACGCGAAGACCGGAACGGAGACCGCGCCGGTCGCCCAGCCCGGCAAGTACCGCTCCCTGCTGGAACCCTGCGGCTCCCTCGGCCGTTCCACCCTCGAAGAGCTGCTGCCCGGCATGGCCCAACTCCCCGAGGAACAGCGGAAGGATCTCCTCCGCGGCACGCCGGTGAGCACCTACGACCCCGACCGCCGGGCCGGCTGCGGCTGGAAGGCCGACTCCCAGGACACCGCCCACACCCTCAGCCTCGACTTCGAGCGCGTGGTCTCCTACGACCCCGCGGTCAGCGACGCCGACCGGGCCCGGGAGGTCTTCGCGAAGAAGCAGGCCGCCGTCTCCGCCACGGCCGGCGATCCGGGCACGGAGACCGCCTCCTCCGGGGAGACCGCCACCGACTCGACCGCACCGGCCGCGTCCGACGATCCCGCCCAGTCCTCCGGCAGCCCGTCCGGCACCCCGGACGACCTGGCGCCCCGCGCCCTCGACGGCATCGGCGACGCCGCCTTCCTCAATGACGTGGTCGACTCCGCGGACACCGGATCCACCGCCCGGCACCGCACCGTGAGCGTGGCGTTCCGCACATCGAATGTGATCGTCACCGTGGTCTACGCCGAGCATCCCGGCCGCCTCGCCGAGGTCCCCAGCAGCAAGGAACTCCAGGACAAGGCCCAGAACGTGGCCCGGAACCTGGCGGAGAAGATCAGCGACTGACCGTCCGGCGCGGCACCGCGGGACCGGACCCCGTCAGGGCGGAGAGCACCCCCGCGGCGCCCCGTCCGCGTACCGTGGCCCCAGGTCGGAGACCGCACCACCGAACGAAACCGAAGGAACCATGCACCGAACAGCCCCGCGTCTCGCCCGCATACTCGCCTGCGCAGCCGTCCCGGTGATGCTCGTCGCCGCGGGCTGCTCGTCGGACTCCGGCTCGGACGAGAAGAAGACGTCGAACAGCTCCGGCGAGAGCGGCGGAGAAGACCAGGGCAAGGGCGCCGAACCGGCTCAGTCGGAGACGGAGAAGGCCCCCGCGGTCGAGCCCGCGAAGTTCGCCAAGCTCCCCGACACCTGCGACGCGATCACCGCGAAGTCCATCGGCGAGCTGGTGCCCTCGGCCAAGGTCAAGGGCGGCACGGCCGGCCGCTCCACGGACACCGCGAGCCGGGGCAGCTGCTCCTGGAACGGCCTGGACGACCGGGGCGTGAAGGGCTCGCAGTACCGCTGGCTCGATGTCTCCTTCCTCCGCTACGACTCCGACGAGAGCCTCGGAGTGAGCGCGGCGGAGCGCGCCGGCGAGACGTACACCAAGGAAATCGCCAAGGCCCAGACCACCAAGGGCGCGACCAAGGTGCGCACGGCCGCGGTGACCGGAATCGGCCAGGTCGCGTCGACCGTGACGTACCAGCTGAAGAAGACGGGTGAGCAGTTCTCGTATGTCACCGTCGTGACCCGTACCGAGAACGCGGTGATCACCCTCACCTACAACGGCACCGGTTACGCGGGCGCGAAGAACCCGTCTGTCTCGAATCTGCTGCAGAAGGCCGTCCCGGCGGCGAAGGAAGCGGTCGCCGCGGTGGCCAAGGCGAACGCCTGACCCGCCTCCCGTGAGCCCGGCGGCAGACGGCCGCCGGGCTTTCGGCACCCGGAATGGCGACCTTCACGAACAACCGGCCGACCGCAGCAAGTAGCCTGCCCCTGGCCGAAAAGGAACACGCGTCCAGCCGTCGGTGTGCACGCGTTTCGACACGGGAGGGGTGCCGATGGCCGCGATGCAGCTGACACGCACGCACCGGATACTCATCGCGATCGTCGTCACGGGCGCGGTGATCATCGCCGGTATCGGTTTCGCCGGTTCATACGCGGCGGTGCGCGACCTCGCCGAACGCAAGGGCTTCGGGGATTTCGCCCTGGTCTTCCCCATCGGCATCGACGCGGGCATCTGTGTCCTGCTCGCGCTGGATCTGCTCCTGACCTGGATGCGCATCCCCTTCCCGCTGCTGCGCCAGACGGCCTGGCTGCTCACCATCGCCACCATCGCCTTCAACGGCGCGGCCTCCTGGCCCGACCCGCTGGGCGTGGGCATGCACGCGGTGATCCCGGTGCTCTTCGTCGTCTCGGTGGAGGCCGCCCGGCATGCGGTCGGCCGCATCGCCGACATCACCGCCGACAAGCACATGGAGGGCGTGCGGCTCACCCGCTGGCTGCTCTCCCCCGTCCCCACCTTCAAGCTGTGGCGCCGGATGAAGCTGTGGGAGCTGCGCAGTTATGAGCAGGTCATCAAGTTGGAACAGGACCGGCTGATCTACCAGGCCCGGCTCCAGGCCCGGTTCGGCCGCGCGTGGCGCCGCAAGGCCCCGATCGAGGCGCTGATGCCGCTGCGGCTGGCGAAGTACGGGGTGCCGCTGTCGGAGACGGCCGCGGCGGGGCTGGCGGCGGCGGGTGTGGAGCCCGCGCTGCTGCCGCCGGCTCCGGCTCCGGTGCCCCGGCAACAGCCTGAGCTGGTACGGGAGTCCCCGAAGCCGCCGAGCCTGAGCAAGGAGCCGGCGGAACCGGGCCGCGCGCAGCTGCCGCCGGGGCGGGAGGAGTCGGCGGACGCGGGCCCTGCCGGCGTCCCGGTGGAGCGGCGTGGGGCGTCACGGCAGTGGGCGGAGGAGGAGTGGCGCGAGGAGGACCGCTCCCCCGAGTACGACGAGTACGGCGCGCACGCCCCGGACCCCGAGGAGTCCCAGGGCAGCCCGTGGTTCGCGCGGCAGGCGCAGGACGTGGTGTACGAGGGCGGCTACGACCCCTCGTACCCGGCGGACACCAGGATCGCGGACCCCGACGCCCCCCAGGTCCCGACGGGTTCCGGTGACCGGATGCGCCCCCTCGGCGACCCCAGCCGCCGCCCGGAGCCGCCCCGCCGCCCGTCGTCCCCCGAGCCGCAGCCCGAGCCCGAGCAGCTCGCCGAGGAGGTCCGGGAGTTCTACGAGGCCGCCTACCCGGTCTTCGTGACGCTCTCTCACGAGCTGAGCGACTACCCCAAGGCCGAGCACCTGGACATCCACCTCGCGGACGTCCACGGCATCACGCACCCGGACAGCGCGGCGCTGCTGAGGCAGGCGATGCCGGCGTTCAAGCAGCGCATACAGACGGAGCTGGTGGACGACCACATCGCGTAGCCGGACGCGGGCGCGGTTCGCTTGGCGCGGGTCCTTGCGGGGCGCGGGTCCTTGCGGGGCGCGGGTCCTTGCGGGGCGCGGGTCCTTGCGGGGCGCGGGTCCTTGCGGGGCGCGGGTCCTTGCGGGGCGCGGGTCCTTGCGGGGCGCGGGTCCTTGCGGGGCGCGGGTCCGGACCCCGCGCCTCAATCGCCGGCGGGGCTTGAATTGGCGTCCTCGCCCGCCAGTGCGGGCAGGATCTGGCGCCCTTGCCTGTCCGGTGCGGGCCGGGTTTGGCGTCCTTGCCCGCCTGTGCGGGTACAAAGCAGGGCACCTTGCCATGGGTGCGGGCCGGGGGCCCTCCGGGCTCGACTCCTCAGAGCCGGCGGAAACCGGCCCGCTTGCACTGATCACCCCGGTCTTACCGCCGGCTCTTCCGGGGACGACCCTGTACACCCCCTTCCCGGGCGTCGCCCGATAAGCGGCCCCCCACCGCCCCCGGGCTGTTCTGGTGCGGGAGCGCCCGCCCAGAAGCACCCGCCCACTCTGACGCCCATCACGATCCGGCCCCTGGGTGACGTTCCGGAGCGGGGTTCCCCGCCTTGTGAAACCGTCTCGGAACGCGCGGACGGGCAAAGCATCGTCATCACGCACTGGGCTTACTCGCGGAAGGGGGGACGCGCAGGAGCGGTACTGGGGCATCAAGCGTGATTTGTGGCGCAAACCCGGGCGAACAAAACAAGACCGGGTGACCGCGCCGTAAATCATGCAGCCCCAGTGCCGAACCGGAGCGGCACCCAACCCGCACCAACAAGCACCCAGCCCGGGCATACGGGCAACCCGCACCAACAACAGCCCAGCCGGCGATTGAGGCGGCGCCCACCCCGGACCAGGGTGACCAAACCCCGCCCGCGTCAGACCGCCACCGCCCCCCGATAGTCGCTCGGCCTCGTCCCGTACACCCTCTTGAACGCCACGCTCAGCCCGAAGGGACTCCGGTACCCCACCTGCCGCGCGATCGACTCCACCGTCCCCTCCGTCCGCGCCAGCAGATCCGCCGCGAGGGCCAGCCGCCAGCTCGTCAGGTAGGCCATCGGCGGCTCGCCCACGAGGTCGGTGAAGCGCCGGGCGAAGGTCGCCCGCGACACACCGGCCTCGTCGGCGAGCGCCGACACCGTCCAGGAACGCGCCGGCTGATCGTGGATCAGCCGCAGCGCCGTCCCGGTGACGGGGTCGCCGAGCGCCCGGAACCACCCGGGCGGATCCGCCTCGGGGCGGGCGAACCATTCCCGGAGGGTGGAGAGGAGGAGCAGGTCGAGGAGCCGGTCGAGGACGGCCTGTTGGCCCGGGTCGTCGCGGCCGATCTCCGCGTCGGTGAGCGCGAGGATCGGCCCGGGCTCACCGTCGTGGCGGACGACGAGGACCCGGGGCAGCGCGTCGAGGAGCCGCCGGGAGAGCCGGCCGTCGGCCTGGTAGCCGCCGGTGAGCAGGACGGTCGGCCCGTCGGGGGCGTTCCCGCAGGTGCGTACGCCGAGGAGGAGTTCGTCGCCGAGTTCCGCGCCGTCGGCGGTGGTGCACGGCTCGGGGCAGCGCGCCACGTACAGCGGCGGCGAGGTGCCGGTGGGGCTGTCCGCGAGGGAGAAGGGCTCGGGTCCGACCACGATGGCGGCGTCGCCGCGGCCGAGTTCGACGGGCTCGGCGTCGCCGGTCACCACCCAGCTCGTGCCGCGCACGATGGTGATCAGGGTCAGAGGGGTGCGGGCGGCGAACCGGACCGACCAGGGCGCGGCCACGATGTTCCGGCCGAACACGGCGCCATCGGATCTGACCTCGTACATCAGGCTCGCCAACGCGTCCATGACACAACTTTAGACGCTGAGACATCGGAGTGAGCGAATAGATCATTCCGGGACGGGCGGGCGGACGGCTTGACTTGCCGCATGACGACACAGACAACGAACAAGCCGATTCTGGTCCTTGGCGGCACGGGAAAGACGGGCCGCCGGGTGGCCTCCGGACTGCGGCGGCGCGGACGCGAGGTCCGGGTGGCGTCCCGGCAGGGAGGGACCCGCTTCGACTGGGGTGACGAGAACACCTGGGAGCGGGCGCTGGAGGGGGCCGGCTCGGCGTATCTGGTCGATTCCATGAGCGGCGGCGCGGCGTCGGAGATGACCGCCTTCGCGAAGCTGGCGGTGGAGCGGGGGGTCGAGCGGCTGGTTCTGCTCTCGCACCGCGACTGGGTGGTTCCGGCCGGAGAGGAGAAGCTTCCGTGTGAGCGCGCGGTGCGGGAGTCGGGCGCGGAGTGGACGTTCCTGAAGCCGTCGTGGTTCTCGCAGAACTTCAGCGAGGACGCGTTCTTCCGGGGGCAGATCCTGGACGGCGAGGTGGTGATGTCGGCCGGTGACGGTCTTGAGCCGTTCATCGACGCGGACGACATCGCCGATGTCGCCGTGGCGGCGCTCACCGAGGACGGCCACGGCGGTGAGGCGTACGAGCTGTCCGGCCCGCGCCTGCTGAGCATGGCGGAGATCAGCGGCGAGATCGCCCGCGCCACGGGCAGGACGATCACCTACCGCCCCGTGTCCCCGGCCGAGTTCGCGTCCTACGCGACCGGCCGGGGTGTGCCGGAGGAGTTCGCCGGCCTGCTGAACACGTTGTACGGCTGGATCGCCGACAACCGTTTCGCCACGCTCGCCGACGGCGTCCAGCGCGCCCTCGGCCGTGAGCCCCGCGATTTCGGCGACTACGCCCGGGCCACCGCGGTGACCGGTGTGTGGCACCCCTGAGAGGCCGGGGCGCGGAGCCGTGAGAGCCCCGCGCCCCGGAAGCCGCGGCTATCCGCCGAGCAGCACCCGCACCCGGTCCGCGCCGACCGCCAGCAGCAGCGTCGGCAGGCGGGGGCCGGTCTCGCGTGTCACCAGGAGCCGGTACAGCAGGGCGAAGAAGGTCCGCTGCGCCACCTTGAGCTCCGGCGTCGGCTTCGCGTCCGGCGCGAGGCCCGCCATCACCTTCGGCACGCCGTAGACGAGCGTGGTGAGCCCGTCGAGCGACCAGTGCGAGTCGAGTCCGTCGAGCAGCCGCCGCAGCGACTCGCGGCCGGCCTCGTCGAGCGAGGAGAGCAGCTCGGTGTCCGGCTCGGCGCGCACGATGGTGCGCGCCTCCGCCGGTACCTGGCTGCTGATCCAGTGCTCGGCGCGGTCGAGCCGGGGCCGCACCTCGTCGAGGGAGGAGAGCGGGTTGGCCGGGTCGAGGTCGCTCAGGATACGCAGGGTCTGCTCGTCGTGACCGGCGGTGATGTCCGCGACGGAGGCGAGGGTGCGGTACGCCAGCGGCCGGGGGGTGACCGGCAGGGCGCCGGCGGCGGTGCCGACGGCCCGGGTGTACGCGGCGACATCGGCGGGCAGCGCCGACCCGTCGGCGACCTTCGCGCCGAGCTTGTCCCACTCGTCGTAGAGCCGCTGGATCTCCTGGTCGAAGGCGATCTTGAAGGACTGGTTGGGCCGGCGCCGCGCGTACAGCCAGCGCAGCAGCGGCGCCTCCATGATCTTCAGCGCGTCGGCCGGGGTGGGCACGCCGCCCTTGGAGGAGGACATCTTGGCCATGCCGCTGATGCCGACGAAGGCGTACATCGGGCCGATGGGCTGCCGGCCGCCGAAGATCCGGTCGACGATCTCGCCGCCGACCTGGAAGGAGGAGCCGGGGGACGAGTGGTCGACACCGCTGGGCTCGAAGATCACGCCCTCGTGCGCCCAGCGCATCGGCCAGTCGACCTTCCAGACCAGCTTGCCCCGGTTGAACTCGTTGAGCAGGACGGTCTCCGAGTGTCCGCACGCCGTGCAGGTGTACGTCAGCTCGGTGCTGTCGTCGTCGTACGCCGTGACGGTGGTGAGGTCCTTGTCGCACTGACCGCAGTAGGGCTTGTACGGGAAGTAGCCGGCCGATCCGGTGCCGTCCTCCTCGCCCGCCGCGCCGGACCCCTCGGCCGCTTCCAGCTCGGCCTCGTCGAGGGGCTTCTGCGACTTCTTCTGGGGGGTCTTCTTGGTGCGGTACTGGTCGAGGATGGCGTCGATGTCGGCGCGGTGGCGCATCGCGTGCAGCACCTGCTCGCGGTAGGCGCCGGCGGTGTACTGCTCGGTCTGGCTGATGCCGTCGTACTCGACGCCCAGCTCGGCGAGGGAGCCGATGAGGACGGCCTTGAAGTGGGCGGCCCAGTGGGGGTGCGCGGAGCCCTTGGGCGCGGGCACGGAGGTGAGCGGGCGGCCGATGTGCTCGGCCCAGCTCTCGTCCACGCCGTCGACCCCGGCGGGCACCTTGCGGAACCGGTCGTAGTCGTCCCAGGAGATCAGGTGCCGGACCTCGTGCCCGCGCCGCCGGATCTCGTCGGCGACCAGGTGCGGGGTCATGACCTCGCGGAGATTGCCCAGGTGAATGGGGCCGGAGGGGGAGATTCCGGACGCGACGACGACAGGTTTCCCAGGCGCGCGCCGTTCCGATTCCGCAATGACTTCGTCCGCGAAACGGGAGACCCAGTCGGTCTCGGTGCTGCTCTGAGCCACGGTCGGCACGTCCTTCTTTCTCGTATCGGGTCGGTCCGGGGGCGACCCGAGGGGCCGGATTCTCATTCTCCCAGACCCGGCGGCCCGCTCCCGGGCTGTCCGCGGCCCCGGCGGCCCGGGAGCCGGGCCCGGGAACAATGGGTGAGCAGGAGGCTGCTCCCCCGTGGGACACTTGACAACCGAATTAGACCGCATTCCCCGACCTCAGGAACGGAAGCTCATGGCCTCGGTCCCTTCTCTCGCTTCGACTGTGCAGCAGCGCCTCGCGGAAGCCCTCTCGGCAGCCCTGCCGGAGGCCGGTTCCGCCGACCCGCTGCTGCGACGTAGCGACCGGGCCGATTTCCAGGCCAATGGCATCCTCGCCCTCGCCAAGAAGGCCAAGGGCAATCCGCGCGAGCTGGCGACCCTGGTCGTGGCCGCGATCCCGGCCAATGACGTGCTGAAGGAGATCGAGGTCTCGGGCCCCGGCTTCCTGAACATCACCGTCACCGACCGGGCGATCGTGGACACCCTGGCGGCCCGCGCCGCCGATGACCGGCTCGGCGTCCCGTACAACCCGGACGCGGGCACCACCGTGATCGACTACGCCCAGCCGAATGTGGCGAAGGAGATGCACGTCGGTCATCTGCGGTCGGCGGTGATCGGTGCCGCGATGGTGGAGATCCTGGAGTTCACCGGCGAGAAGGTGATCCGCAGGCACCACATCGGCGACTGGGGCACCCAGTTCGGCATGCTCATCCAGTATCTGATCGAGCACCCGCACGAGCTGGACCACAAGGAGGGCGAGGAGGTCTCCGGCGAGGAGGCCATGTCCTCGCTGAACCGCCTCTACAAGGCGTCCCGCGCGCTCTTCGACTCCGACGAGGAGTTCAAGGCCCGCTCGCGGGACCGGGTGGTGGCGCTCCAGTCCGGTGACAAGGAGACCCTGGCCCTCTGGCAGCGGTTCGTCGACGAGTCGAAGATCTACTTCTACTCCGTCTTCGACCAGCTCGACATGGAGATCAGGGACCCCGATGTCGTCGGCGAGTCCGCGTACAACGCCATGCTGGACGAGACCTGCCGGCTGCTGGAGGAATCCGGCGTCGCGGTGATCTCGGACGGCGCGCTCTGTGTCTTCTTCGACGACATCAAGGGCCCGGACGGCAATCCGACCCCGCTGATCGTCCGGAAGTCCAACGGCGGATACGGATACGCCGCCACCGACCTCTCCGCCGTGCGCGACCGGGTGGGGAATCTGGGCGCGGACACCCTGCTGTACGTGGTCGACGCGCGGCAGTCCCTGCACTTCAAGATGGTGTGGGAGACCGCCCGCCGGGCCGGCTGGCTGAATGACAAGGTCAAGGCCGTCCAGCTCGCGTTCGGCACGGTCCTGGGCGCGGACGGCAAGCCGTTCAAGACCCGTGAGGGCGAGACGGTCCGGCTGGTGGATCTGCTCCAGCAGGCCGTGGAGCGGGCGACCGCCGTCGTCCGGGACAAGGACGAGGAGCGCGGCCAGCTGACCGAGGCGGAGATCGTCGAGCACGGCCGCCAGGTCGGCATCGGCGCGATCAAGTACGCCGACCTGTCGACGTCCGCCGTGCGCGACTACAAGTTCGACCTGGAGCAGATGGTCTCGCTCCACGGCGACACCTCCGTCTACCTCCAGTACGCCTATGTCCGCATCCGGTCGATCATGCGGAACGCGGGCGACGCCAAGCCGGCCGCCCACCCGGAGCTGGAGCTGGCCCCGGCCGAGCGCGCGCTGGGGCTGCATCTGGACCGGTTCGCCGAGACGGTCGCGGAGGTCGCCGAGTCGTACGAGCCGCACAAGCTGGCCGCGTACCTCTACCAGCTCGCCTCGCACCTGACGAAGTTCTACGACCAGTGCCAGGTCCTCAGCGCGTCCAATCCGCCGGAGGTCGTGGAGAACCGCCTCTTCCTGATCGATCTGACGGCCCGCACCCTGCACCAGGGCATGGCGCTGCTGGGCATCAGGACCCCTGAGCGCCTCTAGGTACGCGGGAAGGGGGCACCCGGCCACGGTCCGTGGCGGGGTGCCCCCTTTCCGTTTGAGTCACCGCAGCGGATGTGAGGTCCGCCCGGATGCCTCGTCGATCTCGACATGTGCCTTCTGCAACAGCTGTGAGGCGATGTCCATGAGAGCCCGCGCACCCGCGATCTCCTCACCGACCCGCAGCTGCTCATCGTCCGAGGGGTGACGCTGCGCATTGCCATGGCCACGGATCTCGGAACCATCCCCGAGCCGGACCATCGCGGCCGCACGCGTACGGTCGCCCTCTTCGCGGAATTCCATCTCGACATGCCATCCGACGAGCGTCTGCATGATGGATCACCTCCCGCACCACGTCTCGGCGGTACGTATTCCAGGGTGCGCCCGCCGGGCCCGGATCACCACTCGTCCCCGCCACCGGACACGGCGGCGGGAATGGCGACGGTGGCGGCGGTCGCGAATTCGCACCACACCACTTTGCCGGGCGCCCGCTCGCCGATCCCCCACTGGTCGGCGAGCGCGGCGACCAGCAGGAGCCCGCGCCCGGACTCCTCCTCCGCCGATACGCGGACGACCGGCACCCCCGGCCCGCTGTCATGGACCTCGACGCGCAGTACGCCGTCGGAGCGGAGCCGGAAGCGGAGCTGATAGCCGCGGCCGGGAGGAGCGCCGTGCATGACGGCATTGGTGGCGAGTTCACTGACGCACAGGAGTACGTCATCCATTCGGGGATCGCAGCCCCATTCCTTGACGATCGCGCGTGCGAATTCCCGGGCGGCGGGGATAGTCTTGCGCTCGCGGCGGTAGAACTGCCTTCGAAACTGTGGGGGTTGTTCACTCATGGTGCGAGAGTTGCGCGCGGATACCCCACCGAGGAGTGCCTCAACCCGTACAAATCTTTTGTACGGGTGCGGAATGCGTGACGGAGGTGCACCCCGGGGGAGTTGAAGGCGTATGTACTCCAAGAAGCAGCGCAAGAACACCTCGGCGATGCGGCTCGTGGGCAGGCAGATGGCCCGCCTGAGGAATGTCGCCTCACTTACTCAACAGGAGCTGGCCACCGCACTCGGCACCCATCTGGAGACGGTCGCGTCAATCGAGCAGGGCAGGCGGGTACTGAAGCTCGACTATGCACAGATGCTGGACGAGATCCTCCAGTCCAAGGGAGTGCTGGAGGTCGCGGTCGACAACATGCCGGAGGTCGACATGATCCCGGCGTGGGCGGACCACTACATGGCGGTGGAACGAGAGGCGATCGCGCTCTCGTTCTACGAGAACCATGTACTCCCCGGCCTGCTCCAGACCCCTGACTACGCCCGCGCACTCTTCCGCAACCGGGTCCCGGCTACCTCCGAGGAGGAGATCGAAGCCAATGCGGCCGCCCGCATGGCACGCCAGGAGATCTTGCACCGCAAGAATCCAACCGCTCTCAGCTTCATCTTCTCCGAGGCGGTCCTGATGGACCGACTGGGCGGGGACGAGGTCTACCGGGAGATGCTGAGCCATGTGCGCAGTTGCGCGGATCTACCAGGCGTCAACATTCAGATCATGCCCTTTGGCAGGCATGGACATGCAGGGTTGGACGGCCCCTTCGTGGTACTGGAAACAGCCGATCACCAGCACCTCGCCTATACCGAAACGCAACGCGGAAGCCAGTTGATCGGTGATCAGGATGAGGTGAGCATCCTCACTCGGAAGTATGCGATGCTGCGGACACAGGCCCTCAATCCCGAAGAGACAAAGGCCCTGTTGGACCGGCTGCTAGGAGACCAATGAGCACCGCACTTGAGTGGTTCAAGTCCAGCCACAGCGGCGGCGAAGGCGGTAGCAACTGCCTCGAAGTCGCCTATCAATGGCGCAAGTCCAGTTACAGCACGGGCGAGGCCGGAAGCAACTGCGTCGAGGTCGGCTACGACTGGACCAAGTCCAGCCACAGCGGTGACGAAGGCGGCGGCAACTGCCTCGAAGTCGCCACCCACCAAACCGCCGTCCACATCCGCGACTCCAAGATTCCGGACGGCCCCGTCCTCACCATCACTCCCACCACCTGGGCGTCCTTCACCGCCCACACCGCCCACACCGCCCGGACGGCGTGACCCGCACACCCTCCCGGCCCCGCCACCGAGCGCCCCGCACGCAGCGCCAAGGGCCCGGTGGCCATCCGGAGCACACGCCCCCACCAGGGCTGATTAGGCTCAGGCGCATGTCCGATCAGATACAGCTCGCGGAGGCCCGCCTCGCCGACGGCGATCCGGCTCTCTTCGATCAGCTGCTCCGCCGGCTGACCCTCACTCCGGGCCGGGAGAACATCCGGCAGGCACTCCGCATGGTGTCGTCGCGCCCGCCCTCCGACCCCCGCACCCGGAAGTGGATCCGGCACACCGCCTCCCTTCTCGCGTCCGGGCAGACGCCGGAGGACCTGGCCCCGGTCTTCACCGACGGCGACGGCCGGGCGGACCGGACGCAGACCACCCTGGAGCTCCGCGCCTGCCTCATCCACGAGATGGTGCTCCGGAGCGTGGATGTCACCGCGCTGCCGGAAATCACCGCGTGGACCCGGTCGCCGCAGTGGGCCCACCACCGGCTCAGCGCCCTGCCCCTCACCGTGTCCCCGGTGGAGGAGAAGCGCGTCCTGCCCACCTACGGCGTCTCCGGCGCCGCTGGTGCGCCGGTCCCGCACGGGCCGCCGATCGCTCCCGGCGCGCCCTCCCCTCACGACCCGGCGGCCATCACGGCGGCGCCCTCGGAGACGACCACTCCGGAGCGGGCCGAGGCCATGAGCGCCGCCGTGGCGAACTGGGCCGAGGAGTCCAACGGCCGGATCGAGGCCCGCGCCTTCGAGCTCGCCGCACCCCTCGCCGCGCCGCTCACAGCCGGCTCGCCGCTCACGGCCCACTCGGCGGTCCCGGGCGTGCTCGCGGCCCTGGGGCTGGAGTGCCTGGAGGGTCTGGACACCCCCGGACCGCGTCTCTCGGTCGCCGCCGGGACGCCCGCCGAGGCCTGGCAGACGCTCTTCGCGGCGGCGTCCACGGGCGCGGCGTACAACGACGGCCATCAGGGCGCCTGGGGCCGGCTGGCGGCCTGGCGGTCGATGGGGGCGATGGCGGGGGTGGCCGAGGACGCGCCGTTCGGCGAGACGGAGGCGCGGGTCCTGGAGTGCGCGTGGTTCCGCTTCAGTTCGGACGCGCGATGGTTCGATTTCATCGCCTGGGATCTCGGACTGCTGGCGGCCGGTCCGGACCGGCGGAGTCTGGCCGTTCTGGCGGCCACGGACACCGACTGACCACCGGAAACCGCCGCCGCGGGCGGGGGCGGACGGCCCGCCGGACCCCAACCGCCCTTCACCGTAAAGACTTTGCGTCGAAGATTCGCATTGGTCTATACCTTGACCGCGCCCCGACAACACGCTTCAGTTGGAGTACCACAACCCCCACTACGGCCTCCTCGGCCCGGGTCCCCACACCCAGGCCTCCCCCTCAGGAGCCGTTGAGCACGAAGGAGAGAACTCGTGCTGAAGCGACGCATGAAGACTGCTCTGATCGCCCTGGCCTCCGCCGCGGGACTCGCGGCGATCAGCCTGCTCCCCACCGCCGGCACGGCCGCGGCGGACGAGTGCACCACCGCGCCCAACTGGACCCAGGGCGCGAACTACGTACCGGGCAACGTTGTCAAGTACCGCGATGGCAACTACTACATCGCCGAGCACGCCAACCCCGGCTACGACCCCACCGTGAGCACCTGGTTCTGGAACCCGCACACCTGTAGCGGCGGGAACCCGGAGCCCACTCCCACCCCGACGCCCACCGGTCCGGGGAATTCGAACTTCGTCGTCAGCGAGGCGCAGTTCAACCAGATGTTCCCGAACCGGAATTCGTTCTACACATACAAGGGCATGACGGACGCGATGAGCGCCTATCCGGCCTTCGCGAAGACCGGCAGCGACACGGTGAAGAAGCAGGAGGCCGCGGCCTTCCTGGCGAACGTCCACCACGAGACCGGCGGACTGGTCCACATCGTCGAGCAGAACACCGCGAACTACTCGCACTACTGCGACCGTTCCCAGTCGTACGGCTGCCCGGCCGGGCAGTCGGCGTACTACGGGCGCGGGCCCATCCAGCTCAGCTGGAACTTCAACTACAAGGCGGCCGGTGACGCCCTCGGCATCGACCTGCTGCGCGACCCCTACAAGGTGCAGAACGACCCGGCCGTGGCCATGAAGACCGGCCTCTGGTACTGGAACACCCAGAACGGCCCCGGGACGATGACCGGCCACGCCGCGATGACGAACGGGTCGGGCTTCGGGCACACCATCCGGGCCATCAACGGCTCGCTGGAGTGCAACGGCGGCAACCCCGCCCAGGTGCAGAGCCGGGTGAACAAGTACACCCAGTTCACGCAGCTTCTGGGCGTGCCGACGGGCGCCAACCTGTACTGCTGACCTCCCCCTCACCCGGGCCCCGGCCACCTCGCCGGCGGGCCCGGAACGGTCCTCCGAGCGTTCACCCGACCACTCGGAAGCCCCCCACACCGCTGCGGGCCGGGGCCACCCTCCCCGGCCCGCAGCGCCTCTCCGGGATCGCATCCCCTAGGGGTCAACGCCCCCTGAAATCAGGGTGGTTGTTTTAAAAATGCATTGGTCTATACCTTGACTCGGCCCCGCCCGGGACGATTGTGTGTGCGTTACCACCCCCCAACACGGCGTGCCTGGTCCACCCGGTTTCCCGCCGGGCGGGTCAGGCATGTCCGTTGCACGCACGAAAGGGCAATGGATCGTGCTCAAGAACCGCATGAAGGCGCTGATGGCCGGTGTTGTCGCGGCCGGTTCCCTCGCGGCGTCGGTGCTCATGCCGACCGCGTCGGCGTCCGCCACCACCCCGCCCGTGGACGAGTGCGCCACGGCGCCCTCCTGGGCGGCCGGGGCGAACTACCGCGCCGGGGACATCGTCAAGTACAACGATGGCTCGATCTACATCGCCGAGCGCGCCAACCCGGGCTACAACCCGGTCGTCAGCACGTACTACTGGGACCCGTACACCTGCGGTACCGGGGGCAACCCGAACCCGAACAGCTTCGTCGTGAGCGAGGCGCAGTTCAACGAGATGTTCCCGCGGCGGAACCCGTTCTACACGTACAAGGGACTGACGGACGCCATGAAGGCGTTCCCGAAGTTCGCCCACACCGGCACGGACACCATGCGCAAGCAGGAGGCCGCGGCCTTCCTCGCGAATGTGGCCCACGAGACCGGCGGGCTGTACTACATCAAGGAGATCAACGAGGCGAACTACCCGCACTACTGTGACACCACGCAGTCGTACGGGTGCCCGGCGGGCGTCGCCAAGTACTACGGGCGCGGTCCCATCCAGCTCAGCTGGAACTTCAACTACAAGGCCGCGGGTGACTGGCTGGGCATCGACCTGCTCAACTACCCCGACAAGGTCGAGACCGACCCGGCGGTCGCCATGATGACCGGCCTCTGGTACTGGAACACCCAGGACGGCCCCGGCCCGGTGACCGGCCACGACGCGATGGTCAGCGGCGCCGGCTTCGGCCAGTCGATCCGTTCCATCAACGGCGCGCTGGAGTGCAACGGCGGCAACCCCGCCCAGGTGCAGAGCCGTATCAACCGGTACACCAACTTCACCCGGATCCTGGGTGTGCCGACGGGCGCCAACCTCTCCTGCTGACGGTGACGGGCTGACGGTGACGGGCGGCTGACCGCTTCACCATGAGACGGGTACGGGCCGGGGAGAGCACGCTCCCCGGCCCGTACCGCTGTCCTCACCGGCCCGTACCGCTGCCGCCGCCGCTCCCCGGTCAGAGACCGCGCGCGACCTCGGTGGCCCAGTAGGTGAGGATCATGTCCGCCCCGGCCCGCTTGATCCCGGTCAGGGTCTCCAGGATCGCCTGGTCCCGGTCGATCCAGCCCTTCTCAGCGGCGGCCTCGACCATCGCGTACTCACCGCTGATCTGGTACGCGGCGACCGGCACGTCCACCGCCTCCGCGACCTTCGCCAGCACATCGAGGTAGGGGCCGGCCGGCTTCACCATGACGACATCGGCGCCCTCGTCGAGATCGAGCGCCAGCTCGCGCAGCGACTCCCGCACATTGGCCGGATTCTGCTGATACGTCTTGCGGTCCCCGCTGAGGGAGGAACCCACGGCCTCCCGGAAGGGGCCGTAGAAGGCGGAGGAGTACTTCGCCGTGTAGGCGAGGATCGACACATCCTCCTTGCCGATGGTGTCCAGGGCGTCCCTGACCACCCCGACCTGGCCGTCCATCATCCCGCTCGGGCCGACCATGTGGACCCCGGCATCGGCCTGGACCTGGGCCATCTCCGCGTACCGCTCCAGCGTGGCGTCATTGTCGACCCGGCCCGCGGCGTCCAGGACACCGCAGTGGCCGTGGTCGGTGTACTCGTCCAGACAGAGATCGGACATGATCACCAGCTCGTCGCCGACCTCGGACCGCACATCGCGGATGGCGACCTGGAGGATCCCGTCCGGGTCGGTTCCGGCGGTCCCGAGAGCGTCCTTCTTCGCGTCCTCCGGCACCCCGAACAGCATGATCCCGGCCACCCCGGCCTCGCGCGCCTCCACGGCGGCCTTCCGCAGGGTGTCCCGGGTGTGCTGGACGACCCCGGGCATGGCGGAGATCGGCACGGGCTCGCCGATGCCCTCCCGGACGAAGGCCGGAAGGATCAGATCGTCCGGGAGCAGCCGGGTCTCGGCGACCATGCGCCGCATCGCGGGGGTGGTGCGCAACCGCCGTGGCCGCGCGCCGGGAAAGGATCCATACAGACTCATGCGCTCTACGCTACGCCCCGCCCGGAGCCCGTCGCGCCCGCCCCGGAACCGGCCCCGCGCAGGTGCAGCAGCTGCCCGATCTCGGAGACGTTCTTGGCCAGCTCGAAGTTGACCCAGGCGGCGATGTCCACCAGCCGCAGGCCCTCGCCCCAGGGGAGCGAGGCGGTCCGCTCCGTACTGTCCAGCTCGGCGTCGCCGAGCCCCAGCAGCTCGTCCCGCCAGCGGTCCTTGAGCTCCTCCAGCCACCGCGCGGCGGCGTCCGCACCGCCGGGCCAGCGGATCTCCGTACGGTCCGGGGCGCCGTCCCCGAAGCAGTGCCCGAGGGTGGTCGTCCACCAGTAGCCGATGTGCCAGCCGGTCCAGGCGATGGTGGTGACGGGCACCGGCTCCGGCTCGGGCACCTGCCAGTCGGCGGCCCACCGGCCCCCGGCGTCCCGCCGCACGGTCCAGGAGGCGCCGGGCACCGGCTCCCAGTAACAGGCGTCGTCGTCGAGGGCCGGGCGGTGGTGCTCGAAGAGCGACCAGACGGCGTCGAGCTGCCACACGAGAAGGGCGGCGCGCTCGGACACGGCCGTGTGGTGGGGCGCGGGGGCTGAGGTCATCGCAGGAGACTGCCACCGCCCCGGACCGGGGGCAACGGATTTGCCGCGGCGGCCGGCGCCGGCGCGGGCTCCTCGCCGAAGACCCAGGGCGCGAGGACGACCAGCCAGCCGTCCGGATCCTCGAAGAGCACCGCTCCGTATCTCGGCCAGTACGGGTTGGCCGCCGCGACCGGCCGGTGGCCGTGCTCCGCGAGGCGGGCGGCGAGCGCGTCCCGGGCCCCGGGGCCGCGCAAGTAGAGCACCAGCTGGTTCTCGGGGTGCGGCTCGGGGACGCGCGGCGGGGTGCCGTGCTGGGTGATCTCCAGCTGGACCCCGGTGCCGGGCAGCCCGAACACGACACCGTCGTAGCCGTCGTGGTCGTCCCACCGGGCGACGACGGGAAGGCCCACCGCGTCCCGGTAGAAGGTGAGGACATCGTCGTACCTGCCGGTGGGCCGGGCGAAGCGCACGGCTCCCACGGCCAGGTGCTCGGGCCAGATCTGGGTCATGTGCCCACGCTGGCACACCGCCGCGGACCGCCCCAGGGACCAGGGGCGGATCCGGGCTCGTCCGGTGGTCCCGCACCCGGCCGCTCCCCCGCCCGGCCACAGATGTAGGGGGCACGAAAAAGGGCGGGAGGGGGGACAAGCCCCCTCCCGCCCCTTCACTTCTTCCCGCTCACCTCAGGTGACGCGGCGCCGGCGCCCGCCGGGGCGCCGCTCGGACGGCCGGAGCACATGCTCCCCCGCCTCCGCCGCCGCGGCCCGGCGGTCCATGCCGAACTGCGCCAGCGCCTCGGCCAGCCGGTGCACCGACGGCTCCGGCGAGAGCACGTCGACCCGCAGGCCGTGCTCCTCCGCCGTCTTCGCGGTGGCCGGACCGATACACGCGATCACGGTCACATTGTGCGGCTTCCCGGCGATACCGACGAGATTGCGCACCGTGGACGAGGAGGTGAAGAGCACGGCGTCGAAGCCGCCGCCCTTGATCGCCTCACGGGTGTCGGCCGGCGGCGGCGAGGCGCGCACCGTCCGGTAGGCGGTGACGTCGTCCACCTCCCAGCCCAGCTCGATCAGCCCGGCGACCAGAGTCTCCGTGGCGATGTCGGCACGCGGCAGGAACACCCGGTCGATCGGGTCGAAGACCGGGTCGTACGGCGGCCAGTCGTCCAGCAGACCGGCGGCGGACTGCTCACCGCTGGGTACGAGATCGGGCTTCACACCGAACTCGACCAGCGCCCGGGCGGTCTGCTCGCCGACCGCCGCGACCTTGATCCCGGCGAAGGCGCGCGCGTCGAGCCCGTACTCCTCGAACTTCTCCCGCACCGCCTTGACCGCGTTGACCGAGGTGAAGGCGATCCACTCGTACCGGCCGGTGACCAGGCCCTTGACGGCGCGTTCCATCTGCTGCGGGGTGCGCGGGGGCTCGACGGCGATCGTCGGCACCTCGTGCGGGACCGCGCCGTAGGAGCGCAGCTGGTCCGAGAGGGACGCGGCCTGCTCCTTGGTGCGCGGCACCAGGACCCGCCAGCCGAAGAGCGGCTTGGACTCGAACCAGGCGAGCTGGTCGCGCTGTGCGGCGGAGCTGCGCTCGCCGACGACGGCTATGACCGGACGGTGACCCTCCGGGGAGGGCAGCACCTTCCCCTGCTTGAAGGTCTGGCCGATCGAGCCGAGCGTGGCGGTCCAGGTCCGCTGCCGGGTGGTGGTGCCGGCGACGGTGACGGTGAGCGGGGTGTCGGGCTTGCGCCCGGCCGCCACCAGCTCACCCGCCGCCGCGGCGACGGCGTCCAGCGTGGTGGAGACCACGACGGTGCCGTCACTCGCGCCGACCTCGGACCAGCAGCGCTCGCTCGCGGTGCGGGCGTCCACGAACCGGACGTCCGTACCCTGCGCGTCGCGCAGCGGAACACCCGCGTACGCGGGCACCCCGACCGCGGTGGCGATACCGGGCACCACCTCGAAGGGGATCCCGGCGGCGGCGCAGGCCAGCATCTCCTGGCCGGCGTCCGCGTCGAGTCCCGGGTCACCGGTCACCGCACGGACGACCCGCTTGCCGCCCCGCGCGGCCTCCATGACAAGATTGACCGCATCCCTGAGTACGGGGATTCCGGCGGCTGTTGACGCATCGTCAGCAACCGCCTGCTCAGGCGTGCTGACGTTCGCCCGCGCATGGCCGCGTACCACTTCGAGCACATCGGGCTCGGCGATCAGTACGTCGGCTCCCGCGAGTGCCTCGACAGCGCGCAGAGTCAGCAATCCGGGATCGCCGGGACCGGCGCCGAGGAAAGTGACATGCCCGTGTGCCGAGTACGCCGAGGACGGGTTGGTGGTGGGGCTCAATGTGCTCGCTCCCCCATAAGACCAGCCGCACCCTTGGCGAGCATCTCGGACGCGAGTTCGCGACCGAGCGCGATGGCGTCGCCGTGCGACGTGGGTACGGGACCGGTGGTGGACAGCTGCACCAGCGTCGAGCCGTCGGTGGTACCGACGACGCCGCGCAGGCGCATTTCGTTGGCAACCTCCTCCTCGCCCAACAGGTCGGCGAGCGCACCCACAGGTGCGGAACAGCCGGCCTCCAGGGCGGCGAGCAGGGATCGCTCGGCGGTCACGGCAACCCGGGTTCGCGGGTCGTCGAGCTCGGCGAGCCGGGCGGCGAGCTCCGCGTTATCCGCGGCGCACTCGATCGCCAGTGCCCCCTGGCCGGGGGCGGGCAGGACGGAGTCGACCGACAGGAAGTCGGTCACCTCGTCGGCTCTCCCTATGCGGTTGAGTCCGGCCGCGGCGAGTACCACCGCGTCCAGTTCCCCACTCCGCACATATCCGATCCGGGTGTCTACATTGCCCCGGATCGGCACAGTCTCTATACGGGTGTGGTGCTCCCGTGCGTACGCGTTCAGCTGCGCCATCCGGCGCGGCGAACCCGTACCGACCCGCGCTCCCTCGGGGAGCCGGTCGAAGGTCAGCCCGTCGCGTGCCACCAGCACGTCGCGGGGGTCCTCGCGCGGCGGGACCGCCGCGAGGAGAAGGTCGTCGGGCTGGGCGGTGGGAAGGTCCTTCAGCGAGTGAACGGCGAAGTCCACCTCCCCGCGGAGCAGCGCCTCGCGCAGCGCGGCGACGAACACACCCGTGCCGCCGATCTGTGCGAGATTCTCCCGGGAGACATCCCCGTACGTGGTGATCTCGACCAGCTCGACGGGACGGCCGGTGAGCCGCTGCACCTCCCGTGCCACCTGGCCGGACTGGGCCATGGCAAGCGCGCTGCGCCTGGTCCCGAGCCTCAGTGCTCTCTCGGTCATACGCGCCCTCGGTTCTTGACGTCTGCTTCATTCGGATCGGCCGCCCGGCTGACGGAGGCGACCGTCTCCGGGGCGAGGTCGAACAGTGTCCGCAGCGCGTCGGCGTATCCGGCGCCGCCGGGCTCACTGGCGAGCTGCTTCACCCGCACGGTGGGCGCGTGAAGAAGTTTGTCCACGACACGGCGCACGGTCTGGCCGATCTCCGCGCGCTCCTTGTCCTCGAGACCGGGCAGCCGGCCCTCCAGCCGGGCGATCTCACCGGCGACGACATCGGCGGCCATGGCGCGCAGCGCGACCACGGTCGGGGTGATGTGCGCGGCCCGCTGAGCCGCGCCGAAGGCGGCGACCTCGTCGGAGACAAGCGTACGAACCTGGTCCACATCGGCGGCCATGGGCGCGTCCGCGGAGGCGTCGGCGAGCGACTCGATGTCGACGAGCCGGACACCGGGAACACGGTGGACCGCGTGATCGATGTCGCGCGGCATGGCGAGGTCGAGCAGGGCCAGCCGGACGGGTCCGGCGGATTCCCTGGCGGTACGGCTCCGGGGGACGGTGTGTCCCGCGTTCTCCGCCCAGAGGCCGTGCTGCGCCAGCTCTCCCGCGGTGTGCTGATCGTCCAGCCCGACGGGGCAGCCCTCGCCCGCGATCTCACCGGCGAAGGGGCCGGGGGCGCGGTCGGGTACGCGGCCGTCGCGCGCGGCGGTGGCGGCGAGCCGGGCGACCAGGCTGCCGTCGGGCGCGCGCAGATCTCCCTCGCCGCTCCCGGCGGCGGTGCCGGCCACCCGGTCGCCGAGGGCGGTGGTGATCGCGTCGGCGGTCAGCACCAGCCCGGTCGCCCCGGTGCAGGAGATCACGGCGTCGGCACGTGTCAGCTCGGCCGCGACGTCGTTCATCGGTACGGCGCGGGCCGCCGGGCCGTCCCCGGCGGCGCCGGAGAGCACCTGCGCCAGCCGCTCCGCCCGGTCCAGGGTCCGATTGGCGATCACCAGTTCACCCACGCCGAGCCGGGCGAGTGTCGTCGCGGCCAGCGAGGACATGGAGCCGGCGCCGATCACCAGGACGCTCTTGCCGGACACCCACTTCTCGACCTCGGCGCCCTCGGCGAGCTGCTCCAGGCCGAAGGTGACGAGCGACTGCCCGGCCCGGTCGATCCCGGTCTCGCTGTGCGCGCGCTTGCCGACCCGCAGGGCCTGCTGGAAGAGGTCGTTGATCAGCCGCCCGGCGGTGTGCAGATACTGCCCGCGCGCGAGGGCGTCCTTGATCTGGCCGAGGATCTGGCCCTCGCCGACGACCATGGAGTCGAGCCCGCACGCCACCGAGAAGAGATGGTGGACGGCGCGGTCCTCGTAGTGGACGTAGAGATACGGCGTCAGCTCCTCAAGGCCCACGCCGCTGTGCCGGGCGAGCAGGGTGGAGAGCTCGGCGACACCCGCGTGGAACTTGTCGACGTCCGCGTACAGCTCGATGCGGTTGCAGGTGGCGAGCACCGCCGCCTCGGCGGCGGGCTCGGCGGCCAGCGTGTCCTGGAGGAGCTTGGCCTGGGACTCCGCGGAGAGCGAGGCCCGCTCCAGCACGCTCACCGGCGCGCTGCGATGGCTCAATCCGACGACCAGCAGACTCATGCCGGCATCACCGCGGACATGTCCCCGTCAGGTCCCTTCCGGCCTGCGGCGTCGGCTTCCTCGCCGGCCTTCCGCTGCTCGTGGAAGGCGAGGATCTGGAGCTCGATCGAGAGGTCGACCTTGCGCACGTCGACGCCGTCCGGCACGGACAGCACGGTGGGCGCGAAGTTCAGGATGGAGGTCACCCCGGCGGCCACCAGCCGGTCGCAGACCTGCTGCGCGGCGCCCGCGGGCGTGGCGATGACACCGATCGAGACCCCGTTGTCGCTGATGATCTTCTCCAGCTCGTCGGCGTGCTGGACCGCGATCCCGGCGACCGGCTTCCCGGCCATGGCGGGATCGGCGTCGATCAGCGCGGCGACCCGGAATCCCCGGGAGGCGAACCCGCCGTAATTGGCGAGGGCGGCGCCGAGGTTTCCGATACCGACGATCACCACGGGCCAGTCCTGCGTCAGCCCGAGCTCACGGGAGATCTGATAGACGAGATATTCGACGTCGTAGCCGACACCGCGGGTTCCGTACGAGCCGAGGTACGAGAAGTCCTTCCGCAGCTTCGCGGAGTTGACCCCCGCCGCCGCCGCCAGTTCCTCGGAGGAGACCGTGGGCACGGAGCGCTCGGAGAGAGCGGTCAGCGCCCGCAGATACAGCGGAAGCCGGGCGACGGTGGCCTCGGGGATTCCTCGGCTACGGGTCGCCGGTCGGTGATTTCGGCCAGTTGCCACGGTGCTCCTGCGGGATGAGCGGGGCTCTAGGCGGCCGTGTGTTCCAAGACCGCCCCGTCGACAGCAGGCTATGTCTTTGTGAACGCGTGCACAAAGATGGTGTCCGTTTTGTCCGAGCAAAGTGATCGGGGTCACGCATTCTGATCGCGTCAACGCGGAACCGGGATCCGCGGCGAGCCGTTCACGATACGAAGGGCGCAAAACAGCACATACTCCTCACGCGTCCGCCCCCGAGACCGCTCCACTGTGCCCTGTCCCCCTGGTTTCCCGATAGAGCCATGACAAGTTCGCCGGGGGCCGGGGCACATCAAGCCCCGCCGGGGACCGAGGCGCGGGGTCCGGGGCGGAGCCCCGGGAGAAGAGGGTCAGCCCGCCAGCTCCCGCCGCAGCCGCCCCTCGTCCACCCGCCAGAAGGTGTGCTGCTCCCCGTCCACCAGCACCACCGGAATCTGCTCCCAGTGCGCGCGGTACAGCTCCTCGTCGAGCGTGATGTCCTTCTCCTCCCACGCCGCGCCCAGCTCACCGCAGACCCGCTCCACCACCGCCCGCGCGTCGTCGCACAGATGACACCCGGGCTTCCCGATCAGCGTCACCACCCGCTCGGCGGCGGGCTTCTTCTTCGTACGGCGCAGCAGAGGACTCATTCCCCTATTGTCCGACGCCCCCGGCGGACCCCCGCACCGGCCGCGACCACCCCGCAGCCGCCGCGCGAACCGGCCGCGACCCCCGCCCGCCCGCTCCCCCCGTGAGACCCCGCGCACACTCCCCCTCCCCGCCCGGACGCACCCGGCCCCGCCTCCCCGCCGGCCGGCCCGGACACCGGGAGTTCACGACCCCGCCCCCCGGCGTGTCGGGAAGTGCCGAACGGACTGGCTATGCTCGCCCCATGGCCGCACTGGGATGGCTCACCCCCCGTAGGCGCTCCGCCACCGCTCGGAGCGTCCTCGCGGGCGAGGCAGCAGCCGAGGCAGCGCGCAAGACCTCGCAGGAGCTGGTCCAGCCCGCCGCCCCGGACGATCGCGGCGAGCCGCCGTTCCCCGTTCAGGGGGATGTGACGGCCGCCGCCTTCTTCGACCTGGACAACACCGTGATGCAGGGCGCCGCGATCTTCCACTTCGGTCGCGGGCTGTACAAACGGAAGTTCTTCCAGCGCCAGGAGCTGATGAGGTTCGCCTGGCAGCAGACGTGGTTCCGGCTGGCCGGGGTCGAGGATCCGGACCATATGCAGGACGTCCGCGAGTCCGCGCTCTCCATCGTGAAGGGCCACCGGGTCTCCGAGCTGATGAGCATCGGCGAGGAGATCTACGACGAGTACATGGCCGACCGCATCTGGCCGGGGACCAGGGCGCTCGCCCAGGCCCATCTGGACGCGGGACAGAAGGTGTGGCTGGTGACGGCCGCCCCGGTGGAGACCGCCACGATCATCGCCCGCAGGCTCGGGCTGACCGGGGCGCTCGGCACGGTCGCCGAGTCGGTGGACGGCGTGTACACCGGCAAACTGGTCGGCGAACCGCTGCACGGCCCGGCGAAGGCCGAGGCGGTACGCGCGCTGGCGGCGGCCGAGGGGCTCGATCTGGCGCGGTGCGCGGCGTACAGCGACTCGCACAACGACATCCCGATGCTCTCCCTGGTGGGGCATCCGTACGCGATCAACCCGGACACCAAGCTGCGCAGGTACGCCCGGGCGCGGGACTGGCGGCTGCGGGACTACCGGACCGGCCGCAAGGCGGCCAAGGTCGGCATCCCGGCGGCGGCCGGGGTGGGCGCCATCGCGGGGGGCACCGCGGCGGCCGTGGCGATCCACCGCCGCCGCCGCTGAGCGAGCGCTCCCGGCCGGCCCTTCCTCCCCCTCACCTCACGGCCTCCGGCACCCCGGCGGTCGAGTTCCGGCCATTCCCGCCCGCTCGAACACCCGCGCGGCGACCCGCCCGAACGCCGACAGAACACGAGCGCGAACGCGGACGGCCCGCGGAGACGAACGCGAGCGCGAACATGAACCCGTTCCGGGCCCGCGCTCGGACGCCCGTCACGCGCCCCCACCCCACTCCTGGCACAGACCTTTCCCGAAGCGTCGGATTGTGATCGTTTTCGATCAAGAAACGCTCACAATCAGCTACCCGATCCATCATCTAGTCGGAACAAAAGCGACGGAAACGATGATTTGAGCAACTGGGTGTAGCACTGCCTGTACGAAGCGTTATCCTCCTCAAACGCATACGGGACCCCACCAGTCGTCACGACGGGTGAACAGTCCCGCACTGCACGTGATGGAAGCTCTGCCACTGGGAGTCCCGTGTACCCACACGTCGGGGTTGACGCCTCGGGCCTGGCTACGCTCCGCGCGGCGGTCCTCGACCACGTGCGCGGCTTTGTCCCCGCCGCGTACGCCGTCCCCGCCCTTGCCATGCCCCGCCTTGCCACCAGCGGTCCCGCCGCCCCCTGCTACGCCCTCGCCGACGGCCGCGCGGCGGTCGGCAGACGGAGCAGCCGGAGCGGCCCGGCCGCCCCGTCGAACACCCCGTCGACCACCCGCCGCCCCAGCGCCGACAGCGACAGCGCCCGCATGATGGAACTGGTCGAACGCGCCCAGGCCGGCGAGGCCGAGGCGTTCGGCCGGCTGTACGACCAGTACAGCGACACGGTCTACCGCTACATCTACTACCGCGTCGGCGGGAAGGCGACGGCGGAGGACCTCACCAGCGAGACCTTCCTGCGCGCCCTGCGCCGGATCTCCACCTTCACCTGGCAGGGGCGCGACTTCGGCGCCTGGCTGGTGACGATCGCCCGCAATCTGGTCGCCGACCACTTCAAGTCCAGCCGGTTCCGGCTGGAGGTGACCACCGGCGAGATGCTCGACGCCAATGAGGTCGAGCGCAGCCCCGAGGACTCCGTCCTGGAGTCGCTCTCCAACGCGGCCCTGCTCGAAGCGGTCCGCAAGCTCAACCCCCAGCAGCAGGAGTGCGTCACCCTGCGCTTTCTGCAGGGGCTCTCGGTAGCCGAAACCGCCCGGGTCATGGGCAAGAACGAAGGCGCCATCAAGACCCTCCAGTACCGTGCCGTACGCACCCTGGCACGGCTGCTGCCCGACGACGCCCGCTGAGCCGCCCGAACACCCCGCCCCCTCACCGCCAGACCTGCAAAAAGAGCAAACCCGACAATCCACCTCAACTCACAATCGGTGACGCCTCGATGACGCACTGGTCCGATCATCCACCGCGCGTAACCCAAGTGCCGCGACACTCGTTGTGCGGGATGCAGGCTCCCTGTGGACACGCCATGCCCACAGCCACTCACTCGATCGTGTGGTTGTGCTCAAGGCGTGCAACCTTCCAGACGCCCAGGGGAGTCGACCGTCATGACGAGAGGAGGTGCCGCCAGTGATCGCGAACGTATCGGCACACCGGCGGGCGAACGCCTTCGCCCGGGCCGTGGAAGACCAGGCGGCCGGGCAGCCGGATGATTCGGCCGAACCGACCGGACAAGGACCGCTGTTGGCTCTGGCGACCAGGCTCGGCGAGATGCCGAGGCCGGAGCTGGACCCCGAGGTCAAAGTGGTGCATCGGGCACAGCTCGTGGCAGCCATGGAGGCCATGCTCCAGGAGGGCACGGCAGCAGGCACCGCATCCGGGGGCCCCACCGTCCCCGAACAGCGAAAAGGCGGCAGGGGTGCCCACCGGGCCTCCCCGCTCCGCAAGCTCCGGCCGCGCTCCCGCTGGTCGAAAACGCTCGCGGCCGGCGGTCTCACCGTCGGCGTCGCCGCGGGCGCCTTCAGCGGAGTGGCCGCGGCCAGCTCCGACGCCCTCCCCGGAGACACGCTGTACGGACTGAAGCGCGGCATGGAGGACATCCGGCTGGGCATGGCCGACGGCGATTCCGACCGCGGCGAGCTCTATCTGGACCAGGCGTCCACCCGGCTCAGCGAGGCCCGCCGGCTCATGGAGCGCGGGCGCTCGGGCCATATGGACCACGAATCCCTCGGCGAGGTCCGCCGCGCCCTCAACGGCATGCGCCACGACGCCAGGGAAGGCCACCGCCTCCTCCACGAGGCATATGAGCGCGACGGCTCACTGGGCCCCATCCAGAAGCTGAATTCCTTCACCCAGGCCCACCGGGAGGCATGGGACGGTCTGCGGGACCGGCTCCCCGCGCAGCTCACCGATGTCGGCGATGAGGTGAGCGATGTCTTCGACGCCATAGACCAAGAGGTCACCCCGCTCCAGTCGCTGCTCCCCACCCCGCCGGAGAAGGGCCGCGGCGGCTCCCACCGCCCGGGCACGTCCTCCCACTCCCCCGGCGGCCGGACCACCGCACCCGACGGCCTCACCGTGCCCTCCGCCCCCGAGGCCCCCGGCAGCCGGCCGGGCGCCGACAGCGGACGCCCCGACCCCTCCGGCTCCACCTCCCCGGAGGGCGGCAGCGGCCTCCTCGGCGGCGATCCCGGCGGTCTCCTCAACCCGCCCCCGAAGAACAGCCCCTCACCACCCGCCGGGAAGAATCCGCCGGCGGCACAGCCCGATGTCACCATCCCGCCCCTGCTCCCCGGGATCCTCCCGGGCCTCGGACTGGACGGCAAGGACAAGTAGCCCCGTCACACCCCGGGCGGGCCGGACCACCGGCCCGCCCGACCCGTACCGGCACCGCGGTGCCGGTACGCGGCAGGTCAGAAGAAGACGGACCGGCGCTGCACCAGCAGCTTGTACAGCGTGTGCTGGATCTGCTCCCGTACCTGATCCGTCAGATTGAACATCAGCATCGGGTCCTCGGCCGCCTCCGCCGGATATCCACTGGTCTCGATCGGCTCACCGAACTGAATCGTCCACTTCGTCGGCAGCGGCACCGCCCCCAGCGGTCCCAGCCAGGGAAAGGTGGGCGTGATCGGGAAGTACGGAATCCCCAGCAGCCGGGCGAGCGTCTTCGCGTTCCCGATCATCGGGTAGATCTCCTCGGCGCCCACGATCGAGCACGGCACGATCGGCGCCCCGGCCCGCAGCGCCGTCGACACAAAGCCGCCCCGGCCGAAGCGCTGGAGCTTGTACCTCTCGCCGAACGGCTTCCCGATCCCCTTGAAGCCCTCCGGCATCACCCCGACGACCTCACCCCGCCGCAGCAGCTGCTCCGCGTCCTCCGCGCAGGCCAGGGTGTGCCCGGCCTTGCGGGCCAGCTCATTGACGACCGGGAGCATGAAGACCAGGTCCGCCGCGAGCAGCCGCAGATGCCGCCCGGCCGGATGCCTGTCGTGGACGGCGACCTGCATCATCAGCCCGTCCAGCGGCAGCGTGCCGGAGTGATTGGCCACCACCAGCGCCCCGCCCTCGGACGGGATGTTCTCGATGCCCTTCACCTCGACCCGGAAATAACGCTCGTACAGGGGCCGCAGCAGGGACATCAGAACCTGGTCGGTCAGCTCCTCGTCGTACCCGAACTCATCGACCTCGTACTGCCCGGTCAGCCGGCGCCGCAGAAAGGCCAGCCCGTCCGCGATCCGGCGGTCCCACCCCTCGGCGGACCCGGCGGGCTCCCCGGAATCCGGCGACGGCGTCCCGGCCGCCGCCTCCGCGGCCACCCCGGGCAGCGCGCTGACATCGGACTCGCCCACACCCGGCCCCCCGGCGGTCCGCCGGCGCCCCAGGCGCTGCGCGCCGGCGCCCCGCGAACGGTCGTCGTCGAACGGAATGACCTTGGCGTCCGCCATCGTGCCTACGCTCCTTGTCCGGCGTCGCGCCGACCGCGCCGAGCCCGCTGCTTCGGTACGGGAAGGGCTTCCCCGGCCCCGGTGGCCAGCGACTGCCCCATCCGGTCCACGGCCCGCTCCAGGGACTCCGGCGGCAGCAGCCCCGGCCCCCGGCTCCGCGCGAAATCGGCGAAGGTCTCCGCGGTCGTGAACTTCGGTACGAACCCCAGTGTCTCCCGGGTCTGAGCCGTCGACACCACCCGGCCATGGGTCAGCAGCCGGAACTGCTCGGGCGAGAAATCCGTGATCCCCACCGTGCGCAGCGCGGAACCGACCCAGGTCACCGCGGGCAGCAGCACCGGCAGCGTCGGCCGCCCCAGCCGCCGCGAACACTGCGACAGCAGCAGCACGCCCTCCCCCGCCACATTGAAGGTGCCGCTGTTGAGGGTCCCGCGCCGGGGCTCGTGCAGCGCCATCCCCAGCACCTCCATCACATCGTCCTCATGGACGAACTGAAGGCGCGGATCGTAGCCGAAAACCGTCGGCAGCACGGGCAGCGAGAAGTACTGGGCGAGCGGGGAGTCCGCGCACGGCCCGAGGATGTTGGCGAACCTCAGCACACAGACGGCGACATCCGGCCTGCGCCGGGCGAAGCCGCGGACATATCCCTCGACCTCCACGGCGTCCTTGGCGAAGCCGCCGCTCGGCAGCGACTTCGGCGGGGTGTTCTCGGTGAAGACCGCGGGATCGCGCGGCGCGGAGCCGTAGACACTCGTACTGGACTTGATCACCAGCCGGCTGACGGTCGGCGACTTCTGGCAGGCGCCGAGCAGCTGCATCGTGCCGATGACATTGGTCTCCTTGACCGAGGTGCGCCCGCCGGCACCCAGCGGCGTACCCGTGACATCGAGATGGATGACGGTGTCGACCCGGTGTTCGGCCAGCACCCGCCCGATCTCGGGCCGCCGGATGTCGGTGCGCACGAACTCGGCGCCGCCGAGATGGTGGCCGGGCTCGACCGCGTCCACAGCGATCACCCGTTCGACCCCGGGGTCCCGCTGGGCACGCCGTACGAGCCGGCCGCCGAGCTGCCGGGCCACGCCGGTGACGAGCACGACCTTTCCCAAGATCAGCGCCTTCCCTGAGGTCCGATGAGCCCACTCCCAGCGTCACGGTAGCGGCTCGCTGTCGCACAAGGATGACCGCGGGGCACTCCTTTACCGGTAAATGCACCGGAAATACACCGCACCGCCGCCGGCGGCCGGCCCGGGCGGCCAGGGCCGGGAGCGTGCGGAACCCGCCCGCCGCAGCCGCCCCGGACAGCGCAATGGGGCCCTCCCACCGGCTGGTGAGAGGACCCCAATGACACGTACAGCTTGTCGCCTACTTCTTGTTGCGACGCTGAACGCGCGTGCGCTTGAGCAGCTTGCGGTGCTTCTTCTTCGCCATCCGCTTGCGCCGCTTCTTGATAACAGAGCCCACGACTACCCTCGCTCACTTCTCTTCACTCGGTGCGGGGCGTCTGGGCCCACACGACCTACGTCGGTCCAGCCTACCCGGCAGAGCTCAGAGGTTGTAATCCGAGGGCAGCCGCCCTGTTTCGGCTATGCGGATTCCACCCCCACGAAGGACTCACGGAGGTAGTCGTGCACCGCTTGCTCCGGTACCCGGAAGGACCTCCCCACCCGGATCGCCGGCAGATGCCCACTGTGCACCAAGCGGTACACCGTCATCTTCGACACCCGCATCACTGCGGCAACTTCCGCCACAGTAAGGAACTTGACCTCATTCAGAGGCCGATCGCCAGCAGCCATGACCCACCTGTACCTTCCGCGCACGACGCACACCGGCTTCCCCTCCGGTGACTCTTCGTCGCTGCGCGCTCACTCCCCAGACTAGGGGCGGGTGGTACGAGTGGGGAAGAGGAGCAGCCATCGGCCGCCTACTGTGACAGACACGCCCGATTGAGTACATACCGTGTCAGCGGTGCGTAGTAAGAGGACCGCACGGAGTCATCGAGCGGCACCGCTACAGCGATACTCCGCTCGGCTTCCCCCACAAAGGGCGCGGGATCGTCCGTGTCGGCCAGGCCAATGGCGTCGAACCCCAGCTGACCTGCCCCGCAGACCCATCCATGGTCCCCGATCACCAGCTCGGGCAGGGGCCCGCCCGACCGGGAAAGCGCTTGCAGCGCCATCCGGACGGGGAGGGGGGAATGGGTGTGTGCGCCGGTTTCACTCCTGATTGACCGTGCGCCGGGTTCCCGCACCAGCGCGACTCCCCGTACGTAGTCGAGGTGGCACGTACGTACCCCGAACCGGGTCGTTATGTCGACACATTGCCCCTGCGCGGGGGTGAGAACGACGCAGCCCGCCGCCGACAAAGCGTCTGCGAGTCCTGCGTAGAAACCGAGCAAATGGTGCGGATGACCTGTTCCGAGCAGCACCGCTCCGCGCCGGGCGGCGGTCTCCCCGAGCCGCTCGGCGAAGACCCGGAGCGCGCCCAGTGTCCGCTCGGGGTCAATGACATCGTGCCCCGCCACCAGCGCGGGATCGGCCGGGACCCCGCATTTGTCGGCCATCAGTGCGAGTACCCCGGCGGGGCTCCACTCGTGCTCGGGATCGAGTCCGAGGGTGAGCCGGGGATCGCGCGCGGCGAAGAGCCGGTAGGCGCGCAGGCTCGCCTCCCGCTGGTTCCGTACGGTCCCGGCCAGCCCGGCCGCCAGGAGGTGCGCCCGCAGCGCCCGGGTGCTCGTCACACCGCCGATGCTCCCGCAGCCGCCGCCCCGAAAGGGCCGAAAGACGACGGTGGCCCCACCGTTGGCGTAACGCCGGCGGCGTCCGGTCGCGCGTCCGGAGCCCGGGGGCGCGCGTCATGGGCTCGTACGCCGCCCGCGAGCGTCCACACCACCCCCATGACCTCCGGGGCGGCACAGGGCCCCCTCGCGTCCGTACAGCCGCACCGGCGGCCGGGTCAGGGCAGCAGCCCCCGGAGCGGGAACACCGCCCGCCTGGTGGCGAGTACGGCCTGGTCGAGCCGGTCGGCGGGGTCGTACCCGGCGTCCCAGTCGCGCCACACCGGCTTGCGGCCGTCGGTCATCCGCCGGGGTCCGGGCTGCCGGGTCCGTGCGTAGACCTCGTCCCGCCACTCCTGCGGAACATCCGACTCCGGGTCCACCGGCCGGTGAGCGGCGATCCCCACCAGATGCGTCCACGACCGGGGCACCACATCCACGACCGCGTAACCGCCGCCGCCGAGGGCGATCCACCGGCCGCCGTCGGTGTACTCGTGCGCCAGGGCGTGACACGCCTCCTGGACGGCGCGCTGGGCGTCGAGGGAGACGGCGAGATGCGCCAGCGGATCCTCGAAATGGGTGTCGGCCCCGTGCTGGGTCACCAGCACCTGGGGCCGGAAGCCGGCCAGCAGTTCCGGCACGACGGCGTGGAAGGCCCGCAGCCATCCCTCGTCGCCGGTTCCGGCGGGCAGCGCGAGATTGACGGCCCCGCCCTCGCCCGCGCCGTCCGCTCCGGTCTCCTCCGGCCACCCGGTCCCGGGGAAGAGCATCCGGGGATGTTCGTGCAGCGAGACGGTGAGCACCCGGGGGTCGTCCCAGAACGCGGCCTGGACGCCGTCCCCGTGGTGTACGTCCACATCCACATAGGCGACCCGCTCGGCGCCCAGCTCCAGCAGCCGGGCGATGGCGAGGGAGGCGTCGTTGTAGATGCAGAACCCGGCCGCCGCGCCGGGCATGGCGTGGTGCAGCCCGCCGGCGAAGTTCACGGCATGGGCGGCCCGGCCGTGCCAGACGGCCTCGGCGGCCCCGACGGACTGCCCGGCGATCAGCGCGGACGCCTCGTGCATCCCGGCGAAGGCCGGATCGTCCACGGTGCCCAGCCCGTACGCCTGGTCGGCGTCGCGCGGCCGGACGGAGGCGGCACGCACCGCGGCCACATAGTCGGCCCGGTGCACCAGCCGGAGGGTGGAGTCGCCCGCGGGCTTGGCGGACACCACGTCCATGGCGCGGTCGAGTCCGAAGGCCCGCACCAGCCCCATGGTCAGTTCGAGCCGCACCGGATCCATCGGGTGGCTGTCCCCGAAGTCGTACGCGGTCACTGCCTCGTCCCACATCAACAACCCGCGGCCACTCATGCCCGCCACGGTATCGGGATTCATCCGCGGGCAGACGACCGGGCGCCCGGCCGGCGGACTCGACTCCAGCGGTGATTCAGCCGAGCAGGGCGGGGAGTTCCGGCATCGCGGCGAAGTGCGCCCTGGCTCCGGCGAGCTGTGCGGCCGGGGTCATCGCGGTGAATCCGAAGACATCCATTCCGGCGGCAACGCCCGCCCGCACCCCGAGGACGCTGTCCTCGACCACGGCACAGCGGGCCGGCTCGGCCCCCATCCGCCGCGCCGCGTGCAGAAAGAGATCGGGGGCGGGCTTTCCCTTCCCGACGTCCTGCGCGCTGAAGATGATCTCGTCCCGGAACCAGCGGTCGAGTCCGGTCCTCCGGTGCCCGACGCGAATCCGCTCATGGCTCCCGGAGGAGGCGACACAGTAGGGAACTCCGTCCGCGACAAGCTTCTCCAGCACCTCGGCGACCCCTTCGACAGGGCGCAGCTCCCGCTCGAAGGCCGCGAAGGTCCGGCGGTGCAGGGTCTCGTCGAAATCCTCCGGCAGCCGCTGCCCGGTCCGCTCCAGCACCAGATCGTGAACGCGGTGCACGGCGGCGCCCATGTAGTCGCGGAGGGAGTCCTCGTACGAGGTGGGGTGCCCCAGTTCGGTCAGATACCCGGCCAGAATCGTGTTCGCGATCGGCTCGCTGTCGACGAGCACACCGTCGTTGTCGAAGATGACGAGGTCGTAGTCCATGGCTTCAGCGTAGGAGCTCCTCCCCCGGATGATTCTGTTCGGGTCGTGAACGCAAAAAAGCCTCGTCCCCCGGACAATGTCCGGGGGACGAGACATAAAAATTGTTCGGCGGCGTCCTACTCTCCCACAGGGTCCCCCCTGCAGTACCATCGGCGCTGAAAGGCTTAGCTTCCGGGTTCGGAATGTAACCGGGCGTTTCCCTAACGCTATAACCAC